>NZ_SLXV01000039.1 GCF_004341445.1 Baia soyae
GCTATCCCTCCATGTAGTCGATTCTATATAATTAGAATTCGACAAAAAAGACCGCAAACCTTGTCTATAAAATAGACTTTGTCTGCGGTCTGAAATAGCCATCTTCAAAGATGGCTATTTAAACCATTTAGCTTCTCACCACATTGTATAACTATATGAAATGTATATTTTTTCACTCCTCTAATTCACTACACCATACAATCGTATGCTCCTTCACATATGCTATATGATAGCGAAATTATCTCTATATTTTTCGTGTTATTTTTTAAGAAAATAGGGAATATTTAATTTAAAATACCATTTGTTACCTGTTTCTCCTTTGAAAGGGGTAGTGACACGATGAACTGGGATGCCATTTTTGAATTTTTTAAAACCCTTGATGAAAATGGGGGTTGGTTCTTCGATTTTTTGTCTTTTTTAGTAGCAGGTACTTTAATGGTCATTGTTCTGATTTACTTTTACCGCTTAGCTAGGGGGGATATTGACTGGTTTGGAAGGAAGATTATCGATCAGGATTCAATTGAGGAAACGGAAAAAATAAAAATGGAGTTAGAGGAACAATTAACGGTGGTAAAAGGCGAGAATGCTCAATATACGCAGGTGATCCAAGAGCAATCAAAAAAGCTAACGGAAATCCAGAATTTATTTACGGAGCTCGATAGTAAGTATGATGACGAAACTTACTTTACAAGCCAAGTCATGTACGCTGCGCAAGAGGTAGCAGCCGCGATAGCAGCTGCAAACGAATTTGAAGAAAATCGGGATGATACATTTGATTATTTATTAGACTACCTCATTAATAGTTTGAAAGGGTTCCGTGAGAAAAACCCAAGGATTGTGATTCATGTACAGCATCCCCATTCAGCAGAGAAATTGAGTCATTACGTACATTCTAGTGGACATTCTCCCCGAGTAAAAGAGTATGAGCCTATCATTGATGGGAGTGCAGCAGGACGATGCTGGAGGACTAACAAGATCTATTATATTCCGGACACCGAACAAGATTCGATCGAGTACGAGAGAATTGAACTCATAACGAAGCAATACCGTAGTCTGCTATGTATCCCCATTCATGCAGGTCCTGATAAAAGCAAACGAATTGGAGTTATGTCCCTGACGGGCAGAGAAGTTCATGCATATGAACAAATAGAGATCGAGAGAGCTGTTTTATTTAGTTATCTATTATACCCTCTCATCTATGCAGATCTAAAGAACAGGGGGGCACTACATGGATGATTTTGAACATCTATCTCAAAATGTCCGTCATGAATTAAGTAGATTATATCGCAACGGAGAAATCACCAAAAAACAACTGATGGAGCAGATGAAAAATGGTTGGTTTGATCATGAGCGTATGAAAATTAAGGAGAAATTTCTCAAGTGGATCAAAAATGATAAAGTTGATCGGGAAAGCTGACAAAAGTAGGTTTAGGTATTATAAAATAAGCCAGTCGTTGAAATAACGACTGGCTTATTTTATGTACTTCATTGATCATTGGGCGAAGTTTAGTCTAATCTTTCATACCAATACCCGTATTGGCCCTTACATACAATTCTGTGTATGACTCCTCAGATGTTGTATCTTTTGATAAAAGCGTACCTAAAATGGCACCTATGAAACCCAGAGGGACGGAAAGGAGGGCTGGATTTTTGAGAGGGAAAATAGCACTAGCTTCCATCACATTAGGACTAATAATCACTAAGATGATGGAGCTGAGTAAGCCTGTCAGCATACCAGTTACTGCTCCACAAGTATTAAAGCGCTTCCAAAATAGACTAAAAATAATTACTGGTAAGTTGGCACTAGCTGCTACAGCAAAGGCAAGTGCGACTAGAAACGCTACGTTTTGGTTTTTGCACAAAAGAGCTAAGATAATAGAGATAATTCCTACCCCGACAGAACCATATCTGGCAACCTTTATCTGTTCAGATTCGGTTGCTTTACCATTACGTAACACATTTGCATAGAAGTCATGGGCAAATGCTCCAGCTGCTGAGATGACTAATCCAGCAACTACAGCCAGGATCGTCGCAAAAGCAACTGCTGAAATGAATGCGAGGAAATAGGTTCCACCAAGAGCTTCTGCCAGCAATGGTGCAGACATGTTACCTGATTTATCTGCTAATGTAATCTTGTCTTGACCTACAAGCAAGGCAGCTCCAAATCCTAAAAATGTAGTCATAATATAAAAAGCTCCAATAATCAGCATGGCCCACACTACTGATTTTCTGGCCTCTCTTGCGGTAGGGACTGTATAGAATCGAATTAAAATATGCGGCAAGCCAGCAGTCCCTGCAAGCAGGGCTAAACCTAAGGAAATATTATCAAGTGGATTTTTGTATAGCTTTCCTGGCTCTAGAAAAGTTTGACCATATCGTTCTGAAACTTGGTTAAACATCTCTACTACACTAAAGTTAAACTTACTTAAAACAAGAAAGCTTAAAATTGCTGTGCCCGCCATAAGAAGCACAGCTTTAATGATTTGTACCCAGGTAGTTGCTAACATGCCTCCAAACACAACATATAAGATCATCAGTACACCGATAATAATGATAGATAATTCATAGTCTAAGCCAAGTAGAAGCTTAATAATCCCACCAGCTCCAACTAATTGGGCAATCATATAGAAAGTAGAAATGGTAATCGTACTAAGAGCGGCTACTGCACGCACAGGCTTTCTGCTCATCCGATAAGCTAGCATATCAGCGAGAGTATATTGACCTGTATTTCTCAAGGGTTCAGCTACTATAATGAGTACCACCAGATAAGCAACTAACCAACCCACAGAGTACATGAAACCATCGAATCCATATAAAGCAATAATCCCAGCAATCCCCAAGAAGCTAGCTGCACTCATATAATCGCCTGCGATTGCAATGCCATTTTGCCAACCTGAGATTGATTTTCCTGCTACGTAGAAGTCGGCTGTAGTGCTTGTACGTTTAGATGCCCAGTAGGTAATAAGCAACGTTATAAGGACTATGATCGAAAAAAAGAGAAATGCCATCTAGGATAAAGCCTCCTTTGGTAGATCTTTTTTGATTTGTTCAATCGTTTGATCAAGTTGATTGGCGTGTCGCACATAGATAAATGCAAGAATCCATGCCATAAAAAATTGAGAAAGGGCAAAAAGATAAATTCCATTTATTGAACCAAAAATTCTTGTGTTTAATAAACCTGTATAACCTGCTAGTACGGGGAGTGCAAAGTAATACATAACAAAAAATATTGTGGAAAAAAACTGAAATCTTTTCCTCCTTTTCATTAGCTTGATAAATTCCGATGAGCTAGCAATTTGCTTCCATTGATCAGAGTGTTTCGGCTCCAACGGGATTCCTCCTTGAGATTTAATTACGTATATATATAATATATCATGCATAAATAAATATTTCTATTTTTTATTTATATTTTTACTATGTTTTATATTATTTTAATGAATAGAAATAAGAGGGTAGTTTCTATCTACTTTATTCTTTCTTCAATTAATTAGAAACTATATAGAAAATAATTACTTTTGTTGCTAAAATGAAAACGTTGCAGTCAAAATGGTGGATAAAGTGAATGGATTGCAATTATAAGAATATAAAGGAGAGGTGAGTTTTTTGAAATATCCGATCAAGTGTACTTCAGTCGGATTTATGGCTGGTGTACTTATTTCAGCTAGTTTACTAACAGGTTTTGATAGGGGAGTGGATGTAGAGGCTGGCGATCCGAATCTCCATTTGCAAATTCTCAGTATCAATGATTTTCATGGGCAGATTGATAAGTCCGGGAAAGCAAATGATAAAGCGACAGGTACTGCTGAATACTTAGCTGCACACCTCAAACAACGCGAAGCACAAAACAAGAATACACTTCTTGTCCATGCTGGAGATGTGGTAGGAGCAAGTTCTCCAGCATCTGCTTTATTACAAGACGAACCGACCATCGATATCCTAAACAAGTTGAACTTTGACGTGGGCACAGTTGGAAATCATGAGTTTGATGAGGGTTTAACAGAGTTGAAGCGAATGATTGATGGAGGATATCACCCCAAGACAGGATTCTTTAAAGGGGCAAACTTCCCGTATATCGTAGCCAATGTATTAGACAAGAAGACAAAGAAACCGATTCTTCCTCCACATGCAATTAAGGTAGTGGAAGGAGTAAAGATTGGATTTATCGGAGTTGTTACGAAGACGACCCCGAGTGTTGTAACACCAGAAGGGGTAAAAGATGTAATCTTCACGGATGAAGCAGAAGCTGTAAACCAGCAAGTAAAGGAACTAAAGAAACAAGATGTCAAAGCGATTATGGTTTTAGCGCATGAAGGTGGATTACAAGATACTACTACGGGTAAGATCACGGGACCGATTACAGATATTACTCAAAAGCTCGATCCTGAAGTAGATGTTGTATTCGCTGGCCACAGTCATACATATCTAAACGGAACAGTGGATGGTAAGATGGTTGTACAAGCGGGTAGCTATGGAAGTGCTTTTGCTGATGTGGATGTAGTGGTTGATAAGAGAACGAAAGACGTTGTAAAAAAATCTTCTGAGATCGTTTATACCTATCATGAAGGTATAACTCCTGATGCTCGTACACATGAGATCGTGGAAAAAGCGAAAGCCAAAGTAGCTCCGATTATTAGTAGAGAGGTAGCGCAGTCTTCAGGAATCATTACAAGAGCAGAAAACGCCTCTGGTGAGTCAGCACTCGGAAACTTTATCGCAGATTCACAGCGCTGGAAAATGTCGACGGATTTTGGTTTTATGAATCCAGGAGGTATTCGCGCAGATATGCCAGCAGGAAAGGTTACATGGGGAGATCTTTTTACCATCCAGCCATTTGGTAACGATCTCGTATCGATGAAACTTACCGGGGAGCAGGTAAGAAGGGTGCTCAATCAACAGTTCCAAGATCCAGATCGTGTTCGAATGTTGCAAATTAGTGGTTTGACTTATAAATGGGATAGTGCTCGTCCTGTAAATGATCGCGTATATGATTTGAAAAAATCAGACGGGATAGAGATTGACTTAGCAAAAGAGTATACCGTGACGACCAATAATTTCCTTGCAACTGGAGGAGATGCATTTACCGAATTTGGAAAAGGGACCCATCGAACAGTAGGGCCTACGGATTTAGATGGTCTGGTAGAGTATGTAAAACAATTACCACAACCATTTCATGCAAAAATAGAAGGGCGTATTATCAAAGGAAACTGATTTTCACGGGGTAACTTATCGAGATTAGATGAGTTACCCCGTGTTTTGTAACGTTGTTTTATTTAGTTTTAGGACCAAACACACTTAAATCATTTAGTTTCGGGTGAAACGATAGAGGATGTGTTGCCTCCAAGGCACGAACTCTACTTCGAAAAAGACGACAAAAGGATTTCAATCCTTTTGATTGACCAAAACGGAAAAGATATCGTTTTTCGTAGAGACCCTTCGATCATGGAGTCAGTTAATTCTCCGTTTCGCCAAAATCCTACTAATTTCTCAAAACTATAGTTAACTTTATCTAATGAGAAGTAGAACCAATCACATATAAAATGAAAGTTTTTGTCTAGAATAAGACTTCGCTCTCTGTTTACTAAATAAGGTTACAAAATATTTGTTTTGTAACCTTATTTAGAGCTATTTAATTGATATATAGATATCAACAATAGCTTGTTCAGGATTCTTCCCTCTTTCATCATATAACTCAAAGTCTCCCGTAAAGGCCCTCTTACTATCATGCTCCTCAAACCATTGCCAAATCATATTCCAAGTTTCTGGTACCACTTGAGCAACAGGACCTTGTTTCGAAGTGAAAACCAAATATTTGGATGCTGGAATTTTAATCTGCACTAATTTATCATCAGTTTGATTCGTGTTAGAAACTTGCTGCCCGATCAACATCAAATAATCACCTGAAGCCCCGGTTGTATACTGAGTATATACACCTAATACCTCTGTTGGAGCAGCTTGATTAATAATTACATGAAAGATTTCCTCTGTGTAGAAACGACTCCATAGCTTTGAGATTTCCCCAGTGTTAGAGAGTTCTTTCTCGTTATTTGTTGTTGTAGCGATTCCTACAACTAATATTTCTTCCTTGTTCGTTACCTTTGGTTCCATGATACCAAAAGCCCCTCTCTTATATGGATCGGAATACAATGCATCCAAGAAAAATGAGCAGATATTTCTATTTTCCATTTTATACTAATAGCACGGTGGTATACATATTTTTAGTATTAGGATTTTTTGGAGGTGAGAATCTTGAAAGTTGCTCGAATCTCAATCAGTAAGATGGACAAATCTCCTCTTGAACAAAATGATCTAGGCAGATTCCAACGAGCTATTTCATTGCTTCGAGATGGTGGTGAATTAATCGTTCCAAGTGGAACCTATTATCTCGATTCACTACTCATTCAGAAATCTATTCATATCCGGTGTGCGGGAGTTGTAGAATTCATCCCTACAAAGTGCAACGAAGATATCTTTATCATTGAAGGAACCCGAGATGATCTCTCCTATCAACTACTCGAACCGGCAAATCGACGAGACCAGAAAATAACTCTTTCTATGAAGCCAAGCAATATACAGCCTGGGGATATGATTGTTGTAACAGATGATTCTGTACGATTTAAGGATAACCACACAGATTTAAACACAGAAGTACATGAGGTCTTTTTCGTGGAAAATAATACGATATGGCTTCGAGATTATATACGTTTACCCAAGTCCCTTGCCCCATCTGGTGTGAATGTATATAAAGTAAATCCAGTAGAAAATGTAAAAATAGATGGCTTTCGATATCGAATGTTAGAAGGGTCTACTTGCGGAAGAGGCATATATGCTAACTATGTTCGCAACCTTCAGATTATGAATATACAAGGAACAAGGGGTGCCGGGTCTGGGATACAGGTACGAAAAGCAATCCAAACACGTGTAGAAGGCTTTGAATTTACAGATCCTCAAGTAGTTGGCGGCGGCCAGGGTTATGGAGTTCAATTTTTTGGTGGTTGCAATGGCATTACCGTACGGGATGGGTATACATGCGGAATGCGTCACTCAGTCGACTTAGAAGGCTCCTGTGAAGCTTTGATCGATAATGTAGTAGATGTTTGTGCTGCTGGAGCCTCTTTCTTGCTTAGTCATAATGGTTATAGCTCAGATATTACAATCCAAAATTGCCGAGCTATCAATTCAGCCGGAACAGGAATTGCAGCCGATTCACAGGCAATTAGTTCAGGAAATCCTGATAAGTCCTCTCCCCTACAACTAACTTTTTATGGCTTTCGAATTCGCGATTGTGAAATTATCAATTTCGGTTTTGGTAACGCCGGGATTCACTTCTACTCCCCTTGTAAAGAAGTGTTAATCGAAGGCTGTAAGATTCGATACCGCTCAGGAAGTGAAAAAGGGTTATCGAAGTTATCAAACGCCGGGATTCGCTTATACCCCGCTCAAACGGATGCTCAAATTACGAACTGTACGATTGAAGGCTACCGGAGGGGTATCGCTTTTCAATCTCCAGCAGGTGATTATCCCAATTGCGATGACTGCCAAATCCATATAAGTAACACAGTTGTTCGAAACTGTTGTTCAGCTCTCTTCTTTAACTACGGTCGTTCAAAGAGGTTCCAAATTTCTCACATTCACTGCGAGGGAATTGAACAGCAGTTTATTGAATTGAATCAGGGGGATTTTTCTTATCTTCAGATAGAAGACGTAACGATTATCCGTTCCCCTAAATTGCGATTTTCCAATCATAAGATCCAAATGACTAACAAAAAATCAGCCGGAGCTGTTCGGAATATATTTATCGATAATAAAGAGTTCTCCCCTCTTCCTCACATCCCATAAAAACAAAAACAAATCACCCTGCTGTGCATGAAGCATTAGCGGGTGATTTGTTTAATCATGTTATCGCTGAAAATGAAACAGATCCAAGTCAGGACTCTTTTTCCCCTGATATAGATCAAGTAACAATTTAGAGCCGGTTAACACAGAGAGAATTCCATTACTTCCATACCCCAAGTTAAAATAACAATTTGGATAGTAGTCCACTTGACCGATAAAAGGAAGTCCATCTTTAGTGTTATTAAAAAGTGCATGGTATTGGAATTCAATATCAGAAGGCTGTACCTGTAATTGAGGAAAGAGTTCTTGAAGCTTGGCCAACAGTCGATTATACTGCTGTTCAACCAATGGATCTTCATCATCTAGATTAGATATTTTACTACTCACACCACCCGCATTTACATCTTCTCCGCCGATGATAATCCGTTGATCATTTGTACTCCTAACATATGTATAAGGTTCATCAGTATCACGTATGATGCATCTATCATACCAGCCAGGAACCTCTGGATAAGGCTTGGTGACAATGTTAAAAGTACGTGCTAATGACCCCAATCGTTGTCCGCGAATCAAGTTCTTAGCCTCATACCCTGTACAGATAACAATTTTTTTGGCTGTTATATGGAAGCCGTGTTGAGTAGTTACTTTCGTTTGACCATTGGAGGGCTCGTCATAAATTTTGTCTATATCTGTATTCTCATAAATCTTTGCTCCTGCTTTCTCTGCTTCTCGAAGCAAAGCGTGAGTAAGCCTGTACGGATTTACCGTTCCGGCTCCATCAGTAGATAAAATCCCTCCAGCGATCGGAAAAGAAAAGCGTTCATTGTCTTGTTCTGATTGAATCCATTCTACAGGAAACCCATGCTTTCTCCGAAGATTGAATTCTCTCTCTAACCAACGTACATCATTCTTTTTTGGTGAATAATAAAGGCAAGGTGAACGAGAGAATTCACAGTCATCATCAAGAGTTTGAATAACCTTTTCCAGATCAGATACAGCGTCAAAACACAATTGAAAGGATCGAACTGCCGCATCAATTCCATACATACTCTGCAACTGCACCATATTGGTATCTATTTCATATTGGAGAATCGATGTCGAAGCTCTAGTACTTAGATACCCAATAATCGTCCTTTCGACTAATACAGTCTGGATTCCGGCTTTTGCAAATTGATAGGCTGTGATTGCTCCTGCAAGCCCCCCGCCTACGATAACAACTTCTGTTTGAAGATCAGTTGTTAGATATGAATATTGTTTGGGAATTGTTGTCTGAGCAGTCCAAAGGCAATTACCTGCTACATATCGCATCTCCATCACTCCTACTACTCAGTTTCGACAGAAATGTAAGATATAATGCATAAAAGAAGAAATTAAATGAGGTCATTGAGATTCTTGTGAAATTATGTCACCATATATAGTTGTACTTTAAAAAAGCAGGTGATGAGAATGTCTAACATAAATCCCAAGGAACCTTATCAGGTTATACTCTATTATCAATATGTACCGATTGAAAGTCCAGAGCAATTTTCCAAAGAACACTTATATTTTTGCAAAAGAATCCATCTAAAGGGACGAATTTTAGTCTCTCACGAGGGAATTAATGGCACAGTATCAGGGACAAAGGAAAATATCGAGCGTTATATGGAATATATGAAATCCCATCCTCTTTTCTCGAATATGCAATTTAAAATCGACCCCCATGTTGGACATGCCTTCAAAAAAATGCATGTTCGTCCGAGGAAAGAACTTGTTGCTTGGAACTTAGATCCTGAGATCGATATCGATCCAAATCAAGTTACAGGGAAACATGTATCTCCAAAAGAATTTCATCAATTACTGCAACAGGATGATGTAATTATCATTGATGGTCGTAATGATTATGAGTACGATTTAGGGCATTTTCGTGGAGCTATCCGCCCTGAATTGCAAACTACGCGAGAGTTTCCCAAGTGGGTTCGTGAGAACTTACATGAATTCAAAGATAAAAAGATTCTCACCTATTGTACGGGTGGAATTCGTTGTGAGAAACTATCAGGCTTTTTATTACAAGAAGGCTTTCAAGATGTAGTTCAGTTAGATGGCGGGATTGTCACCTATGGTAAGGATCCAGAGGTTCAAGGTGACCTGTTTGAAGGATCTTGTTATGTTTTTGATGATCGAATCTCCGTTCCGATTAACCATGTTCACCCAACCGTCATCACAACTTGTCATCATTGTGGAGAGAAATCAGATCAATATATAAACTGCCGAAACACCGTATGCGATAAACGTCATATCGTTTGTCCTCGGTGCTTGGAAGAATCTCAAGGATACTGTTCTTCTGCATGCAAGACAGATCATCATTAAAACAAAACCCCTTCTCCTCTTCTGGACTGGGGTTTTGTTTTTTATTTATTAATTTGGTTGATTTTTCTTGTTTTTGAACATTAAAATTATAAGAATTTCTATTGATAATAATTTAACTCCACCCTATAATAATATAGTATTAAAATAATTACTAATCTTGGTATATTGCTAATCTTAGTATATTACTGGGTTAAAGAAGGAGTGCTCTATATTGAAGACCAAGAAATCGGTCGTTGCATTACTCACTACCTCATTCCTCGTAGCTACATCATTTGCAACCCCAGCACTTCAAACGAATGTAAATGCTATCCCGAAAGATACCTCTACGGATGGTCATATTGATTGGTCTGTTGTCAATCAAGATAAGTTGATTCGTGCACTGAAAGAACAAGGCAAAATCAAAGAAAGTGCTTCTCAGAAAGAGATTGAAGCAGCGGTTGAGCAGTTTGTCAAAAAAGGCGAAACTCCTTTTGCTAAAACGGATGGCCTTGATACCAGATCCAAATTTGGTAAGGATGCAAAGAAAGGGAAAGAAGGAAATCAACAGAAAGCCGTAAAAGAAGTTGATAACCTACAAGAATCAGACAACATCCGTTTAGATTCGAATTCTAAAAAATCGCAACATCAAGAAAACGGTGTTGTTGCTTTAATTGAATTTCCGAATTTTAAACATAATCAAATCAAACAAGATTCTCCCCATGACTTCTGGGTAAAAGATTTTGATCAAAAGCATTATCAGAATTTACTCTTTAATGCTAATGGTTTCAAAACGGATACAGGTAAGAAGTACATCTCCTTCCGCCAATACTACCTTGAACAATCATCTGGATTTTGGGATGTAGATGGTACCGTAACCCCATGGATCCAAGCAAAAAATGAAGCAGCTTTCTATGGTGGACATAAAGGCGCGGCAAAGGATGCTGACCCACGTTCTCTTGTAAAAGAAACCTTGGAGACTGTAGGGCAACAGATCAAAGGGAACGAAGCAAAATACGATGTTCGTGATCCATACGATCTAGATAAAGATGGAAACGTAATGGAGCCAGATGGTATTCTAGATGCACTCTTCATCGTTCACTCCGGTACTGGTGAAGAAGCAGGTGGTGGTGAATTAGGTGAAAACGCCATCTGGTCCCATCGCTCTGTTATCTCTGACAAACCTGTTGAGATCCCAGGTACCAATCTAAAAGCATTCGATTATATTATTCAACCAGAAGATGGTGCAGTAGGTGTCTTTGCACACGAATATGGTCATAATATTGGCTTGCCTGATGAATACGATACTGCTTATTCCGGATCTGGATCTCCTGTAGAAGCTTGGTCAATTATGTCCAATGGTAGCTGGACTGGTAAAGTACTAGGCACAGAGCCAACAGGATTTAGTCCATGGGCTAAACTTTATTTCCACGAAACATTTGGTGGGAATTGGCCAGCTCCAAAAGTAGTTGACTTGAATAAGTTAGGCAAGAAGAAAAAGAAATTTAAGCTCGATGAAGCAGTGAAAGATGGTAAGAAAGGTAAGCTTATCAAAGTAAACTTACCTGATGTTGAAAAGCCAGCAATAACAAAGCCTACGGGTAAATTGGCTTACTTCTCAACAAAGGGTGACTCATTGAACACCAAAATGACATCACCTGAAATTGATCTAACCGGTGCCACAGAATCAAAACTTAGCTTTGATTCTTGGAGAGATATTGAGCAAGATTACGATTACCTCTATGTAAACGTGTATGCTGACGGCTCCACTACCCCTGTTAACATCAAAACCTATACAGGATCCAACGGAAAATGGGAAAACGAACAACTTGATCTAAAGGATTTTGTTGGTAAAAAGATTAAAGTTGAGTTTAACTATGTAACGGATGTAGGGTTAGCGCTGGAAGGTTTTGTTGTAGATAACATTCTAGTGACCGCAGACGGAAAGAATGTATTCCAAGATGATGTAGAAGGAACCCCATCATTTAAGATGGAAGGTTTTAAAACATTTGATGGTGCTCCTACCCCATTCCCTAACTATTACTTGATCGAATGGCGTACCCATAACGGAGTGGATCAAGGGCTTGCAAATATCCGTCGTTCGGACAGCATCTTGAAGTACGATCCAGGCATGGTTGTATGGTATTATGATGGTCGTTACGGTGAAGATAACATGACTGGGAAACATCCAGGCGAAGGGTTCCTTGGAGTCGTTGACTCGCATCAAAATGGACTTTACTGGGATAATGGAACCGTAGCTCCTACACGCTTCCAGTTAGCAGATGCCGCTTTTGGTTCAACCAAAACATCTCCTATTGATATCAAGTATCCAACTTATGCGATGAAGTACGCTTCCCAAGCTGGCATTCGTACCTTCGATGATCGTTATAACTATGCAAGTCCAGCTAGTCCGGAATCAGGTAAGATCCTACCAAGAAATGGTTTGAAAGTAACCGTGAAGAAGTCGACAGACAAAGGACGAAGTGCTGTAATTGAGATTTCAAAAACAAAATAAGCATGAAAAAGAGAGTACTGCTAATTCTAGCGGTACTCTCTTTTTCAGTTCAGCTAAAGCAAATAATTTAGTTCTTTTGTACGAAAAGTGTCGATAGACTAATATTATTGAACTTTAGAATGAAAGGTGCAATGAAAGTGGTAGAAAAATTGAGAAAAGAATGGTTTTCCAATGTAAGAGCGGATGTACTTTCTGGAATCTTGGTTGCATTAGCACTTATTCCAGAAGCAATTGCTTTCTCTATTATAGCAGGTGTAGACCCCATGGTTGGGCTATACGCATCCTTTTGTATTGCTGTCACCATTTCATTTGTTGGGGGAAGACCGGGAATGATTTCGGCAGCAACAGGAGCGATGGCACTACTCATGGTACCGTTAGTGAAAGAGCATGGGCTAAACTATTTACTAGCAGCAACTATACTGACGGGGATCATTCAAATCTTATTTGGTGTATGTAAAGTAGCCAGGTTGATGAAGTTTATTCCACGTGCTGTTATGATGGGGTTTGTCAATGCACTAGCTATCTTAATCTTTATGGCCCAAGTTCCTCATTTTATTGGCATTTCTAACATGACCTATATTTTCGTTGGGATTACACTGCTCATGATATATGTGATTCCACGGTTTATAAAGTCCATTCCTTCCCCCCTTATTGCCATCATTTTACTCACAACCGTTGCTATATTTAGTGATGTGGACTTGCGAACTGTTGGGGACTTAGGTACTATGAAGCAATCTTTACCCCCTTTTTTTATACCTGATGTTCCTTTTAATATGGATACATTAGCTATTATTTTCCCCTATTCTCTTGCATTAGCCATTGTAGGGTTGTTAGAAACACTGTTAACCGCATCGATTGTAGATAACATGACGGATACGGATAGTAATAAAAATAGAGAAGCTCGTGGACAAGGGATTGCTAATATCATTACAGGATTCTTTGGAGGTATGGCGGGGTGTGCGATGATTGGGCAATCTGTGATTAATGTGAAATCTGGAGGGCGTAGTAGACTTTCGACCTTTGTAGCTGGTATGGGTTTAATGTTTCTAATCATTGCTCTAGGTGATATCGTAATACAGATACCAATGGCTGTTCTCGTGGGAATTATGATTATGGTGTCCATTGGGGCTTTTGACTGGAATTCTTTCTCTTATTTAATAAAAGCTCCAAAAAGTGATTCAATCGTAATGTTAGTAACAGTAGCGATTGTAGTCTATACACATGATTTGTCAAAAGGAGTTATCGCAGGGGTTATTTTAAGTGCCATATTCTTTGTGTCTAAAATATCTAGGATGAAGGTAACCAAGCAACAATCTGATTCTGATATCCAGTACGCGGCTGAGGGGCAACTCTTTTTTGCTTCTGTTGACAGTTTCTTAAAGTCATTTGATCTTACTGTACAACATACACACATCGTAATCGACTTTACCCACTCCCAAGTCTGGGATGACTCGGCGGTAGGTGCAATTGATAGAGTGGTCATTAAGCTTCGTGAAAATCATAACACCGTAGAGATCCGAAACCTAAATGCAACGAGTAAAAGGCTAGTCGATAAGTTGGCTGTTTCCAAGGATGCACCTGTATAACTGAAATAAACAAAAGGGAGTAACTAAAAAAGTTGCTCCCTTTTACTGTTGAATTAGATTGTAAACTTTTTGGTAGATTAGTACTAAATCTGATTTTGTTATTTGGAAATATTCTTTCGTATTAGTAATCGTCTCAGTATGTTAACATAATGTACGCTAAAAATCGTTTGGATAAGGTTAATATGGGTACTCCAACGTTAAATACCCAACTAGGAAGTGACTTATGAATCGAAGAGAATTTTTAAAAAAGTCTATACAAGTTGTCGTCACCACTCTTTCGCTATCTGTCCTCCCTGCATCAGATATACTAGGACGTTCTGAATTAGTAAAAAGATATATGAAGAAACATCCACTAGGTAAAAGAATAAACTATGATTCAGTACAAATTACGAAAGCCATGCAATCGGTATTAAAAATTAAGTATAAAAATCCATTACCAAAGGCACTATCCATCAATATCATCATTGATAAAGATATCAATATCCCTTGTGGAGAAAATAATAATCCGATTACTGAAGTGATTCCTATATCAAAGGTTCAAGTCGAAACCGATAAAGGTAGCGAAGAGATATCAATCGTGAAAATAAACATCTCTCCTGAACTATTCGCCGGCAGCCCTATTTATGTAGATGTCCAAAGTAAACATCCTAAACAAATTCGGCCTATTGAAATGGAATTTGAATTTAGTGCTGCTCCGATTGTAGAGAATAAACATGATATAGAAGGATATACATCTTTTGTCACATATAATCCAGGAGAGAAAATAGAATTAAAAGTTCATTCTCCCCTCCCCTCCTTTTCAATTGATTTTATTCGCTATGGTGCTGAGGAAAAACTTGTTCACCAGATTAAGAACGTTTCAGGAACGAAACAAAACTATGATCTCTATGCATATCGAAACGGCGCGAATTGGGAAACAAGCCATGTGTTTCAAATCCCTCTAGATTGGCAGACGGGTTTGTATGGAGCAAGACTTTATGATTCATCTGGAAAAGAGTTCCATGTATCATTTAACTTACGAGATACTTCTTATGTAAGTAGGCCTAAAAACAAGCGAATTGCCATTCTCTCGTCAACTAATACATGGCAGGCTTATAACTCATGGGGAGGCGCTTCCCTTTACTGGTACTCCGCACCCGATCATATTAAGCCATCGGATTCGGCTCAATTAATTAGCACCCAACGTCCAAACCCTTCGGCGACACCTGTAGGACTGGTAACACATCTTACAAGCGGAGAAAAATGTATTTTAGCTTGGCTAGAGAAAAATCATTTCCCCTACAGCCTGATTTCAGACTGGGATTTACATCATCAGCCTCATCTACTAAACGACTTTGGGACGTTGATTATTAATACTCATGGCGAATATTGGACGAAAGAGATGTATGATGCATTGGAACAATTTCTGGACCATGGCGGGAATGTGATCTATCTGTCTGGGAACGGATGCTACTGGAAAACAGTAATTAAGGAAAACTGGATGGAAGTAAAAAAAGATGGGGCACATCATCTATTAAATGGTGAACGGGGTGGATTATGGAGAGATTTAAATCGTACAGAATCCGGAGTGTTAGGTGTACGATTTAACGGGCCTGCTACGAATATGTTTTATCCATATAAGATTAAAAATGCAGATCATTGGATTTTCGCTAATACAGGATTAAAAAATGGAGATTTAGTGGGAGAAAAAGGATTGCTTGGGGGAGCTTCCGGTCATGAGACAGATATTATGGATGAGTTCACCCCAAAAAATACGATACTCCTAGCTAAGGGAGCAAATCCAAAAAAGAAGCAAGGCGCTGAGATGATTTACTACGATCATCCTAAAGGTGGAGGAGTCTTCTCTGTAGGTTCCATTGCGTTTGGTAGTAGCTTAATTGTGGATCCCATTCTATCTAAAATAGTAAAAAATGTTCTAGATCGTTTTCTAAGTAATAATGGATTAAAATAGTTTACCAGTATATAAATAAAAATAAGATAGTTGCCAAGGAATTCTAAAGGCAACTATCTTATTTTTATTTCAAAATTTATTGATAATACAAATATATTTGAATTATAATAAAAATGTAATTGGATCTATTATATATAAGGAGGGGCTATGGTGAAGCATAGCAAATCAATAATCGCCCTACTCTCTACTTCATTACTGGTTGGAACGGCATTTATCACACCATCACTTCAGTCTGATGTCCATGCGACAACTAAGAAGGCTCTTGCGGATACAGACCATATTGATTGGTCTATTATCAATCAGGACAGGCTAGTCCGCGCCCTTAAGAAACAAGGCAAAATCAAAGAAAGTGCTTCTCAAAAGGAAATTGAAAAAGCTGTTAAAGAGTATGTTCAGAATGGAAAGATACCATTTGCTGAGACAGACGGTTTAGATGTTACCTCTAAGTTTGGTAAAAGAGCGGAAAAAGGGAAGAAAGCAAGTTTTCAGCGTAGCTCGAAAGAGATTGCGAACTTCACAGAGTCTGACACCCCTTCCCCTTCTAAACCTACGAAACATAAAGAAAACGGTGTGGTTGCTTTAATTGAATTCCCTAATTTTAAACACAATCAGATTCAACCTGATTCTCAGTTTGATTTTTGGGTAAAAGATTTTAACCAAAAACATTATCAGGACCTACTTTTTAACTCAAATGGTTTTAAGAATGATAAAGGCGAGAAGCTCCTTTCCTTCCGTCAGTACTATATGCAACAATCATCTGGTTTTTGGGATGTAAATGGCACCGTAACTCCGTGGATGCAGTCTAAACATGAAGCTGCTTATTACGGAGGACATCAAGGAAATGACAAAGATGTGAACCCACGGGCACTGGTTGTAGAGACTCTCGAAAGTGTAGGGAAACAAATCAAAGGGAACGAAGCAAAGTACGATGTTCGGGATCCGTATGATCAAGATGGAGATGGAAATGTAATGGAGCCAGATGGCATCCTAGATGCACTCTTCATTGTCCACTCGGGTACTGGTGAAGAAGCGGGTGGTGGATCGCTGGGTGGAGATGCTATTTGGTCTCACCGCTCTGTTATCGCTGATAAACCTGTTCCGATCCCAGGTAGTAGTTTAAAGGCTTATGATTACATTATCCAACCTGAAGATGGTGCAGTAGGTGTGTTTGCTCACGAATATGGACATAACATTGGTCTCCCTGATGAATACGATACAGGTTCAACAGGTTCGGGGTCCCCTGTTGAATATTGGTCTGCTATGTCGCTTGGAAGTTGGGCTGGACGGACATTAGGGATGGAGCCTCCCGGTTTAAGTGCATGGGCAAAGTTATACTTCCATGAGACGTTTGGAGGCAATTGGCCTGTTCCAAAGGTAGTAGATCTCAAGAAATTAGGGAAGAGAAAAATGACGTTGGAGCTAGATGAAGCTGTAAAGAACGGAAAATACGGAAAGCTACTAAAGGTTGACTTGCCTGATGTGAACAAGGAGGCAGCAACACAACCTTTAGGGGAATTGTCCTACTTCTCTACAAAAGGGGATTTTATCAATACCAAAATGACCTCTCCTGAGATTGATTTGACAGGCGCTACCACTGCGAATCTCTCTTTTGATGCCTGGTGGGATCTGGAAGTAGATTACGATTATATCTATGTAAACGCTTATGCTGAAGGCTCTACTACTCCTGTTAACATCAAAACCTATACAGGAACGAATGGAAAATGGCAAAATGAGCAGTTGGATCTAGCCGCCTTCGTTGGTAAGAAGGTTAAGCTTGAATTTAATTATGTAACCGATATCGCCATTGCCCAAGAAGGATTTTTTGTGGACAATATTCGTGTAATGGCAAATGGTAACAATGTATTTCAAGATGATGTGGAAGGTACCCCTACTTTTACATTACAAGGTTTTAAAACATTTGATGGCTCCCCTACTCCCTTCCCTAACTACTACTTGATTGAGTGGCGTACTCATAACGGAGTAGACAAGGGATTAGCCCATATCCGTCGTCACGAAAGCCTTCTTCGATATGATCCAGGTATGGTTGTGTGGTATTATGATGGACGTTATGGCGAAGATAATATGACTGGAAAACATCCAGGCGAAGGATTCCTTGGGGTGGTTGACTCGCATCAACAAGGATTTTATTGGGATAATGGCAATGCGGCACAAACAGGGATCCAACTAGCTGACTCAGCTTTTGGCCTTACGAAAACATCGCCCATTGATATCAAATATCCAGCCTATGCAATGAAATACCCTTCTCAATCTAGTGTTCGTACCTTCTTTGATGGAAACGATTACACAAGTCCGTACAAGCCTGAAGCTGGGAAAAAACTACCTAAAAACGGCTTGAAGATAACGGTTAAAGATACATTTGATAGAGGGCGAACTGCTCTTATTGAGCTTTCTAAATCAAAATGACGTTGAAAAGAACCCGATTTTTCACTGTTAGCGAAAAATCGGGTTCTTTTATTTTCTGTACTACTATTCTTTTAACCAAGAGTTGGCAAGTTTCATAGCGCCTTTAGCCGCCTCTGTATCCGCTAAAGCATTCAGCATAACAAAATCATGAATGGCTCCTTGGAAACGTACAGAAGTAACTTTCACTCCAGCTTCTCGAAGCTTGTTAGCATAAGCTTCTCCTTCATCACGCAATACATCTGCCTCAGCTGTGATGACTAATGCCTCTGGTAATCCCTTAAGTTGTTCAGTTGTAGCACGTAAAGGTGATGCTGTAATCTCATTACGATCTTTTTCACTTGTTGTATATTGGTTCCAGAACCACTTCATAGCGTCTTGGCGCAAGAAGTATCCCTCTTTAAATTGTTTATATGACTCTGTCTCGAAGGAAGCATCTGTTACTGGATAGAATAGAAGTTGTTTCTGGATCTTTGGACCTTTTCTTTCCTTTGCCATTAATGTGATAGCAGCTGACATGTTTCCACCTACACTATCTCCGGCAACCGAGATTTTATCAGGATTCATACCTTTATCCTTACCATTTTTGCTAACCCAGTTTAGTGCAGAATAAACTTCTTCGATGGCTTTCGGATATTTAGCTTCTGGAGAAAGACTGTAGTTTGTAAAAACAACAGCTGATTGTGATCCGACAGCTAGTTCACGAATAAGGCGATC
Organism: Baia soyae; assembly: GCF_004341445.1. Classification (GTDB taxonomy): domain Bacteria; phylum Bacillota; class Bacilli; order Thermoactinomycetales; family Thermoactinomycetaceae; genus Baia; species Baia soyae. The sequence continues at coordinate 19,346 of NZ_SLXV01000039.1, forward strand.
ATGGGTATGTGCGTTTCCAAATACCCAGCCAGCACCATGTGTATATAAAATAACTGGAAGGTCTTTAGGAGCATTTTTTGGTTTTACAATACGCACAGATACTTTTTCCGATGATGACCCTACCGGTATAGTGATATCTTCCATATCCACTTCTGTTTTTTTAATATTACCGGATTGTACCTGATCTACTGTTTCTCTACCTTTAACTGGACCTAAATCAAATAAATAAGGTGGATTCTTAGTTGCATCTGCAAACTCCTGAGCTTTTGGTTCTAGTACCACTTTTTCCATTTTCTTCTCACTCTTTTCTTTCGAATTTTGGTTATCTGTTTTCCCTGTAGCATTTGAACAAGCTACTAAAGCAAAAATCGCTCCCGTAACTAATATGCCCATTTTTGCCGCTTTTGGAATCGATCGGTTTTGCATAAATCGTTCCTCCTATGTGTTTTGTATTGTGCAAAATTAAATTTTGTAAAATAAATATAACACGATGATTTGCTAGTGTCAACAATATTTATCTAAATTATATTTTGTATAATTTAATTTCCGGATCGATAAAATAATCAAGGCACTTACGTATGAGGTCTTTTACTTCATAGTAAGTGCCTTGATTATTTTATCTTTAAAGAACGCATAGTATCCAATTTTAATCTTGAAAGTATGCTTTTAACACTTTTCGAATACGTTGTGCCGAAAATCCATCTCCATATGGGTTTTTCGCATTCTTCATATCCGTGTATATCTGCGTGTTGGTTAGTAATAAGTGAATCTGCTGGAAGATCTCCTGCTTCTCAGTTCCTACTAACCGGATTGCTCCTGCTTGTAGTCCCTCTGGTCTTTCTGTTGTATTCCTTGTTACCAAAACGGGGACATCGAGAGAGATCGCTTCTTCTTGAATACCTCCTGAATCGGTAACAATGATAGTAGATCGCTTCATCACATGACAAAACGAATGATATTCCATCGGTTCCACAAGTAAAATTCGTTTATGACGTGGAAGATACTTTTGGACTTCTTTTCTTACTTTGGGGCTTTTATGAACGGGAAATACAATTAAGGTTTGTTTGTGAGATTGAACAATCATATGGAGTGCCTGATATACCTCTTTTAATTCTTCTATATTTTCTCTGCGATGCGTTGTTACCAAGATGATATTCCATTTTTTTGATTCTATTAAATGTAATTGTTTAGGTAATGTAACAGGGATTTGTAATGTAGTCATCAGTGCATCGATGACGGTGTTTCCTGTTACAAATATCTGTTCGGATGGAACACGTTCTTGTATCAAATTCGTCCGGTTTTCATCCGTACAAGCAAAGTGAATACTGGATAGTCTGGTTACAAGTTGGCGATTTAGTTCTTCAGGAAATGGAGAGTCAAGCCTGTACGTTCGCAGCCCAGCTTCCACATGTCCTACGGGAATTTGATTTAAAAAGGCTGTATAAGCTCCTATTAAAGTTGTCGTTGTATCCCCATGGACTAATACCAGGTCGGGTTTTATTTCTTGATACACCTCGTTTAGCTTTAATATGAGTTGGCTTGATAATTCAGCTAATGACTGATTAGGTTTCATCAAATTTAAATCATAATCTGGCTTAATCCCAAAATGCTGCATGACTTGATCTAGCATCTCTCTATGCTGGGCTGTATTGATCACTATTATCTCAAAAAAGGGGTCTAGTAGTAGCTCTTTGATAACAGGTGCCATTTTAATCCCTTCTGGTCGTGTTCCAAATACAATAGCTACTTTTTTTGTCATCTTACAGGATTCATCCTCTCATGTTGATTTAGGAACTAGGTGATTGTTAGTTTCGAATTACTATAGCGCTCATATAATAGTTCGAACTCTGCAAGAAAGGGATGTGATCAGGTGAGTGTCATGGCAAGTATCTGGGTACTATTCCTAATCCAAATTACATTGATGGTTTTGATGATTGATCTAAGTAGTCGTGTTGATCGATGTTCTTGGAGAAAACGGGCACTTCGTCGCTTACTTCGTTCAAAACTACACACAGTCGTAAACATTATGACCGATTCAGGTGTTGTAACAGGAGTTTTACAACGGGTAGGCTATGATGGGATTCAGTTGGAAGAAAATAGTGGGGATTTGGTTATGGTTCCGATTCTTAGTATTCGTGCGATTCTTTCTTAGGAGTGATTATCTTGAATTTAAGACAAATGTTACAAACACAAGTGGGGGAAAATGTTGAAGTTTATTTCATGAATGAGGTGTTGGAAGGGAAGATTCTTGCCACTAGACCTAGTGTATTTGAAATCGAGATATCTGGCGGTACCTATACAAGTCCATTTACAAGAGCCAATATTCCTTATGATGCTCTCTCCTATGTGCGTGTTTTAGTATAGTGTCTGGTAAAAGCTCGATTCTATATCGAGCTTTTACTTTTTAAATCCATTAGCCATTTTGAATAAGCGCTTTTCTTGGCTTGGTGTGTAACACTAGAAGAATGGAGTCTTCGATGATAGATGGGCGAGGAAAGAGAAACTGCGCTCACTTGGTTCATTTTTAAGCGATATAGGAGCTCTAGGTCTTCATAAAGCCTACCCTCAACATCCCAAGCATTCATTTTAAATAGGGAGTCCGTTGAATAAATCCTAGGACAAACAACGATGCCTGATTGAATGATATGCTCGATCTGTTCCAGCTTGGGAGAGATTTGAATTCCTCGATATCGAAGTTCCCTCTTACCTTGTTCCCATAAATAATAATTTCCATAAAGAAAATGAGCCTTTTTTTCCTTAATCTGATCTGTGGCTTTATAGATAGATTGAATTGCATGCGGGGCTAGCCAATCATCTGAATCCAGCTCCATAAGCCATGGGGTGCGTGTGTGGCTAAGAATCTGATTGAAAGCATGCGCTTTTCCTTTGTTTTCTTTTCCTCTAAGAACCGTTATACGAGGATCATGTACTTCGTTTTGCAAAACATTCGTTGTGGAATCTGTAGATCCATCATCATAAACTAGTAAATGCCAATTTGGATTGGTTTGATTCTTAATACTTTGCAGGGCCCACATTAACATATGCCCCATTTGATAAGTGGCAATTCCAATTGTAACGATTGGATTTATGTTAGTTAAAACCTTATGATGATTTGGTTGAAGGATGGGTAAGATGAGTTTTTCAACCTCCTCTCTCTTCTCCCAAGGGAGAGAGCGAGTAGATGGAATATACCCACATTCTTCTATATTCCAATAAATCCATTTATTATCACGATAGTACCGTAATTGATCTTCGCGTACATAATGTTGAAAAGGAAGCTTATTCCATTCTGAAAATGTGACACCATGGCTTACACGAAAAAATACGACAGGAATCTTTTTCCCCTCATGAATAATGATAATGCCACGGTATGAATTCATATGATGCGAGTTCATTGCTATTAGTTTAAAAAAATGAGAATGAAATGTATCGCCAGATTGGCATACCACTAGTATCTCTTGATCAGACAGACATGAACGAATTTTGTTTAGTTCTGATCCGTAATCTTGTGTTATCACACTAATTTGTGCATCAATTGCATATCGTTTTAGAGACTGAATGGTTAGATCTGTCGTCCATGATTCATGCTTTTCCAGTATGACGATATGCATTACGTTCTTCCTTTCTATTTCGGGATGGCTAAATGAGTGTAAGGAGGAGTTGAAGTGGCAATTCTAATATATCCCCCTACTATCGATTGGACATGGATGAAACAAAGGCCTCAACAAATATTATCTCAATTTGCTGCGGATGGGCACACAGTCTACTATGCAAACCGAACCCAAACAGCAGAATCCCTAACAGAAGTAAGGCCCCGATTATATGTGGTATCAAATTGGGATACATGGGTAAATGAGGAATTACCGGTTATGAAAAAGACAAGTCATGAGCCTATTGGAATCTGGTGTAGCAATCCACTCTTAGTGAAGAGCCTCCCCGATCATCTCGTCGACTGGGTGGTATACGATTGTTTAGATGATTTTGCGGAGTGGCATCCTTATGAGCCAGATATGCTTCAAAAAGCAGATGTGATTTTCTGTACCTCTGAGCGGATTTACCAGAGAATGAAACGGATGAGTAACCTTCCAATCTATTTAGTTCGCAATGGATATGATCCCGGTATGGAATTACATTTACTCCCGGCTGCAACTCCATCATCCAAATCCATTCTCGGCTACATGGGTGCATGGGCTCCTTGGATTCATCTTTCAATATTACAACGCTGTGCACAACTCCCAAATGCTAACGTGCAAGTAATTGGTCCTGAATTTGGATCAAAATTTGTTAACCATTCTTCTATTCAATTCCTAGATAACATCCCTCATCATCAGTTGAATCAATATATTCAGCACTTTACAGTCTGTTTAATTCCTTTTCGGATCAATGCGATTACGTTAGCCACGAATCCCATCAAAGCGTATGAGTACCTTGCCAGCGGGAAGCCCGTTATTTCCACCGCACTTCCAGAATGTAGAACTATGTGTCCTTATATTGATGTCGCTGAAAACATGAGGCATTTTGTCGAGTTGGTTGAATGGCGACTAAAGGAACCTGGGGACTCAGAGTCTCGGATCCAGTATGCATTATCAAATACTTGGGAGCATCGATATCTTGAAATGAAGCAACATCTTCCGGCGCATTTCCTATCCTAAATGGATTGGATCGATTTTTTCAGCTCGCTTACACATTTGTCACTCCAAGTCTCGCAGTCTTTTACGCGTTCACGGATCGATTTCATTTTCTGTCTTCCGGTTTTCAATAGGAATTTCATTTTCTTTCTTAGCTCAGAATCCGAAATATCTGCATGACAACCATATGCATCTAGATCAAAGTACTTTAACAAACTATGAACCTTACTCATACTACTTACACATAAAACAGGCACTAAGTTTCGGATGGCTACCAAAGACGGATGTAGCTTAAATGACAACAGAAAATCAAGGTTTTGGATATATGAATAAGTGGTTTCTAAGTCGTACTCTGGTTTTACAACCTCTACCTTTCCGGCAGGAGCCAACTCTAAAATTGACTGGCACAATGTTTTACACACTTCTGTGTCGGAGTAAAGATTATTGGACTGATTCACAACCGGGATGCAAACAATTTCATATCCTTCACTAGCTAGTTCAGCTAGTACCATTGATACTTGTTTCATAGGAAAATTCTCGTAAGCGTGTATACACACACCAATTCGGTTCCCTGACTTAGACCTTATAATAGGATAGCTTGGTTGTTTATAGGAAAATACAACATCTGGCGCATGCTGAACATGATTGTGGAACTTATATTTTTTGGCGATTTCCACTGAATTTTGATCGCGGAAAAAAGTAGCTTTTGCTTTTTGTATGATTTGTCTATATTTCTCTACCTCTTCTGCACTCCATGAAGACTCTGGATAGAAATCGACAATCCCGACACCATATATCCATGTAGGAATTTCGCTTAATTGAGCAGGAAAATAATAGCTATTAAAATGGTAAGGAGTAATTAAATCTCCCCCGCCAATAATCACCGCATCCATTTGCTTGTGGTCTAAATATCCCTTATAGCCAAAAACTCGATGTTCATGAAACACCTGTTGAAACACTTTTAAAAACAATTCATCTCCAAAGTTACCCAATCCATAATACCCACATATACCAATATTCATGATCTACTCCTCACTCTTCTTATTCAAATGAAAACAAGTTAGACGAACTTGATCCAACAGTAATGCTTTTTTTGCCGTAGAACATAGGTGGAATCGGGTTAAACCATCCTCTATGACCTGCTTCGTCACATCAAAAGAAACCGTTGTCGAAAACGGCTGCGATATCAGCATCTTGGCAATTTCGTTTGTACTGGGACGGTTGCTATACGTGATCGCATCAGGTTGCCACTCTTCCAACGGGGCCGACAAAATGATTTGCCATTCCTCATGTGACTGTGGTTCAAGTGCGAGGTCAAACTCCAAATAGACTCGTGTGCCATCTGAAGGCATTAGCTGTGATTGGCTTATTTGAAAATAACATTCGTACTGTGTCCCTTTACTTGGAGAGCCTACAAATGCAGGGTCATTTGGTAAATGCATGTTTTCATAATAGGAATTTACTGTATTATGTTGAAGAGGAACATGTGTGGAGGTAGTGTGGATTGATTGTATGACTTTTTGTAACTCATCTTGATTGGAGAAAACCTCTTTTCTTCGTGGAGCTAGAATGTGCTTATCTACTACTTCAAATCTCTTTTCCCAGCTATGTTGTTTAGCAAAGCTCATTCTTTTTCTAGAATTTTTTTTCGCATTAACAAGTGCACTCCGTACGGCTTTAACAAATTGTTTAGTTTGATCTGCAATGAGCACATGGGGCTTCATCTTTAGTACTTCTGGTAGTGGTGTGGAAACAACCGGTTTCCCTGTTGCAAGATATTCATAGACCTTAACCGGATTTGTGCTGCGGGTAATCCGATTGATAGAAAACGGAATGATTCCAACATCGATATAACGTAGATAAAATGGTAACGATTCATAGCTCTTATGCCCGAGGAAAAACACATTATCCCCCAATTCAGGCTGATCTGATCGTAAGTTAGGCCCGATAATCACAAATTGTGCCTCAGGCATTTCTCTAGAGAGTTCCTGCACAATTTTCTTATTCACCCATGGAGCCCAAGCACCTATATATCCAATTCGGGGTCCATCATGTGGAGGTATTTCTGGTATCTCATCTAATCGAGACTGCTTCTTTACTTGAGCAAAGTGTTCAAATTCACATCCATTAGGCACTAGATGAATGGGATGTTGAACCAATTTTTCCATTTTTTCTTTTAGATGATCAGCGGTACATACAATAGCATCTGCAAGAGGAGCGTACATTTGTTCTTCCTGTTCCCAATCTGGAAAATCATCCACACAGTCATAAATTAAGGTGTTGGTTTGGAATAGACTAGCATGTGGGATTTTACGACTCCAGGAGGTCCAGTAAATCGTATCTCTCTTCGAAGGAAGTTTGGAGAGAATTTCATTTAGAAAGAAGTTTGGGTGTTGAACGACAAAGAGGTTTTCGGCTATCTCTTGAACAACAGGGCCTTCTACACTTGTTTTATTAAAAAATAAAACAGTATGTCCTTTCTTTGCAAACTGCAACATCATATGCTGTGGACGTTGTCGCATATAGGACCAGTTTAACGTAGGAGGATAAATGACTAATCCCAAGGGAACCACCACTTCCTTCAACATTTCTATCAATATATGTACGTAAAGAGAAAGTGTTTGTGATAATACACACCTAAACTCAATTTGATGAGATGCATCAGAAAGTGGTAGAATCTATATTTGAAACTCCTTGTAGAAAGAGGTCGACTTCCATGAGTACTTCAGAAACGTACCATGTACTCCTCTATTACAAATATGTAAAAGTGGAAGATCCGGTATCGGTAGCGGACGAGCACCGCGCTCTATGTCAACAACTAGGCTTAAAAGGCCGTATATTAATCTCACCTGAAGGTATCAATGGGACATGTTCGGGCACCGTTGAAGCAACAAATCAATATATAGAAGCTATGAACGAACATCCTCTCTTCTCAGGTATCTTTTTTAAAGCGGACGAGCATGAGGGACATGCCTTTAAAAAGCTATTCGTACGTGCCAAAAAAGAGTTGGTAACGTGGCGATTTGAAAACGATTTTGATCCGACTGAGTTAACGGGTAAACATTTAAGTCCGGCTGAATTTAAAGAGCATCTCTTGCGTGACGATGTGATCATCATTGATGGTCGAAATGACTATGAATATGACCTTGGGCATTTTCGTGGAGCCATTCGGCCAGGGGTGGAAACCTCTCGTGACTTCCCAGAGTGGATTCGTGAAAATCTAAGCCAATTTAAAGATAAGAAGGTTATTAGCTATTGTACAGGTGGTATTCGCTGTGAGAAACTAACTGGTTTTCTATTGCAGGAAGGCTTCCAAGACGTCTCTCAATTACATGGAGGCGTGGTGAACTATAGTCAGGATCCTGAGACACAAGGTGAACTATGGGATGGGAAGCTGTATGTATTTGATGAGCGGATCTCGGTTCCCGTTAACCATATAGATCCAACTGTGGTCGGTAAATGCCATCATTGTGATGTGCCAGCAGAAACCTATATCAACTGTGAATATGATCTTTGCCATCATCAACACATCGTCTGTCCAGATTGCGAAGAAACTTATAATGGTTATTGCAAAAAGGAATGCGAGGATCAAGATCTGATTCGCAAAGAAGCATAAACCCTATAAACCTATCATTTGACTCTAAGTTAGATGGTAGGTTTTTTTGTTGCCCAACCTTACACATTTGTAATGCAAACGTTACACATGTGTAAGCTGTTTCTATTTAGCCCCCAAATTAAATTTGAGTAATCTCCTTTATCCTGTAGAATGAGTTATATACAATGGAGGAGATTTTTTATGCAAAGAAGACGGTTTACAACTGAATTCAAAAGTAAAGTTGTTCAGGAAGCGCAAGAGATGGGTAGTGCGGTTCAAGTTGCCAAAAGATATGAAATTACGGCGAATCTCATATATAGATG
>NZ_SLXV01000040.1 GCF_004341445.1 Baia soyae
ATACTAGATGGAACGCCGTATGACGGGAAACCGTCACGTACGGTGTGGAGTGGGGGAAAAGCTGGAGATGACCTCAAAAGCTTACCTATCACTATATCTAGGTGCACAGACCAGCCGAGTTACGAAGAGCGCTGACGGTAAGATGAAGCGTGAAATGAAATGGGATTACCATCCAGATGGAAAGCCGAAACAACTCTTTGACAGCGGTTTGAAAAGCAGTAGTATGGCTGGAAACTTGGTTAGTAAGATGCTCCAGTACACCTACGATGTAAATGGAAATCTAGTGGAAACACGAGATAAGAGTACAAACGCTCAGATACAAAAATATCGGATGAACTACGACCATGTGAACCAAGTTACCTCCGTTGAGGAGTGGCAAAAGGATAAACTGAGCAAGAAGTATCAGTATACTTATGACCGAAACGGAAACCTATTTAATCTCACTTATCCTGGACAGACTTCTTACTACTATTACGACACACTCAATCAAGTTACTTCGATGATGAGCAAGACAGGAGAAAACGAATCTGAGTGGACTGAGTATCAACATACTCCTGGAGGGGCAGTTAAACAAGTTACTCTACCTAACGGTAACCAAACGACCTATAACTATTACGAAAACCAACAGTTGAAGGAAATGCAAACGAAGAAGAAAGATGGAACGCTACTTCAAAGGCATTTCTTAGAGTACAACGAAAATGGACATCGTACGAAAGATATAGCAACCCTTCTCGGCGCAGATAACCAAGTGATGAATAACACTTATCAGTATGAGTACGATGCTCGTGATCGTCTCATTAAGGCGACCAAGGAAGGAAAGAAGAAATCTACTGAATCCTATATCCTCGATTCGAACAGCAATATCGTTCAAAAGAAGCAAGACGATAAAGTAACACGTTTTCATTATGATCGTAACCGTCTCACTTCACAGGATAAAGACGGTGTTTCATCCCAGTATCAATATGATCCAATGGGACGTCTAGATAAGGTGAAGGAAGGAGAACAGGTTCAAGAGCAATATACCTATGATCCTTTTGACAACGTTCTAGAGCATACCAAGCTAGATAAAGATCAGAAGAAGCAAATTAAAACACAGTTTACCTATGATTCCTTAGATCGAACTACCTCCAAAGTTGAACAAGTCGGAACAGATAAAGCGAAAAAGACGAATTTCAATTATCTAGGTACAACGGAACAAGTCCTCTCGGAAGAGGTATCGGGTCAGATCACCAAGTCCTACGTCTACTCCGCATGGGGCGAGCGTATGGCGATGATCAAAGCAGGGGAAAAGCCAGAAACATCGTATTATGGTTATAATACTGATGTTGATGTAGAGCTCCTCACGGATGAGAAAGGAAATGTTCGCGCGACGTATGGATATACGCCATATGGAGAAGACGATGAATCTCTCTTTACAGGCGTAGACAAGCCCGATCCAGCCAACCCGAACAAAGAGGTCTATAACTCGTTCCGCTATAGTGGCAAGCGTTGGGATCCAAATACTAAGTCGTATGATCTCGGTTTCCGGAACTACTTCCCCGGACAAGGTAGATTCCTCACCCAGGATTCATATAATGGTGCTGGGAGCTTCCAAAGCCTTGTTATGGATCCAGGGAATGCGAACTTGTATGGATTCGGTGCTGGGAATCCAGTGAGTTATAATGATCTGGATGGGCATATTGCTCCGGCCGTTTATATTGCAGGTGCTCTTCTTGTTAGGGCTGCTCCTGCAATAGCTAGGGGTGCACAAGCTGGTTATAGGGCTGGTAGAGCTGCTTATGGTGCCTATAGTGCGTCTAAGGCTACGTCAAGTGCGAGTTCGTTCAGTGGCGTTTATGCAGTTGGATATACAGGTTCAGGAATAGGTACAGGCCTTGGCTCTCTTTTTAGTCGAACTCGAGATGATTCGAAACCAGATAAGCCGAGTGGTGGTTGCAAGAGGAACTGTAAGCCCGGTAAGAAGCCAGGCAAGAAGCCCGGGAGAAAGCCAGGTAAGAAGCCAGGTAAGAAACCTGGCAAGAAGCCAAGCAACAACAGGCCAACTAGCAATAAGCCAAAGAAAAAGGTTGAGGAAGTTGTTGAAGAAGCAGTAGAAGTATTGATCGCAGTAGCCCTTGCTACTGAGGATGATGATCGACCTAGTGCTAAAGGTCTCTATGATAAGGACTTCGAAGACTTTCTCACTGATCATTTAGGTGGGAAGGGGAGCTTTATGAAGGGAGGAAGAGAATTTGATGGTGGAGTAGGAAATAAATGGTGGGAAGCTAAGTCAGGTACTTATTGGATGAACGCACTTAAACACCGCAGGATATTTGTAAAATTCCAGTCTGATATGGGTTCGAGATTAAAGATTGCACAGGAAAATGGTGCAACGTATGAACTGTATTCAAATGTACCTATTCCTCAAGTATTTAAAGATTACATGAACAAAAAGGGCATTCCATACCATGAATGGCTTGATTAGGGGGGAAGAGTTATGTCAGTACAGTCGTCTATAGATTTTGAACTGGTGTATAGAGACAGTACTAAGATGGCATTATTTCAAAGTCTAATGTCAAATGGTTGGAAATACCATGATGAATGCGGTAAAGTCTTTTATTTACCAGTTGGAGATATTGATGATTACGATTGGCAGTACGAAAAGATGAGTCTTGACCAGTTACAAGAGTTGGTTCAAAGAAAGATGGATCAGAACGAGGTAATTGGTATTTCCATAACATGGGGAGACACAGATGTTGGAGGAGATTTCTTGATTTGGCCGGATGGAAATTGTTCTTTCATGGTCAACAAGAACCGAAAAATACTAATTGGTAGAGTCACAGACTTCAGTTGGTATCTAGCAAAGCTAATTCCAGCTGTCGACTCACGTGATATCCGGATGATTGGATGTACAGCGAGTGATATGTAGTACTACTTAAACCTAATAAGCCTTTTTAATTAGGGTGAATCCCTTTGAAATCTTGAAATAATATACTAGATCAGCCAGAAGAGGAGTTCACATCAGGTGAACATCAAGTGAACTCTTCTTCAATAGTGAGCCCGGTATGGTGATAACTTGGTAGTAAAAGTCTACTACAGGTTTGGCAGTCTGGATGGATTGCATTAGCGATAGATAGGATTCGCAGTACTTATAAATGAGGTGAGCTTAACATGATCAATTTCGATTTAACTAAAACATTGCAAGAGTTAGATGGACAAATTTGGGATGATAATAGTTTTCCGTCCTATGTTGTAACTACTGTCCACAATGCACGTTTAAAACCGCTTCAAGATGTGACTGATGAAGAAATTCGGATATTGATTGGACAGGAAGTGAGTTTAGAATATGTAGTCCCTATTGCGATCGAGCGTCTTTATAAAGATCCGCTCTTGAGAGCAAATTTTTATCATGGAGACCTCCTACAGAAAGTATAAAAAATCGATTCTAGATTTTGGAACGAGTACCCAGATCTCCATTTTGAAGTAGCTTCGATAGTGTTAGAAGTTACGCAAACTTTTGAAGAGCTAAGGGAATTACTCGAGACATATCCATTAGAGACCTAGTGGAACTGATTGACTTGAATTATACCCCAACAGTTGAGGTGTTTTTTCTGTCTGATCGACAGGGCTGTTACTACTTGGACCTATAACGAGCACGGAATGAGTATGATGCTCGTGATCGTCTCATAGAGATCCATTCTTGAGCGCAGATTTTTATCGTGGAGACCTCTTACAGAAGGTCTTAAAAATCGATTCTAGGTTTTGGAATGAATACCCAGATCTCCACTTTGAAGTAGACTCAATTGTGTTAGAAGTTAAGCAAACTTTTGAAGGACTGCAGTCGCTACTAGATACATATAAACCGCTATCGGAGACATAGTTGGCTTATTCCTCCATAATAACAATGTGTTTACTAATTAAATCATCTCCATGAGAAGGAGCTTTTACATGTTGGAAACAATTACTCTGTATCGTCCTGTAGGACAAAAAGAACTAGATTTAATTCGAGCTAGCCACTATCGTGCCTTCCCTCCACGCCTTTCCTTTCAACCTATTTTCTATCCCGTTTTAAATGAAGAGTATGCGATTCAAATCGCTCGTGATTGGAATACAAAAGATGAGGCATCCGGTTATGTAGGATATGTGACTCGTTTTCAGGTTCGTAAGGACTTTATCAATCGTTATACCGTTGAAACAGTTGGAGGGACTGAGCATCAGGAATATTGGATACCTGCCGAAGATCTTGAAGAGTTTAACCAACATATCGAGGGTAGGATTGAAGTTATAGCTGAATTTCGCTAATTTATTTGCGGTAATGTATAAAACCGTTGCTTACAACATGAAGAGGAGTTCATATTAGGTGGACTCCTCTTCATGTTTTCGAAGTTATAGAGGTGGATAAATCATGAATTACGTGGCTGAAATTATCGGCTTTAGTGAGATGATAGAGGAAGAAGTTATTGTAAGTATCAGTGGATTTCGTCTTGTAGGAATGATCTCGGCATTGGGGCCTCCGATTGATCTTGAAGTAGGCAAAAAATACTTGGTTGAATTGGACCTATGGGTGGAGGGGGACGATCCGATTAAAGAAAGTAGCTCTCAAAAAAAAGAGATGTTCAATATTGCTGGGAAGTATAAGCACATTTTGACAGGTTGGCTGGATTTCGAAAATGGTCAATTGGAATCAAGTTTAGCATTCTATTTAGGGAAAGGAGAACTTTACGATATATGGTATCTAGAGGATAAGTATGTGGATGTTATGGTCGACAGAATAGATATTGCTTTCATGAAGCCTGTAATGGAAACGATTACTCTATACAGTTCTGTAGGACAAAAAGAACTAGATTTGATTCGAGCTAGCCACTATTGTGCTTTCCCTCCACGCCTTTCCTTTCAACCTATGTTTTACCCCATTTTAAATGAAGAGTATGCCATTCAAATTGCTCGCGACTGGAATGCGATAGAGGAGGAATGCGATTATGTAGGGTATGTGACCCGTTTTCAAGTTCGTAAAGAGTTTATCAATCGCTATACCGTTCAAACGGTTGTTGGAATAGGGCATCAGGAATATTGGATTCCTGCAGAAGACCTTGAAGAGTTTAATCAACATATCGAAGGTGTTATTGAGGTTATAGCTGAATTTCGTTAATTTATGTGAGGACAATTTATGAAGTATCTGTTTACACATGAAGAGGAGCTCACCTGCAATAGGCGAACTCCTCTTCAATATGCCAATCCCTTACAAACTACGGGTTAATCGTATAACTCGACACGACAGCGGCATGATCTGTCGGCCATTCATTGTTTTGATGCTGGCCGTAGGGTTTCGGACTACCCATCATAAACACTTTCGAATTGATTGCTTTCGCTCTTCCTTTTGAGTAGATAAAGTCAATCCGATCTTGAGGCTCTTTTGGATAGCTTGTATCCCAAGGATGATCGTATGTGTAAACGGGAGACCATGTATTCCCTGGATCTGCGGCTGGATCTGGATGAATAGCACGATAGGAGTCAATCATGCCAGCCTGTTCGATTTTCTTGGAAACGGGCCAATCTAACACGTAACCTTGATGGGTGTTCTTGGTTGATTCGACCCAGTCTAAATGTGATGGAGCGTTAAAGTCGCCGAGTAAGAAGACAGGTATATTAGCAGAGAGATATGGGTTTAATCTGTTTAAGATGTTGGTGGTCTGAACGCCGCGGCTTCGTTCTTCGTTTGCGATGATATCCTTCGGTGCTTTCTTGTCAAAATGGGCTAAATAGGGGCTATATACTCTATAGTCTAGGTGTGCGGACGCAACCATTACTTCTTGTCCACTCGGTAAGCGAACACGAGCGGCTGACGCACCGACACCTTCGAATTCAAATGTTTCAACGATGGGATACTTGCTGATCACACCGCCATCGTGGGATGCTTGATAGTAGTACCAGCCCAAGCGTTTGGCTATAGCGGTAACAGGCTCTGCTTTCTCTTGGAATCCGACGATGTCAGCACCTGATAGTCGTACGGCATTGACGATCTTTTCGAATCCATTGGCAACATTGGCCCCACCCTGCCACGTATTCATGGACATGATTTTTACGGTTTCAGAAGCTTGTGATGGAGATTTCTGATTGGTGACGTTGATGGAGATGTCAGGGCTGATCTTGGTATATCCATCATTAGCAAAGAAACGGATTTCGTAGGCTCCAGCTTCTAGGACTCCATTTAGAGTCACCAATCCTTGGGTGACTCCTGAACTAGCTGTCTTCGATCCGTTGACATACACCCAGTCCAAGGAGGGGCTGTTTGCGGATCCCTTACGATAAATGCCAATCCAGTCTTTTGCATTTCCGGGACCTTGATTAAAGTTGATTTGAATGGCTTCGCCCGTACTATATGCTTGTTTTTTAGTGGAGAGGTACGGACTTGTAGCAAAACTATTACCCACCATAGAGAATGACATGAAACAGAGACATAACAATAATACAGGGATTAAGATTCTCTTTCTTATCGACATAAAGAAACACCCTTTCCCTTTCATTTTGACCTGATTCTTCCAAATTATAACTTGTGATGTTTAATGGATTATAAATGGAATATGTAATTATGTTAATTGTTTGAAATAAGTTAGTGATGTCCAAAATCCTTGTTGCATACAGTTAACAGAGGTGATGACATTGGATGAGGATCGTCGTATTCCACAGCCGATGAGGGCGGATGGAAGTGGATGGTGGGATTTTGGCCCACGGAATGTGATGCGTGATCGACAAAACCCGGATCTGCTCGTTCCACCCGTGACGGATGCTGGCACGCTTCCTAACTTAAAGTTTTCTTTTTCAGATACGTACATGCAATTAAATCATGGCGGTTGGTCACGAGAGGTGACGGTTAGACAGCTCCCGATCGCAACCACACTTGCTGGAGTCAATATGGCTCTAACGCCGGGAGGGGTGCGTGAGTTACATTGGCATGAGCAGGCTGAGTGGGCGATTATGTTGGTAGGTCGTGCACGCATTACGGCGGTGAATCAGAATGGGCGAAATTTTATAGCCGATGTGGGTGTGGGGGATCTGTGGTATTTTCCGCCGGGGATTCCGCATTCGATTCAAGGATTGGAAGAGGGATGTGAGTTTCTTCTTGTCTTCGATGATGGAACCTTTTCCGATCTAAATACGTTATCCATTTCGGATTGGTTCGCACATACGCCGAAGGACGTGTTGTCGGCTAACTTTGGTGTGCAACCGGAAAACTTTAACGACATTCCCAATCATCAGAGATACATTTTCCAAGCAGAAGTGCCAGGGCCTTTAGATAGTCAAAGGGTAATCTCTCCATATGGAACCGTATCAGAAAGCTTCACTCATCGTTTGCTAGCCCAAGAACCGATTACAACTCCTGGCGGGCAAGTACGTATAGCGGACACTACCAACTTTCCTATTGCGGAAAAGGTTGCGGCGGCGTTGGTAGAAGTGAAACCGGGTGGTATGAGGGAGATGCACTGGCATCCAAATGCAGACGAGTGGCAGTATTATATCTCGGGAAAGGGTCGAATGACTGTTTTTGCCGGTGAAGGGACAGCGCGTACGTTTGATTACAGTGCCGGTGACGTAGGGTATGTTCCCCGCGCTTTCGGCCACTATGTCCAAAACACAGGTGATCAAAGCTTATGGTTCCTAGAAATATTTAAGAGTAGTCGTTTTGAAGATGTTTCTCTAAATCAATGGATGGCGCTCACCCCTCGTCAACTAGTAGAAGAGAATCTACATGTAGGCCCTACATTCATGCATTCATTACGGAAGAAAAAGTGGCCAGTAGTCAAATATCCAGGGTTTTATTAGGGATTCACTCAGCAAGCTATTTGCTATATAATGAATCCGAACCTAGCGAATAGTAGGAATGTTTGTCGGTTGTTGGTGGAGCTAGTAGTCTATCAACCGCTTGAAGTAGTAGATAATGATCTATATTAGGGGGTACATATGAAAGGGTTTTCAGTTCGTAAATGGATGCTAGTCTGCTTGTCTCTTTTTCTTGTTTTTAGTGTAGTAGTAGGGTGTCAACCAGGGGACAAGCCACCTGTTTCGACACCGGTTACACCGAGTAAAGTGAAGTACCCGATTACCGTTAAAGATTTGGCTGGAAATACGGTGGAATTCAAGAAGCCAGCCGAGAGAATCGTCTCTCTTATCCCAAGTAACACAGAGATTGCCTATGCGATCGGTTTAGGAGATAAGATGGTGGGAGGTACTACCAACGATGACTTCCCAGCAGAAGCGAAGAAGCTTGAGAAAGTAGGCGACTTCACCATCAACGTTGAAAAAGTAGTCGCGCTAAAACCAGACTTGGTACTTGCATCTACGATGAATAAAGAGGTCGAGAAGCTTAAATCTCTAGGTATTCCTACCCTTGTACTGGACGGCAAATCGATCAAAGAAGTATTTGAATCGATTACAATCGTGGGTATGGCGACCAATAAAGCGCACGAAGCGGATAACTTAGTAGGAACGATGACTAAGGAAAAACTAGCAATCTATCAAAAAGTGACTCCGGTTGCCAAAAAGAATCCGAAAAAAGTATGGTTTGAGATTGATCCGACTCCTATGACAGCGGGTGGCGATACGATCTTAAATGAGATGCTCGAAGTTGCGGGCGGTATAAACGTAGCAAAAGAGTTAAAGGGATGGCCACAAGTAGGTGCAGAGAAAGTAGCAGCATGGAACCCTGATGTGATATTCTCAACTTACGGAAGTACAAGCCAGATTGAGGCTCGTCCTGCATGGGCAAGCGTTGGAGCAGTCAAACAAAAACAAGTCTTCACCCTCGACCCAAACACAACCAACCGTCCAGGCCCACGAATTATAGAGGGCATCAAAGAGATGGCAACCAAGTTGTATCCAGAGGCGATGAAGTAATAAATACATCAGCATATAAGAATTAGCTGATTACAAAGCCCTTCACAACCAAGCCTGTTTTAACCTAAATGTAGGATGAATGGAATAGGGGCAATGTATCTGGCCACTGCGATGTTTGTGAGCCTACTTAGCGTAGTCCTTCGAAGCAAGGGCGTTTTGTGGCAATGTTTGAGCGTTCTTTGCGAGTTTTGCCACTTGCCCGAAGTGGAGAAGGAGGGAGCGGACTTGCTTTTCCACATCCTCGCGGCTCACTATTTGAGCTGTGGTCAGATACATGCCGCGGGACAGCCTCCTATAATGGGCTAATCAACAGAAGCACTACAACCATAAAGTTACACGATATCGAGGCTTATCATGAGACGACAATATAACAAGAAACACCTATATATCGGCGGAGGAATGTTCCTCTGCTTTCTTTTTACCTTTATTCTTGCTGTAACCGTAGGCAGTCTTAAAATCCCGATACCAGAGATTTGGAGAGTGATCGGGCATCATACCATCGGATTCCCCAATCAAGTAGACCCGATGTCAGATGCAGTTCTCTGGTCTCTCCGCTTCCCACGCGTTTTGTTAGCGATGGTAGTGGGGGCTAGTCTAGCACTTGGGGGGGTGTTATACCAAGGCGTGCTACGCAATCCGTTAGCCGATCCTTATATACTCGGAGTCTCCTCAGGATCAGCTACAGGTGCGATTATCGCGATCCTATCAGGGATTGGAGCAGGCATCTGGGGAATGTGGTTCATTTCCCTATCCGCCTTCATAGGAGCTTTTATCGCTACAGTAAGTGTATTCATACTAGCCGGGAGAGAATTAAGAACCAATACGTTAATCCTAGCGGGTGTTGTCATCCATGCCTTGTTCGGAGCGATTATTACCTTTCTACTCTCTATGTCTGTCGAGCAAATGTCTCGAATTCAATACTGGCTGATGGGAAGCTTTTCGTTAAGAGAGTGGGCCCATATTTGGGTTCTCATCCCGGTTATAGTAGTTGTGATGGCAGTGGCATGGTTTACCCAACGGGAATTAAATCTATTCGCTGTAAATGCCCGTACCGCCGCACATGTCGGAGTATCGGTGAAGAAAACGAGATTTCTATTACTAATCCTAGCATCCTTTTTAACCGCAATAGTCGTTTCCATATCAGGGATGATCGGCTTTGTAGGGATTGTCATTCCGCATCTGATCCGTATGATAATCGGTGCTAATCATCGCTTTTTGATCCCGTATTCCATTCTAGCAGGCGCTACTTTTATGATGTTAAGTGATTTATTAGCCAGAACTCTCTTAGAGCCTAGGGAACTACCTGTAGGCGTCATTACTGCCTTTCTAGGAGCCCCTATTTTCTCTTATTTTCTTTACAAATGGCGACGCAATTTATAAGTTGCAAGAGAAGGAGCTATCATCGTGCTAACCATACAATCTGTTTCCAAACACTATGATACACGCTGTGTGGTAGATGGAATCTCCCTGCAACTAAAACGTGGAGAATCCATTGGTATACTCGGCCCAAACGGGAGCGGCAAGACAACTCTCTTGCGAATGATATCAGGAGAGTTGACGCCAGACCAGGGAGAGATTTGGCTAGAAGAGCAGAATCTATCGAAACTAAAGCCGAAAGCGAGAGCGAGAAAGATTGCTGTCCTCGCTCAAGAATTGCTCGGAGATGCTCCTTTTACCGTACGAGAGATGATTGAAATGGGACGCTATCCGTATTTGTCGCGTTTTGAGACGTTATCAGATCGAGATATTGATGTGGTGGACCAAATTTTACAACAAACCAACCTATCAGATCGTGGGCATACTCGGATTACAGAGTTAAGCGGGGGAGAACGCCAGCGAGTAGCGATTGCCCGTGCTTTGGTACAGGAGCCTGAAATTCTCCTACTGGATGAGCCGACTACCTATCTAGATCTAGAGGCACAATGGTCGCTACTGGATATATGCAAGCATTGGCAAAAGGAAAAAGGCTTAACACTCGTTATGGTCATTCACGATCTCAATGTGGCCAGCCTCTTTTGCGATCGTGTTCTCTTCTTACAAAATGGAAAATGTATCGCAGAAGGCACCCCAAAAGAAGTAATTTCCGCCTCTTTAATCGAAGAAGTATATGGAGTCTCTACTGTGGTGATTCCTCATCCGGAGACAGGATCCCCCCAAATTTTACATCAACCGTTTATGAATAATCCTCGAAAGGAGCATGACTCATGAAAATCTACACCCGTACAGGAGATGCCGGCAAGACAGCTGTTGTCGGTGGACGCGTTGACAAAGACGATATCCGTGTTGAAGCTTACGGAACCATTGATGAATTAAATTCATTTGTAGGTGAATCCATCACCCGCATGTCTCCCGAAAAGCATGCTGACCTAATCAGTCACTTCACCGAGATCCAGCATGAGCTATTTGACGCAGGCGGAGACCTAGCTCAAGTAGGAAAAGAAAGACAATACAAAGTGACAGGCGACATGGTAACACGACTAGAGGAATGGATTGATCAATATGAATCGGAATTAGCCCCGTTGCGCCGTTTCATCTTACCTGGAGGAACTTCATTGTCTTCTAGTATCCATATCTGTCGAACCGTTTCCCGCCGTGCAGAACGTTGTGTAGTTAGTCTCTGTAAGTCAGAAGAAACCAATGAAGAAGTTCGTCGTTACCTGAATCGTTTATCCGATTATTTTTTTACCGTGGCACGTGTGGCGAATACCCGATCGGGTGTAAGTGATGTAGAATATATACGAGGCGGACAAGCTTTTTCATAAACCTCCAGATTCTAGTGAAATCTAGTCTACATAACGATTCTTTGTGGAAAGAGTGTGATCAGATGTCCATTATCATGTATGAATACCCAAAGTGTGGAACCTGCCGAAACGCAGTGAAATATCTTCAGCAACATAATGTTTCTTTTGAAGATCATCATATTGTTGAAGCCCCTCCTTCTGTGGAACAGTTACGTAACATGGTGGATGTAAGTGGACTTCCAATCCAAAAGTTCTTTAACACATCTGGAAAGAAATACCGAGAATTAGGCTTATCACAGAAGTTAAAAGAGATGACGGATGATGAGAAGTTAGCCCTATTAGCTTCTGATGGGATGTTGATTAAACGCCCTTTGGTAACAGACGGAAAAAAGGTTACAATTGGCTTTAAAGAGAGCGAATTTGAAACCAATTGGGTTGCACAAAAATAGTAGCTTTAGTGGCTCGGAGTGAGTTGTCTAATTGTAATAATTATTTTTACATTATACTTAATACAAATTGATATTGACTATAAATAATGGTCATGTTATCCTAAATTTGTTCAGGATCATGCTACTGTGTTTATCTGATCCATCTATTGGATAGATTAACAAATGGCATGATTAGAAAATATACTCACCGATAGAGGAGGAAATACTCATGACAGCACGTCTTGTAGGACTTCCAGCTCCAGATTTCGTAATGGAGAGCACAAAAAACCTAGAAACATTGAAAGAGCAAGCAAAGCTAGTTGACTATGAAGGCAAATGGCTCGTAATGTTCTTTTACCCACTTGATTTCACCTTTGTATGCCCAACTGAAATCACAGCACTTTCCGATCGTGCAGATGAATTTACCGATCGCGATTGCGAAATCTTGGGTGTAAGCACAGACAGCGTGTATTCCCACCGTGCATGGATCCATACTTCACGTGAAGATAATGGACTAGGCGACATTCAATACCCGCTCGCTGCTGATACCAATCATAAAGTAAGCCGTGCATACGGTGTGTTAAAAGAAGACGAAGGAATCGCATTACGTGGTCTCTTCATCATCGATCCAGAAGGTGTTGTTCGTTACCAAGTTGTAACGGATGACAATGTAGGTCGTAGTGTAGACGAAACGCTTCGTGTACTCGATGCCCTTCAAACAGGCGGACTCTGCCCAGCTAACTGGAAACCAGGTCAAAAAACACTGTAATCACGATCCATCACATCCATTAAAAGGGCCTAACAAACATCTGTTAGGTCCTTTCTTACAATAGATTCATCTATTCAGTTAACAGGAATTACGATATTATGAAGGAGGGTTTCCTCATGGCTATGCGTCTACGTACCGAAATGCCGGAGTTAGCAGGAGTAACAGAGTGGGTGAACAGTGAAACTGGCAAAGAGGCATTAAATGGTAAGCCAGTTCTGGTTCATTTCTGGTCCATTAGTTGTTACTTATGTAAGGAGAGCTTCCCAGAATTGAAGAAAATGCGGGAAGAGACCCCAGAGCTTGAATTCGTAGGGATTCACATGCCTCGCTCTGAAAAAGATACCAACATCAATGAGGTAAAAGCAACCATTGAGCAATATGGTTTGCAACATCCACAAGCGATTGATAATGAACACAAGGTAGTAGATGCGTTTGAAAATGAGTTTGTACCTGCATTCTACTTATTTGATTCTACAGGGGTGTTACGTCATCGCTCTGCTGGTGAAAAAGCTCTCTCCTTGCTCAAAAAACCACTGGAACGAGTCTTGAATGAAGAGAAAGAAAAACAATCTTAATCCTCGGGAGGGTTCCTGCATGAATTTACCAAAAGAATTGCGCTATACAGAAGAACATGAATGGGTAAAAACCGAATCCGATAACAAAGTACGCGTAGGTATTACCGATTTTGCTCAGTCTGAATTGGGAGATATCGTATTTGTTGAACTCCCAGAAGTGGGCGACAAAATCGAAGCAGGTCAACCATTTGGTAGCGTAGAGTCTGTGAAGACTGTTTCGGAACTTTATGCACCTGTAAATGGAACCATCGTGGAGGTAAATGGCTCTCTTGAAGAATCTCCAGAAAACGTAAACGATGATTCCTATGGAGATGGCTGGATGATTGTAGTAGAGCTTGATGACGCAGCTCAATTAAGTGAACTTCTTTCAGACGAGCAGTACAAACAATCCATTCAATAATGGACGATGATAGATGATAGACCCCAGCCATTTTTACTGGGGTTATTTTCATCTCCTCTCTTGCATAAATATACGAAAAAAAGTTAAAAAAATAGGTTTAAAGTTTCTGTGTTGTGGAAATATATACATTACTCTCTTATTTACAATGTTTTGATTAATCTATCAATAGAGGGGTAGAGGAGGGAATTGCATGATCTACTGCTGCGGTGCAAGTATGATTGGCAAAATCGGAACGATTGTGCGAAAACAGGTTTCGGTTCATCAAGTACCGGTTCTCTATTGTCCTGTCTGCCAGAAGAGACACGTTCATCCTGCTGTGAAAGAACAATTTGAGTTGGTAGTAGAGTATGCTATTGAAGATCGCGTAAAAGAAACCACCCTCTACGATCGTCTTGATCCCAAAATGTTAAAGAAGTGGAAAGAATCTAGCTTTAGCTTTGAGGAAGAGGATAACCAAGAATCGATCTTACGAGAACAAATCGACCTTGCTTTGGATCTGCTACGTATCTGTAAACCAGATTACGATTGGGCTGACCTCCTAAAAATCCGCCTCAAAGTGCTAAGCGAAAAACTACGAAACTTGGAAATATCAAAAGAGAATAGTTGCTAATGGGGGACCGTTTAGATAAAAACACCTTTGATTCTGCGGAATCAAAGGTGTTTTTCACGTTATGATTTATAATCCTTTTTCCCCAATCTCTGCTAACACGCCATCCCAGAGTTGGCTCCGTAATTGTAGAGAACGGAGAGCAACTTCTTCAGCTTGCTTCCATTTCTCTGGATCAGATTCACAAAGAGAGTTTAGAAGTTTTTCAGCCAGCGGGCCGTGTGTATCGCCATCTAGTTCGATATGACGATTGAGATAGTAACGAATACGCTCCGTAGACTGGTCGTGATTGTCTAGTTCAGAAAGGAGTTGGGTAAACATCTCAGGTATTAGATCTTCACGTCCAAAGAAAAAGGCTGAAGTTACTTCATGAGACTCTGCTGAAAATGCTAAGTTTAAGCTGTATGTTACAAATTGAACAATCGTGGGTGGAAGAGAACTGTTTTGCAAGACCTCAATCGGATCCTTTCCTGCTTCCAGATCTTGAAGATATGATTCCATCCATGTAGTATCAGCTTGAACCTCTTTCATCGCTTCTACATATAGCTCGAAATGACTGGCATATCCTCCTTGTCCATCCTCATCTGTCTCTTCTCCCAAAACGATTTCATTGATAAAGCGAGCATAATGTGCATTTGGACTGGGAACCCATGGTAACGTAGTGGTTGTGAGTGAGTTCTGTAACCGTTTAGCTAGGCTCATAAAATCCCAGACTGCAAATACATGGTGTTTCATGAAGATACGGACTCTGTCTGGAGATGTCATCGCTTCATAGATAGGATGTTTCAATAGTTGATCTCGTACCGTTTGGATAGATGTTGACTCGATTACGGTGGACATATGGATATCTCCTTCAAAGTTAGGTGTTGGAATCAGTTTAGGAATCTAATTCTTGTAGATACATACGAATTTGATTCATTAAGAGGTTAAGAGCTACCACATTTCTCCCGCCTTCGGGCAAGATAATGTCAGCATATCGCTTACTTGGTTCAACAAATTGCATATGCATCGGGCGAACCACTTGTAAATACTGTTGAATAACGGACTCTAACGTACGGCCGCGTTCCTTTGTATCACGCTCGATGCGACGTAAAATGCGTACATCCGCATCGGTATCGACAAATACTTTAATATCGAGAAGGTCCCGCAGGCCTTTATCTTCAAGAATCAGGATTCCCTCAACAATAATCACGTGCTTCGGCTCCACTTGTTTGTATGCTTTGGAACGGGTGGATGCAGTATAATCATAGATTGGCATCTGGACAGATTGATAATCCATTAATTGCTGTAAGTGTTCAACCAGTAGGTTATTATCAAAAGCTAACGGATGATCGTAATTAATCTTGGTTCGCTCTTCCATGGTCAGGTGAGCTTGGTCTGCATAATAGGAGTCTTGCTCCATTAACAAGACCGAATCAGAGAATTCCTCTACGAGTTTTCGCGCAACGGTGGTTTTACCTGAACCAGTGCCTCCTGCGACACCAATTAATACCGGTCGATTCATAGCTGTGTCGATCCTTTCCATTTAACGATCCATTTACCATTTATAAATAACTCTTTATCAAATTACCTCATCCGTACGATGGTAACATAAAAAACCTGACAAAGGTACTGTCAGGTTTTAGTGTATGGAATAAGAGTCATCGCTATTTATTGCGTGGACCAGCAGATCGAATGTTATCTGCAACACCAGTGAACTTGGTAAAGTTTTGATGGAACCGATTTGCTAGATCTTTGGCTGTTTCATGATACTCTTCTGGATTTGTCCATGTTGTCAGTGGATGTAAGATATCACTTGGAACATCTGGACATGTTGTTGGGATGGAGAGCCCAAATGCCTCTTCGGTTGTATATTCAACATCGGCTAGGGAGCCGTTTATCGCTGCGGTTACCATGGCACGCGTATACGTAAGATTCATTCGCTCTCCAACGCCATAAGAACCACCAGACCAACCTGTATTAACGAGGAAAACTTGTGCATTATGTTTTTCGATCTTCTCACCCAGTAACTCTGCGTATACATGTGCAGGACGTGGTAAGAAGGGTGCACCGAAGCAAGTGGAAAAAGTAGCTTCAGGTTCCGTCACGCCTCGTTCGGTACCAGCTAATTTACTTGTGTAACCTGATAAGAAGTGATACATGGCTTGCTCTTTGCTTAACTTAGAAATAGGAGGTAGCACGCCGAAAGCATCCGCAGTTAAGAATAAAATAACATTTGGATGACCCGATACACTTGGGATTACGGCCCCAGGGATCGAATCGATTGGATAAGCGGCACGTGTGTTTTCAGTCAAAGTAGAATCATCATAATCAGGGGTTCTTTGGGAATCTAACGAAACATTTTCTAAAACGGAACCAAAACGGATCGCTTGCCAAATTTGTGGTTCTTTTTCCTGACTAAGCCCGATACACTTTGCATAACAGCCACCTTCAAAGTTGAAAACTCCCTGATTTGTCCAACCGTGTTCATCATCCCCAATTAATCGACGCTCTGGATCAGCAGACAAGGTTGTTTTTCCTGTACCCGATAGGCCGAAAAATAGAGCAACATCCTGATCACTACCTACGTTTGCCGAACAGTGCATTGGCATAACGCCTTGTTCAGGAAGAAGATAATTCATCACACTAAAGATAGATTTCTTCATTTCGCCAGCATAATGTGTGCCGGCAATGATGACCACCTTTTGCTCAAAACTAACGGCAATCAACGTTTTAGAGCGTACTCTATCCATTTCAGGATCAACGACAAAATTAGGGACGCTGATCACGGTAAATTCTGGTTTGTGAGTATGTAGTTCTTGATCTGTTGGACGAATGAATAATTGATGCACAAATAAGTTATGCCAAGCATATTCATTAATAACACGGATTGGAAGTTGGTAAGTGGGATCCGCACCAGCAAAACCATCAAAAATAAAGAGTTCTTTCTCTTTCAAGTAATCTTGAACACGCTTGTAAATCTTATGGAATGATTCGGGATCTAGTGCTTGATTAACAGATCCCCAGTCAATCGAACCGCTTACACTATCTTCGTCAACTATATACTTGTCTTTAGGAGAACGCCCTGTAAATTCACCCGTTGTTGCGACTAAGGCTCCATTGGAAGATAAAACGGCTTCCTTTCGACTTAGTGCTTGTTCTACTAATTCTGCTACCGATAAATTTAGATGAAGTTTTCCACGAAGCTCATAATGATTTGATGTAATCGAACGAATCGTCATGCTCATTCCATCCACCTTTTTGATTTTTTGTCTATATTATATAAATGAATTTATATATATGTTATAACACTTTGGTAAAAAGTATAACATATATAGTGGTTGGATGGAACATTAATTTCCATTTTACGTTTATTGATACAATTTTATATTGATAGAAAATTCTTAATAAATCTATTCCGTGCGGTTGTATCGTTGACAAAGGTTTAAAATAATGATATGTTCGTACAGAATGAATTTCATTGCGGGAGTGTTACAATGAGTGAATTAAAAGAAGGGGCCATCGTATCTGGAGAAGTTATTTCGACAAAACCCTTTGGAGCCTTCATTAAACTAGAATCTGGGGAAACCGGACTTGTTCATATCTCTCAAGTTTCCAGCAAATATGTTGAGAAAGTTGAAGATGAACTTCAAGTGGGAGCAACTGTGAAAGTGAAAGTCCTTTCCATTGATCCTGCAGGTAAGATCTCTCTTTCCATCAAAGCCCTTCAAGAAGAGCAACGCCCTCCTCGCGAACGTCGTGGGGGAGGAGACCGCCGTGGTGGTGGTCGTGCGAAAAGCCCTGAGAACTTTGAAGACATGATGAAAAAGTGGATGAAGAGCAGTGAAGAGCGCCTTTCTGCGCTTACTGCCAAGCAAAAGAAAAACAGATAGTTGTCTCATGAATTGTTGAGATAGCATAGAAACATCTCCTAGGCTTCTGGGAGATGTTTTTGTTTGGAATGAGTATAATAGAAAAAGAACATAGATGGATGAGGTGTAAAGATATTGAGGGGAAAAAAGGGAGAGACCGTTTTAATTACCTGTGCAACATCAGGAATTGGGTACGAGCTTGGACGATTATTTGCCATGAACGGTTATGACCTTGTTTTAGTGGATGCAAATCTATCTGAGTTAAAGCAGATTTCATTGGAATGGATGAAGAAATATAAAGTACATATTGAAACCTTCTCACAAAATTTATCCAACCCAAATGTGGCAGAGCAAATCTATGAATGGACAATGGAGCGGAAGATCTCGATTCATTTCATGATTAATTATGCGGATTTTCAGTTATCAGGGTCCTTTTTAGAGACAGAGCTTGCCCAAGAGCTGGAAATGATTCAAGTGCATATCGCTACTTTTACCGCGATCACGAAGTTATTTATCAAACAAATGGCAGAGAGACGAAAAGGCCGTATTTTACAAGTGGCATCGACAGCCGCTTTCCAACCACGCCCGAAATTAGCTGTGTTTCATGCAACCAATGCTTTTATCCTTGCCTTTGGCCAAGCGTTGGATAATGAGATGAAGGATTACGGAGTGAGAGTGAATACGTTATGCGCGGGTCCTGAGCTATCTCAAGTTAAGTGGAGTGCACGCGAGGAAGTTCCGACATGGCTAAGCGAAGTGCCCATGAGTGCCCAAAATATAGCCGAATTTGCGTTTCGTCGGTTTTTAGATGAGCAGGATAAGCCGTTAATTATTCCAGGGATGAAGAATCGTTTGCTGGCTCGTTCGGTGCAGTTTATGCCACGGAAGATGGTAACCAAAGTGGTGAAGAAGATGGATGAGGGGAAGAGTGGGGATTGATTGGGTTTGTTGATTAGCCATTTATTGGGTGATCGAGGGCAGGATAGTCTGTTCGATTACTGCTCAAATACCGATCCAGCAGAGAAGTAGAGAAGTCCGCTTCGCGATCCGTAGCAGGGCAGGTGCAAAACTCGCAAAGTACGCTCAAACAAGTTGCACCAAAAGCGCCCTACGCTACGGATCTCTACGCTAAGTAGGATCGCTAACACCGCCGTAATCGAACAGACTCTCTCCCCTATCCCGATTTTATGATTAATTAACAGGCGCGGTAGTGTGAAGTAACTAGAACTTATTTAATGAAACTAATTCTCTCAACAGCATCGAATTAGCCTGACTCAACCAGTTAAAAGATTGGATAAATCAGAGCTCTAGCACTCTTCTTTTCCTTCGGTATAGAGTTGGAAGGTGACTCCGAATTGATCGGTAACCATTCCGTAGGCGGGGCTAAAAAAGGTTTCTGCTAGTGGCATGATGACGGTTCCGCCTTCCTGTAGGGCATCAAAAAACTTCTGCGATTGGGCGACATCAGCGGAAGAGATGCAGATTTGAACTTGATTTCCACGCTCAGGAGAGTGGCCTGGAAATGCGTCAGAGAACATTAACTCCGAATCGCCGACTTTAATCATTGCATGAGAGACAAGCCCTTTTGCTTCTTCTGGCATAGTAAACTCTGGGCTTTCCGGCATTTCTCCAAACGTCTGGATTCCGTATAGCTCGGCATCTAGGGCTTTTTGATAAAAAGCAATCGCTTCTCTAGCATTTCCATCCAACATAATATAAGAGATTAGCTTCGTTCCCATACAGTAGCCACCTGTCCTTCATTGTTTTATTGTAATTCGCCTACTAACCCTATTATATATTTATATAGAAAATTAAGAAAGATATTTATATTCTTTATTTATCTCCTGCTCACTCCCGTTAATAACGAGGAAAAGTCGACGAATAGGCTAGGGGCATGTATCTGACTACTGCGATGTTAGTAAGCCTACTTAGCGTAGTCCTTCGTAGCAAGGGCGTTTTGTGGCAATGTTTGAGCGTTCTTTGCGAGTTTTGCCACTTGCCCGAAGCGAAGAAGGGCGAAGCGGACTTGCTTTTCCACATCCTCGTAGGCTTACTATTTGAGCTGTGGGTAGATACACGCCCCGGTCTATATCCGATTAACTTTTTCATTAACAAACTCTACCTAATTCCGTATCATCTACTAAGATTTATTTAATTCTTTCAATCACAACTAAAGACGGTGCCCCGGCTCGATTTAACAACTGTGTCCATGTAACATGAAACTGCTTAGCAGGTAATTGAGAAGCAAATCTAGTTACATGATCCACTTCGGCTTGACCTTCCTCATGGCCCACATACAGGGCGATGGTGATAATACCTCTAGGAGCGAGCCACTGACAAGCATGCCCCATGGCTTGAAGCGTTGTTTCAGGGTGGGTGATGATGGTTTTGTCACCATGGGGCAAGTAGCCTAAATTAAACATGACCGCGTTAATTTGATTCTTATATTCACGCGGAATGAAGGATTCCCAGCATTCGTGACCTGCATGAAAGAGGGCCACTCGATCGAGAAGCCCTTCTTGCTTTAGACGTTGTGTTGTTTTTTTAACGGCGAGTAACTGGATGTCAAAGCCGAAGACTTTGCCTTGCATGCCGACTTCTTGAGCAAGGAAGAGCGTATCATAACCATTTCCTAAGGTAGCATCGACTACGATTGAATGAGATTGCTCTTGAATGGCTTGTTTGACATAGTATCTGGCGCTTTGTAAGGTAGACAAAGTCTTCATCATGATCCAGCTAAACGAGGCTTAGCATACTTTCCTTGCCACGTATCACGACGTGCTAGCTCGGCATCGATCTCGTTTAGTACCTCCCATTTTTTCATACTCCACATAGGTCCAATCAATTGATCGGGTGGTCCGTCGCCCGTAATGCGATGAATCGAGACATCCGGAGGAAGGAGTTCCAATGAATCCACGACTAGTTGCACATAATCTTCCTTAGACATAAATTCAATTAACCCCTGTTCGTATTGTTTCATCATAGGGGTGTTGCGTAAAAGGTGTAATAAGTGAATCTTGATCCCCTGGACGTCCATCTTCGCACAAGCTTCAACTGTTTGTAGCATCATTTCTCGTGTTTCGCCAGGTAGTCCATGAATGATATGCACACAGGTCCGAATACCGTGTTTGCGCAGTTTTTCTACACCATCTAGGAAGCATTGGAAGTCATGAGCGCGATTAATTAAATCGGCTGTCTCTTCATGCATGGTTTGCAGTCCCAGCTCCACCCAAAGATAGGTGCGTTGATTCAACTCCGCAAGATATTCGACAACGTCATCTGGCAGACAGTCCGGACGAGTAGCGATCGAGAGTCCTACTACTCCCTCTTGTTCGAGCACAGTCTCGTACATCTCACGTAGTTCTTCAACCGGTGCATACGTATTGCTAAATGCTTGAAAGTAACCGATATACTTCGCATCAGGCCATTTATCATGCATTTTTCGTTTTACATCTTGAAATTGTTTTACTAGATCATCTCGGCGGTTTCCAGCAAAATCCCCTGATCCACGTGCACTACAAAATGTACAGCCCCCTGTAGTGATCTCCCCATCCCGATTCGGACAAGTAAATCCACCATCCAACGCCACCTTAAAAATCTTCTGTCCATGTACTTGTCTTAAATGAGAGTTCCAAGTATGATAACGCTTCTCTCCCCACATGAGAGGAGTAAGCTGGTTATGCTTCATTGATTGAGTCATGATTTTTATACCTCTTTTCTACGAGTTTATTATACATGATCTTTGTCGGGATGTTGAATAGCTCCTGTGAAGTAGGATTGCTATATAAAAATCGTATAAAAACTGCCTATGAGGAAAGATTATCCACTGATAGAGGCTTGTTAGTGAAAGAGGGCTGATGATTAGGGCGTGCAACCCATTTCCTGCAAAAGATAACCACAAGTGGATTCATTGACAATCCTTTTACTTGGTGTATTATTGGTTTATAAATAATTGTAGTACATAAAAAAGTGTACTGAATACCGACTCATTATAGGTAACTCAACATCTGTTATACTACAGACTAACCATTTTACTATAACAGTGCTACAAAGAAACTATGAGGTGATACAAATGGCAAAAACCACGAAACGTGGGGGCGGTCTTGCAGGGGCTGAGTTGCAAACTCAAGAAATGCAAGCGTTTCAAGTACTCTCTCCAGATGGAAAGGTAAACGAAGCGAACCTTCCTGAACTAAGCGATGACCAATTACGTGAACTAATGCGCCGTATGGTATATACACGTGTATGGGACCAGCGTGCAGTTGGCTTGGCACGTCAAGGGCGTTTAGGTTTCTATGCTCCAGTATCTGGACAAGAAGCTTCCATGATCGGAAGCCAGTTTGCATTGGAAAAAGAAGACTTTATCCTTCCTGGATACCGTGATATTCCACAACTTCATTTCCATGGTTATCCGATGTACCAAGGCTTCCTTTGGTCACGAGGTCACCAACATGGTGGACAGATTCCGGAAGATGTAAACGTTTTAATGCCTCAAATCATCATTGGAGCACAGTATGTCCAAACTTCAGGTGTCGCAATGGCATTTAAACGCCGTGGCGAGAAGCGTATCGCAATCACATATACTGGTGATGGCGGAAGCTCACAAGGGGACTTCTACGAAGCGATGAACTTTGCGGGTGTATTTAAACTTCCAGCAGTCTTTATTGTTCAAAATAACCGTTATGCGATTTCCACGCCTGTATCCAAACAAACCGTTGCGAAAACGATTGCCCAAAAAGGCTTAGCGGCTGGTATTCGTAGCGTTCAAGTAGATGGAATGGACGTTCTTGCTGTATATGCAGCAGTGAAAGATGCGAGAGAACGTGCTCTAAACGGAGAACCGACTTTAATTGAGACTCTTTGTTACCGTCTTGGACCTCACTCAATGTCAGGAGACGACCCAACTCGTTATCGTATTAAAGATGAATCTCCTGCTTATGAGGAAAACGAACCATTGATTCGCTTCCGTAAGTATCTAGAGAGCAAAAATCTTTGGACAGAAGAAGACGAAAATAAAGTGATTGAAGAAACGAAAGCAGCAGTAGCAGAGGCAATTAAAAAAGCAGATCAATACGAGAAGATGACGATTCCGAACCTAATTGATACGGTATACGAAACAACGCCAGCTCATCTAGAACAACAGAAACAAGAGTACTTGGCGAAGGAGGGGAAATAGTCCATGGCAACAATGACGATGGTAAAAGCGATCAACGATGCAATGCGAATCGCGCTACAAAATGATCCAAACGTGATGATCTTTGGGGAAGACGTAGGGAAAAACGGTGGTGTATTCCGTGCGACAGATGGACTTCAAGCTAAGTTTGGAGTAGATCGTGTAATGGATACTCCTCTTGCTGAGTCCGGAATTGGCGGTTTAGCAGTAGGACTAGGCGTTCAAGGCTTCCGTCCGATCGCAGAGATGCAATTTATCGGTTTTATCTTTGAAGCGCTTGATTCCATTATGGTACAAGCACCTCGTATGCGTTTCCGTTCTGGAGGACGTTATAACAACCCAGTAACATTCCGTGCTCCATTTGGCGGTGGTGTGAAATCTCCTGAACTTCATAGTGATAGTTTAGAAGGCCTCTTGATCCAGACTCCTGGTATCAAAGTGGTATGTCCTTCAAACCCATACGATGCAAAAGGATTACTATTATCTTCGATCAAAGATAATGACCCTGTGTTTTTCCTTGAGCATTTGAAACTATATTTCTCTCTAAAAGGCGAAGTACCAGAGGATGAGTACACTGTGCCAATTGGCAAGGCAAATGTCGTACGTGAAGGTACAGACGTAACGATTTTCACATATGGTGCGATGGTTCATACTTCTATGAAAGCGGCTGAAATCGCTGAAAAAGATTTAAATAAAAAAGTAGAAGTAGTTGATTTACGTACCCTTAGCCCTCTTGATGTGCAAACGATTGTTTCTTCTGTTGAGAAAACGCATCGTGCGATTGTGGTGCAAGAAGCACAACGTACAGCTGGTGTGGCACCTGAATTAATTTCGGTGATTAATGAAAATGCACTCCTTTCACTTGATGCACCTGTGAAGCGCGTGACTGGCTTTGATACTCCACTAGGTCATCCGCTGATTGAAGATGAGTGGATCCCAAATACCAAACGTATTGTGAATGCAATTGAAGAAGTTTGCAATTTCTAATTGATTGATGGAACCCATCCTGTGAGTGATGCACTCGCTGGATGGTTCGTTTTCGTAGGAATCGTTATTAAGGAGGAAACAAGTCCATGGCATTATACCAATTTCAGTTGCCAGACGTAGGGGAAGGAATTCACGAGGGTGAAATCGTTAAGTTGTTCGTAAAACCTGGTGATAAGATCGAAGAGTTTGAGCCGTTTGCAGAGGTTCAAACGGATAAAGCAGTTGTGGAAATCCCTTCTCCAGTAACAGGCGTTGTGAAAGAATTAAAAGTAGAAGAGGGTCAAATGGCCCTTATCCACTCCGTTATTGCAGTAATCGATGCCGAAGGTGAAGTTCCAGCATCTGAGGAAGCTCCAGAAGCACCTCAAGCAGAAGAGAAGCCGGCAGAAGAAGTGGCAAAAGCTGAGTCATCTACTCCTGTAGCAACTCCAGGAGAAGGTACTTCTCATATAAATGTAAAAGCGATGCCTTCTGTACGTAAGATGGCTAGAGATATGGGCGTAGACTTAACCCGTGTCAAAGGTACAGGCAAACATGGCCGCGTCTTAGCTGAGGATGTAAAAGCATTTACTACTGGTGGTGCTGCAACCGAAGAAGTCGTATTACCAACAGAAGCGACACCTGCTTCCGAATCCGTAGAAACGACTGAGCCAACTCCAGTTGCATCGACTCCGGCTACTCCAGCGCCAACCGCTCCGAAAGCACCATTGGAGAGCTATGGTACCGAAGAGCGTATGCCATTACGCGGTATTCGTCGTACGATTGCCAAGAGAATGGTAGAATCAAAGCATACAGCACCACACGTTACCATTATGGACGAAATCGACGTAACGGAATTGATCGAGCTTCGTAAATGGGCAAAAGATGAAGCAGCGAAGGCAAATGTAAAACTTACTTACTTACCATTTATCATGAAAGCTGTTGTATCTGCGTTAAAAGAATTCCCAATGTTAAACGCTTCGATTGACGATGCGGCAGAAGAAATCGTGGTGAAGAAGTACTACCACATTGGTATGGCAGCCGCTACCGATAATGGCTTGATGGTTCCGGTGCTTCGCGATGCGGATCGCAAGTCGATCTTCCAACTCGCTCAAGAAGTAACGGATAAAGCAGGTCGCGCTCGTGAGATGAAATTGGCAGCAGATGAGCTAAAAGGTTCGACATTTAGCATTTCCAGCTTAGGAAATCTAGGTGGACAAAACTTTACTCCAATCATCAACCATCCTGAAGTGGCAATCCTAGGTGTAGGTTCTATTGAACAGAAGGCAGTTGTCGTAGATGGCGAGATCGTTATTCGTTCGATGATGCACGTCTCTGTTAGCTTCGACCATCGCCTCATCGATGGAGACCTAGCAGCTCGTTTCATCAGCAAACTGAAGAAGTTGCTTAGCAGTCCAAAACTTTTAATGATGGAGATGTGATCACATGGTAGTAGGAGATCTAGCACAAGAAGTAGATGTCGTCGTAGTTGGTGCTGGCCCTGGTGGTTATGTAGCTGCCATTCGTGCCGCACAACTCGGCAAAAATGTTGTTATCGTGGACAAAGATGAAGTAGGGGGCGTATGCCTCAATCGTGGATGTATTCCTTCTAAGGCGATCATTAGTGCATCCGAGCGTTTGATGCACATCCGAGAAGCAAGCCATGTGGGAATTGAAGTTTCAGGCGATGTAACAGTAAACATGCCAAAGCTGATCGAATGGAAAAACGGCGTAGTGAAAAAGCTGACTGGCGGCGTAAGTCAGCTTCTCAAAGGCAACAAAATTGAAGTAGCCAAAGGTGAAGTCTATTTTACAGGGCCTAATTCACTACGCGTTATGACAGATGATTCGAGTCAATCCTTCAAGTACAACGATGTGATTATCGCTACAGGTTCAAGTCCAGCTGAGTTAAAGATTCTTCCTTTTGATGGCAAGCGCATCTTATCCAGTACTGAAGCGTTAAATCTGCAAGAAGTTCCGAAGAGATTCGTGGTAGTCGGCGGCGGCTATATCGGCCTAGAATTAGGAACTGCCTATGCAAAATTAGGTGCAGAAGTAACGATTCTGGAAGGAACGAAATCTTTGCTTCCTGGTACAGAGGGAACTCTTACTAAGATGGTTACCCGTAAGCTGAAAAAGCTAGGTGTAACGATTGTGACAGAAGCAATGGTACAAGGCGGCGAAGTGAACGGAGAGGAAGTAACCGTTCGTGCTACTGTCAAAGGCGAAGAGAAGTCGTTTGTGGCAGACTACGCTTTGGTGTCAGTGGGTAGAAAGCCGAACACCGAAGAAATCGGTTTGGATAATGTAGGCGTTGAATTAGATGAGCGCGGCTTTATTAAAATCGATAAACAATGTAAGACAAACGTATCTGGCGTATATGCCATCGGAGACTGTGCTGGCGGCGCACTTCTCGCTCATAAGGCAAGCTATGAAGGTAAGATTGCCGCTGAGGTTCTAGCCGGGATGAACAGTGTAATCGATTATCAAGCGATGCCATTTGTCATCTTTAGTGATCCAGAGATCGCTTATACTGGTCTTACCGAAGAACAAGCAAAAGAAGAAGGCTACGAAGTCGTAACAAGTCGTTTTGCCTTTGCGGCGAATGGTCGTGCGCTTTCGATGGAAAGTGCGGACGGATTTGTCCAAGTAGTAGCGGAGAAAGAAACGAAGCAACTACTTGGTGTTCAAATCGTCGGACCAGAAGCATCCTCCTTGATTTCCGAGGCTGTATTTGCGATTGAAATGGGTGCGAATGCAGAGGATATCGCACTTACGATCCATGCACATCCAACGCTTCCGGAAACCTTTATGGAAGCGGCTGAGGGGATCCTTGGGCATGCGATTCATATGGTGAATAAGAAGTAGTAAGGTTGTGTTTTTTGCTTACTACTAACCCAGAAGCCTTATAAAAAAGGGATTTTAAGTGTGTAGGGGGTTATGAAATTAGAAGGCGGGATAGGGATTGCAAACATTTTGCAAACGTAGGCTTTTAAAGTAAAGCGGAACCGTTCCCGTCTTCAAGAAATAACCTCTCAAAACGGTCCACAGCTTCTTTTTGCATGCTTGTTGTAACATTAACGTAGCATGAGTGTGACGCAAGTCGTGTATTCGCATCTGTGGAAGTCCTGCTGTCCTCAATCATATAGTAGAGGTTAAAGAGGATTGGAACAAGCGATTAGAGCTAAGTAATCTGCAATCGGTGTGTAATGCTTGTCATAATCGAATTCATAAATGAGGGAGTAAGAATAGGATTGTTCTAACAGATATCTTCTCAGAGATATCTGTTAGAACAATCCTATTCTTATGTCATCGCCATCAGGCTAATGGCATGACTTGAATCGAGATCTCTGCTCAGGTAATGGTTACTAAATGTAAACTGTAGATGAATC
>NZ_SLXV01000041.1 GCF_004341445.1 Baia soyae
AGCTCATAGCGTCGTGGGGCCATTGGGAAATCTCCTTCGCATGTCATCTTACTGAATAAGATAACACATTAGAAGTTTTCAGACACTACCTAGTCGGACTAACAAGTATAAAAATATTTTCTATAAACATGCTATCAGTAGGACTATGGTCAATCGGTACCTTTATCTTCGTCCAAACCCTTTATTTCTTCCTTGTTCGGTCTCGCTATCTAGCACAATTAAAGCTCGTAATGGTGTAGGACACGATTCAATCATACCGATGGAGGACCGCTATGAGATTTCGACACTTTGCACTCAACAATATACGGAGAAACACCTATACTTACATTGCTTACTTTTTGAGTAGCTCATTTGCTGTCATGACCTTTTTTACTTATCTTGTATTTGTGTTCCATCCAGACATTTTAAAAGCTCCAGTCGGATTACCTGCCTCTCAGGGGATGGAGATTGCTGCCGTTATCACGTTTATCTTTTCATTCTTGTTTGTCCTCTACTCGATTAGTGCCTTTCTGAAAGCTAGACTAAAAGAATTTGGAATCCTAACCATCTTAGGCACACAGCGAAAACAACTAAACTACCTCATTTTCCTAGAAAATATGCTGATCGGTACAGCCGCTGTCATAACAGGCATGTTTTGTGGCCTTCTCTTTTCCAAGCTGTTTCTATTATTCGGGGAAAATGTACTCGATTTAAAACTACCTATGTATGTTCCAATGAGAGCCATCTGGATCACTGTAGCCGCCTTTATGGGGCTCTTCTTGATCCTTTCATTCATGACAACCGTTTTTATTCGCCAACGCAAGGCACTTGAATTAGTACAAGGATCTAACCAACCAAAAAAAGAGCCTAAAGCATCTATTTGGCTAGCATTCTTATCAGTCGTGTCTCTTATTTTAACCCCTGCCTTCTTGTTGCAAGGTGGGATGATTAATATTTTCTTTGCTCTTCTCTTTGATATGATTGGGCTTTATTTCTTTTTTACACAATTATTTGTGGTCATCATTCGTTTATTAAAAAAGAATCGGCGATACTCTTGGTATGGACTAAACTTACTGTGGATTACCGAATTAGCTTATAAGATGAAGGATAGCTCACGCATGTTCTTCATGATTACCATCGTAGCCACAATGGCATGTACCACAGCCGGTTCTGTCTTAGCATTCCAGAGATATATCGAGTATACGTATACAGAAAATCCTTTTGCTTATACTGTTCACTACTTCGATTTAAAAGCAGAGCCTGATCAAAAAATCATTCATGTCACGGAAAAACTAGAGCAAACTTTAAAAGAGGAAGGAATATCCTATCAGAAATTTCCTCTTAAAACGGTGGACATTCGTTTTCAACATTTAGGATATCTTGATCTTGTACGCCAATCAGAATACGAGGAAATAGCAAAAACACTCTCTTGTCCAATCATTTCCTTGCAAGATCGGGAAGCCCTTTTCATCCCATCTAATCTAGCGCCGATAAAGGAACCGACAGGTACGCTAACTCATTTATCGTTTATAAATCAAAAACTATCTAGTAAGATAGGGAAGCTTAAAATAAAACATCAATACACCGAATCGCTCCTTCAAAAAGAAGATCTAGTAGTGGTAAATGATCAGACCTATGATCAGATCATCAAAGCCCTATCCTCTGATCATTATACAATCAATCAAATGGATCAATATCTCATTCCAAAGTGGAACGATCAAGTACTCCCTGATGTGAATTCCATAGAAGTAACAATGGGGCTTGAATTAGCAAACTGGGAAGAGTCTTTCTATAAAAATGACAAAGTAGCACAGGATGGATATATCATGAGTCGCGCTGAAGATTACTATTCATTTAAACAGTTAACCAGTGTTACCATCTTTATCGGTGTATTCATTGTTGCGATCTTTTCCAT
This sequence comes from Baia soyae, assembly GCF_004341445.1. Classification (GTDB taxonomy): domain Bacteria; phylum Bacillota; class Bacilli; order Thermoactinomycetales; family Thermoactinomycetaceae; genus Baia; species Baia soyae. Next base: position 1,895 of record NZ_SLXV01000041.1, read on the forward strand.
CTTTATCGCTAGCTTCTTATATTTCAAGCTGTTTATTGACTTACAACATGATCAGCGTTACTATCACGAACTATCTAAAATGGGGTTAAGTCATAAAGAAATGAGGAGAGCGGCCACGAAGCAAATCGCTATTCTTTTCTACATTCCACTTTTCTTTTCCGGAGTCCAAACACTCATAGGACTATCAGCCTTAAATCCATTATTTCCTGTCGCCACCAGTACCATCTCGACAGGCCTATGGGCAATCGGCATCTTTACTGCTATCCAAACCGTCTATTTTTTGATCGTCCGTTCGCGTTATTTAGCACAGTTAAAGCGAGTCATGTTGTAAGAATCGATTTAAGGATATGCTATCTTACAAAGAAGTAAGGAAATGTTAAGCTAAATCCATGGTAGGCATGTTCCTTTTCCTTTACATTTAATATATAAGATTTATACATCGAATCAATCGATCTACGAGAGGAGCTCAAAATATGGGCATGTTAGAAATCCAAAAACTAAGCAAAATCTATAATGGTAAGGTGTCAACACGGGCACTTAACAATATTGATCTTTCGATCGAGCAAGGAGAATTTGTAGGAATCATGGGTGCTTCCGGAAGCGGAAAAACAACTCTACTTAACATGGTATCCACCATTGATACACCTAGCTCAGGAAAAATCCTGATCAATAACCAAAATCCCCATCAGATGAAGAAAAACCAACTGGCACAATTCCGTCGTCGCCAACTAGGCTTTGTATTCCAGGACTTTAACTTACTCGACACGTTAACCATCGCCGAAAACATCGTGCTACCTTTAACGCTCGAGAAAAAGAGCCTGAGGGAAATGGATCAGAAACTAAAAGCAGTCGCCGAGAAGCTAGGAATTGTTGAGATTTTGAATAAACGTACCTATGAAGTTTCAGGTGGACAACGCCAAAGAGCGGCCATCGCACGCGCTACTATCCACTCTCCAGTCCTTTTACTAGCGGACGAGCCTACTGGGGCACTCGACTCTAAATCATCTCGAAATGTAATGGAAATGATGGAGAAAATCAACCAAACCGATGGCACCACAACGATGTTGGTTACGCATGACCCTCTAGCGGCAAGCTATTGTCACCGCGTTGTCTTCATTAAAGATGGAGAGCTATATAACGAAATCCATCGTGGACAAAACAGACAAGAATTCTTCCAAGAAATTATCGATATGTTGTCATTCTTGGGCGGAAATGCACATGAGCTTTCAGCCGTTCGTGTATAATCGAAAACTTTCTCCAAAGAGATCTGCGTAGAACACACACGCAGATCTCTTTGATAAGAGAAAACGAAATCAAAGGGACCACTATACAGGCAAATCCAAATGGGGGAACAGCTTATGAGCTTTCGCCAGTTCGCGTTTAATAATATCCGCCGTAATACATCGGCATACATCGCCTACTTCTTAAGTAGCTCATTCGCTGTGATGGCCTTTTTCACTTATCTTCTATTTATCCATCACCCCGATATCGCAAAAGCTCCATTAGGGAAGATGGCATCAGTAGGAATGGAAGTTGCTTCCTATCTCACCTTTATCTTTTCATTCCTATTTGTCCTATATTCGATCAGTGCTTTTCTCAGAGTACGCTTAAAAGAATTTGGCATTTTAACGATCCTAGGTGCTCAAAGAAAGCAACTAAACTGGCTAATCTTTCTAGAAAACATGATCATTGGTACCCTTTCCGTTGTAACCGGAATCCTAGGCGGGCTCATCTTCGCCAAGTTGTTTTTATTATTCGGCGAAAATGTATTAGAACTAAAAAATCTACCTATGTACGTACCCGTAAAAGCGATTTGGATTACCATTGCTGCGTTCATGGCCCTGTTCTTTATCATGTCTTCCATGACCAGCTTCTTTGTCCGTCAAAGCAAAGCTCTCGAAATGTTGCAAGGGTCCAGTAAACCAAAGAAAGAGCCAAAAGCATCTATTTGGTTAGCATTACTCTCTGTCGTCACTCTATCTAGCTCCGTCTTTCTCCTACAAGGAAAACTAAGTGAAGAATCCTTACTCTGTGCTCTTTTACTCGATCTCATTGGACTATATTTCTTCTTCACTCAATTATCTGTCGTCATCATTCGCATACTTAAAAAGAATCGACGTACCTATTGGCGCGGGATCAACTTATTATGGATTTCAGAACTCGCCTATAAGGTAAAAGATAATGCTCGCATGTTCTTTATGATCACCATGGTAACGACCATGGCGTGTACTTCTGCGAGTATCGTCTTAGCACTTAAGCAACAAGCAGAAGCGATGTATAAAGATAACCCGTTTGCTTTTACCGTTTACAGCGAAGATCAGAAAAAGCCTGTTTTCACGGAAAAGATCGAGCAGACATTAAAAAATGAAGGAATTACATATAAGAAATTTCCTATTAAAACCATGTTCTTAAACGTAAAAGAGCTGAAAGACCAAAGTGTAAACATGGTTCGACAATCTGAATACGAAGGAATGGCGAGATCCCTATCTCTTCCGGTCATCCCATTACAAGACCACGAAACATTATTAATCCAACCAACCGTAACCAAAAAGCAGTTACCGGTCGATTTAACTCATCTATCCTTTACTGGCAAGGAACGACCTGAGCTTACGATCAAAAAGATGTACAACCGAACACTGATCGGGTCAATCACTCTAGCAGTAGTAAATGATCACACGTATGATCATATAGCAAAAACGTATAGGAACAAGATAAGTCAAGACTATTATTATTTGATTCCAAGTTGGAATAATAAAAAGGTACCTACCTCAAACTCGACCGAACTGAAAATAAGTGCGGAATTAGAAAATTGGAATCCCTCTGTTGAAAATGGTCTCATACTAGCTCGTGGATCTCAGTATCAAATGACACAACAAGGAGCCAATGTCGTTATCTTTGTAGGGTTGTTTATTGTCGCGATCTTCTCTGTGTTTATAGCAAGCTTCCTATACTTCAAATTATTTTCGGATCTACAACAGGATAAACGCTACTACCATGGATTATCTAAGATCGGTTTAAGCTTAAAAGAAATGAAGAGAACCGCAACCAATCAAATTGCTCTTCTCTTCTACATCCCGATTTTCTTTGCTGGCATCCAGACGTTGGTCGGTATTTCAATCTTAGGCGATGCATACAATACCGGAACTCTCACTGTAGGACTTACCGCAATTGGCATCTTTGTCGCAATCCAAACGGTTTACTTCTTCATTGTTCGTGCTCGTTATCTGGCACAGTTAAAAAATGTAATGGTATAATCACAGTAGACAACCAGCATAGAAGCATCAAACAGAGGGATCTGTTCTCCATACAGATCCCTCTGTTTGATGTCAATCATACTGGGAATCGACATTTACTATGTAAGCAAAGTCCAATGGAGGAACCACTCATGAGCTTCAGGCAGTTTGCGCTAAACAACATACGCAGAAATTCCTTCACTTACATCGCCTACTTTTTGAGTAGCTCATTTGCTGTCATGACCTTTTTTACTTATCTTGTGTTCATTTACCATCCAGACATTTTGAAAGCTCCTGTCGGGCTATCTGCCTTCATGGGGATGACAGCTGCTTCCTACATCACCTTTTTCTTTTCCTTTTTGTTTGTACTCTACTCGATTAGTGCGTTTCTAAAAGCTCGCCTAAAAGAATTTGGCATTTTAACCATACTAGGAGCACAACGAAAGCAGCTAAACTACCTGATCTTTCTAGAAAATATGTTGATCGGTACCGCTTCCATGATGACAGGAATGTTTTGCGGACTCCTCTTCTCCAAGCTATTTTTATTGTTTGGCGAAAATATACTTGATTTAAAGCTAGATATGTACCTACCCACACAAGCAATCTGGATCACAGTCGTCTCTTTTATGGCACTCTTTCTCATCCTTTCTTTCATGACAACTATTTTCATTCGTCAGCGCAAAGCACTTGAAATGGTACAAGGATCTAGCAAGCCTAAGAAAGAATCCAAGGCATCCATTTGGCTTGCTTTATTATCAGCATTTTCCCTTTCCTTTGCAGTTTATCTAATCACACTAGATGACCCGGAGAATGTTCCATTAGCTCTCCTATTTGATATCATTGGGCTTTATTTCTTCTTTACACAACTATCGGTTTTCGTCATTCGATTATTAAAAAAGAATCGTCTTTACTCTTGGCGTGGACTAAACTTACTGTGGATTACTGAGCTGGCTTACAAAATGAAAGATAATGCTCGTATGTTCTTCATGATTACCATGGTAACAACCATGGCATGTACGACAGCTGGTTCTGTATTAGCTGTCCAGAAATATGTTGAAAACACATATACCGAAAGCCCTTTTGCTTATACGGTTAACCAAAGAGAAAAACTAGATCCAAAGAAAAAAATCATTTCAGTTGCGCAAAAAATAGAACATACCTTACAACAAAAAGGGATATCCTATCAGAAATTTTCTTCTAACACGATAGACCTTGACTTTAAAAATGTAGGTTATATCCGATTCATCCGCCAATCTGAGTATAAGGAAATGGCTAAATCACTTTCTCTTCCACTTGTTTCCTTGCAAGATCGTGAGGCCTTATTGCTTAAGTCCCCTTTGTCACTACAGGAAGACTTAACGGACAAACTAACTCACTTATCATTTGAAGATCAGCAACTAACTAGCTCACTCGGCAATCTCAAAATCAAAGACCAATACACAAAAACACTATTTCCATCAGAATATACAGCAGTGGTAAATGACCAAACTCATGATCAAATGGTAAAAATTTCATCCTCGGATTCTGACATTATAGACCGCGCTTATCACTATCTAATTCCGAGCTGGGACAACCACGCCATCCCTGATACAAATTCAATTGAATTGCAAACAGGTCTAGAATTGCAAAACTGGAAGTACTCCCTCTCTACAAAAGAAATAGCTAAACTAGACGGTTATTTCTCAAGCCGTGCGCAAGATTACTATATGCGTAAGCAGTTAACCAGTGTCGCCATATTTATCGGCTTATTCATTATTGCAATCTTTTCCATCTTTATTGCTAGTTTCTTGTACTTCAAGCTATTTATTGATTTGCAACATGATCAGCGGTATTATCATGAATTATCCAAAATGGGGTTAAGCCTGAAAGAAATGAAAAAAGCAGCAACGAAACAAATCGCCATTTTGTTCTATATCCCTTTGTTCTTTGCCGGAATCCAAACACTCGTTGGACTCTCTTACGTAAATCCCTTGTTTTCTGTATCTACCGATACCGTAATATCCGGACTATGGGCGCTTAGCATTTTTACCGTGATCCAAACCGTTTATTTCTTAATCGTCCGTGCTCGTTACTTAGCACAACTAAAACGTGTGATGTTATAGGGAAGCACACTATATAAAAAGGGAACTGCTCTCGAGAACAGTTCCCTTTCTTTCATTTCGATTTAATTGACAATTAGCTTCCAAGCCCGCCTTGCATACCAGATCATAAATACAGCACCTAACACACATGTGAGCACAAGTAACACATCATCATATATCTTTAGATACCCTAGTACTAACCCCCACTCTAACCCTAAGGCAAATCCAAGGATCAGAAGTGCTAAATTCCAAATAAGAGAGCCAAGTGTAGTAAACAACAAAAATCGTCCAAACTTCATTCTAGATACACCCGCAAAGATCGAAATAAAACTGCGGAGAAACGGAATCATTCGGCAAAAAAATATCACCCAGATCCCATAGCTACGGAACCAATGAAGCCCTCGGGAGACATCTTCCTTTTTTAGCATCAGCGCTCGCCCATGGCGATCCACGATTCGTTCTAGCAAACTGATTTTCAGCATGCCCCCTATATAGTAGAGAATACTTGCGCCAACGACTGAACCTAGCGTTGAAGCGATGATCACATCCGCAAACGTTAAACTTGTCTCCGTAACCATAAAACCACTTAACGTTAAAACCGTCACATATGGGATTGGTGGAGATATATTTTCTAAAGCTACTAATAAGAAAATGCCTATATCACCAAGACCCTCTATAAAATCCATAATCCAAACTTCCAACCCTACAACCTCCAAAACCAGTACAAACAAGATATTTAAATTCTATGCAAATAAATTTCATACTCTTTTACATTATATTCTTATAACATCACAAAGAACAACCACAAACCAATAAAAAAAGCCAGCCTCTCAGCTAGCACTATTCAGTAGTCAAAAGGCCACTACTTATAAGCTTCCTTCAAAAAAGTCACAGATTGATAAATCAACTCTTTTAACACATCCACATCAATGTCTGCTACTTTGTTAATATACACACAAGCCTTCCCCGTCGTATGTTTCCCAAACTTTTTTAATAATTCTCCCCTTACCTCATCTCCTGTTGCAAAATATAAACTGATCTTCGCCTTCCTTGGCGAAAAACCAACTAACGGTGCATCTCCTTCATGACCAGAAGCGTATCGATAGTGATAGGAACCAAATCCAATAATACTGGTTCCCCACATTTTTGCTGTGTAACCTGTCGCCTCGGTAAACACATCTAGTAATTGATATGCATCTGCTTTCTTTTTCTCGTTTGGGAGTAACTCAATAAACTCAATCACACTGTGATCCGTCTCTTTCGTTTTTAATTCATACGCCATCCAAATCACCTACTTTCTAACTTCCTTACTAACATGTTTCCCATTTTTGAGATGTTGATTATATGCATTTTGTTGTTTCTTAATGAAGCTTTCGGTAGCTGGTTAAACGTTATCATAAAAACGAATGGCATACTATTTGGGTTTATGTCATATAAATCAGAAAAAAAATATAATGGGAGATGATCCATTTTGCAAAGAGCGGAATTCGAGAGAAAAAAGAATGAGATCACACAAAAGTATGGAGATTGGACATCCTATGATATTAAATTGGGAGACGATTTATATACACGAGAAAACAGACAACCTATTGTTAAATTAAAAAGAATGATTCAGATAGTAAAAGATATCTCTAACAAAGAAATGAATGACTTACGAATTTTAGACCTAGCATGTTTAGAGGGACAATATGCGATTGAATTTGCCCTGCACGGTGCAGAAGTAGTTGGAATTGAGGGGAGAGAGGTAAATATACAAAAAGCTATTTTTGCCAAAGATGTATTATCCCTACCCAATATTACGTTTATTCAAGATGATGTTAGAAATTTAAGTAAGAAGAAGTATGGAAGTTTTGATGTAGTGTTTTGTAGTGGAATTTTTTATCACTTAAACACCCCAGATGTGTTTCACTTTTTAGAGAATATATACGATGTATGCACTGGATTTGTGATTTTTGATACACATGTCAGCATGTCACCTATTGAAGAGTGTACATATAGGAATAAAAAATATCATGGAAAATATGTCCGAGAACATGAAGAAGGGACTTCAGCTGAGGAGAAATTGATGTGGTTATGGACCTCTTTAGATAATAACATGAGCTTTTGGTTTACTCAGCCGTCCTTATATAACCTTCTATCTCATATTGGCTTTTCATCGGCTTACCGTTGCTACAACCCTACAGGAGCGGGAATAGCGGATGACAAGGATCGGATTACTATTTTAGCTATGAAAGGTAAGAAGGCTCATGTAATATCATCGCCCATAACGAATAACGACTCTGTAGAGTGGTTAGAACACGAAATATAGGGAGCAGTGATGTTTAAATCTTTTTGAGTTAAAGCCTTCTGAAAACGAAATCAGAAGGCTTTTTTAGATAAATTATTGAACTACTTCTAAATTAGTACCATATGTCTGCAACAGATACATTTTATGATAAAGTCCCTCTTCCGCTAGTAACTCCTGATGCGTTCCACGTTCCACGATTTCTCCACGATGTAGTACAAGAATCAAATCTGCATCCTGAATCGTCGAGAGTCGGTGAGCAATGGCAATCGTCGTACGACCTTTACGCATTTTATTTAGCGCCAGTTGGATCGCTTCTTCCGTCTCCGTATCAACACTTGCAGTCGCTTCATCTAAGACAAGGATCTTCGGATCAATTGCCATCGTCCGCGCAAACGAAAGCAATTGACGCTGCCCGCTGGAAAAGGTAGCACCCCGTTCGCCGATCGGTTCATCATATCCTTTTGGTAGCTTTTCGATAAACATATTCGCCTGCACAAACTCAGCTGCTTCACGCACCTGCTCATCCGTAATCCCCTGATTATGCAGACGAATATTACTCTTCACATCCCCATAGAACATGAAAGAATCTTGTAGCACTAAGCCCATTTTGCTTCGTAGCTCTTCATCAGAAAAGGTTTCGAGTGGCTCTCCATCAATTAAAATGGTTCCCTGTACAAGTGGATAAAAACGCATCAAAAGCTGAATGGTGGAGCTTTTTCCACTTCCAGTGTGACCCACCAACGCTACCGTTTGACCTGGCCTTGCCTTAAAGGAGATATTCTTTAACACATTCGTCTCCCCATCATAGGAAAACGTTACATCGCGAAATTCGATCTCCCCCGTTATAATCTCAGGGTTTCCTTCCCCTTCCTTAATAGGAGCCGTTTCTGTATCATCCATTAATTCAAAAACACGCTCTGCCGATACGATCGATTGCTGCATGGGTGCTAAGCGCATCATCATTTGGTTAAACGGTTCAAAGACACGCTCAAACAAGTTAATAAATGCAAACATCTCTCCGATCGTAACAGCTCCATCGAAAGATAAAATTCCAAAGTAGTAAAGCACTACCACTAAACCAAGCGCATAAACCACTCTTGACGCAGGACGCAACAGTAATCCAAACAGTTGGACATTACGTAAATTCGCTTTAAAATGCTCATGATTTAACTGCCCAAACTCTTCGCGTAATCGCTTCTCCTGTGTAAAAGTTTGAATGATATTCATTCCACCTAGAGATTCGCTCAACTTCGCATTCATCGCACTTAGTTTTTCGCGTGATTTACGGAACGACACCGAAGAGTATTTCTTATACATTCTCATTAACCACCAAAAGATAGGCAGGATAAAGGTTGTCACTAGTGCTAGACGCCAGTTTAATGCAAATAAGGCGGTGAAAACACCAATCACATAAATGGCATTTTGCATGAAAGAAGCAAGTACCTCTACATACAAATCTTTAACCGCTTCTGTATCGTTGGTGATTCTTGATACAAGTGAGCCTGTTGGCTTCTTATCATAAAACGATAGACCTAGGTGTTGCACACGGGCAAATACATCCGTCCGAATCTGTCTGACAATCCATTGTGCCAACGTATGAAAACGGACTAGTTGGTAGTAATGAAGAATCGCGGATAGGATATGTAATCCTAAAAACACACCCCCGTAAATCAAAATCCAAGTTGGATCAAAATTACGCGGACTTACCATCTCATCTATATATTTTGCGGCAAGCGGTACGGCAAAAACGTCTGCCGCAGTCGCTACTAACAAGAATGCAAATGCTACCCAAAAATACGAGCGATGCGGTGAAAGGTAACGGATCAATCTACGTGCAGTCGTGGACATATTATCTTCCTCCTTCCATGATTAAGGATTCAAGTTGCTGACTCTCATACATCTCTTTATACCAACCGCCTAATCTCATCAAATCTTCATGAGTTCCTCGTTCGACGATTCGTCCATCTTCCATGACGATAATTAAATCAGCTTCTTCTACTGCACTTAGTCGGTGTGCAGAAATCATTGTGGTCTTATCCGATCGGTTCATCCGTAGTTCATGTAAAATAGAATGTTCGGTCTTAGCATCTACTGCCGACAACGAATCATCTAGGATCAACACTTCTGGATTTAGAAGAAGCGCACGGGCAATCGAAACACGTTGCTTTTGCCCACCAGATAATGTTACTCCTCGTTCTCCCACCACCGTTTCGTATCCTTGTGGAAGTTGCATGATATCCTCATGAATGCAAGCAACTTTGGCGGCGGCCTCAATCTGCTCTTGCGTAGCCTCTGGATTCCCAAAAGCAATATTCTGCGCAATATTAGCAGAGAAGAGAATATGGTCTTGCGGAACATAGCCGATCGCTCTTCTTAAATAGCTCATTTGATAGTGATCGATTGGTCTATTATTAATGAAGACCTTTGCCAGTGATCCTTCAAATTCGCGGAGTAACAAACGGAACAAGGTCGTCTTTCCACTTCCTGTTTTTCCCACGATTCCCAATGTCTGCCCTTTCCTTAGCGAAAACTGAACATCTTCCAGCGTTTGTCTCTCTGCCTCTGGATATTGAAACTGCTCAACCTTATATTCAATATCACCTGTAGGAATTTCTGCTACCGCATCAGGTAAATCCTGAATCTGCGGTTCAGTCGTTAGCAATATATTTACTCGATCGTAAGAAGCACGCCCCTTTTCTACAATGTTAAACAACCAGCCAAACGCTAGCATAGGCCAAATAAGTTTACCTAGTAAGATCGTAAACTGAGTAAGTTGACCCACCGTAATGGTGTCATCCAGTACTTTTAATGTTCCTACTGCAATCGTGATCAAGGTAGAGATTCCCATCAGTATGATAATGGTAGGGTCATATAGTCCATCGACTCGCGCAACCGCGACATTTTTCTGAACCACATCATCTAACAAGCCACCAAACTCTTTCTTCTCATCATCTTCCTGACCGAATGCTTTAATGACACGAACTCCAGCCATCGATTCCTGAACTTTATCATTCATCGTTGAAAATGCTTTTTGTGCCAGATGAAATCGCTTATGTAAAAGCTTTCCATACCGGTTCGTGCAGTACGCGAGAATCGGGAGTGGTAAAACAGCGAGTAATGTAAGTTGCCAATCGATGGTAATCGCCATCGTCGCAACGACCAAACCTCCTAAAACAACTGTGTCCGTTAAGGTCATAACGCCTTCTCCAGCTGTCATCGTAACGGCTTGAATATCATTCGTCGAATGAGCCATCATATCTCCAATTCGTTGCTTATGATAAAACTGAGGAGACATCTTCGTAAACGATTTATACAGACGATCCCGCAATAATCTACCTAACCGATAAGCCGCTCCAAAAATGGAGATACGCCATAAATAACCGCAAATGTAGGCTACGATTCCAAGACCTATTAACATAAGCGCATATTGTAATAAATGATCATAAGTAAGTTGCTTGGTATTTACTAAATCAACCACCTGGCCAACCATCCATGCTGGAACAAGATCTAATATCGCTAAGATCAGTAAGGCAACAAATCCAGTAAGATAGCTTCTTTTTTCTTGTTTAAAAAACCACCATAAGTCTTTAAAAACACTCAAAATCCCACACCCTTTCAAAATAAGGTACAAAAAAGACCTTAGGAATTCCTAAGGTCGTCGAAATAAAAAAACGAACCATGGAAATGCCTACAACAAGGCAACCCATGGTTCGTTTCTATGCCAAATCCAACTATTTATCAATAGCTAGAAAGATGAAATAGACCCGCCGTAGAGAGGTTGCCGAAGATATAATGTTGAGTTGAGCCAGCGACAAACGCGCCGACCTGTAAAGCTACAGCAGCGCCACTTTTAACTCCAGTGGTTGCTAGTTGAGCTGTTCTCTTCATCTTCAGCACCTCCCTTTCCGATTAATATTTCGACAGTCTAAGTTTACAGTAATTTATAACGATTGTAAATAGGAGATCGAATAAAATTTGTTGGATACACGAAATTATATGGAAATAAAGTGTTTTAACAATTCAATGGCTTGTTTAGAACTTAATCGCCAGAACCAGTGCCCCTAGTAGCCAAAATAAAATGGCAATCGTCCATGCTTTGTAAGCAGAAATCTTTCCAATTACCCGTAAACCCATTGCTAAGAGGATCGTATATAAAATTTGAAATACATCTACATAGCTCAATATCCCGTGCCAAAAACCTTTGATTGGGATTACACTTGCCAAACTGGTCACAGGAACGATAATACTAAGGTGAAACAAGTAGTACATTGCAACATTTAGACTTAAACTCATACATGTAATTACATTTAAATGGATAAAAAGTGAGAATGCTTGTTTAAAAGTAATTTCTCCTTGAAAGAGAGTGACCAATAACCATGTCACAAGAGCACAAAGTGCGGCTGCTCCTACAATCGTGATAGCTCCAAAAACAACACCCGTAACAGCGAGAACCATGTTCATCGCTTTAGCATCCACACCTGGAGCCACTGGAGCTTGAACGATTGACGAGTCATTTGCAGTTATGAATGTAGTAATTCCAATTAAAATAGCTCCAATCATCGTAAAGACGAATAAAGCCAAACCAAATTTAGGATTCCTTCTAATACGTTCAAACTGCTCAGTAGGATTGGTAATAGCTCCAAAAATAGTAGGTTTCTTCACTTCTACCTTTTCTGGTAACACTGGATTCACTTGTATTCCTCCTAATAATTAATTCAATAATCCTCTATGATTCAGTACAATCAGATACTACCCTAAATATAATTATATTAATCCACATCTTGGATTTTGTTTCTCTTAAACAATATGAATACATAAAGACCCATCCCCGACATAGTGAGAAATATCGATAATGTAGCCTTGGTACTTTTATCAAAAGTCGTCTGTTCCAAGAATATTTCAGGAAGGAAGATAATTGCTGGGATTATAATAGAGTCCCATTCTTTGCTCCAAATAGCCAGTCCAATAAAAACGAGTATAGATAAAACAATGGCAACGATGCTTCCCATCTTTCCGATATAAACAATAGGTGTATTATAATACCTACCGAAAAACTTCAATGCCAAAAATAACGCCATAGGGATAATAAAGAAGACCCCCATACATAAGATCCGCTCCTTCCATGAAGAAACTTTTCTACTTGAGGTATATTTTAAAACCATAGCCATCAAAAGTAAGGAAAACAAAAAGACACACGGATAGCCGATACATTCAATGAATGAGTATTTTAGGTTCCCTCTTATTGCATCGCCCATTACTATATAAGCCAGTACACCAATGAAGATCATTAGCAGATATTTTAACCAGCCCTTCAGGTCAAATGGCATCTCATTAGCCAATTGTTCCATATATTCTTTCGGCGTCATTCCAATTATATCGTCTACTCTCTTTCCATGTTTCTCTGCTTCATGTAAATGATCTTCCAACTCCCCTACTATTTCTCTAATTTCCTCCTCCCTTTTTCCACTTGAATACAAATAAACAGTTAGGTTTTCTAAAAAACCTTGGCTTTCTTTTGATATCACCATTCTCTATCTTCCTCCTTTAGCAAACGATTTACACTACTTGCAATCTCGCTCCATCTCTTCTGAAATTCATCTAGTTTCTCTTTTCCTTTTGTTGTTAAGGAATAGTACTTTCGCTTTGGTCCTCCCGAAGGAAGTACCTTTTCGCTGGTTGTTACTAAACCTTCTTTCCTCATTCTGATTAACAACGGATAAATACTTCCCTCACTAACCATCGTAAATCCATATGTATACAGTTTCTCTATCATCTCGTATCCATATGTTTCCCCTTTAGCAATAATCGCTAGTAAGCACCCTTCTAAAATCCCTTTCAGTATCTGACTGGTGGCCAATGAATCCCCCCCTTTTCATAGTCCTTCAACTATCATGTATAACAAGGTAGTAGAGCAGAAACTATCACTACATTGCAATACAATATAGTGATATCCTAACATATAAAATAACTTTAATACAACAGACACTCCAATAAAAATGAGCACGAAACAATTACGTTGATACTCTTTAGTCTAGTTACTGCAACACTTCGCTAGGACCAAAGAATTCGTAATGAATCTGTTCGATAGGGACATGAACTGCAGTAAGTTGATCAATCATCGCTTTCATAAAGCCTTTCGGACCACAAAGATAATAATCCGCACCAGGATCAAGCCCTTGTGGCAGTTTGGTTAGATCAAGTTTTCCAACATGTTCTACTGAAATGGTTGAATCAACTTTTTTATCATAGTTAATGTACCTCTCCACCTGCGGGTATTCGACTATAATCTGCTTTAGCTCATTACGAAAAGCATGAACGTTTTCATTTTGAGAAGAATGAATATAGACGACTTTTCGATTTGGCTGTATACGGGTGACATTCTTCAAGATAGATTGCATAGGAGTCAGACCAACACCACCACTGATAAGGTAAAGTGTATTTTCTTTGGTCTGGTCGACATAAAACTCACCAGCTGGAGCGCTAATTTCTATTTGATCTCCGACTTGAATTTGATCTTGAAGATGATTTGAGATAACACCGTTTGAGAGATCGTTATCTCCACGTTCTCTCTTCACAGTGATTCGGTAATAATCTTTACCAGGGACATCCGACAAACTGTACTGGCGAATTTGCAGATATTCACTTCCTTGTGGACGAATCCGCACACTAATATATTGCCCCGGTTTAAACATAGCCTGAAAATCTTTCATTCCTACTGGACGTAGATAAAAAGAAACTATATCTAAGCATTCTAGCTCTTTCCGAATCACATTAGCAGGAATAAACTCCTCTGCCAATAACTTTCGTGCTTCTTCATACATCTCGCTCTCTATCTGTATAAAGAGATCTGCTAGAATTTGATATGCTTTTCCCCAAACATGAATGATTTCTGGACTTGCATTGTCACCTAATACCTCTTGAATGGCTAGTAATAGGTATTTCCCCACAATTGGATATTGAGAAGGCTGTACTCCTATACTGCGATGTTTCTGTGCGATATGACGAACAACGGGTAGGAGAGTTTCCAATTGATCAATATTCACTGCAACTGCATATACCGCATTAGCTAAAGCTTGAGGCTGAGTTCCTTCCTTTTGATGTGTTACATTAAAAAGATTCTTCAACTCAGGGTGGTTTTTAAACATTTCAGTATAAAAGTAAGAAGTAATCGCCAAACCTTGTTCTTTTAACACAGGAGCTGTAGAACGAATCATCTCCATCTCTGCATGCGTTAGCATATGATTCACCTCTTCATCTTAAATTTGACTTATATCTGGAATCTAGTTTTATTATAAGAATATAGAGTCGGAAGACAGTGTGATTTACGTCACATTAATTGTGGGAAAGGATTGAACAAATGAGTGTACAAATACTGTGTCGAGGTGAAGTCTTATTTCGACAGGAAGATCAGGGAGATTATCTCTATTATCTTGAATCAGGCTTGCTAAAAGTAACTCGAATGAAAGAAGACGGAAGCACTATTTTCTTAAATATTCTTGTACCCGGAGAGACATTCCCTCATCATAGTCTCGTATCACCAAAAGATTACCATGGTACAGTGATCGCATTAACCACATCAGAAATAATAAAAATTCCAGCAGGAGAATGGTACGAATCGATCCAGCAAGAGCCCATTCGATATCGTTCGATTGCACAAACTTTGCAAAGTAAACTCCGAATGATGCAACAACGCATTGATATTCTCACTGCTCCTCCTCAAGAACGACCTGACCTATTTCGTCAATGGCTACAACAATACTTTCAGGGTTATCACATAGAAGATCTATTTACTCAGGAAGAAATTGCTCAATTTATTGGGTTAAGTCGAGAGACAGTCAACCGGATCTTACGGAAGAAAGGTTCTAACTAGGAAGTACATCATGAATCTCTCAAATCTGCCGATACTCCTTCATTACCTCCAACTACTCCGGACTGGACGTCATCCAATCGTTTTTAGAGTAAGCTACTTGTGTACAAGCCTAATCTCATATCACACCTGGTTACGACCAAGCTAGCTTACTTTCATTAACCTCCCTTTCGTTATTTATGTTCTTTATAAAATAAAGAATAATTTTATTAACATATATATAAACAATCACAATCGAATTTATATACGTGATAATGAAATTTTATCAATAAAGAAAAATATTTATTAAGAATTGACTATCAATTTGTCCATATGTATACTAATCAAGGAACCACTGAATAAATGAGTGTATCAATTCGAATTAGTTTTATTTAAATTTTATTTATTTTTAGGAGTGATAATCAAAGGAAACTAGAGTCTATTTTCAAAAAGCCGAAAATAGCTCGAGTATAGCCTTAAAACCCTGTTTAGACACATATTTTATCCCAATTGTTAAATTACAAAAAAATATATTCAATGCATACACACAACGAGAAAAGAGCGATGCATCAGTGTATACTCAACCCGCATTACGCAAATCTATCCTACTTCCGCAAGCGATTGCACTTTATATCGCATCTGTACTCGGTTCTGGCATTTTATTATTACCTGGATTAGCAGCAGAGATAGCAGGGCCTTCTTCTTTATTAGCATGGGGAATTATGATAATGCTGTCATTTCCAATGGCTCTTGTCATGGGATGGTTATCCGTACTACATCCCCATTCTGGAGGGGTTGCCCATTATGTAGCCAAAGTTTTTGGAGAGAAGCTAGGAACTCTAACGGGCTGGTTTTTCTTGATGTCTGTTATCATCGGAGCCCCTGTCACTGCATTAACGGGAGCTGGTTTTCTCAGTTCTGCTCTTGGCTTGAGAGGCGCAGGGCAGATTGAAATTGCGATTGTCATGCTTATTCTAGCCTTGGTTGTAAATTATTTTGGAATGAGCGTAAGTGGGCAAATCCAAGTTGTTATCACCTGTGGGATTATACTGATACTCTGTTTTACGATCTTCAGTTCTTTCGTACATATAGAACCAACAAACTTTAAGCCGGGTGTACCATTCAGTTTGTGGGATGTAGGTAAGTCAGCAGCCATCATATTTTGGTGTTTCACTGGGTGGGAAGCCGTAACGAATCTGAGTGAGGAATTTGTAGATCCCAAACGCGATACGATGAAAGCGGTTACAATAGCTGTCGGAATCATCGGAGTCCTATACTTTCTCACCGCATTCTCTACAGTTGGCACAGGCTCATATCTACAGGGGGCTCAGGAGGCTTTAGTTCATGTTATCAAGCAATCGTTTGGAAACTATGGTTCTGTTATTACAGGCGGACTAGGCTTTTCTATCTGTATGGCTTCCATCATTGCTTACCTTGGATCCTCCACACGGCTGGCCTATGCTCTCGCGCGAGATGGAAAAGCTCCTTCGTTCATGAAACTTTTTAGTAAGCGTTATAGCTCTCCGGTAGGTGGACTTTATTTTCTGGCTGGAGGATGTGCAATCACCATGGCTCTATACGCTACAGGCTTCATTCCATTATCCACTCTGATTGAATTGCCAAATGCCACCTATATTTTGACTTATCTACTAGGGTGTGCAGCTGCCATTCGAATCTTCCGCGATTATAAGACTGCACGACTGTTTAGCTGGATTTCTTTCTTACTTACTCTTTCCATTCTTCCGTTTGTTGGATGGGCTCTATTCTATCCAGTGGTAATTACTATATTTGTCAGCATTTTTATCTGGAAAAAAGAGCTTTTCTCCAAACGATGGGCTTACTTTAATTGACCGGCAGAGAGATACGATTTTAGGTAACTCACTCCACGAAAAAGACCCGTACACTTTGTGCGGATCTTTTTCTTTATCTCCATCTAGATCTGCCTCCAAATCGCTTGATACTTCTTTACTAATGCTAACCACTCCCTAACCGCAGCGGTCATCCACCGCTTTTTCGAGTAGGCTACTTGTGTGTAAATTTGACCTTGAATCAAATCGGGTTGCAACCAAGCTAGTTTCCCTTCACGAACCTCCGTTTGAACACTGATAAACGGAAGGTACGCAATTCCCAGCCCTGCATAGACACAGCTTTTAATCGCCTCAATCGACCAAAATTCCATGTCCGATTCCGGTTTAATTCCTTGTTGTTGCATCGCATGTTCCAAGTAATTTCGATAGCTACATCCTGCCTCTGTGAGAAGAAGGGTCTCCTTTTGTAAGTCATGCAACTCAAATCTTTGTGTCTTCGTTAGCGGATGATCAGGTGAAGTGACTAATCCAATCGGTTCAGGGACAATCGTTTCGATTTCAATATCCTCTTGGTCTCCAGAAGTCGGCTCCAATAAAAATGCGATATCTAACTCTCCTTTAGCAACCATCTGCCTCATTTGCCAACATACTCCTGGCTTTAGAATCATCTTAACCTGAGGAAACTTCTGCTTATACTCGTGAATCAGAGCAGGTAAGCGATACGCAGCCAGAGATTCGGGTGAACCAATCGTCAGAACTCCCGAAGGAATGGAGTCTGGCCGAATCGCGATTTTGGCCTCATCATGTAATTGGATCATCTGATTCGCATAAGGAAGGAGCCTCTGTCCCATTTCCGTTAAGATAATTTTCTTTCCAATCCGATCAAAAAGTGGACTCCCTAGCTCCTCTTCTAAAGCCTGAATTTGAGCGGTAATACTGCTTTGTGCGTACCCCAAGACCTCAGCCGCTTTGGTAAAACCATTACACGAAACAACAGTTCGAAACGTAATCAAATTGCGCAAATCCATGCGGTGGTTCACCTCATCAATCGATTTTTATGATGATTATAAACGAAACTATCTATTTTACTGATGATATACCTTCACAGTACCATACAGATATCAAAATGAAAAAAGGAGTGCGGTTCGTGGACACTCAACTCGCCTTACACAAAACAATCCGGCTTCCGCAAGCCATCGCTCTTTATATCGGATCCGTAATGGGTTCTGGTATTTTATTAGTACCGGGATTATCAGCAGAGATAGCAGGTCCTTCTTCATTACTCGCATGGGGAATCATGATGATACTCGTATTTCCGATGGCTCTTGTCATGGGATGGCTATCAGCACTATATCCTCACTCTGGAGGAGTAGCTCATTATGTCACCAAGGCGTTTGGAGATAAGCTGGGAACGTTGGTGGGCTGGTTTTTCTTGATGTCCGTGATCATTGGTGCCCCTGTCAACGCATTAACGGGAGCTGGCTTTCTCGGTGCCGCCATCGGTGTAGGAGATACCGGACAGCTTGGAATCGCCATCATCATGATCATGTTAGCCTTAACGATGAATTATTTTGGAATGAAAGTAAGTGGTCAAATCCAGGTCATCCTCACCTGTGGAATTGTACTGGTACTATGCCTTGTGATCTTCAGCTCTTTTTCACATATGGAACCAGCAAACTTTACACCGTTTGTACCACATGGTTGGTGGAATGTAGGAGAGTCAGCAGCCATTTTATTTTGGTGCTTTATCGGCTGGGAAGCTGTAACTCATCTCAGTGAGGAATTTGTAGATTCCAAACGTGATACGGTAAAAGCAGTTACCATAGCCGCTGTAATCGTTGGAGTCCTGTACTTTCTCACTGCTTTTGCGACAGTTGGTACTGCTTCCTACCTAGATGGAGCACAGACGGCTTTGGTTGGGATCATTAAACAATCATTTGGAGTGAGTGGTTCTGTTGTGACAGGCGGATTAGGATTTTTTATCTGCATGGCTACCATGATTGCTTACTTTGGAGCTGCTTCTCGTCTGGCCTATGCCCTCTCACGAGCAGGGAAAGCTCCTGCATTTATGGGTTTATTCAATAAACGTTATGGTACCCCAGTAGGTGGACTGTATTTCTTGACTGGAGCATTTGTGATCATCATGTCTCTATACGCTACCGGCTTCATTCCATTATCTACTCTAATTCAATTGCCAAATGCTACCTTTATTATGACCTATTTGTTTGGTTGTGCAGCGGCCATTCGAATCTTTCGTGACTTTAAGACTGCACGACTGTTTAGCTGGATTTCCTTTTTGCTTACTCTTTCCATTCTTCCATTTGTTGGCTGGGCGCTATTCTATCCAGTGGCAATCACCCTATTTGTCAGCATTTTTATCTGGAAAAAGGAGCTTTTCGCTAAATCGATTGGCTCACTCTAATTGACAATTGGCAGAAGGACCGATACAATTTTAGGTAACTTGCTCCATCGGTAGTGCCTTGCAAGACTTGGCAAGTTGCTACCGATGGAGTGAGTCCACACCAAGAAAAAAGACTCGTACTTTGTGCGGGTCTTTTTTCTTTAGCTTCCATGTGGTACGATTTCGAAGAATATATATTTGAAGAAAAGGTGAACAAGAACCTCATGAAACCAGAACAGATTCGCAACATCGCGATTATCGCGCACGTAGACCATGGGAAAACAACATTGGTTGATGCGATGTTGAAGCAAAGTCGTATATTCCGCGCCAATCAACAAGTAGATGAGCGCGTGATGGATTCCAACGCCCTCGAGCGTGAGCGTGGAATCACCATTCTAGCGAAAAATACTGCCATTGAATATAAAGGAATCAAGATCAACATCATTGATACTCCTGGACACGCAGACTTTGGTGGAGAAGTAGAGCGTGTGATGAACATGGTAGACGGTGTGCTACTACTCGTAGATTCAGTAGAAGGCCCGATGCCGCAAACCAAATTTGTTCTACGTCAAGCACTCGAACGTGGACATAAAGTAGTGGTGGTCATCAATAAAATCGACCGTGAAAATGCACGTCCTGATTACGTGATCGATACTACTTTTGACCTATTTGTTGATTTAGGAGCAAGCGATGAGCAATGTGAATTCCCTGTCATCTACGCAAGTGGACTTGCTGGAACTTCAGGACTCGAACCAGACGAATTAGGCGAAACCATGGAGCCACTTCTTGACACGATTTTAGAAACACTTCCGTCTCCACAAGTGGATGTAGAAGGACCTACTCAGATGCAAGCAACCCTGCTTGGTTTTGATGAGTACAAAGGACAAATCGTCATTGGCCGTCTTCATCGCGGAAAGTTAAAACGGAATCAAAGTGTCACTGTGATCGCAGCAGATGGCACGACTCGTAATGCACGCGCAGCCCAAGTCTTCACCCATCAAGGCCTCGCACGTGTAGAAATAGAGGAAGCAGCAGCTGGAGATATCATCGCGGTAACCGGCCTAGGTGACGTGCGGATTGGAGATACATTAGCTGATCCTAACCAACCAGAAGCATTACCTTCCATTACAGTAGAAGAACCCACTTTACGGATGACGATCGGGGTTAATACCAGTCCATTTGCAGGCCAAGATGGTACATTTGTCACATCACGTAAACTTCGTGAACGACTCTATCGGGAAGCAGAACGCGACGTAGCCCTTCGAGTAGATGACACCGAATCTGCCGATAACTTCATGGTTTCAGGTCGTGGTGAACTTCACTTAGGCATCTTGATTGAAAACATGCGCCGTGAAGGATACGAATTCCAAGTAAGTAAGCCTGAAGTAATCATCAAGGAAATCAACGGAAAGAAACATGAGCCTGTTGAAGCCGTTGAGATTGAAGTAGGCAGTGACCACCAAGGCGCTGTAGTAGAACTACTCGGTATTCGTAAAGGTCAGATGAAAGACATGGAGATCTTAGATAATGGAAACATCCATTTCTCCTATCTCGTCCCATCACGAGGCTTGCTCGGATTCCGTCAACAATTGCTTACGGCAACACGTGGAGAAGCATTGATGAACTCCCTGCTCGCTGGTTATGAGCCATATGCGGGCGATATCGACACACATGGCTTTGGCTCCCTCATCGCTTGGGAATCTGGAACGGCTACCACCTATGCCCTTCATTCGGCACAAGAGCGTGGGCAGATGTTTGTCACTCCAGGTACCGAGGTCTACGAAGGAATGGTAATCGGACAACACATTCGTGATAACGATCTTGAAGTAAACGTATGTAAAAAGAAACACCTTACCAGTATCCGTAGTGCTACGAAGGAAGAAGCTTTGCGCCTCGATACTCCGCGTCAGATGTCGATCGATGATGCCATCGAGTATCTGAAGGATGACGAGTTATTGGAAGTAACTCCGAAAACATTCCGCATTCGGAAACGTTATCTTTCCAAAACAGATCGCTCGCGTTATAACAAAAACAAAGGCTATCATGCTTCACGATCTGAATAAAAAATAACATGAAGCGGCTTTCGTTCTGAATCCCACAGGACTGAAGCCGCTTCATTTTTGTTGCAATCACTCTTACACTAACCTATAACAATCACAAATCTTAGTACCATGAGTATAAATAATAGTAGTATCGTTCGGATGGTTCGAAAGCGATAAGGAGATCAGATCATTGCCTAATTTTTTTCACAAGCACAACAATATTTCTAATTCTAGAAAACGTAGGCTTTGCCATTTTACACCGCGTAATCCTTGT
The DNA here is from genome assembly GCF_004341445.1 of Baia soyae. Lineage (GTDB taxonomy): Bacteria > Bacillota > Bacilli > Thermoactinomycetales > Thermoactinomycetaceae > Baia > Baia soyae. Next base: position 23,867 of record NZ_SLXV01000041.1, read on the forward strand.
CATTCTCCCTGTATAAAATCTTTTGTTATTCGTACTAGGGAACCAACGGGACCTCAAGGATCTACTGGAGCTCAGGGCCCCCAAGGAATTGGTGCTATAGAACCTGCTAATAGTGCTTCTTCTGCAAGCATACGTATTGTTAGATATTCGGATGGTTAAACCCGTGATACTTAGAAAAGCTCCCCAAAAATAGCAGTTTTTATTATTTCAACTGTCTGCCTTTTGGGGAGCATATCATTCCGTTTATCAAGCTTCTTTTTTATATGACGCCTCTATTCCTTCTCCTCTAACCACGCTTCATAAGACTTGCGCGGCATCGCATATGTCTCTCCTATGTTGCCATAGTATAAACCAGCTAAGCGCCCTACAGGCTTTAGTTGGTCAGTGTTAATCTTTCCGTCCATCAGCAAATCATCTTGTACGTGGAACTGGACAATCTCACCGACGATAAAATCGGAGTTCGGAGCGTCAGCTATCCCACCCATTGGGATGATTTGATGCAGTTTGCATTCTAATTGAACTTTACTCTCTCGAATGCGCGGCACTGTCACCACTTCACTCGGCTCTAGCGTGAATCCAGCCGCCTCTACCTCGCTTACATTGCTTGGAAATTCGGTGGCGGTCTCATTTACCATCGCTACATTGGTTTCATCGACTACATGAACCACAAATTCACCATTTAACTGGATATTGCTCGCGGTATCTTTTTGCACGTTTCCCGGCTTGCGATTCACGGTAAAGCCAATCATAGGAGGATTGGTGCTTACAGCTGTATAGAAGCTAAAAGGAGCTGCATTTACGATGCCGTCTTGATTCATAGACGTAACAAATGCGATCGGCCTAGGTAACACGCTACCAATCATTAATTTATAATTTTCTTTCTGCGTTAATTGCTTGGGATCAAGTCGCAATCCTATTCCTCCCTACGATTTTCGATTCCATGACAACATATACTCTATATCTTCGGTCTCTAATGCAGATTTAGCTACTTTTAGCGGACGGAAGGTATCAATCATAACCGCCAACTCTTCCGTTCTAGTCTTGCCAATTGATCCTTCCGCTTTACCAGGATGAGGCCCATGTGGAATCCCACTTGGATGCAGGGTTATTGATCCTTCTTGAATCCCATTGCGGCTCATAAAATTCCCTCGCACATAGTACAAAACCTCATCACTCTCTACATTGCTATGGTAATAAGGAGCTGGGATCGCTTCTGGATGATAATCATACATACGCGGCACAAAGGAACAGATAACAAAATTAGGCCCTGCAAATGTTTGATGCACAGGTGGCGGTTGATGAATCGAACCCGTAATCGGCTCGAAGTCATGAATGCTAAATGCCCACGGATGCAAGTATCCATCCCAGCCTACTACGTCTAGCGGATGGAAATCATAGGTATAACCGTGTAATTGATTTCTCGCTTTTACTCGTACTTCATAGCTACCTTTGCTTTCATAAGCCACTAATTGGGTAGGGACCCGAATATCCCGTTCACAGTATGGGCTATGCTCCGCCAGTTGTCCATATTCATTACGATAACGCCGAGGGATGGTAATTTCGCCTGTGGTTTCAATCACCAACATGCGAATCGGATATGTATCTGCCACTACTCGATACGTTGTGCCAATCGGAATCACCAAATAGTCCCCTTGCTGAAACGATAGTTCCCCAAAGATCGTCTCTAACTTCCCACTTCCCTCGTGGATAAAAAGGACCTCATCCCCATCTGCATTCCGATAAAAATAATCCATCGGCTCAGATGCGGACACAGTTGAAATAGCACAATCCTCATTTGCTAACGAGTACACCCTACCATCTATACAATCTCCCTTTTCCTCATGTTGAAAGGTAAAGAAATGACGATGTCGATTCGCTCCCTCTTCTTCAAGTGTCATAATCCAATCGCGAATCTTACGGTAACCACTCACTTGAGTCGGTGGATTCACATGATATAGGATAGACTGGATTCCCGAAAAGCCTTTCGTCCCCATCACTTGTTCATGATAAAGGCTTCCATCTGGTTGGCGAAATTGAATATGTCTCTTATGTGGTAACTTTCCTAATTGATGATAAAACGGCATGACACCACTTCCTTCCACAATGATCTGATAGAAAGATTAATCAATTTCATCTTATCAGATTAATAAAGCATTTTGCACTGATGATAGTGACCGATGAAAAGAAGATACCACTAAAATTTGATATATTAAGCCTACTTCTTGTACTAAGAAGTAGGCTAGCCTTTTTAATTACATCAAATGTCTATTAAGCGGAACCATAAGGGTTGACACCAACCCACCTCGGACCAGGAAGATTAACAGCGGGGAGAGATGTGATAATCTTATTCGTTACCATGTCAATTAACGATACTTTATTCCTTGTATCTGATACATAGAGAACATCTGTAGGAAAACTATTTTGGATGATTGTCGTCAGTGGATTCAATGCGCTTGAAGTGACATTTTGCCCATTGAGTGGAATCGTGGTTATAACCGTATTCAAGTTTGTATCAATAACAGAAACGTTTCCACTGCTGAAGTTAGTGCAATATGCACGAGAGTTGAAGCGATCAACAGACACCCATGTAGCGCCTACTCCAACATTTATGGTAAATGTAACAGTATAGGTAGTCGTATCGACGACAGAGACTGTGGCATTACTAAAGTTAGGAACATAAATGGTATTGTTTAATGAGTCAATCCCTATGACTTGAGCGCCAAACGTGCCTGGGCCAGTTGTAACAGTTGCAATGATAGTGTTGTTATTATTTGTATCTACAACACTAACGTTATGACTAGCATTATTGGGTACATATAAAATGTTTCGAATACTATCAAAACTAGGTCTTCGTGTAGCGTTACCGACTGAAATGACTGTAGTCGTACCTGTTGTTAAATCAAGATCAGTAATTGAGTTAGCATTCGGGACTTGTGCTATATATAATCGTTGTCTGTTTGTATTTAATGTGGCCGAAAAAGGAGTTCCTCCCACTGTAAAGGTGTGGATGATTTGATTAGTAAAACCATCAATCACGGAGACACTTCCTAAAGATTGATTAGGTATATAGATACGATTATTCATAATATCAATATCTCCACCATCCGAAGAACCCGAACCGACAGCAACGGTGGCTACAACTTGATTTGAAAGTCCATTCACTACATAAACAATATTGCTACTACCATCGGAGACATAAACCATTGGTATCACGCCGGACACACTTACTCCTGTGGCTCCTTGAGGACCGGTATTTCCCTGCGGCCCCGTTGGTCCCTGAGGTCCAATATCCCCCGAAGGTCCACTTGGTCCCGTTGGTCCCTGAGGTCCGATATCCCCCGAAGGTCCACTTGGTCCCGT
>NZ_SLXV01000042.1 GCF_004341445.1 Baia soyae
GAAAGACCGAGTTGTTCAATGACTGCTTGAATCGCTTCTGCAAGAGGACTATTCGCTCCAGTGGCCACTTCTAAGTTCACATTAGCCGAACCGGGGGTAACCGTAATTTCTAATGTACTGGATATAAAGTTAAGTATATCTCCGAAGCCGAGTGGAACACTTCCACTTCCACTTGCCCCTGTACCTTGGACTGTGAATAAGAAATCACCGGTAACAAACGTTCCCGTAGGTCCTTGAGGTCCTGTATTTCCTTGAGGTCCCGTGTTACCTTGAGGCCCTGTAGCGCCTTGAGGCCCTGTACTGCCTTGAGGTCCTGTATTTCCTTGGGGTCCTGTGTTACCTTGAGGCCCCATAGCTCCAATCGCTCCCGCGGGTCCTGGTGGACCAGAAGGTCCTGTAGCTCCCGCGGGTCCAGGAGGTCCTCCTGATGGCCCTGTGGGTCCCGTAGCTCCTGCGGAACCAGTTGGCCCTCTCGTAACGTCTGTGCCTAATACGTTTTCTAACTTCTCATTCAGTATCCATTCTTTCTTTCCAATCACATTAATGGTGTCGCGAACACTACTATTTATCGTAAGTAGATCGCTAATGGAAGGTTGAAAGGATGTTGATACTCCAGGGAGAGTTCCCAGAACGTATTGGAGCTTTTCGCCCTCGGCATTAATAATATGACTAAGTCCTAGCTCTTCTAACGCAATCGATGAAAGCAATAGGTTAATGGCATCTTCCCGTGTGATCTGAATATTGGGTGAAATATTTGGTATATTCGCTTGAGACATGTCTTTACCTCCCTATATATAATTCTGACTATATATATGTTGAATTGTATATGGATGCCTGGACGATATCTCACTTGAAAGACGATTCACCGTAGGATTCATCTACCGTTTACATTTGGTAATCATTACCTGAGCAGAGATCTCGACCATAAAGGAAAATAGAAAAGGTACAGAAAATAGATATATCCGTATATTATATTGAGTATATGGATATCAGACTGCAGACAAAATCCTATTTTGATAGATAATGACATCTGGACTGAAAAGTTCAGGGGACAAATATGTCTCCATGCCTTATAAAAACGTCTTAGAGACAGTTTTAGAAGGTCAAATTATTTCCAGATAAGTTCTGTGATTTTCGATATTGGGTTTGTCACCAGTCTGTGTCTATAAAATAGACTTTGTCTGTGGTCTGAGGGGAGTTTGTTAACTCCCCTATTAATATGTAGAGGGATGAGAAAAGTATTTGTGCCTTTTCTTTTGATATCTGTGTTGTGCCTGTTTTTAAGTGGTTGTAAAAGTGAAGGAGCAAAGCCTAATCCTACAACTGAGAAAAAGACAGACAACCGTATTGATATTGAACTTCCTTACAGCAATATTAGTGTTCCTACTAAAAACAGTACTCACATGTACATAGCAGTAAATGAGGGACAAAAACCAGAAGACACGGTAAATACAATTATCCAATATGATCCAAAAACAAAGGAACAAAAAAAGTAGTTACCTCTGTCTTTGAGGCTTCAGCTATTAACAGTTTAACAGCTTCTGACGATTGGCTTGTATATACTGATTCCACCATAGATGGTGGTACGAACAAAATTCTAGCTATTAACCTGAACCAGTTCCAAAAGTAATGCTTTTCAATCTAAAAACAAGTAATAGGTAAGCTCAGCAATCTGGGATTCGTTGATTCCACGCTGATGGATCCATTCAATAGTCGTTTGATGAACATCTTTTGCCGAAGCAGGGATTGGTTGATGATTCATATATCACACTCCATTTTCTCTTCAGTTGATAGGTTTACCGAAGATGTGGGAATTATGTTAGTTAGAAAGGAAAGGCGGACCTTATATGAAAACACTACTCATTACAGGCGGTAATAAAGGAATCGGAAGAATGATATCGAAGATGCTTGCAGAATCTGGCTGGCATGTGGCGATTGTTGCCAGATCGTATGATCAAGGAGTTTCATATGCAAACGAGCTATCCGCTCAGACGGGACAACAAGTCTGTTTTTATCAAGCGGATGTGACAAACCGTCAGGAGATTACATCATTGGTACAAAAAGTAAAACGGGATTTTGGTGGGATTCATGCTTTAGTACATGCTGTGGGGCCTTTTTTGCGAGAGCGAAAATTATTTACCGATCATTCTGCTGAGGAAATAGAGGAATTAATTCAAGGAAATTTTATGAGTAGCTTATGGTTGACGCGTGAAATGATTCCTATCATGAGAGAAGAACAATTTGGTCGGCTGATTTATTTTGGGTTTGGTCGTGTGGGGGAGGCGCCTGCGTGGCCGGATCGATCCGTATATGCAGCAGCGAAAACAGGTTTAGTTTCGTTTATGAAGAGTATTGCGGTAGAGGAAGCGGTATACGGGATAACAGCTAATATGGTAAACCCCGGGGATATCATTGGAGAATGGAAAGAGATGGATCGTGAACAAGTGGTAACTCTCTCTGATAACGAAACTCCGCGTGGTAGACCTGGATCGGGAGGGGATGTAGCAAGGGTTGTCCATTTTTTACTACAAGAACAATCGGACTTTGTTACAGGTAGCATTCTGAATGTGACGGGCGGGCTTGATGTCATCCATCCACGCTCTAAAAAGCAAATTACTTCTATTCAGTAGGCACAGTCTCCGTTTCTTTACATACAATATGGGCATAAGTGAATGAAGAAGTAGAGGTGAAGGTACATGCTTTCACAAGATTCTAGGGAGGTAGCAGAGCAACTAGACCAGTGGACAGGAGAAATTCATTTTACGCAATTACTTGAATATCACTATGGTTTTCAGGTGCTCTCAGCCAGGCCCATAGCAGGTGTAATCTATCTGGAGACAGATCAAGGCCCATATGGATGTAAACGAATTAAGAAAAGTGAATTAGATAGTTATAAATTGATGGTCCAAGTAGCACCATGGATGGAGTCATTATCTGACCCCGTTATGGAAATCCCGATGCCACGTAGCTCTCTTAAGAATGAAAAACATGTTTTAACGGGATTTGCCAGGAACTATGTGATTTATCCTTGGATTCATGGGGAAAGCATGTCTTGGAATCATGAGCAAGATTGGTTGGATGCTACGGTACAATTGGCTTCTTTTCATAAACAGAGCGCAGAATGGGAACCAGAGAAGAAAAAAATGAAGTGGACGGATCCATCCGAAATTCAAAAAGAAGAAGCACATAAACACGAAATCTATACCCTTGCTGCCAAATGGACGGAGATTCCCAATCAAGTAGACATTACGTTATCCCGGATGGGAACCTACTATCAGAGCTTGCTGGAATCTATTCAAGAGTATGATGAAAAGATCTCAGGCCAAGCGATTCGAGAACAGAGCAGGGTGAATGGGAAGCTTTGTCATAATAACTGTTCGCGGAAGAATTGGATTCGGACAGAGAATCATAATAAGGCCCAACTCATTGATTGGAATCAACTTAGCCATCAGGTAAGAACGAAAGATGTAGGTGATTGGTTGCTGACTGCGTATCGCTCTACAGGAAGTAAAGAATTAATTACCCGAATTATCAAGCAATATGATCAGGTTCATCCCGTTGAAGAAGAAGAACATGCTTTAATCTATTCGCGACTTATCTATCCAGATCATTATTTATTTGAGTGTAAGCAGATTTTTGAGGAACAAATTTACTTTGAGACGACGGCATGTAAAAAGTTAACAGAAGCAAAAGAGATTACGAGTAAAAAAATCGCCTTTGCAAGCTGGTATGTTGAAATGATGAAACAGGAATACAATAAGAAGGTCCCAACACTCTATTGGGTACATTTATAAATATGGTTGAGAAAACAGCATCCGATTAGGGATGTTGTTTTTATATTTTATAAAGGTAATGGGCAATGTAAGGATACATAGTAAAAAGAAGGTAGGAGATTTTCTTTGAAACGCGAATCGAAATTTATTCCCTATATACCTGCTTCGCGTTCTCTGCCTGAAATCACAATTGTATCCGTTATATTAGGAGTTGTATTGGCAATTGTTTTCGGTGCAGCTAACGCATATCTGGGGCTAAAAATAGGATTAACCGTTACCGCCTCTATTCCTGCTGCCGTGATTTCAATGGCGATTTTAAGAGGAATATTTCGTCGAGAATCGATTTTGGAAAATAATATTGTACAAACGATGACCACTGCGGGTGAAGCAGTAGCGGCTGGAGCTATCTTTACCATTCCAGCGCTATATCTCATGAAATTAACTCCTTCACAGGGCATGGTTGCATTTATCGCGCTAACAGGTGGGTTCTTAGGTGTTTTCATGATGATCCCATTACGCCGCCTTTTAATTGTAAATGAACATGAAACGCTTCCCTATCCCGAAGGGACTGCCTGTGCAGAAGTGTTAAAGTCTGGCGAAAAGGGTGGTAGTAGCGCTACCTTAATTTTTATTGGATTTATGATTGGTGGACTGGTAAAGGTATTTGATGGACTTCGATGGATCAAAAACTCGGTAGGAACAACGATCGCTGGCTATAAAGGTGCCGCTCTAGGGATGGATATTATGCCTTCTTTATTAGGAGTTGGCTATATTATTGGACCCCGAATTGCAGGCCAAATGGTGGCGGGTGGCTTGTTTGCATCGGTTGTTTTTATCCCGATGATTGTTTTTTTTACAACAGGAAGCCCCACTTCATTCTTCCCAACGACTGAGCCGATTAGTACGCTCGATGCCAGTGGGATCTATTCAAACTATATTCGGTACATTGGTGCAGGTGCAGTTGCGACAGGTGGACTCATCACGTTACTTAAGACACTTCCTCTACTAATTAAATCTGTAAGGGATACAATCGTAAGTCTTCGTACCCAGAATCAGGATGTAACGTTAGAACGAACGGATCAGGATCTTTCATACAAATATATCGGTATTGGTGTGTTGGTTTTAATATTGATCATCGCTTTTACCCCCGTAACCAATGTAGGCGTTTTAGGTGCCATTGCCATTGCGATCTTCGGGTTCTTATTTGTAGCGGTGGCTTCTCGAATTGTCGGGATCGTGGGAAGTTCCTCTATGCCTGTATCGGGAATGACGATTGCTACTTTGTTGATCGTGACTATTTTATACAAAGCCGCAGGATTTTCTGGAACGGACGGTAGTGTAGCGGCATTAGTAGTGGCGGCTATTGTGTGTGTAGCGATAGCGGTCGCAGGAGATATCTCTCAAGATTTAAAAACAGGATATCTTGTAGGAGGAACGCCTTGGAAACAACAAATTGCGATGATGATTGGGGTCTTAGCGAGTGGGTTATTAATCGGGTACGTACTCACTTTATTTGACTCCACTTATGGGTTAGGTGGAACAGAGTTGCCCGCAGTTAAGGCTGTATTAATGCGCATCATCGTGGAAGGGATTATGGGTGGAAATCTACCATGGGACCTGATCTTTATGGGTATTGCCTTAGCGATTACGATCGAATTTTTAGGATTAAATTCGCTGACGGTTGCAGTCGGTTTTTATCTCCCACTCTCAATTAGTTCACCGATCATGGTAGGGGGGATCATTCGCTGGCTGTCCGAAGTCTTTGCGAAAGATGAAAGTATCAGGCGGAAAAGGGAAGAAGTAGGGACGCTATTTGCTTCTGGCTTAATAGCGGGTGAAGCTTTGATTAGTGTGGTAATCGCATTGCTGATCGTGCCAAAAGTAATCAATCCTGACAAACCCCTTATGTTCGATAATAACTGGATGCCAGTTACCGTATTCGCATTATTAGCCATCTCTCTCCTATGTGTAGCGACTCGATTTAGCTCTAAAGAGAAGCCTACTACCTAGTATCCATAGAGATAGGAGTCCTGTACCATGTACCAACGTACTCAGAAGAAGCAACGAGCGCTTAATCTTCTTGAGATGAAACCGCTTTTACGAAGCCATTTTCAGATCGAGAAAAACGAAGAAAACCAGGGATTGTGTAAAGTATTACTTCCCAGAATGAGCTGGATTGAACGGCTTTCCATTCGTTTTTTACAACAGCCTTCCGTGATCAAAGTGCAGTTAGATCCACTAGGAAGCTTCGTTATCCAAAGATGTGAAGGAGTGCAAACCGTTCAGCAGATTAGCGATGACCTGATGAATCACTTTGGAGAAGAGGCGGAACCGATTCTCCCACGGCTGGCTAAATTTCTTGAGATTGTGGAAGTGAACGGATGGATTCACTTTGTGTAGATTTTTTTAGATATGATTAGTATTTTGAAAAAAATAGTAGGCTGTAGATCTTGTCTGAAATGAGGCATTGTCTACAGCCTGAAGGGATGGAAAAATCATTATAAAATAAATTCAATAAGGGCGCCGTTTCAGTAGGGAATGTAGTTTGCTCTATTTCATATTCGAAAAATTTATATTATAATGAAAAGATATGAGCCACCCTATTTCAGACAAAAGAGGAGGAAGGCTACATGTCACGGCTTAAACGGATCATTCACTACATAATGAAAATAGGTAAATCCATTACATATAAAGGATTTGAGCAGCTAAAACAAGCTTTCGTTACCAAGTGGAACGAAAAAGAGCCAAGGGAACACTATGTTCAACTAGGTAAGTTAACCGTGATTGCGGTTGCGATTGTGTTGGTCTACACTAGCTTTTTTGCTATGGAAAAAGGAGCAGATCATTCCGCGATTCAAATGGAGAAACCGCAGATTCCGGACATGTTGCGAATAGTCGAAACGGGAGAGCTACGCAATTTAGACAGTGCGTTAGTGAACGATCAAAGTGCCCAAAATGTGTTAAATAATATCATGGAAGGGCTAATGCGCTTAGATAAGGATAGCAAACCAACTTACGGTATGGCTGAAAAAGTGGAAGTGAGTCCAGACTATAAAACCTATACGTTTACGCTTCGAAAAGATGCCAAATGGAGTGATGGTCAGCAAGTCACAGCAGAAGATTTCATCTTTGCTTGGAAGAGAGCAATTGACCCTAAAAACTCTAAAAATGTTTATTTGTTTAAAAATATAAAAGGATTTAAAGAACGGAAGATAGAGCAAGGGGTTGTGGCGTCAGAAGGTCATAAATTGACGATTACATTAATCAAACCAGATCAAAATTTTTTATCACTGACTACGAATAGCGCTATGTTTCCACAACGAAAAGATCTATATGAGAAGTATCCCGATGTATTTGGAAGCGACATGAAAACACTGGTTTCCAATGGACCGTTTCAACTGGAATCTTTTACGTTAAATAAACTAGTAGCAGTGAAAAATGGAGACTACTGGGATCATCAATCGGTTAAGGGAAACGGCTTTATCATATTTGGTAGTAAGGATGATCGAAATTCAGACAATAAATATGTGTCGAATGAAGTGGACTTCATGCAGATGCATAACAAAATGGACGAAGCGACGATCAAAAGTGACATGGTGACAGTACCTAGATCAACTATTTACTACCTGTATGTAAATCCGAATCTGGATGGGAATACAAAGAAATATTATGCGAATGCAGTTGAGAAGCTAACGGATCATTCTACATTTGTAAAGAGCGGCAGTGTGATGCCGGATCTTATCTATCCACGGAATGATGTAAAAAAAGAGGAAGAAGGAAACGTTACGAGTCCCACAAAACCGGGTGAAGTTACCTGTATTGATCAATTAGAGGTGAAGAAGGTTTGTGAAATATTTAAAGAAAAAATATGCCCTTCCTGCACCACGAATGAAATATCAGCTAAAGAAATTAGAGAGGAAATGAAAGGAAAAGGTTTAGATTTAGTAGTGAGTTTATGGAAATCGTATTATCATGACCCGCTTACATTTCTCGATATTTTTAAAACAGATGCTACTGAAAACACAACGGGCTATTCAAATCCAAAGTACGATCAACGTGTAGCCCAAGCTCATGAAGAAATAGACCCAGTAAAACAGGCGAAGCTAATGGCGGAGGCGGAACAGATTTTAACGGACCACGATAAAGTAGTGGTTCCGCTGTATCAAAGAGTGATCCCCCGACTTCAAAAGCCGTATGTACAGGGTATTATTTATCATCCATACGGTCCAGAGTACTCTTTGAAATGGATGCAAGTTGGTAAACATCTCAAGTAAAATATCGTGTGAAATATCCCTTTGTTATAAAAATTTCAATTCACCAAAACTACGTAAATCTAAATAATTAACAGAAATTTTTTTCTAAAAGATAAGTAAGACCTATTGCAATATAAAAAGAAATCAAATAAAATTTGTTACAATTAGCAGGAGACTTAGTGTTAATCTAACGAAATGTTTTTTTGGGATTCGGGTAAAATCTCCGTAAATCATATATTTCATATTATTTATCAGAATAGAAATATAGTGTCTTATATTTTGTTATATCTAATTAATTAGATTACATATGGTTTGTTCTTTTAGAATTGGAGGGATAGGATTGTCACAGGCTTTACTTCAAATTGAGAATTTAAAAACAGTATTCGAGAATACAAAGAGCGCAGTTACGGTTGTGGATGATATTAGTTTCTCGATGAATAAGGGAGAAACGCTTGCTTTAGTAGGAGAATCGGGCTGTGGAAAAAGTATGACTTCCCTATCCATTATGGGTCTATTGCCAGGTACAGGGAAAGTGGCACAGGGGAAAATCATGTTTGAGGGAAATGATCTGACTAAGAAGTCAGTTGAAGATATTAGTAAAATTCGCGGAAATAAAATTGCGATGATCTTTCAAGAGCCGATGACCTCTCTCAATCCTGTGCTCAAAATTGGAGATCAAATGACAGAAGGACTGATCCTCCATCATAAGTTGAGTAAAAAGGAAGCAGAAGCTCGTGCGATAGAGCGGTTAAAGCTAGTAGGTTTTGCTCGTGCCACAGATATTATGAACGAGTATCCACACCAACTATCGGGTGGTATGCGTCAACGTGTCATGATTGCGATGGCAATGTCCACAGACCCACAGTTATTGATCGCAGATGAGCCTACTACTGCCCTAGACGTAACGATTCAAGCGCAAGTTCTTGAATTGATGAGGGATGTAAAAGCAGAATTTGAGACATCAATTCTACTTATTACTCACGATCTCGGTGTAGTGGCGGAGATGGCAGATCGGGTAGTGGTTATGTATGCCGGAAAAGTAGTGGAAGAAGCAAGCGTATTTGATGTTTTTGAGAAATCATCCCATCCCTATACCGAAGGACTTCTTAAATCTGTTCCCAACTTGGAATCAGATCAAACCAGACTTTACTCTATTCGTGGAAACGTACCAACCCCAGAGGAGTTTCCTATTGGTTGTCGTTTTGCACCACGTTGTGATAAAGCGATGGATCATTGCTTTGACCATGCACCTGATTTATATCGTGTAGGAGATCGCCATCAAGTACGGTGCTTCTTGTATCATCCAGAGAAGGGGACGTTCAGCCATGAGTAACCACCTATTAGAAGTGAAAAAATTGAGTAAATACTTCCCCATCAAGGGTGGTCTCTTCAAGCGTAAAGTGGGTGACGTGAAGGCAGTTGACCAAGTTAGTTTCTATGTGAAAAAAGGTGAGACCTTTGGCCTAGTTGGGGAGTCGGGTTGTGGTAAATCGACAACTGGACGGACGCTTCTTCGATTGATGGAACCAACAGATGGACAAATCCTTTTTAATGGTGTCGATCTTGCTACATTAAAGGGAGAGACGCTCCGAAAAGCTCGTCGCGATCTACAAATGGTGTTCCAAGATCCGTATGCCTCCTTAAATCCACAAATGACAGTAGAACAGCTAATTGAGGAGCCTCTCAATATTCATAACATTGGGGAAAAGGTAGATCGTAAAGACCGTGTTCTTCAAATTATGGATACCGTTGGGTTAAATAAAAACTTTGGTGGTCGTTATCCACACGAATTTTCAGGGGGGCAAAGACAACGGATTGGGATTGCTAGAGCTCTTGCTCTACAACCGAAATTAATTGTTGCAGATGAGCCTGTCTCAGCACTGGATGTCTCCATTCAATCGCAAGTTGTAAATTTGATGGAAGATTTGCAACAAGAGTTTGGACTTGCCTATGTTTTTATCGCCCACGATTTAAGTGTTGTACGTCATATTTCAGATCGTGTGGGAGTTATGTATCTCGGTCGCATGGCAGAGATTGCACCAAAAGGGGAGCTATATACGAAGCCAGCTCATCCGTATACGCAGGCACTCCTATCGGCTGTACCGGTTCCAAATCCACGTCTAAAACGGGAACGAATTATTTTAAAGGGAGATGTACCGAGTCCAGCCAATCCGCCCCAAGGATGTGCGTTTCATCCTCGTTGTCCCAAAGCATTTGATCGTTGTAAGGTGGAGCGTCCAGAGATGATTCATCTAGGCAGTGAACATTACGTAGCGTGTCACCTCTACGATTAGTAGAAAAGAATCTATCAAAGGGGTGATGCCTCGAAGGAACTTCGGAAGATTTTAAATTATTTTTCCATTTAATTAGGAGGTTGTAAAAGCATGAAGAAGAGTAAAATCGGTATTCTTTCTCTTGCAGTCGTGATGGGTCTTTCTGTATTCGCAACTGCTTGTGGTAGCAAATCTTCCGGTGATGGGGCAAAAAAGAAATCCATTACAGCAACGATGAACAGTACATTTGATGGGAAATTCAACCCCGGACTTTATGACAGTGTGTACGATGCGTATATCCTTGATCAAACATTTGCTTCCTTGTGGAAACAAGATGAAAAACTAGAAACGAGCATTCCTGACTTGGCTGAGTCTTGGAAAGAGTCAGAGAAAAAAGATGCCGTTTCCATTAAATTGCGTAAGGATGCCAAATGGTCAGATGGAAAGCCACTTACAGTGGATGATGTAATCTTTACCTGGAAGTTTATCGCCGATAAAGAATACAGCGGATCCCGTTTTGAGTATGTGGAATCCATCAAGGGCGCGAAAGAGTATCACGAAGGGAAAGCCAAGGATATCGAAGGAATTAAAAAGGTAGACGATTACAACCTAGAAGTTACCTTCGAGAAGAGCGATGCTCGTGATATTAGTACAAAGGTATTTAGTACGCCAATGCCAAAACACATTTTCGAGGGCAAGCCAGTCAAAACACTTGAGAATGACCCAGCAGTGAAAAAGGCAGAAAATATTGTAACAAGTGGGCCTTTTACCATTAAAGAAATCAAAGCTGGAGAGTTTGTGGTACTTGAGAAAAACAAAAATTTCTATGGTGCTGCACAAGGAAAGCCGAAGTTAGACCAAATCGTTTGGAAAGTGCTTCAAGAAGATGTAGCGATTGGGGCATTAAAAGAAGGAAAAGTGGACATGGTTTCGCGGATTAAGCCTAGTAGCTTTGAAACAATCAAAGGCTTTAAGGATGTTGAACTCGTAGAAGATACTGACTTAGGGTATCAATACTTAGGTTTCAGAACAGACCATCCGAAATTGTCAGATAAAAAAGTACGTCGTGCGATTGCATATGCAATCAATCGTGAACAAATGGTAACGGGTCTACTAAAAGGACACGGTACATTGCTGAGCACTCCAGTATCTCCTAAGAGTTGGGCTTATAACAAGGACCTAGATGCGGATTATTCTTTTGATCCAGCAAAAGCGAAAGCTCTTCTAGCTGAGGCTGGCTACAAAGATACAAATGGAGATGGCTTTGTAGAAGATCCATCCGGTAAGCCATATGTACTTTCCTTAGAATTCCCTAAAGGAAATCAAGTACGTGAGCAATCGGCTAAGTTGATCCGTGAAGATATTGAAAAAGTTGGGATCAAAATTGATCTAAAACAACCAAAAGACTTTGCTGCTCTAGCTGAAACGGTACAACAAAAAGCAGATAAAACGATGGAAATGTGGTTAATGGGCTGGACAACAGATGTAGATCCTAACCCTAAAAACATCTATGGCTCTACAGCTGAGTCTAACTACTATCGTTGGAAGAGTCCAGAAAGTGATAAATCAATCGGTGTTTCTATGTACGACCAAAAAGCATTTACAAAAGAAGGTCGTAAAGCATTGATTAAAGATTGGACGAAGATCTTCCAACAAGATTCTCCAGTTGTTCTGTTGTACTCTCAAAATATTATCGATGCTTATAACAAGCGTGTCACTGGAGTTCAGTATGACTACCGTGGTGCGTTAGGGCATCCAAGTTTCGTGGATTGGGATGTAAAGTAGTCGATATACAGCTTTGAAAATGAAAGACGTGTAGTCAACACGGCTACACGTCTTTCATTTATCAGTAGAGAGAGGTGAAGAGCTTGGTTAAATATGTAACTCGCCGATTGCTAGGAACGATTCCGATGATCGTTTTGATCTCGATCATTCTATTTACGTTATTGCAATTAGCACCAGGAGATCCGCTTGCTGGTAAGTTGGATCAACATGCAGATGCCAATTATATTGCTAAATTAAAAGAAGATTTTGGGCTTGATAAACCACCTGTAGAACAGTTTTTCTTCTGGGCTAAAAATTTTGTACAGGGGAATTTTGGAGTCTCATTTGATAAGAAAGTGTTAGTTCAGGATTTACTTAGTGAACGTATAGGGAAGACCGTATTTCTAGGTGTAGTTGCATTGATTTTTACATATATGATTGCGATACCACTTGGGATCCTCTCAGCTAATAAACCATATAGCAAATTGGATTATACCCTTACCAGTGCTTCTTTCATCGGATTTTCAATGCCGTCATTTTTCGCAGGGCTATTATTAATTTATTTATTTGGATTTCAGTTAGGATGGTTTCCGTACAGTGGTTCGGAGACAGAAGCCTCTGGATATGAGGGTCTAGAGTATCTAATGGATCGATTGCATCATGTTATTTTGCCTGCTATGACGTTAGCGATCATTAATATCGCCCAATACAATCGTTATGTCAGGGCAAGTGTCCTAGATGCGAAAGCACAGGACTACACGCGGACGGCTCGTTCGAAGGGACTTTCGGAGAGTAAGGTCTTGCGGAAGCATGTATTGCGCAATGCTTTAATTCCACTGGTTACGTTATTTGGAATCGATCTAGGCCTCCTATTAAGTGGAGCGATCATCACAGAGACTATTTTTGGCTTCCCAGGAGTGGGCCAATTATATATACAGTCCATTACAACTCGTGACTACCCGGTTGTGATGGCGATCACAATGATGACCTCTATGGCGGTTCTCATTGGGAATCTAATTGCCGATATCTTATATGCATTCGTAGATCCACGAATTAAATATGACTAGGAGGTGACTCTTATGAAGGTTAGTGTTGAATTAGGAAATAAGAAACACCTAAAGAAGGAAGAGAAGCATGTATCTCCGTTTCAGTTAGGATTTCAACGATTCTTGCAGAATAAAATGGCATTTGTGGGTTTGATTGTTCTCTCCATCATTGTACTTCTAACCGTTGCTTCTCCGTGGTTAACGACACATAATCCAGAATTAACAGATCTCACAAGTCAAGATTTACCTCCAAGTGGTGAGCATTTTTTAGGCACAGACTCGATGGGATATGACATTTATTCTCGACTCGTTACAGGTGGACGTGTTTCTCTGGTGGTGGGTTTTTGTACCATGTTTTTTACCGTTGTCATCGGGATTACGTTTGGATCGATAGCCGGTTATTTTGGAGGAAAAGTGGACAGTCTCATGATGAGATTTACAGACTTAATGTTGAACTTCCCATTCCTCGTGTTTGTTCTCTTTTTAATCTCCATTTTTGAGAAGACGACCGTCCCACTACTGATAACGGCCTTAGCGTTGACGTCTTGGCCTACAACAACTCGTCTCGTAAGGGGCATCTTCTTATCACTTCGTGAGATGGAATATGTACAAAGTGCAAAAGCAGTCGGCAATAAAAACTTCCGTATTATTTTTAGGCATATGATGCCCAATGCGATTGCACCGATCATCGTAAATGCAACTCTATTGATGGCACAGATGATTAGTATTGAAGCAGCACTTAGTTTCCTAGGATTTGGTATTCCTGATCCGACTCCCGCATGGGGAGGAATGTTAAATGATGGCATGGATTATACCGTCATGACAGAGAAACCGTGGCAATGGATTCCTGCGGGTGTTCTGATTGTTTTCACCGTACTATCTATTAACTTTATCGGTGATGGTCTACGGGATGCTTTTGATACAAAATCGACTCGTAGATAGAAAATAAATAGATAAACAAAGAACAAAGGCTATCTAGTTAATCATTTACTAGATAGCCTTTGCATGTGCGATTAAAGTGCTTGTTCTACTTCACGTACTTCTGGAATCTCTTCCATCAATGCACGCTCGATTCCTGCTTTTAGCGTAATAGTAGAGCTTGGGCAAGATCCACAAGCACCAAGCAGACGTACGCGGACGATGCCGTCTTCGATTTCAACTAGTTCTACATCGCCACCATCACGTTGGATATATGGACGCAATTTATCTAAAACCTCTTGTACGCGTTCTTCTAAAGTCATATTTGTTATACTCCCTTCGAGTCAACAATCCCTCACGGGTGAGAATTGTTCTTAATTATTTAATATCCTCATTGTAGAGTTTTTGGTAAATAAAATCAATGGAGATTGTAGGGTTTCTTTCATGTAAAATCTCTCTCTTTTTTACCTCTAGTTTTTACCCCTAGTAAATTGATAAGATAAATGTAAGTTTTATTTATTTAAAAATGTTTATTCTATGGAAGAAGGTACTGTATGAAGAAGGTATACCGAAATGTGAAAGAGTTAATCGGACAAACTCCGATTGTTCAACTACATGATTCCCGTATTCCAATCGGGATTGAAGTATATGCCAAGCTGGAGTTTATGAATCCAGGAGGAAGTGTGAAGGATCGTTTAGGAATGGCCTTGATCGCAGAAGGAGAGCGAACAGGGAAGCTGCAACCAGGGGGAACGATTATCGAGCCTACTGCGGGAAATACTGGAATTGGAGTAGCGTTAGCGGCTATCGGAACTGGGTATCGAGTTATTTTTGTGGTTCCGGAGAAGTTTTCTCAGGAAAAACAAGAGTTAATGAGAGCATTAGGAGCAGAGGTTGTAAATACACCGACAGAAGAGGGGATTAAGGGAGCGATTCGCAAGTCCCAAGAATTGGCGGAAGCGACTCCGAACTCCTATGTGCCTCAACAGTTTGCGAATCCAGCTAATCCAAGAATCCATTATGGGACGACAGGCCCAGAAATTTGGGAGCAACTGGATCATAAAGTGGACGTTGTCATAGCAGGAGCTGGTTCGGCAGGAACCTTTGTCGGTGTCGCGAAGTATCTAAAAGAGAAAGATTCGAAAGTGAAAGCAGTCATCGTAGAACCAGAAGGCTCTATTTTAGGTGGGGGAGAAGCAGGTCCTCATAAAGCGGAGGGAATTGGATTAGAATTTATACCACCTTATTTTGAACAGGACTTAGTGGATCAAATCTATACAGTAGATGATGTAGACTCCTTTGCGCAGGTAGCAGACTTAGCACGTGAGCAAGGATTGTTAGTAGGGAGTTCGTCAGGGGCCGCTTATCATGCTGCGTTGGAAGAAGCGAAGAAAGCAATGCCTGGGACGAGGATTGTCGTTATCTTTCCAGATGGTTCGGACCGATATTTAAGTAAAAAAATCTATCAAGGTGGGGTGTAAGGGATATGAAAATGGATACAAAATTAATTCATGGTGGGATTTTTGGAGATGAACATACTGGAGCTGTAAGTGTTCCAATTTATCAAGTGTCTACTTATAAACAAGATGGAGTAGGAAATCATAAAGGATTTGAATACTCTCGAACAGGCAATCCAACACGTCATGCGCTTGAGGTGTTAATTGCAGACTTGGAAAATGGAGTTCGTGGATTTGCTTTTTCATCAGGTATGGCGGCGATTTCGACAATCGTTAGTTTATTTAGCCAAGGGGATCATCTAATCGTTGGAGATGATATCTACGGTGGGACGTATCGCGTATTAAGCAAAGTCTTTAACCGATTTGGAATTGAAAGCACGATGGTAGACACAAGTGTATTATCGAATGTAGAAGCGGCTATTCGTCCTAATACAAAAGCGATCTATATGGAAACACCAAGTAATCCATTATTAAAAGTGACTGATATAAAAGGACTTTCGATCATTGCACAAAGACGTAATTTGCTTAGTATCGTGGATAATACGTTTTTAACTCCATATTGGCAAAATCCACTCGATTTAGGTGCGGATATTGTTCTTCATAGTGCTACCAAATACTTGGGTGGGCATAGTGACTTGGTTGCTGGTTTAGTAGCTGTAAAAGATGAAGCGCTAGGTGAGCGGTTGCATTTTGTACAAAATTCAATCGGGGCAGTACTCGGACCACAAGATTCCTGGCTACTGATCAGAGGATTGAAGACACTCGGATTACGGATGAAGGCCCATGAAGAGAATGCGATTCAATTGGCTAGTTGGTTGTCCAAGCACGATCAAGTAAATAGCGTTTATTATCCAGGGCTTGAAACCCATGCGGGGCATGAAGTGGCTAGCACACAAGCAAGAGGATATGGCGGGATTATTTCCTTTGATGTGGGTAGCGAAGAGCGAGCAGATCAAATTTTAAGTAAAACGAAATATTTTACTTTGGCTGAGAGTTTAGGAGCAGTGGAAAGCTTGATTTCTGTACCTGCTCGCATGACTCACGCATCGATTCCAGCAGAAAGACGTGTGGAGCTCGGAATTACAGATGGCCTCATCCGGATTAGCGTGGGAGTAGAGGATGTAGAAGATTTGATCCAAGATTTGGCACAAGCAATGGAAGTGACTGCGGGGAGTAACGTGTGAATCAAACGTCCATAATTGAAGTCTTGGTGTATGGGACAGCAGAGAATTGTTCCAGTTGCGTTACCCTACCCTCTGCTGTCGAAACAGCTAGTTGGCTTGAAGCGGCTTTGCTGAGGAAATTTGGAGAGCAGGTAACGGTTCGCTATATCGATATTTGTGCCCCTGAAAACGAGAAGGATCAAGCGTTTTCCAACCGTATTATTGAGGAAAATCTGTGGTATCCTGTTGTGGTGATTCAAGATGAAATTCTTGCGGAGGGGAATCCGAAATTAAGGGCATTGTATCAATATATTGAGGATCTAGGTGTAAAACCGATTTGAAGAGTGAAAGGGTAGAGAAACGTGCGGCCACTCATTGAGTTTTGCGTAAACAACGCAACTCCAGAGATAGCAGAAGTAAAAAAGAAGCTCGAAACGAACCTCGATTACGATGTGCTCGACTATGGCTGTCTAGGGTACTGTGGGATTTGTGCCACACAGCCTTATGCCCTAGTTAATGGTGATATGATCAAAGCTGATACAGCCGAGGAGCTGCTTAGTGCCATTTATAAGGCAATCGATGAGATGGAGATTCGTTTTTAGGAATCAAAAAGGAGGGGATGGTTATGGAAACCATCTCCTCTTTTTTGATGAAAACGATTGTTCTACTTCTTCATAGCCGGTTCAAACACTTTAATTTCATTATAGAACGTATCACGCTCAACTGGGATTCGATCTGCACCTTGAATCAGCCAGACGAGTTCATCACGGGTCAATGCACTCTGAGTAAGAGCCCCGACCGCATGACTAATTCGTTCTTCCACTAATGTCCCATGGATATCAGAAACCCCATAATGCATGGATAGCTGAGTAAGCTGTGTGCCGATATTAATCCAGTAGGCCTTCACATGTGGGAAGTTGTCCAACATCAGACGGCTAATGGCAAGCGTACGCATATCGTCCATCGCAGATGTTCGGCGACGAATTCCTGCGTTGATGCTACGTGGTTGCATAGCAAGTGGGATAAATACGAGATAACCATTGGTTTCGTCTTGTAGTTCCCGTACTCGCATCATATGGATGAGGCGCTCTTCTTTCGTCTCGATAGACCCATAAAGCATGGTAGCATGTGTTTTTAGTCCGAGATTATGAGCGATGTGGTGCGCTTCTAGCCATTCGTCGGTGCTTGCTTTATCAGGGCTCATCTTCTCACGATATCGCTCTGTCAGAATTTCCGCTCCACCACCAGGCATGGTATCTAAGCCGGCATTTACAAGAGCGCGTAGAACTTCTCCAGATGATTGTCCGCTAATCTTCGCGAAAAATTGAATTTCGGCCCCTGTATATGCTTTTATGGTTACATTGGGATAATTCTTTTTTAGAATCGAGATGGTATCAAGATAATAATCGAATGGCACTTTATGGTTGTGCCCGCCCACTATATGAAACTCACGAATATTGTCCGTCATTCGGTGTCCGACATATTCTAATAGTTCCTCAGGAGACATCGTATAAGCGCCTTCTTCTCCTGGATCACGGCGGAATCCACAAAACGAACATTTGGCTTCACATACGTTTGTGGGGTTAATGTACATATTTTGAATAAAGTACACCTTTTTACCATTACGGCTTAGGTTTACCTCATTAGCTAACTGTGCAATCGAGAGCAGATCTGGCGTCTCATATAAGTACAAACCATCTTGTAGGGTTAAACGCTCACCATGGCGTACTTTGTCTGCAATTTCCTGAAATCGAGTATCCATTTGACCTCTTCTCCTCTCAAGTCATAAAAAATAAGACGAAACATGCTATGATATTAATAAGCTCAATAACTATTTTCGACTGTGAAAGATGACCTCATTCTAACATAATCGAACGAAAGATGTAATTGGTATCGAAGAAAGAGAGAATTTGGCCAGGAGCGGCCGTTCGTGTCAGGCTTTGTCTGTACAAATCATACAGAAAATAACAATTTAGAAAAAAATGTAAAAAATGGGTTCCGTTTTGTCGGACAGATGTTGTATACTAGAAAATGGTAGATAGTCCACTTTAGAAGTATAAAGGGGGGGGTTTCCGTTGTTAAAGCGGAAACTAGAGGAGAAGATTGAAGTTGTTAGACTGGAAATGGAAGAAACAGCCAAAATAATGGGCATAGGTCACCCAATTGTGTATCAGTTAAGTGTTGAGCTTGATCAACTTCATAATGAATGGCATCGTATGTGCGGAGGTAAAAGGAAAAATATCTACAAAATTCGCAAAAATCATATTCATGTGAAAGAATGTTCAGCTATCGAAATGTACCAATATGTAGGTTAATCCTTTGTAAGTAGCTTGAATTGTTCAACTCCTGAGAAGTATACTTGTGCTACAGGAGGGTGAATTCCATGATTACATTAACAGAGGAAGCTGTACTTAAAGTCAAAGAAATGTTAACTGATACGAATAATCCAGAGCAACAATTCTTGCGTGTAGGTGTTACCCAAGGCGGTTGCAGTGGTCTGTCATATAGTTTGGGTTTTGATGAACAACAGAACCCAGGTGATACGGTACTCGATCTACATGGGGTGAAAGTAATTATTGATGAGACAAGTCGTCTCATTCTTGCTGGCACGGTTATCGATTATAAAGAGTCGATAATGGGTGGCGGTTTCAGCATTGAAAATCCAAATGCAATCGCAAACTGTGGCTGTGGTTCGTCCTTTCGAACAGCAACAGAGGCAGGAAAGCCAGGAGATTGCTAATACAACAAGAAAAAGCCTTCTTTCAGAATTGGTCATCTGAAAGAAGGCTTTTTCTTGTTATTAGGGTTTATTCTCTGCGTTCTGAGACCATATCGATCATGGTATATCCACATGTAGGACAATATAGTTGATGGGGACATTGGTGATTTTCTAGATCAAGGAATCCATTTGCCAGCTTCATCTGGTCGATTTCTTCATAGGGGCTGTAGTTGCCCATTAAAAAGGAAATCGGTCCATAATCGACTAGGGAAGTGGTGCAGATAGGGCAGGTTTCGGAAATCTGATTGGTGAAGCCGTTGCAGAGTGGGCACATGTTGTTATAGGGCACGTTTTGGAACCTACCTTAGGATATGTTTTATCCAGTAGGCTTCCAAAATGATGTGGATTCATACATGGGCAGATAGTGTGGATTGTGGTTCTGCTTCGAATTGGGCTGTTGTTTAGCGATTGGTTGTAGATGGCTCGGGGCAATGAATCTGCTCATAGCTCAAATAGTGAGCCTGCGAGGATGTGAAAAGCAAGTCCACTCCGTCATTCTCCGCTTTGGGCAAGTGGCAAAAACTCTCAAAAACCGCCCAAACATTTGCCACAAAACGCCCTAGCTACGAATGACTACGCTAAGCAGGCTCACTAACCTCACTACGAGCAGACACATTTGCCCCTACTCCATTTACCATTTCTACTTCATCAACCGGCTTAGTAAAGGGAATTGGCTTGTTAGCAATCGGTTAGAACTAACCAACAGGCTACCACATTCTTCTCACAAATGTTCTACACCTTGTAAGTCCTTATAAATCGTCCTAGAACGACATACTCGAACTGTGCCCCGGCTGTACCTTTGCTGCAGGATCAATGTATCTCTTCGCATTATTAACAGCCGTCGGAGCTTCTCCAAATCCGACTGCGATTAACTTAACCTTCCCAGGATAATGTGCGATATCCCCAGCTGCATAGATCCCAGAAATATTGGTCTCCATACTGGAGTTCACTACAATTCCGCCGTCTTCCACTTGCAGTCCCCAGTTTGCAATCGGTCCCAAAGAGGAAACAAAACCATAACTTACAATAAGAGCATTCGCATGAATTTCTTCCGTGATCCCTAGTTTCTGGTTACTGAGCGTGATGGAGGTAATCTGGCTCCCACCGTGCAGTGCTGTAATCTCTCGCGGCGTAATGACTTGTACAGTGGATTGTTCTAATAACTCGACACTATGCTCATGAGCACGGAATTTATCCCGGCGGTGTACCAATGTAACGCTTTTGGCAACAGGTTCCAGCATAAGGGCCCAATCCAAGGCTGAATCCCCACCGCCTGCGATGACTACGTCCAGTCCTGCAAAGCGTGAAACATCGTTTACAAAGTAAAAAAGATTGGTTTGCTCGAATCGAGAAGCATTCGGCAATGTGATCCGCCTTGGTTCAAATGCACCACAGCCCGCTGTAATGATGATGGATTTGGAATAATGAGTTTGTTTGTTGGTGATGATCTCAAATAATTGTTCATCCTTCTTATGAACTTCAAGTACTTTCTCATCTAGACAATATTCAGGCTTGAATATGGAGGCTTGTTCGATTAACTGATCAACAAGTTCTTGCGCTGTTACTTTTGGGAACCCGGCTACATCATAGATGTACTTATCTGGATAAAGAGCTGATAACTGTCCGCCTAGTTGAGGCATGCTTTCGATTACTTTGACCGAAGACTTCCGCATCCCTGCATAAAAAGCCGCAAACAATCCAGCAGGCCCTCCACCGATAATCGTAATATCTGTAGGAATCAACGATTTTTCCCCCAAGGTTAATTTGATTTGGAATATAAAAAAAACTTAGAAACATTATACCAGAAAGAGAACGTTTTTTCTTACTTATCTAGCTAAAATCGCATATCATTTTAAAATAATCTTTTCGTGGGTATAAAACAAAATAACGGACACAATATATACAAAATCCCTTGCCAAATGTCTAAAGAGGTCATATGATAAGGTTTGGTAATTAATATAAGGAACTCGTTGTCGGGCCTACATTTCTTAGTTTGTGAGAGAATAAACATATTTTGGTATGTGTAATAAGTAAATGGATGTGATGAATAGTGGCAACGCCTAAGATTCTGGTTCTAGGTGCAGGTTATGGCGGTCTTATGACTGTGAAGGGTTTAACGAAAAGCCTTGGGGCTTCTGATGCTGAGATTACATTGGTAAACCAAAACCCTTACCATTACTTTACTACCGAGTTGCATAAACCGGCAGCTGGTACGGCTCATCATGATCACGCACGTGTAAACATTGCTTCCGTGATCAATACAAACCGCGTAAACTTTGTCGAAGATCGTGTAGTATCGATCAATCCAAGTGAGAAAAAGGTATACTTGGAAAATAATACATTTGATTATGATCACTTGGTGATTGGACTTGGAAGTGCTCCAGAGACGTTTGGGATTAAAGGTCTTTTGGAAAATGCCTTCTTTATCCGTAACATTGACAGTGTCCGTATGATTCGTGAGCATATGGAATATATGTTTGCTCGCTATAAAAATGATCCAAAAGAAGAGTACCTTACGATTGTAGTGGGTGGAGCTGGATTTACAGGGATTGAGTATGTAGGTGAGTTGGTAGATCGACTCCCAGAACTCTGCCGTGAATACGATCTTCCACAAGAAAAGCTACGGATTGTAAATATTGAAGCAGCACCAACGGTACTACCTGGCTTTGATCAAGCACTTGTTGACTACGCTGTAGAATACCTAAAAGGAAAAGGTGTAGAATTCTACCTTGGCGTACCGATCGAAGAATGTACAAAAGATGGAGTTGTGTTAAAAGGCGGAGAAGAGATTAAATCGTCTACCGTTGTCTGGACAGGTGGGGTCCGTGGTAACAAGATTGTGGAGGAATCCGGAATTGAAACCATGCGTGGCCGTGTAAAAGTAGATGAAAATCTACGTGCGCCAGGTCATGATAACATCTATGTGTTAGGTGATAGTTCATTGGTCATCCCAAAAGATGGCGAGCGTCCGTATCCTCCAACGGCTCAGATTTCTACTCAACAAGGCCAATACCTTGGTAAGCACTTGCCTCAGTTAATGAGAGGGGAAAGTGTCCATGCATTCCAATATGCACCGAAAGGGACTGTTGCTTCTCTAGGAAACAGAGTCGCAATTGGAGTAGTAGGATCTAAAAAATTGTTTGGTGGTTCGGCGAGCTTTATGAAGAAAATCATCGATCTTCGTTGGTTATTCCTCTTAGGCGGAATTTCACTCGTTCTTCGTAAGGGAAAATTATAGGCATACAAAAAGCACTCTCCGCATAGGAAGGGTGCTTTGCTTATGTTTATAGAGTGTTTAATGCATTCATCACATCAGAATGTGAGATACAAGTAAACATTGGTACATCCCGCAATGTATAGCGACTTGCTTCGGTTTCACGAAGGTCTTGTACCAGTTGTAAGAAGTCTTTCGGATCGTCGGTCTCAAACGCTACGACAAACTCATGATCGTCAATCCCGAAGCTATAAGTCGTATTTAGTTTAACCGATGGATAACGGCTTCCTACTTGAATATGCTCGTCCATCATCCCTTGACGGGCAGGGAAGGAGAGTTGATACCAATCGCGCGTCTTAATAAAAGGATAGACGAATAAGTATTTGGATTGTCCTGGGATGATATGAGTCCGTGGATTTTGATGCTCAGGATCCATTTTATCTACATATACACTACGTTTGGTAATCGATAGATACGAATACGTAATGGTTAAATACTTCCCTAGGCCTGTATGCATGAGTTCAGAGGTCATTTTTTGGAATGTCTCTAACTCGTTAGCAATTCTCCAAAGCATTAATTCTGCATCAGGGCGAATTCCAACCATCGAATAAGGGAGAACAAAATTCCCTTTCATTCCTTGATATTCTTTTACAACTGCTGCGAATTCTGTTTTTCCTTGCTCTTGTTCTTCTTGCGAAAGACGACGCCAAGCAGGATCTACTTTAAAGAAAGAGAAATTTACATATTGGGTTGGTAATTGTGGGCGTGGAGTGCCTTCAGCAGAAGATGGAGCGGCTCCAGGACGCCCTGTAAAGGATGGTCTACCTTGTTGTGGTCTCATTCTTCATTCCTCACTTTTTGAGTAGCCTATTTGTTCAACTATGAACAAAGATCATCCTTATTGTGCCAAAGAAACCATCAAAACGCAAACGTTTTAGAGTTGACCCATAGAAAGAGGTTCAGTAAGATAGAGTTGGTTTTGTTATTAAGTTTTGAACGGAGGATAGATCAATGGATGCTTCTATGCCGGTTTCGATACCACAGTTGGCCGTTTCAATTGTGCTGTTGCTTGTTTTCTTCTTTGGTATTGGCTTTATTTTAAATATGATTCTTAAAACGACTTGGCTACCCATTATCGTGTATGCAGGGTTTGTTGCCTATATTGCATTTCAGATGAAACATATACATTTAGTGGATGTTTCCTGGTTAATCGCTGGACTAGTAGGTGCTGTAGCGAGTGGCTGGACCATTCAAACACTACGAGTCAAGGGATATAAAATGTTTTAGTCTCACGCATTCACGGAACACGAAAACAGCTCATGTCTTGTTACTCTTAACAAGACATGAGCTGTTTTGTTTACCCATTTTAATACCAAATCACATACATCATCAAGGCTACAAAAATCCCGAACCACGCACCCACAAATACTTCGATCGGCTTGTGTCCCAAGATTTCCTTTAACCGATTTCGATGTTCCAAATTTAACTTAGACGTTCGAATTTCGTGGAGTAAGGCTGCGAAGTCGTCAATTAGTTGGTTGATGGCTTGGGCCTGCATCCCTGCTTGCCTGCGAACCCCTGTAGCGTCATACATGACAATAATGCCGATGATGGTGGCGATCGCAAAAGAAGTAGTATGAAAGCCCTGTGTGATCCCGATCGAAGCCGCTAGTGAAGTTACGGCGGAGGTGTGCCCACTAGGCATACCTCCAGATAAATAAAACCATCTCCAATTCCATTTTCTGTGTAAGGAGAAATTCAATAAGACTTTTACGAACTGAGCCAGGAAAATAGCTGTAACAGAAGTCCATAGGCAAAAATTATCGAAGAGTTGAGCAAACAATGTAATATCCTCCTTTCCCTTCGATGTAAACTACCTAATGAGTTCGTCGTTTTATGATTTATTTGGTTTTATCAACATATACCTGATACGCTTTTTGCTCATCTTGAATTTGGCCTTTTAATTGGCTGATGAGTTGATTTAATTTATCATACTCTTTCTGTATTACCTTGTGAGTTCCCATTTTCCCTTCACTTAGCTCAAGAAAATAGGCATGCTCTTGTTTTAATACAATCTCACTCTGTTGATAGACTTGCTCTCTTTGATTGGTCGTTTTTTCTAGTTGCGAGACAAGCTCGGTTGCAGAAGGACGGTAATCAGATGGGAGCTCATTTAGTTGTTTCTTTAATTCTGGAAAAGTGGATTTACTTTTTGTAAACTCTGCTTTTTGAAGTTCATTTGTTTTTTGTTGTTCTTCAATCAATTGAACCATTTGTTTCAATGCGTCTTTGTTGTCTTCAATCGCAGGCTTTAAGCCTTGTTCCATCTCCTTTTCCTTTTTATAGCTTTCGGAAGACTTGGCAGATAATTCTCCGTATTTCAGGTTACTGGACTGTACCTGGTTAATTTTTTTATTGAATTCTTGCAACTTCCCATTATGAAAGAAGAGCATATAGGCTCCAGCTAAGAGAACAATTCCTGCCCCGACCCCTATAGATATAAGTGGTATCCTTTTTTTAAAATCGAATTTTCTATCTGCAAACCTAGATTTTCTGCTCATTAGAGAACCTTCTTTTCTATAAAATATCAGGTGTGTTGATTTGCATAATTTTGGGAGTTAGAGCAATGATCTATGACATTCTTCATGAAGGAACTGATAGATCCTCAGTAACCATTCGGT
>NZ_SLXV01000043.1 GCF_004341445.1 Baia soyae
GGCCCCGTAGGTCCTGTGGGTCCCTGAGGCCCCGTAGGTCCTGTGGGTCCTTGAGGTCCTTGAGGCCCCGTAGGTCCTGTGGGTCCCTGAGGCCCCGTAGGTCCTGTGGGTCCTTGAGGTCCTTGAGGCCCCGTAGGTCCGGTAGGTCCTGTGGGTCCTTGAGGTCCCTGAGGTCCCTGAGGCCCTTGAGGTCCCTGAGGCCCTTGAGGTCCCTGAGGCCCAGTCGGTCCCGTAGGTCCAGTAGGCCCTTGGGGCCCTTGAGGTCCCTGAGGTCCCTGAGGCCCCGTAGGTCCTTGAGGTCCTTGAGGCCCCGTAGGTCCGGTAGGTCCTGTGGGTCCTTGGGGTCCTTGAGGTCCTTGGGGTCCTTGAGGCCCTTGAGGTCCCTGAGGCCCTTGAGGTCCCTGAGGCCCTTGAGGTCCCTGAGGCCCAGTCGGTCCCGTAGGTCCAGTAGGCCCTGTGGGTCCTTGGGGTCCTTGAGGTCCTTGGGGTCCTTGAGGCCCTTGAGGCCCTTGAGGTCCTTGAGGTCCGGTAGGTCCTGTGGGTCCTTGAGGTCCAGTCGGTCCAGTAGGCCCTTGGGGTCCTTGGGGTCCTTGAGGCCCTTGGGGTCCTTGAGGTCCTTGAGGCCCTTGAGGTCCTTGAGGTCCGGTAGGTCCTGTGGGTCCTTGAGGTCCAGTCGGTCCCGTAGGTCCAGTAGGCCCTTGGGGTCCTTGGGGTCCTTGAGGCCCTTGGGGTCCTTGAGGTCCTTGAGGTCCCTGAGGCCCAGTCGGTCCGGTAGGCCCTGTGGGTCCCTGAGGTCCTTGAGGTCCTTGAGGTCCGGTAGGCCCTGTAGGTCCTTGAGGCCCTTGAGGTCCGGTAGGTCCTGTGGGTCCTTGAGGTCCTTGAGGCCCCGTAGGTCCGGTAGGTCCTGTGGGTCCTTGGGGTCCTTGAGGTCCTTGGGGTCCTTGAGGCCCAGTCGGTCCGGTAGGCCCTGTGGGTCCCTGAGGTCCTTGAGGTCCAGTCGGTCCGGTAGGCCCTGTAGGTCCTTGAGGCCCTTGAGGTCCTTGAGGTCCGGTAGGTCCTGTGGGTCCTTGAGGTCCCGTAGGTCCCGTAGGTCCAGTCGGCCCTTGGGGTCCTTGGGGTCCTTGAGGCCCTTGGGGTCCTTGAGGTCCTTGAGGCCCTTGAGGTCCCTGAGGTCCCTGAGGCCCTTGAGGTCCCTGAGGCCCAGTCGGTCCCGTAGGTCCAGTAGGCCCTTGGGGTCCTTGAGGTCCTTGAGGCCCCTGAGGTCCCTGAGGCCCTGTGGGTCCTTGAGGTCCTTGAGGCCCTTGAGGCCCTTGAGGTCCCTGAGGCCCTTGAGGTCCAGTCGGTCCAGTCGGTCCAGTACCGCCCTGAATACCAGTCGCTCCTGTCGTCCCCGTAGGTCCGTTGGGCCCCGTAGGAATCTCTAGCCTTACTTTGGCAGAACCAGGTGTGACTAAAATGTCTATCGTATTGGATACAAAGTTTAGTATATCTCCGAAACCCATTTGAGCACTTCCGCTTGTTCCTGTGTTTCCTTGAACGAAAAATAAGAAATCACCTGTGGCAAAAGTCCCTGTCGGTCCGGTCGCTCCTGTGGGTCCAGTCGGACCTGTCGGTCCAGTAGCCCCAGGAGCCCCAGTAGCCCCAGGAGGTCCGGGAGGTCCCCCGCTTGGTCCCGTGACGCCCGTGGGTCCTGTTGGTCCAACTGAGATGGGAATAGACAATGCCTTCTTCAGCTTAGAGTTTAGTTCTTTTTCTAATAAGGTAGCTTCTTGAATGGTACTATTGACGCTCTCGTTTATTTGAAGCAATTCGCTAATGGATGTAGTAGGTGGGGTTGTAATACCGGGTAGTGTTCCGAGAGCGTATTGTACTTTCTCCCCTTCAGCATTCAAAATATGGCTTAACGCCAATTCTTCTAAAGCAATAGAGAGTAGTAGGAAATTAATTGCTTCTTCCCGGTCGAAAGGAGTGATAGGAGGCCAATTGGAACACCACATAACGAAAACACCCCCAGTGATTTCTATCACCAATACTATATTCATTCGTTAATATATTGTGATTTTCATATAGAGATTGAGGATTATCCCCTGTCTGTATGTAAGGGATTGGCGTAATAATTTACTTATTTGTACATAAGGATGTAGAGATATAAGTATGTCTTAACCAAGAGTTGCATTTATTGGATAGATTATGAGGTAGTTTCGAGGAGGAGAGAGATGTCTGATCATCCACCTATCGTAACCATACATTTATGGGTTTCTGAGCGTGCAAATCTAGACAAATTGATAAACGATTGTAATGAACAAAGTATCGCGATTGAAGTGCATGACGCTAAAGATGAATTCCATCTTAATTTCAAACAGCCTAGAGTTTATTTCTCACTTGGTAGAGATCCATCTTTATTTCCAGCTCTCAGTTCTTTGCCTGCGAA
Organism: Baia soyae; assembly: GCF_004341445.1. Classification (GTDB taxonomy): domain Bacteria; phylum Bacillota; class Bacilli; order Thermoactinomycetales; family Thermoactinomycetaceae; genus Baia; species Baia soyae. The sequence continues at coordinate 2,432 of NZ_SLXV01000043.1, forward strand.
TGAACGGAAACGTTGGTTACACTTTCATTCTGTAGAAGAAATTACTCCGCAACATGCTTTCTACTGCTGGCTACATAGCACCGAACCCCTTCCTCAAAATAGGGAAATACCACCTACTACCTTTTCTTCAGATACTCCCCTTGTTTCTGTTTTTACTGTTAGTTATAAGTCGCAAAAGAGGATCAAGAGGCCTTATCAATCCCTTTTAAATCAAACGTATCAAAATTGGGAATGGGTTATTGTTGATGATTCCGATGATCATGAGGAAACGTATCAGGAATACTTGCTTCCTTTAGATGATTCAAGGGTGAGAAGGTATCGTCAAGATTCGCGTAGCGGGTACATTGGAGCAGTGAAGCGATATGCAGCAGGGCTATGTACGGGAGAAATTTTAGTAGAGCTGGATCACGATGATGAGTTAACTGCTGATTGTTTAGAGAAAATGGTGCAGGCGCTACAACGACACCCGGAATGCGGCTTTGTTTATGGAGAGAGTGCAGAATTACACGAGGATACACTTAATCAACATTGGTATGGTTGGGATTTTAGCTATGGATACGGAATCTATTATCGAGTCTGGGTCCATGAGTTGGGATGTTGGCAAAATGTATGCAAAAACTCTAGCTTAAACTGGACTACAATTCGTCATTTGGTAGGATTGCCTAATCATCCCCGTGCGTGGACTAGAGATTGTTATCACCTGATCGGAGGCCATAGAAAAGAGCTTTTGGTAGCAGATGATTATGATCTCTTAGTAAGAACGTTTCTTTGTACAAAGTATTTAGGAATTCCTGGATTGCTTTATTTGCAGTACCGCAATGAAGGTGGAAATAATTCTACCTTTATACGAAATCGCCAAATCCAGATCTTATGTGGACAATTAGAATATTATTATCGAGCGCGAATTAATAGCAGAATGGCAGAGTTGGATGCACCCTGTCTAGATGAGGTTCCTTATGAACGGATTTGGACCCGGTCACCAGATAGCCCAGCACAGAAAATCGTTCATGTTGTCGATGAGGACCCAAATCGAGTTTCTTTGATTTTTCCATTTTTATCTCCATGCCAAGGAGAGGATCATACTAATCTACTTAAAACTCTACAAAGTGGAATAGAGACGAATTTCAAGGAGTTTGAAGTGATTATCGTAGGAAATGTTCATCCGGACATTGAATATTTTGCTGCCCGTGCACCGGGAGGAGCGATTCGCTGGTGGCCTATGGATGAGGGTGAAACCATAGAGTCATGCATTCAGTATGCGAAGATGTGTGCTTCATGTGTTAAAAAAATAGTGGTTCTCCCTAAATCATGAGTCAACTAAAGCCACTTGTCATTTGGGGATGTGGTGGTCATGCTCGCGAAGTGAATCATCTTTGCGAGCAGATTGGCTGTGAAGTAGTAGGTTTTTTAGATGAGCGTCCAGAGATGAAAGGGAAAATCATAGATGATATTCCTGTTTTAGGAGACTTAACGGATATTTTATCTAGGCGAAATCATGTAGAAATTGTATGTGCAGGTGTAGGGGATCCAGCTTTAAAAAAACGATTTGCTAGAAAAACGATCGAATTAGAGTTTTCGATAGCTCCCTCTCTCATCCATCCATCTGTTTATCTATCTAAGCGAAGCCATGTTGGGGTGGGTAGTGTCATTTGCGAGGGGGTTATTTTAACGACTCGAGTCGAGATTGGGGATTTTGTCATCATTAATCGTGGAGCCAATATAAGCCATGATAATCAGATAGGAAATTATGTAACAATCGCTCCTGGGGTAAATATAGCGGGTCATGTTGTGATCGAGGAAGGAGCTTATCTGGGGATTGGCTGTTCGGTTCGAGAAAAAATAGGAATCGGGGCTTGGTCGATGGTGGGCGGTGGCGCTTTTGTCCATCAGGATGTTCCGGACAAAGTCTTATATGCTGGAGTGCCAGCGCAATTTAAAAAAGAGAGAGTGGTAGGGGATGAATAGAGAATCGTACCCATTAGTTAGTGTATTAATTCCTGCCTACAATCGGCCAGATACGTTGAAAATCGCTATAGATTCTATTTTAGATCAAACTTATCCGAACATCGAAATCATTATTTGTGATGATAGTAGTGACGATCGGGTGAGTGAGATGATGGATTCTTCTTATTCACATCTTCCGCAGATTCGTTATTTCAAAAATGAACAGAATTTATTTATTGGAAACTGGCATAAATGTTTTGATTTGTCATCAGGTGAGTATATCAACTACTTAATGGATGATGATGTATTTCATAGAGAGAAAATTGCTACGATGATGTCTTACTTTCTTCGCTTTGAAAATATTACCCTTGCTACTTCTTATCGCCAAACGATTGATGCAAATGGAGAACACATTCCTCCTATCTATGCTACCCAAAGACTATATCGAGAAGATCGAGTTATGGATGGAAAAATGCTGGGGAATTATGCCTTATCGCATTGCTTAAATGTGATTGGAGAGCCTACAACCGTACTATTTCGAAAAAAGGATTTAATCGATCGTTACGGATTCTATCAAGGAAAACAATATGTACTCTTAAATGATATGGCTGCTTGGCTATCCCTGTTATCAAAAGGAAGGGCCGTTTACATTACGGATGCCATGAGCTATTTTCGTCTTCATCCAAATCAGAACAATGAGACGTTAGGTGCAAACTTATTTAGTGAATGGTTGGATCTGATGATTGCTTCCCGCGAAGATGGCTTTTTGGATCGGGATGATCTATATCAAATGGCTCTTAGAAGCTATCGTGATCGTGTCGGAGGATACCCTGCATATGCGAAGGATATTGATCGAATTGATACGATTTTGGCATCATTATAAACGCAAAAAAGGAACTTTATTCGAGAAGAATAAAGTTCCTTTTTTGCGTTTGGCCTTTACATCCTATTTATATAGGTATCTTGGAAGGCTTTTTGACTTCTCTTGTAACCCTCGTCGCTCTTTTGATGAGTAAAAAGATGCTGTCCACCATGTAAGCACCACGGTTCACTCTGATAAGGAATTCCAACATCGTAACCGTTTCTGATAAACTCTTGTGTTTGAGAGGAATCGTAGAAGTGCGATCCATCAAATAAGTCTTCTTTCCATGGTAAGTCATACTGGGTGGCCATTAAGCAACCATCCATCGCTTTAACAGGAGTATAAGGTGTACCTGTCTTCATAGAATGAGATACAACTTGATATAGGTCATCAGGGCAATGAATTAATTTTCCAATGAGAAAGGGTGATTCCCACCAAATGCCACTCGAAGGTATGGTTTCGCATCCAATCATCCCTACTAATCCCAACTGTGGATGGGCATGGAACAAGTGTAATAAATCGTGAAGGAAATTCTTATTTAAAATAAATGTATCTTGTTTGATATAAATTTTATATTTTGCTGGATGATGGATTGCTACATTGTAGGCTTGTGCTATGCTGGTTGCCTTACGGATTTGGCAATAGTCGAATTTATATCCTGCTGGGACTGATAATTGTTGAATGTGATGTTGGCATTTTTGATAGACTTCTTCATCGTCGATACAAGTGACAAATAAAAAGGAATTTTCATCTAATGGCTTGTTGAGGTTGATGTTGACTCTTTTCTTGGCTTCAATGACGTAATGATGGGTGCGGGAATCCTCTGAAAAATGGGGATCTCCGATCTTTAGGTCTGATAATACTTCGCCTAAACGACCAATTAAGTTTTCATGGGTTTCGGAGCTTCGGGTCAGGTTTTTGACAGAGATGATTTCGTAGCCAGCTTTTTCAAACAAGGATACGATTTCTTGACGTGTAAAAAAGCGGAGATGTTTCTCATCAAGTAACCCATTGTTTGCGTATTCCCAGCGTCCATCTAAAAGATCCATAAGAATGGAAATATGAGCCACATTAGGGATTCTAGCAACTATGGTTCCAGATGGTTTTAAGTAAGATTTTACTTTTTTTAAGGTAGCCCATGGATCATTCAGATGTTGAAGAACATCACTTAATATGATCTGATCAAAAAAATCATCTTCGAAGGGAAGCGAACAAGTTTCAATGTCCTCGCATAGAACATTTGTTAGCTTTTCAGCAGCCATCTTTGCTAATTCGGGCGATTTTTCAATCCCATATACTTCTGTCCCGAAATGACCTTTTAATATGCTTCCTAGGTTCCCCTCACCACATCCAATATCTAAGACCCGTGAAATATTGGTATTACCAGGGTTTTTCATTGGATTATTACTAGTTTCCATTTGTCCATAAAGATTTTCCACATGATCACTCCTCACAGAAAAGATGTATATTTTCTTATATGAAAAAAATTCGTATATAGAATAAAAAAAAGAATCAAAAAAAATAAAGTATTTTTTGAGTGGTTGTAAACTGCTTTTATTGTACTTTTTGTTAGGCATTTGAATATAGATGTTGAAGGGAAAGTTGATTAATTGTAAGGAGACGATAATAGATGATATCGATCAGTTTGTGCATGATTGTAAAGAACGAGGAAGATGTGATTGGTCGGTGTTTAGACACAGTAAGAGACATAGTAGATGAGATTGTAATCGTAGATACTGGATCGACAGATCGTACGAAAGAAGTTGTTAGCGAGTATACCGATCGAATTTTTGATTTTGAATGGATTAATGATTTTTCTGCAGCTAGAAATTTTGCTTTTGCCCAGGCTACTCAGGAGTATCTTTTATGGATGGATGCAGATGATATTTTAAAACCAGAAGACCAAGAAAAATTGCGCATCTTAAAAAGATCATTAGATAAGAAGATAGATGCTGCTTCGATGTTATATATCTTAGCAACAGACGATGCGGGGAATGTTACAGGTAGTTCTAGAAGATATAGGCTTGTCAAAAGAGAAAAAGGTTTCCGCTGGATTGGATTCGTTCATGAGTACCTAGAGGTTCACGGTAATTTAATAGATACTGATATGGCAATCACCCATGCATCACTACGGCATGATAGTAATCGTAATATTACGATATTCGAAGAAATGATTGCAAAAGGGCGGAGTTTCAGCCCTAGAGATATGTATTACTATGCGAATGAGCTTTTTGACCACGGTAAGCGTAGAAAAGCAATAGAGCAATATACTGAGTTTCTAGATTCAAAACAAGGATGGGTAGAGGATAATATTCGTGCCTGTCACCGCTTATCTGACTGTTATGCTCATTTTGAAGAAAAGGCAAAAAGTTTGGAGTGGCTCTTTCAAGCATTACGTTATGATGCTCCACGATCCGAAACATGCTGTCGAGTTGGGAATTTCTTTTTTGAACAGAATAACTATTTGGCAGCGATTTATTGGTATGATCAAGCGATTCAATGCAAGGATCACGGTATGCTAGCCATACGGACCGATGTTTATTCAGCATGGATTCCTCTTCTTCAATTATGTGTTAGCTATGACAAGATTGGTGAACATGAGAAGGGATGCTATTATAATGAGCAAGCGGCTAAGCTTCGTCCAAAAGATCCGATTGTAATCGGTAATAGAGAGTATTTTTCGAAAGTTTTAAAGAGAGAGATTGTTCCGGCGACATACTAGCACACGAATGTACTTAAAAAGGGAAGTCCGCTGTTTCTACCCCAACTAGAAACAGCGGACTTCCCTTTTGGTCGAACTCTTGCTTACAATGCTATTCTTCAAAGCATATAGTATCATCACAATCGAAAGCATGTTTATTGTTAATTAGACATAAAATTTTATGGAATTTGAATTGGAGTAGCATTTCTTTATAGATAACATCTTCTAAGATTTTGTCGACCGAATCATTAATGCAAAGTAACTCGGTGAGAGTGGTTTTACGATGGTGATGATCGCAAGGGTTCTGGTCGCAGTCGTGCAATGTTCCAAGTGCGTACTGAATTTTCTCCGCTTCTGCATTCACTATGTGGGCATGGGCGAGCTCTTCCATCGCGATGGAAGATAGCAGTAGGTTGATGGCTTGATGGGTGGTAACTTCAATAATCGGGGTAATATTGGGGATATTAGGTTGAGACAAAAAATCACCTCTATTCACTGCAAAAAAGTAATTGTCTTGATTCACTATATTCGTTAAGATATTTTTCATTCTCTATTTGACTAATTTAATCAGAAGTTCGAATAAATATGAATTATAGTCATAAATTAGGTAATGAGTAGAGGGGGGGTGATTAGATGAGCATGCCAGAGATTCCAGAACAGCCACATAGACCACAGTTCTCTGAAGTTATTATCGACCTATTAGAATCGATTGCATTGGAAGAAATAGCTCTTTCTCATCTTATTCATTCTGAAGCAAAGAAAATTAAGGCATTTATAGGTGGGCAATTGGATTTTCCGACCAACCCTACTAACCAAGAGATCGAAAATTTCAATCAACATATTCAGAAGTTAGTAGATATTACGGTGATGAAGGATTGGCTATTATATAGAAAGTTGGAAGGTGTGATTCATCTAAGCTCCCAGCGAACACGAAAAGGGCAAAAACAAGGGCATCAACCAAAAGAAGATACATATGATTTTCATCATGATATATATGAATTCGATGATTTGGAGAGTCAGGATCATCATTTTCCTTTTGAGTTTTACGATGGGGAGTAGTCCATATGGAGATGTCCGAGAAGAAAAGAAAGACAGAAGAGGAAGTAAAGAAGCTTAGTTGGATTGCCATGAGTCAATTAGAGAAAGCAACTATTTATTACTTGCTTATATTTGTTCAATTTATCGAAGCATTAGAGTCACGAAAAGTGGATATTTCTTCGTATCGACCGGAATCATTATTTGTATTGGTGAATCAACTCAGAGTTTTGTTACTCCGAAAAAAAGAATGCTATTCGCTTTATTGGAAGGATTTAGATCAAGAAGTTTTATTTTCTAATAAATTTCACAATAATTATGAGAAGTTAATAATGGAAATACGAAAAAAAAACAAGCGATACCAAGGGCAGTATCCTTGGGATCGCATTATGGATGAATTAAAAAGGTACAAGGAATATCAAATTCTAAAGAAGGAGCTAGAGGAAGAAGATAAGTCTCTCTATCCACCTAGTTCACTTACGAAAAAGTCGGACCGCTTAAAATCGACTCCGTTTATCGAAAAACATAAACCAATCATCCAAAAGAAATCTGTAGAGAAGAAGAAGGCATCATCATGGACGAAACCTTCAGAAGATGATAAACCGGCTACTGAGCCAAAGCCTGTAAAGAGTGTGAAGGGATCGCCATGGAAGAAATATGAAGAAGATAAGAAGCAAAGTATCCAGCAAAAGACGGTAGAGAATGCGAAAGTGTCGTCTGTATCATCATGGGTGAAGTTTGGCGAGGATGAGAAGCGAAACTCACAAAAGAAATGGATCGAGGATGAGAAACAGAAGAGTTCGATCGAAAATGAAAAGGCTCCATTAATAGAGAATGAAAAAACTCCATTATGGAAGAAGTTCATTAAGGATAGAGGTTTTTCTAAGTCATCAGAGCAAGAGGATGGGCCGAAAACGAAAACAGAGTCTACCAATCAAGAGATTCACCCTAAGCCGATACCTAAGCCGAAAATTACGGAGAAGCCTAAAACAGCTTATCCAGTCGATCAACGTAAGAAAGAAATTAATTGGTCAAGGACTGGAATACGTATCTTTTTAAATCATAAATCTTAATGTAGGAAAAGGGGGATATTTGACCATTATGAAAACTCTTTCTTTATGTATGATTGTAAAAGATGAAGAGAAGTGGATTGGCCAGTGTTTAGAGAGTATTCATCGTGTCGTAGATGAAATGATTATTGTAGATACTGGTTCTACTGATCAAACGGTTGAGATTTGCCAATCTTATGGTGCAACGGTTCTCCCATATACTTGGAACGAAAATTTTGCGGACGCTCGTAACCATGGTCTGAAACATGCGAAGAGTGATTGGATCTTGTGGTTAGACGCAGATGAAGAGGTGGATCAGAAGGATATTTCCAAATTAAAAGAAGCTTTAGATACAGAAGAAAACATATTATTGATCCAGCTTATTAACTATTTTGGAGATTTCCCGCCCGATCCAGATCAGGCGTTCTTATTAGCGCATCATCGTTTATTCCGAAACCATATGGGATTCCGTTTTGAAAATGCGATTCATGAGAAGCTAAATGTTTCGGAAGTGCTAGGAGATATCTACGAAGTAACTATTCTCCCCATTCGAGTGCATCATTACGGGTATACAGATCCGTTTGTGAAGAACAAGAATAAACTAGAGCGAAATCTTCGGATGCTAGAGAAAGAAAAGGAAAAGGAAGGCTATAGTCCTTGGGTGGACTACCATATTGCGAGTGAATACTATCGGGCAGAAAAGTATACAGAGTCATTTGAATATGTAAATGAGTCGATCCGGGGATTTGTCAGAAATAAGCAGGTTCCGCCTTCTCTCATTTATAAACTAAAGTATGCTGTTTTACTATTGGTAGGTAGCCATGAAGGAGCTTGGCCAGGGATTGAGAAAGTAATTGAGATTTACCCCGATTATGTAGACTTGCATTTTTATAAAGGAGTTATTCTCTTCTTACAAGGGGAGTATGACAAAGCGATTCAGGTATTTAACCATTGCTTGGAGCTAGGAGAGGAACACACGATTCATCTTGTCCTAAAAGGATCTGGCAGTTTCCATCCGCACTACTATATTGGAAGATGCCAAGAAAAACGAGGAAATATAGAAGGTGCTATTGCGGCATATCGCATGGCAATTGAACAATCGCATCACTACGAGCCTGCCATACAAGAGCTACAACGGCTGCTGCCAAAGGAGAGTGTAGGATTAGATCAATCCGTATCTGTGGCGAGTAGCAAAATGGAAGGAAGTGTTTCCGATTAAGGTTAGTATTATTATACTCACATACAACCAATTGGAGTTTACAAAACGATGTGTGGAAAGTATTTATCGACATACGCCAAGAGGTCAATTTGAGTTGATTTTTGTAGATAATGGATCTAGTGATGATACGGTTCGATATTTGACGAGTTTGTCAGAAGTAAGCATTATTTTAAACGAGAAAAACGTAGGATTTGCTAAGGGTTGTAATCAAGGCGGAACGATTGCAAAGGGAGAGTATATTCTCTTTTTAAACAATGATGTGATTGTAACCAAAAATTGGCTTGAGCCTATGTTAGAACGAATCATAGCAGATCCAAGAATCGGCATGATCGGACCCGTTAGTAACTATGTAAGTGGTGCACAAATAGTTCGGGCAAGCTATCACAGCGTAGATGAGCTAGATATTTTTGCAGAGAGATATTGTATCGAAAGTCAAGGAAACACAAGGAAAGTGCACCGTCTAGTTGGATTTTGTCTCTTGGCTAGAAAAACGATACTAGATGAAATTGGTTGGTTTGATGAGCAATATGTATCAGGAAATTTTGAAGACGATGATTTGTCTTTGAAAGTTCTGCAAAAAGGATATGAGTTGTGGATTGCCAATGATTCATTTGTCCACCATTTTGGTCACGCGACCTTTAATGGAAATCCAGATTTGAGCTTTCAACACTTATATCATGTAAATCGTCAGCGCTATATAGAGAAGTGGCACATTCCTCCCGAACAACTTTTCCCGCGCTACGAAATTCTACACATGATTCCACCCACATCGAAAAGAATTCTAGATGTAGGATGTTCGGTGGGAACATTAGGCGCGGAACTGTTAAATAGGCAAAGCTGTGAATTATACGGAATTGAAATATCTCAGACTGCAGCTGATATTGCAAATGTCTATTACCAAGATGTTCAAGTGTCGGATGTAGAAAATATGCAGGATACGTATCCCCATGATTTTTTTGACACCATTGTATTTTCTAATATTTTGGAGTATTTAACAGATCCATGGGGCATTGTCCAACGATTTGCTACATATCTTCAGTCGGGTGGGTCTATGATCATTTGTGTTCCTAATATGGTACATGCAAATAATCAACTTCATTATTTGCAAGGAAATGGAGTTAGCCACACACACCTTCGCTCATTTACTCCGAGCACGATCCAGTCATTATGTTCTCTGGATTTCTTTACGATTGAGAGGCAAGAGTATACACACTCCCAAGTGGATGCGAATCTTCTACAGTTTTTATCAGAACTAAAAATCCTAGGAGAACAACATGGCTATTCGTTTCCTGTGACAGAACATGCTAGTTGCCTTCAGATCCTCTTGCAGGCGGTTAAGAAATAGGAGGGTCATATTCTAAATGAGGGAGGGCATGTAGTGGCTACCATTAGTTTATGTATGATCGTTAAAAATGAGGAAAAAAACCTAGAAAATTGCCTGTCTTCTGTTAAGGATGTAGTGGACGAAATCGTGATTGTTGATACAGGATCTACTGATCGGACCAAGGAAATTGCTAAGAGATGGACCAATCGTATCTATGACTTTGAATGGATCGATGATTTTTCGGCTGCTCGAAATGTTTCTTTTCAATATGCAACGAAAGATTATATTTTTTGGTTAGATGCAGATGATGTCATGGAGCAAAAAGAAATAGAGAAGTTTAAATTCCTAAAGAAATCTCTATCAGAGGAAGAAATAGACGTTGTTTATATGAAGTATTTTCTTCCTTCAAACAAAATAGAATCACACACAACCCGAATTAGAATGATAAAGAGAGGTCTATCCGCTAAGTGGGGTGGGATTGTCCATGAGGATATCACCGTTAATGGAGAACATCGATATACCTTATCAGATGTCGTCATCACCCATACCAAAGACCTAAACAATACGGATGATCGACGTCCTTCACGTAGAAATCTGGAGATTTATGAACTAAATATTGCTAGAGGTCACAAATTAAGTGTTGCTGATATGTTTAACTACGCGCGAGAATGTTCTATTCATAAGGATTATCCAAATGCGATTAAGTATTTTGAGCTGATTCGGGACCATCCTGAGGTTTCATTGCAGAATAATATGTTTATCTATCACAAATTAGCTACTTGTTATGTATTAAATGGTCAACCAGAAAAAGAGTTGGAACTTACACTGCAATCGCTGTCTCTTGATATGCCGTATCCTGCTTTCAGCTGTAGAATGGGCGAGCATTTTATCAAGACTGGGCAAATAGAAGTAGCGATTTTTTGGTATAAAACAGCCTATATGCAGCCCCTATCCGATTCCTATTCGTTTTCGGTTGCAGATGCTACATACCATACATGGCTCCCTCATCAGCAACTTGCTATCTGTTATGAGGCATTAGGAGAGATGGATCAAGCAGATTTCCACAATCGTCAAGCAGAGTACTATAAGAATAGGTTGGTCAATCAAACGAAAAAGGTAAACACATCCTTGAATACCATGGATAGCCGATCATGATTGCAGGTAACAAATAGGCAAGTCAATCCGACTTCGCCTTTTTGTTACTGTTTATGACTATGAATCATTGACAGGAGGTGTGTAATCATGTCGCAAGCAAATATACCAAATATCACATCAACGATTGTGATCACCCGAAAACATGCCGTTACTCTTCTTCTCTCTTCCATCGCGTTAGAGGAGTTAGGATTAAGTCATATTCTTAATTCTGAAGGGGAGAAGCTTCAGTATATATTGGGAAACTTACCCGGAATTACTCCAGAGAAACATGCTACGATTACGGATTTACTGATCATGAATCGAAGTATTCTGGAGACACTTCGAGAAGTGATGAGGAAAGAATGGGCCTTACAAGGAAAACTAGATAGCATAGTAGACACTGATCTCTTATGTGCTCCCATTTGTGTGCCTTGTTTCCAGAGGAGAATGATAGAAAAACCCCCAACGTTTAAAAATCTGAAAAAGGCTGTGCGGCTAGCAAGAGGAACTGAAATGAATAGCAGTAGAAAATGCCCAACAGGACATGCGCCGCGGCTAGCACAAAAGAAGGAGCCGTTATCGAGAGGAAGATATCGCGGGTCTTATCGAACTTTAGCAAGAAGGTTCGGTGGTTTGTGAGTGATGATATGTAGTGATGAAGAAGAGGCGGGTAGTACCTGCCTTTTTTGCGTTTAGGTTCAAGGAGTCTACATGATATAGGTCCACGCACTTTAGAATTTATAGAATAGAGTAGAAAGGAGAAGAAGATTTATTCCAGCTCAAGTATCATTGGTACAAAATAAATGGAGAGGAAGTGTTACCATGTCCCAAGCGAATATACCAAATATCACACCTGCGATTACCATTTCACGCGAAGATGTAATTACTTTACTTCTCTCTTCCATCGCGTTAGAAGAGCTGGGTCTAAGCCATATTCTAAATGCGGAGGGCGAGAAGCTTCAGTATGTACTAGGTACTCTGGAGGGAGTGACAACACCCTTTACCGCTACTTTAGATGAGCTGTTAGCCATTAACAATAGCGTCCGTCAAACGATTAGTACATTGAAAAAGAAAGAATGGATCCTACAAGAAAAGCTAGAGAACGTTTTGCGGATGATTTAAATAAGGGATAAAGATTGAAAAAAGAAGAGGTGGAGAACCTCTTCTTTTTTTGTGTGTCTTATGGGCACACATCCAGCCCATGGTGAATAGAGTAGGGAAGAAAGATGAAGAGGGTTGGAGGTGTAGATAGATGTCTCAGGCAAATATACCAAATATTACTCCTGCGATTTCCATCACGCGAGATGATGCGGTTAATTTACTACTCGCCTCAATCGCGTTAGAGGAATTAGGACTGAGTCACATTATCAACGCAGAAGGTGAGAAAATTCAGTATATACTAGGTACTCTGCCAGGGATTACGCCGGTGCAGAGGCCTACTGTTAGCGACCTCTTGGCTTTAAATGCAAGTGTTCGCGAGACCATACGTGAATTAAGAAGAAAAGAATGGATTCTACAAGAAAAACTAGAGAGCATCTTAAGTTTAGAGCTTGGTCCCTAATAAAAGGGTCCTCTTTTTTTTGCCATCCAGATAGTGCCTTCACCTCTAATCCTTTTCTGGTTACAATAGGATTTATCAAGTTTATTCAGAAGAGCGATCTAGGAGTGGAGTCTATGAATAACAAACAGGTAGTTCGTATTCTAAACCAATTGGCTGATTATCTGGATCTGGCAGGCGAGAATTCATTTAAAGTATCTGCCTATCGAAAAGCAGGTAGAGCTGTCGAAGCGAGTCGTTTTGTGATTGCGGATCATTTAGACCGTTTATTAGAGTTGCCAGGAGTGGGAAAAGGGACAGCAGGAGTGATTGAGGAGATTGTAGAGACAGGTCAATCTTCTCAGTTAGAACGATTGCGAAATGAACTACCGCAGGGTCTTCCTGACTTGCTCTCTTTACAAGGGGTTGGCCCGAAAACGATCTATACGTTATACAAGGAACTAGGGATTACGAGTCGAGAAGAATTATTGCAGGCCGCGGAATTAGGACGAATTCGAGGGTTGACTGGATTTGGAGCGAAGAAAGAGCAAAAGATTTTAGAGGCAGTACAAAATTTCGCACAGCGCTCTGAGCGAGTACTGCGAGTTCATGCCCTTCAGGTAGCGAAGGAGATTGAACGGAATCTTACTACACTTTCTTTCATTCAGAAGATGAGTGTGGCAGGAAGCTTGCGAAGGGGAAGAGAGACGGTAAAAGATCTTGATTTCGTTATCGCAACGACTCATCCGGAAGAAGTAGCGGATCAAATTGTGCAACTTCCGTTTGTAAAAGAGATTGTCAATCAGGGATCTACGAAAGTAAGTGTGGTCGTGGATGTCGAAGGAATTCAGATGAGCGTTGATTTTCGTTTGGTGACGAGGGAGCAGTATGCAAGTGCTCTCCACCATTTTACCGGGTCTGCTGAGCATAATATCCGGATTCGGCAACGTGCCAAGCAAATGGGCTATAAAGTGAGCGAGTATGGCATTTTCCATGATGATTCCGAAGAAATGATTACCTTCGCGGAGGAGAAAGACTTTTTTGCTCATTTACAATTAGCCTATGTACCTCCCGAACTACGAGAAGACCGTGGAGAGATGGAAGCAGCGGAGCAAAATCAGGTCCCTACCCTGTTCCAGCAAGGAGATTACATGGGAGATCTTCACATGCACTCGCTCTATAGTGATGGAGCTCATAGTATACGCGAGATGGCAGAGGCAGCAAAGGAACGCGGGTATGAATATATCGCGATTACCGACCACTCTCAGTCTCTACAAGTAGCGAATGGCTTGACGATTACAGAGCTTCGTGAGCAGTGGGAAGAGATTGCACAGGTGAATCGAGAAGTAGAAGGGATTACCGTCTTAAGAGGAACAGAGATGGATATTCTCCCGGATGGGCGGTTAGACTTTCCTGATGAAGTATTAGCGGAGTTGGATGTCGTCATTGCCTCTATCCATTCAGGTATGAAACAGGATCGAGACACCTTAACTAGGCGATTAGTAGAAGCGATGGAAAATCCATATGTACATATCATCGGTCATCCGACAGGCAGAGTCTTATTTAAACGAGATGGCTATGATCTCGATTTTGATCACATCTTCCAGACTGCTAAAGATACTGGGACGATCCTCGAATGTAATGCCAACGGGCGCCGTCTGGATCTAAATGATGAATTGCTAAAAAAGGCGAAAGATGAGTACGGTCTCACCTTTACGATTAATACCGATGCCCACTCAGTCCCTGATCTTTCACGCGTTGAGTTAGGCATATCCACTGCTAGGCGTGGATGGCTTACGAAACCAGATGTAATTAATTCGAAGGGACTGGATGAATTACAAGAATTCTTAAAGGAAAAAAGAAAGAAGAATCGAAAGAACCGTTGAACCAATGCTCACTTCTATGATCGTGTCATGGAAGTGAGCCATTCGATGTTTACGGGGTAGCGGAAAAGGGTTTATTTTGACTATAATAGAGCGATGCCGTATACTCTTAATCTTATTAATTGAAAGAAAAATAACAAAAGGATGAGATTATCTTGCAATTTCGATATCAGATGGAGTTACTCGTGACGGCCCCCCTTGAAAAGATAAGGGAGTATTTGACGAATCCGTTTCGTCCTACGACGCAGTTGTATACGTTGTTTTTTTATGATCATCAGAAAGCGGGTGGTCGCGGTTTGTTTCTAAATCACGAATCCTTTTTTCGGGAGCGTGCCTATACGCAAATCATGAGAAACGAGCCTGATCACTTTGTTCTTTATCGAAAACAGGGTGCTAGTTATTATGAAGAGAATTTTCAATTAGAACAAAAAGGAGATCAAGTCCAGATCCAAGCGACTCTGGTTTGGAAAAAGGAATCTTGGTTTTCGCAATTAGCGTGGGTGATAGGTAGCTTTTGGTTAAGCCATCAGATGAGGAGCTATTTAGAGCGAATGGCGCTTCAAATGGAAGAATACGCAGTTAATGCTATGCAAGTACAAAAGAAGTACGATTACCAGGTGTTACGTATGACGGAACCAGATCTTTCGAAATTATTTGCGCTTCAAATGGTGGGGATCTCTCTTCATTGGCAAATGCTACTTGCTATTTTGGCGACTTGTTTTGGAGCGATATGGGCGCTGGACCATGATAACTATGGTTGGTTTTTTACTTTTGCTACCTTAGCGATGGTGTTGGTGACGCGGTATTTGGACCGGTTATGGATTTATCGATTGTTAGATCTGTATTGGCTCCTGCTTATTGGATTAACGATCAAATGGCTATTTTACTCATAGAGATCGTCTTCTGATCCGACTTGAAAGCCATGCCTTTTTAGCAACGCACTGGTCACACCGTCTCCAGATATCTTCTTTCCTTGAAACTTTCCGTCATAGATAAATGAACTTCCACAGGATGGGCTATTTTCTTTTAAAATAACCATCGTGGCGCCAACCTTTTTTGCTAGTTGTAGAGTATGATTCGCACCATTGATAAATTGTTCTGTGACATCTTCGCCACATTTTGTGATGACATTTGCTTTTCCGTCCAAGACATCTTCACCCGATCCTCCTACAATTTCTGCTGGATCCCTAGGGATAGATAGTCCTCCAGAGACTTCTGGACATACATAGATCGCTTTTTTTTCGGTTACTAATTTCTGTGCGATATCAGCTAAACTTGCTTTGCCATCATAGCGACAGGGAACTCCTGCTAAGCAAGCACTAATCAGAATCACCCGCTACACCCCTTTTTTGAATCATTTTCATGATACAGATAGAGTGCATCATAAAACAAGACTTAGTCCATAGACCAAGCCCTGTTTATACCAAGATATCCTATGAGTCTACACGATCTTTGATGGTGGGCGAAAATAGATCGACAATCCCGATAATCAGTGCCGCCACGATTGCACTAAAGACACCAATCTCAAAGCCGTTTACGATCATAGATGTAATATAGAGTACGACTACTGTACTAATAAACCCAACAATTCCTCTACCATACGGCGAGATTCGCTCTCCAAACAGCATTTCCATTAACCAACCGAGAAGAGCGATAAAGAGAGCAGCGATAATAGCGGTACCGAAGCCAGAAATTCTGAATCCTGGAACCAAAGCAGCAACAATCATTAAAACGATGACAGATACGATAAAACGGACGATATGACGAATCATGGTTCCATCCTCCTAATACGTGATTGCCTTTAGTATGCGCAGATAATGCTTTTTCAAACATAAGAAAATAAGTTTGATTTCATTCGAATATGGGTACCGAATTATGTTAAGCTGTCATGAAAATGAGCGGAAAAATGATATACTAAAGTTGTTTGCTTGAAGGGAGTGCACGGTTTTGTCAGATTGGACACAAAAGACATTAGAATTTATGGAAGTAAAAGAAATGATAAAATACTACTCTTCCTCTGATTTGGGGAAGTCTCTTATTGATGACACAGAGCCCTCTGATGACTGGGAAGAGGTATCAGAGCGTCTATATATAACCTCCGAGGGAATCGAACTTCTTCGTCTGAAGGGAGATGTCACACTGGGAGGAATACGTGATATTCGTTCTTTTGTTCGCAGGGCAGAGATTGGTGGATTATTAAACGAAGCCGAATTACTTGATATTGGAAGTACCATTCATGCTGGACGGAAGATTAAGGCTATGCTCAGGCAGTTAGACGTAGAAATAGCATCACTTCCTCGTTTGCGTGGGTTAACGGAGCAGATTGAAAGCTTGGAACATATTGATACGGAGATCGCGAACAGTGTTGATGAACAAGGTTTTGTGCGGGATTCGGCCAGTAGTGAGTTGCGGCGTGTTAGACAAGCGATTGGAACGATTCGTTCTCGCATTCAGTCAACGTTAAATAACCTACTCCGCAATTCCAATACCCAGAAAATGCTACAGGAGTCCATTATTACACAGCGTTATGACAGATATGTGATTCCAGTAAAAGCAGAGTATCGCGGATCCTTTCATGGAATTGTACATGACCAGTCTTCGTCTGGAGCTACCCTGTTTATTGAACCAGAAGCAGTTGTTCAGCTGAATAATCAATTACGAGAACAGGAGTTAGCTGAGGAACGGGAAGTAGAAAAGATACTGTATCAACTTACGCAGATGATCGCAGAATCGGTGGAGCCACTCCGCTTAAACTTAGATATCTTGGCTCAATTGGACTTTACAGTAGCAAAAGCACAGTTTGCTCGTGCGGTGAAAGCAGTTGTTCCGAAGCTATCTCAAGATCGAACGCTTGTCTTGAAAAAAGCACGCCATCCACTGATTGCGAAGGATACAGTGGTGCCGATTGATGTAGAGATGGGACAAGCTCATCAAGCGGTCATCATTACAGGGCCTAATACAGGTGGGAAAACCGTTAGCTTAAAGACCATCGGACTCTTTGCCTTGATGACTCAGTCTGGATTTCCGATCTTAGCAGAAGAAGAGAGCCAGATGCCCATTTATAGTGGTGTATTTGCTGATATTGGGGATGAACAGAGCATTGAACAGAGCTTAAGTACTTTTTCCTCTCACATGACGAATATCATCCGGATCTTAGGAAAGATCGATCACGAGAGCTTGGTATTATTTGATGAGCTGGGTGCGGGTACAGATCCGACAGAAGGGGCTGCGCTTGCCATCTCGATCTTAGAGCACTGTATTGGAATGGGTGCCGCTGTGGTTGCGACGACCCATTATAGTGAGTTAAAATTATTTGCTCATACGCACTCACGCACGGTAAATGCAAGTGTAGAGTTTGATGTAGAAACCCTTCGGCCTACCTATCGCCTGCTAATCGGAGTGCCAGGGAAAAGTAATGCTTTTGCCATCTCTAAGCGTCTAGGGCTTCCAATATACTTGATTGAAGATGCTAAATCGCATATCTCCAGTGATGATAATCGCTTAGAGGAGATGATTACGACTCTTACTTCCGAGCGAAAAGCCACAGAAGATGCGAGGATGGATGCTGACAGATTACGAACTGAGGCAGAAGAAATGCATCAAGGCCTTGAAGCAAAATTGCAAGCTTGGGAAGAGGAAAAGGCGCAGATTCGTGAAAAGGCTAGGCTAGAAGCAAGACAAATCATCAGTAACGCGGAACGTGAAGCAGATGAGGTGTTAAAGCAACTTCGCGAATGGGCAAAGGCTCGTCCACAGGAATTGAAAGAGCACAAACTGATTGAAACACGCAAACGATTAGGCAATGCAGTACCTGATTTAGAGTTACACCGCAGCGCAACAATAAAGAAGAAATCAAACGAGAAGTTAGTGGTGGGGGATGAAGTATTTGTTGCTAGTTTGAGCCAAAAAGGCGCGATTGTAGAAGTACTAAGCGACAAGGAATTTCAAGTGCAAATTGGTGCTTTAAAAATGAAGCTAAAACGGGGTCAACTAGAGAAGCGAGAAAGCAAACCGCAACCTCAACAACCCAAATCCACTTCATCCATCAGCCGTAAAGCAGATGTCCGCCCGGAGCTTGATTTGCGAGGGCATCTCGTAGAGGAAGCTATTATGGAGATCGATCGTTATCTCGACCATGCGGTCTTAGCAGGCTATAAACAGGTTCATCTCATTCACGGAAAAGGAACCGGAGCTCTCCGCACTGGTGTTCAACAATTCCTCCGTTCCCACCGTAACGTGAAATCGTTTCGACTCGGGAGCATGGGTGAAGGCGGCTCAGGTGTAACCGTTGTCGAGATTCAGTAAAGGAGCGAACGAACCCGATGGAACATCTTCCCAAGATCTTGATTCCCATTGCGCTAGCCTTTCTGGCGGTAGGGATTTATTGGTTTATCAAATATGCTTAAGAATAAAGAAAGACACCTTCTGTTTAAAGAGGGTGTCTTGTTTGATGAAAATGTCTCATTCTAATAGGCGTGCAACATCGTATGTAGTTTCTCTTTTACGGTATCCCATTCACGATCCAAAATGCTGTATATGGCAGCATCTCGGATTCGCCCATTTGGCAACTGGCGGTCATTTCGGAGAACGCCTTCTCTCGTTCCGCCAATCCGTTCAATTGCTTTCTGGGATTTCAGGTTTAGTATATCAGTTGTAATCTGCACTCGAATCATGTTTAGCGTTTCAAATACATGCTGTAGTAGTAATAACTTACATTCTGTATTAACTGCGGTTCGTTGTACTTCAGTGGCATAGTAAGTAAATCCTAATTCGCACGTTCGCGCTTCTGGTTTGATGTTATATAACCTTGTACTTCCTACGATTCGATTTAATTCCTTATGCCAAACGACAAACGGGATCTCTTTTCCACACTGATGTTCCTTAAGGGCGTGGATAACAAGCTTATGCATATCTTCTTCCGATTCCAAGTTGCTTGTCATATGAGTCCAGATAGCTGGATTTGATTTTACGATTTGATATAAGTCTGTCACGTGTTGTTCTTGTATGAGTTGCAGGGAGACAATGTTTCCATCAAGTTGTATGCTCACTTTATCCACCTCTTTTTATAAATAAATCCCTATTGGGATAATCTAATTATGATTCATTAAAAAATATAAGTATACCTAGATAAAAACAAAAACATTACTCTTTACAACTCAAATCGCTCAGAGTATGATAAGCGAATTAGCAACTCAAATAAAAGCAATTAGTCGCTTAATCCGTCTTATAAAAGGAGCGGGGGAACCAAACTTGGGGTGAATCCTTAGTAGTATCTAAGGTAGGGTTACTCTCATAACCCGAATCCGTCAGCTAACCTCGTAAGTGCTAATGGAGGAATAGGAAAAACATGTTTTATAAGTTGAAACGGTTTTTAATCGGAAAGCCTTTGCAGTCAAATGAATTACACGGTCAAAAGCTTAATAATTTAAAAGCATTAGCGATCCTTTCTTCGGATGCACTTTCTTCCGTTGCGTATGGTCCTGAGCAAATTTTGCTTGTCCTTGCCACGATCAGCGTACTTGCTTTCTGGTATTCGATTCCGATTGCAATTGGAGTGCTAGTCTTACTTGCGGTATTGATTCTGTCGTATAGACAGATTATCTATGCATACCCAAGTGGCGGCGGAGCTTACATGGTCGCAAAAGAAAACCTAGGTACCAACTATGGCTTGGTAGCTGGAGGTTCTTTGCTTGTTGACTATATTTTAACCGTTGCGGTTAGTGTCTCGGCAGGGACGGATGCCATTACTTCTGCATTCCCTGTGCTACATCCGTATACAGTGCAGATCGCTATTCTATTAGTTGCACTCATTACTTTATTAAATTTACGAGGACTTACTGAATCAGCTTCCATCTTGGCGTATCCAGTCTATTTATTTGTCCTTGCACTTGTGATCGTAATCATTGTAGGGATCTATCAAATCTTGACAGGTCATGCAACCACAGCTGCACACACCTCTATAGGGACTCCTGTAATGGGAATTAGTTTCTTCTTATTACTAAAGGCGTTTTCCTCTGGGTGTTCGGCATTAACAGGAGTAGAAGCGATCTCCAATGCGATTCCAAACTTCAAAGAACCTGCCCCTAAAAATGCAGCCTTCACCTTAACGTGTATGGGTATTATTTTAGCCGTACTTTTCTCCGGAATTGTCTTTTTAGCCTATTGGTATGGAATTGCTCCTTCTGGAAAAGAAACCGTTATGTCGCAATTAAGTGCGTCCATCTTTGGAAGAGATTTCATGTATTA
Organism: Baia soyae; assembly: GCF_004341445.1. GTDB lineage: Bacteria > Bacillota > Bacilli > Thermoactinomycetales > Thermoactinomycetaceae > Baia > Baia soyae. The sequence continues at coordinate 23,366 of NZ_SLXV01000043.1, forward strand.
CTTCGTCCAAGCTACAACTGCATTGATCTTAGTCTTAGCGGCAAATACAGGGTTCTCAGCGTTTCCACTTCTTGCTTACAACTTGGCAAAAGATAAGTATATGCCTAGAGCATTTACCGCTAGAGGAGATCGTTTGGGATATTCCAATGGGATTATTACCTTAGGGATGGCTTCGATTTTCCTGATTATCATATTTAAGGGTAAAACAGAGAGCTTAATTCCACTCTATGCAGTGGGTGTGTTTATCCCATTTGCCTTATCCCAAACAGGAATGATTTTCAAATGGCTCCGTACGAAGCCAAAAGGTTGGGGCTGGAAGTTCTCGGTCAATCTATTAGGAGCGTTGATTTGCTATCTCATCTTAGTCATTTTCTTCGTTACGAAGTTTGGCCAAGTATGGCTTTCCTTACTCTTCGTACCAGCTGTGGTATTCGTTTTCCATCAGATTCATCGACATTATGTCGCGGTAGCGGAGCAATTACGGATTGATGAGTCCGTGAAAGTGATGAGTCTCGAAGAAACAGGTAACCTTGTGATTATCCCTGTATCTGGGATTACGACAGTGGTGGAGAAATCGTTGCTTTATGCGAAATCTATATCGAAAGATGCAGTAGCAGTTTATATCGGATATAGCCATGAGAGCATCGAAAAGATGAAGCGAGATTGGGAAGCATGGGAAACAGGGGTCCAGCTTATCACGGTGTATTCTCCGTATCGTGGCGTTATCAAACCGCTAGGTGATTTCTTAGAGGCGATGAGGGAAAAAGCGGATCAATGTGGTTCAGCGATGACGGTTATCATGCCACAGTTTGTAACGAAGAAATGGTGGCATCGATTGCTTCATAATCAATCTGGTTTGCTCATCATTGCGTACTTGCTCAAAGTGAAAAACGTGCATATCACAATTGTGCCTTATCAGTTGAAAAAGTAATTTCTGTTTGAAAGATGAACAAGTGGGAATGAATAAGATAGTTCATTTCACACTACAGGAGGCTTTCCAATGTTAGTAACGACAACAAGCACACTAGAAGGATATCAAGTGACAGAGTATGTAGGCGTGGTAAGTGGTGAAACCATATTAGGAGCAAACGTGGTTCGTGACTTTATGGCTTCGCTTACGGATTTTTTTGGCGGACGAAGCGGTACCTATGAAGGGAAGCTAGCTGAAGCAAGAGAGATCGCTTTACAAGAGATGCAAGAGCAAGCGCGTCGTAAGGGAGCGGATGCCGTTATTGGCGTGGACTTGGATTTTGAAACCATTGGTGGTATGTTGATGTGTATCGCAACAGGTACTGCTGTGAGAATCAATAAATAGATGGTTTGATGCATTTCATTGAAATGACTTGAGTATTCAGCTGATACTCAAGTCATTTTTCAATGTGCGCCCGGCATGGGCGTAGTCTATAGGGTGAAAGTCCCGAATGGTGAAGGTAGCAGTAGCCATTAGCTTAAGGCAAGGGTGTCCACCGTG
>NZ_SLXV01000044.1 GCF_004341445.1 Baia soyae
GATAAAACTAAAGGGCATGAGCCCGGTTCAATACCGAACGCATACCCTGCGGGTTGCTTAAAACTTCGTGTCTAACTTTTTGGGTTCACTTCATCGATCGCTAAAGGTCTTTTTCTCTTTTTCGGGCCGAAATTATTTCGCTAATTCATAGATCGCCTGGGCATAAAGCGCAGTAGCACGAAGCATATCATCCCATTCGATAAACTCATCTTTTTGATGCGCTACTTCTAAGCGCCCTGGGAACAAAGGACCAAATGCTACACAATTTTGGGCTGCACGCGCGTAAGTAGCTCCCCCGATCGCCATCAGTTTAGCTGGATCCCCTGTCTGTTCTTCGTACACACGGGACAGTGTGGATACAAGTGGATGGTCTGGTGAGAGGTAATGCCCTCTCTTGCGATCATAGTGACTAATCTCAAGATCATACACAGCTAACTTCTCACGGAGCTGAGCGAGTAATTGATCATCATCAATTGAAATAGGGTAACGAATGTTAAGTCGTACCCCTTCGCCTTCACCCATCGTATAGTTGAAGACTCCAGCATTTACCGTTAGAGCACCTGTTCTCTCATCCTCTTGCGCCACTTCTAATTTTTCACCAAAGAAGCTATCAATCAGGTAGCTATCAATCAGCTTGATATAACGGCCACCTACTACATCTAACTTAACAGTGGTTAAAAATCGAGCCAATGCTAATGCGGCATTTAATCCTTTTTCAGGCTCTGATCCGTGATGAGAAATGCCGCGGACAACCAAGGTCACGTGCTCATTCGCTTCTTCCGCATATCCTTGGATTCCGTTTTGTAACAAGAAATCTTGGAATTGCTCCTTTAACTCAAATACGTCTTCGTCCCCTACCAGTACAGCTGTAGCTAAATCAGGAACCATATTCACACGTTGTCCAGATTGGAAGGATTCCAGCGTCCAGGCATCTGCTACGGCTTCCGTCACCGAAGCGGCTGTCGTTCCATTTGCCTGAATGTCATAAAATCCTTTTTCCGCATTGATGATCGGGAAGTCAGCATCTGGCGTAAAGCCCATCGAAGGCATCTCTTCCTTCGAAAAATAGTGTTTCATACAACGCCATAGTGATTCCTCGTCTCCCCCTAAAATGAGGCGCACACGCTTAGATAGAGGCAAGCCTAGCTCCTGAATCAATTTCATCCCATAATAAGCCGCCATAGCCGGTCCTTTATCGTCAATCGCACCCCGAGCATAGAGGCGTCCATCTCGGATTTCCGGTTCAAATGGAGGAGATGTCCAACCTTCGCCCACAGGGACTACATCCACATGGGCTAGTACACCAATCAGCTCAGAACCTTCCCCCATCTCTACATGCATCGCATAACCATCTACATTTTTCGTTTGGAAGCCATCTCTCGCGCCCAGATTGGTTACATATTGAATTGCATTTGCAACCTCTGCGCCAAATGGCGTTCCTTCATGAGCGGTTGATTCATCTAAAATACTAGGAATTGATAATAATCCTTTTGTATCTTCTAATAATTGGCTTTCTCTTTTCGAAACTTCATCCAACCAATTGATCTGTTTTTCCAAAGGAAATCCTCCTCTTATGTACAAAAAGCTCTATAAATAAACATCTCTTCGCATCATAGCATGTTATCTGAAAAAATACACCGATTTCAAGTATAGAAAAAACCCGAAGTCAAGTGACTCCAGGCCTAATGTTCCAAGAAACTGAGTACGGTATACAAGACATAACCCATGATAGCAGTTCCTGGTAGGGTAAGAACCCATGCATACACGATTTTCTTCGCCACCGTCCAACGAACACTGCGAATTCGCTCGGCAATCCCAGTACCGATAATCGATCCTGTAATCGTATGCGTGGTACTAACCGGAATACCCATCCCTGCGACTGTCGTTAAAATCGTAGCCGCCGCTGTCTCAGCAGCAAAGCCATGTGGTGTCTCCAAGCGACTCAAACGTGAACCGATTGTTTGGATTACCTTCCATCCACCGATTGCTGTACCAAATGCCATTGCTAATGCAGCTGAAATCTTAACCCAAGTAGGGATATTTAACTCGGTTTGATAGCCCCCTACTAGTAAAGCAAGGGCCATAATCCCCATTGCCTTCTGAGCATCTGCTGCACCGTGGCTAAATGCCATAAATCCAGACGAGAAAATCTGCAACGGCTTAAATACTCGTTTCACCCGAGAAGCAGGTTGATTTGCAAAGAGAACTCGAATAATCTTCATAAAAATAAACGCTACGATCGCACCTAATACCGGCGAGATAAGCAAACCAATCAAAATCGTAATAAGTCCTTTGCTTTGCAGAATATCAAATCCAGCTGAAGCAACTGCGGCACCTACTAAACTACCAATTAACGCATGTGACGAGCTAGTTGGGAGGCCCATTAGTACTGTAATGACATTCCAGATAATAACAGCTGCGAGTGCCGCTACTAACACTACCAACGTCACCGCTTTAGGATTTACGATATCCTTACCGATCGCTTTTGCTACAGCTGTCGAGAAAAATGCGCCCACTAAATTAAGACCCGCGGCCATCAAGATGGCGGTATATGGTTTTAACGTACGCGTCCCCACGACTGTCGCAATCGCATTTGCCGTATCATGCCAGCCGTTAGTAAAATCAAAAATTAACGCTAAGGCAATAACCGCTACGACGAGCCAAAATGGATCAAGCATACTTCAAAATCACACCTTCCATAACATCCATCAAGTCTTCAAATAAGTCGGTAACACGTTCTAGTTTCTCGATAATTTCTTTCATCTTAAACAATTCTAATCCATCACTTGGATTTTCAAATAAAGTAAACAAGCTATCACGCATCAATTTATCGCCTTGGTTTTCAAGGTCATTAATCTCAATCGAGATCTTGCGAATGCTTTGGAAGTCTTTCTTCTCTAGAGCAATAAACGACTCTTGCAATAAGAGAGCAGAGCTTACAATAATATCAGCAAACTGTACTAAGTAAGGAGCCGATTTATTGACATGAAAATAAACAAATCGAGCCGCACAAGCCTCTATTCCATCTAATACATCATCTAATTTAACCGCTAAATTTAAAATATCTTCACGATCTAACGGAGTAACAAACGTAGAATTTAATTCTTTAATCATGAGGTGGGTATAGGTATCACCTTTTGATTCTAGTTCCTTAAGTCGTTCTGCGTATTTTTCCTTTTCCTCTAATGTCTCCACATTTTCACGGAAAAGTTGTACCGCTTCGACAATATTTCCTGCCGCATCAATAAGGGTTTGATAAAAGATACGATCTTTTGTACGATTAAAAATCACATTTACCCCTCCTGTACTGAATTACCATAACCAAGGCTTATCTTACTCTTGCTATTTAGGTATTGAAAAGAGAAAAATTAATTATTCATGTATAAATTTAATCTAAGTTAAAATAATCTTTACAAAACCTTAACACTATCCTACTAAGGACTTATCGCTGTCTTATTATGAGGTTAAACTTTTGAATTCATACAAAAAAATCCAGCTTGGCCTGATAACCAAAACTGGATTTTTTTGTATGTCATGCATGAACACTATGGCTTACAAAAGACCCTTCAATATGGAGAAATAGGATATTTAAATCGCTAATTCTACTCGAAAGATCGTTTAATTGTTCATTAATCGCAAAGAACAATCTCTCGTCCTCTACTTCTTTAAGCGAATCAAAGGTCAGGAGGTATTCAATCTCGAAACATTTGATCTGCTCTGGGATACAAGCACATACTTGTTGGCAAAGAAGCTCAAACTCTGCCTGCACGTCAATCTCCAATTCATCATAATCAACATGAAGAATCGGGCGACGAATTTGCAGGCGTTCATCATAAATCATCTCATATGGCAATTTCAAATCGTGGTTCATTTGGCATCACCCATCATCTCTGTTTTCTTTTCTGCAAATGGTTTGGGTGTGTTTTTGGAATTCGTTTTGTCCCATGATTTTTCCAAGTTATCCACTTGACTTAACCAATCTTTGCGGAGCTTTCCATTTGATTTCTTATATTGCTTTTGAATGTGTCCATCCACTTGTTCATATCTCTGATCAATCCACTGGCCAATACGTTCATAATCGGTCTTCTCAATTTTAGATTGATTATAAATGTATTCATTAGCGGCTTGTAGATGCTCTTGCTCATTTTTTGTCACGTCACTCAGATTTTGGTGCTCATCTTTTAACTGATCACGTGTATTTTGGAGGGTGTTTGCTGATTTCTCCAAAGCACGTATCTGCCATGGGGTATCCATCAGTTTGATTTCTTTTGTAACGGATTGGAGAGCTTGGATAAGCTTCTTCCCATCTTTAATGGAGATAAATTCTCCTCCTGATTGACCTGCGATCGAGGAGACCTGTTTTTCTTCTTGTAGGTTCGAACCAAAAGAAATCACATTAATGGCAGCGTGCAAATCAGAATGACTTAGTTGCTTTGCTTGTTGATCCGGATTGGTCTTACATTTATCTACACCATCTGTTATGAGAACAACACGATTTTCATGACTTTTTTCCTTATGAGCAGATAAATCCTTTGCACCTTCTTGAATCGCTAAACCAGCTGGATTCCAGCCATCTTTTGGTTCTAATTGATTCATCGACTTTGACCATACAGGAGCTGTCCATTCAACCCCTGAGTATAGTAAAGAGGTATCTTTGCAAGATTGTCCTGGATCTTTGTCATCCACTCCACCCTCTTTTCCAAACATCCTCACGTGAATCTGAGTACCCTTTGGAATCGCTTTAGTCGCTTGGGTGAGCGCCGCTTTGATCCATTCCATCTTACTTTTACCTTGTAAGTCTTTTCCCATCGAACTACTTGCATCGATGAGGAACAAAATTTGGTTGTGTTTCACTTCTCCTGCATGGATTCCAGCTTGTTCTTCCGCCGTTACTGGCTTCGCCTGATGATCTTTTGCGATGTCAGATAGCACTCGTGCCTGTTCTTGCAAGTCCACCATTTCGACATCATCATAAACGGTTACGAGTTGCTTATAATTTTCGCCCAGTAAGCCTAGTAGATATTGAAAAGCGGCATCTCTTTCTAAACCAATCGGCATCTGATCCAGTGCTTGATTTACTTTAGATTGGTTAAATTTATCACCAGAAAAAGACCCTTTACCTGGATCTTGCAAAATATCTACAATCTTCGTATGGGGACCTGGGCTTGTATCGATCTCTTTCATCACTTGCTTTGACTTAAGTTCCGTTGGTGCAGAGGCTTTAGATTCTTCCACTTTACGAATCTCATTTCCGGTTGTCTCTTGAATTTGCTGTACGACTGTAGAACACCCGCTCATGAGCACTGTAGCAGCCGTCACACAAATTACTTGTTTGAGTGGTAGTTTCCTCATAAATCCTCCTATCCCTCGGCTCATATTCTTACACATTTGTTCTTAAAGCTTACTTGATTCGATTCCCTTTGACAACGAATTCCCTTGTTTTATCGAAGACTTTTCATAGTTGTCACATCGCAGAGAGTAAATTTCATATTAATTATATCTATTATATACATTTTGATTTCTTCCTAAAACCCCTTAGGTGATAAGATTTACCAATTCCTTTTTGTTCATTCTTGACCTAATCGTTTATAATAAAAGTACATAGAATCGACAGGGAAAACGAATAGAAAAGAGATGCAAAATGACGAATCCAATGAAGCGTGTAGTAGTAGGAATGTCAGGTGGAGTCGACTCGTCTGTGACGGCTTGGCTTTTAAAACAACAAGGCTACGATGTAATCGGCTTGTTTATGAAAAACTGGGACGATACTGATGAATTCGGTCATTGTACCGCTACAGAAGACTATGAAGATGTTCGCCGAGTGGCCACTCAAATCGGCATTCCGTATTACTCCGTTAACTTCGAAAAAGAGTATCAAGAAAAAGTCTTTTCCTATTTCTTAGATGAATACCGAAAAGGACGTACTCCGAACCCTGATATTATGTGTAATCGGGAGATTAAGTTTGGTGAATTTCTTCAAAAGGCTGAGCAATTAGGAGCGGACTATCTTGCAACAGGTCACTATGCTCAGCTAAAAGAAGTGAATGGAACCCGGCAACTTTGTCGAGGCGTAGACCCTAATAAGGATCAAACCTACTTTCTCTCCCAAGTACCACAAAGCAAATTTAAAAACACACTCTTCCCCCTCGGGCATCTAGAGAAAAAAGAAGTCCGCAAAATAGCGGAAGAGGCTGGATTATATACAGCAAAGAAAAAAGATAGCACTGGCATTTGCTTTATTGGAGAGCGTAATTTTAAAGAGTTCTTAAGCAATTATTTACCTGCACAGCCTGGTGATATGAAAACATTAGATGGCACCATCGTAGGGAAACATGATGGTTTAATGTATTATACGCTAGGTCAGCGCCAAGGGTTAGGAATCGGTGGCGGAGCAGGTGAAGGAGGGTTACCTTGGTTTGTCATTAAGAAAGATGTGGCTCAAAACACCCTCTATGTGGCTCAAGGACATGATCACGACGCACTCTATACGAATGGATTAATCGCAACAGAAGTAAACTGGCTAGCAAACACAGAAGCCCCAACAAAGCCTTTTTCTTGTACCGCTAAGTTCAGATATCGTCAAAAAGATCAAGAAGTTACCGTAATCCCACAAGCCAACGGCGATACATGGGACATCCAATTCTATGAACAACAACGTGCTGTCACTCCTGGTCAATCGGTTGTATTTTATGATGGTGAAGTCTGCCTTGGTGGTGGAATCATCAGCTCCACTTATGTATGAGTTAGAAGAAGCAACAGACAATAAAAGTTGATTTGAAAGAGGTAGCTAATAAAGCTATCTCTTTTTCTTTCATTTCATCTTTCATAATTTTGTAAATTATAGTAAGATGTTACCAAATATTGTCGAGGAGGATCAGAATTTGCGAAATGAATTTTTTCTAGAAGATAACGATCAAGACCAAGACCTATTTGAACATACACAGAAATCCAGAAGATGGAGACCGAGCTGGACCTTCCTATTCATCATCCTAGCGATCGCTGGAGGCTCTGCAATCACGTATTTCATGACCCAGCCAACTTCCGATACACTTACCGCTCAAGCAACCCCGAATCCACAACCAGAGCCTGTAAAGGAAATAGTAACAGACTCTGGTGCCCAAGCTGAACCAGCTGAGCCTGCTTTAGTGGAACCATATCGAGGAGATCAATCTGGCTTTCCCGAATTGATCGCTCAAGTCCCTACAGATGACACAAATCCTACAAGCAAAGAAAACAAAAACGAACAGGTAGCGGTGAAGCCTGGCAAACAAAAGCTCTCTGATTCGCAAACACCTACAGCTAGTCCAGAAAAAGGGATCAAAGTCAAACAAGCAACGTTGAACCCAGAAAAACAAACAGTCTTTCCAACTCCAAAACACCAAACGAATCCAACCAAGAAGCCCCCCATCAAGATTACGAGTTCAGGAAAACAAGTCTCTGATACACACACTCAAAAAACCATCACACCGCAAACGAATCACTCGCCTAAGATCATGAAACAGATGACGCCAGATCATCAAAAACAAACAACCAGCGATGAAAAAGAAGCCTCATCGCCCCAGAGTGTCTCAAATAAGTCTGTTCAGTGGATTGTACCTACCAACCCAGAAGGAAGCCCATCCAATCAATCAAAAAATACCTTTCAACTGGAACCTTACTTACTAAACCAAGAAGGGAAACTAATACCCTTACTCTCCACAAAAGCTTCAGAATCAAAAGATCCATTAAAGAGCAATTTGATTCCATTGATTCAAATTGAATCACCTACTCGTTTCGAAACATTTTTGTTACAAATGCAGAATATCCAAACATTCATCACTCAAAGTACTGCCTCAGAGATTCACATTCTTTTGATCGATGGACAAAAGGAGACACCTGAAGGAAATAACAACATCCAGACCATCCTTACCTCCCTCATACACCAATCAACTAAACAAGCAAACAAAAAGCTAATTCTACATAAACCTACTACAGAATCTACTCCATCCTATTTCCCACTACTTGAAATTGTGGATGGACTTCAATTCTCCATCAAGACCGAGCCAATTCTCACATTTGATAAAAAATGGAAGCAAACAACCACATCGCCATTTATGAAATCGATACAATCATGGAGTGTAAAACAAGCATTCAACATCACAAACGATCAACTCACAACTCAAAAAGAATAAACACAAAAAAGAGCTCTAGAGAATTCCTTCGAACTGTATCAATAGTCTGAAGGAGTTTATCAAGGGCTTCTTTCTGTTTAAATTTCTCGCAATGACATATTCTAGGAGGATATGGAAAAGGAGATTACAAATGATCCAAAAACTAGATATACATAATCCCGAAATAGCCCAAAAGCTATTAGATATCCAGATTCCTGCTTATCAGGTAGAAGCAACGATTATCGGGTCTACAGAAATCCCTCATCTACAAGATACAGTAGAAAAAATCCAGTCTAGCAACGAAATGTTTTTCGGCTACTGGGAAGAGAAAAGTCTAGCCGGAGCCATTAGTTTCTTGATCGAGAGCAACGTAGTAGACATTCATCGACTAGTAGTAAGTCCCGCTTATTTCCGTCAAGGAATTGGGGCGAAACTACTTAGCTTTCTACTTGCAAAACCTATTCGAACAACAAAATATATCGTACACACCGGAGCCAAAAACATACCCGCAAAGAGGCTGTATGAGAAATTTGGTTTTAAGGAAATAGGTCAGATGGAGGTAGCTCCAAACCTATCTCTATCCAGACTAGAAAAGGAAGTAGATTAGCCCCACCTTTTGACTATGGCTTATGAGCAAAGCAGGGATGAACCGTCCCTGCTTTTTCCTGTCAATTAATATCCTTGAGCACAGAAAATAACTTCTAGTTTTCTCTTTTTTCATTCGGTTTCAGTAGAATTATGAGATAAAATAGTGTGATATCATGTAGCATAATAGAGGTGGATTATATTGATTCGTACATTAGCAGTAAAAAAGGATGGAACACTTCTACTCGATATCCCTATCCAACAACTAAATGATCCGCAAATTAAATGGTACTGGGTTGATTTTAATACTCCAAGTATGGAAGAAACATCTAAGCTAACAGACCATTTTCATTTTCATCCTTTAGCCGTCAAAGACTGTTTGCACCACTTACAACGCCCCAAGATGGATTATTGCGAAGGGTATCAATTTCTCATCCTTCACGCCTTAAAAGGTCCTCAGATGAAGTTAGAAGAAGTGGATCTCTTTGTGGCAGAAAACTTTCTCGTTTCGTTCCACTATGCAAACTTAGAAGAAATAGATGATATTTGGGAAAGAATCATTCAACATCAAGATTTAGCTCAAAAAGGACCCGTATTCCTTACATATAAATTAATTGATAAGTTGGTAGATGCCTATTTTCCATATGCACATCGCATTGAAGACCAGTTAAACGAAATCGAGAGTAAACCTAGAGGTTCCACTTCAAAAGCTCTCATCGACCAGATTTTCCAAGTTCGAAGGGACTTGTCTAAACTACGTCGTACGGTAATTCCTATGAGTGACTTACTATACAGAATGATTAATTCGGAGCGATTTATCCAGAGAAAAGACCAACGAGTCCTGTTTCAGCACATCTACAATCATTTAATCAAGTTATCCTATATGATTGAATCAAGTCGAGAAATCACTTCCGATATTCGAGATAATTATTTATCCCTCAACTCTTACCGAATGAATACCATTATGACAACACTAACGGTCATTTCCGCCATCTTTATCCCACTAACGTTTATCGTTGGAGTTTATGGGATGAATTTTGAACATATGCCAGAGTTAAAGTGGCGGTACGGATACTTTATGGTTCTTGGATTTATGTTGGTTGTAGGCGTAGGAATGCTTACCTGGTTTAAAATCAAAGGTTGGTTTAATCAACACTAAATTTCCATATGCCATCTAGATACACACAACAGCGGCCACTACCATGTAATCTTGGCCGCTGTTGCTCCTCTGAACAATAATCTTACATTCACAGCCGATGTAATAAGTATCCTTAAATGTGTCATATTTCAAACCAAAACCAATCATCCGGTCCATAGCAATATGAGCAATCCAGATTAGTCCAATCTGCTGTACGAAATCCCAATGATTCAGCCAGCCTATAAACAAAAGAATTCCAGAGAAAATATATGTATGTCCCAGATTATATGCTATTTTTCCTATACGATCGTTTAAGGAATAACCAATCATCGACAAGTCAGGTAACAGAAACAAAAGCCAGTCTCCTCGGTAGATACAAAAGTTCCGTTAAATACATTGATGTCTACATAACTATCAATCCCATGAACCCTGCCTCTATTACTGTACAGCCAAAATGAGGGGCTAGGCTACTAGGCTTTTTAATTTTTTATTCAACAGCTCTGATACCTCTTCTTCTCAAACTCTCGTCTAAAGCATTATATTAACCTTTCAACATAGAAAAGTCCCCCTTGAGGTCCGGTAGCCCCTTAAGGCCCTGTGTTGCCTTGTGGTCCCGTGTCCCCTTTAGGTCCTGTCATCCCATTAGCGCCTGTTGCAACTTCTAATCTCACATCGACAGAACCGGGTGTTATCTCAATCTCTAACGTATCGGATATAAAGTTAATTGTATCTCCGAAACTGAGTGGAACACTTCCGCTTGCTCCTGTATTTCCTTGGACTAGGAATAAGAAATCACCTGTAACAAAAGTTCCGGTCGGTCCTTGAGGCCCGGTAGTCCCGGTGGCTCCAATGGCGTCTGCTGGTCCAGAAGGTCCGGTAGCACCCGCTGGTCCAGGAGGTCCTCCTGATGGCCCAGTGGCTCTGGCGGCCCCCGTTGGTCCCCTCGTAACGTCAGTGCCCAATACGTTTTCTAACTTCTGGTTTAAAATCCATTCTTTTTTCCCTATTATATTGATGGTATCACGAACACTTTCATTGATCGTAAGTAAATCGCTAATCGAAGATTGGAAGGATGTGGATACCCCGGGAAGAGTTCCGAGAACGTATTGTAGCTTTTCCCCCCTCGGCATTAATAATATGGCTAAGACCTAGCTCTTCTAATGCAATGGATGAAAGCAATAAATTGACTGCATCTTCTCTAGTAAAGCCCGATTCTTGTCCCACGACTTCCTATACCCCAAAACTAAATTGAATTCAGCTGTTGAAATGATTAATTTTCAACAGCTGAATTCAATTTAATCAAACTATATAAAATAAAACGCAGAACAGACACAGTTAAGCCCTATAATCGAGGCTAATTCTGGCTCCTTTGTCCATGTGACCCTCTAATTGACCCTCAAGTGATCACTAAACTGATCAGCGATTGATCACGGCTTCGATCACATTCTTGATCACGAAATGATCACGCACTTAATAACATTAGATAGAATTAATTATCCAGAAAAAGGTAGAATAGAAAAGAGAACCCACTCAACTATTAGTCCCCAACACATAGCAAAACCCCGCTTATACCAAGGGATTCTGGCGTAGACTGGGTTTCTATAGAGGAGGCGATAGTTCACTATCATATTTTAAAATATTGGGTTTTGGTGTAGCACATCTAACAAATGTTAACTCATATCTTACAAGATACAAACCGTCCTCTCCGGATTCTAAAGGAATTCATGAAATAATAATTCATAACTTCCTTGTGGAATGTTAAAAATAAACTCTTCTGATAGAATACTTGTTATTGTTACACCATTATCTCTGGCTGATACTTTTCTTTTCGTTTTTGATCCTGGAGTGTACCAATATCCAGTATCTATAATGTAATCGGAAACAGGGCTGCTAGAAACCTCGTAAGGATCTCCCATCTCAATCGGAACATGCCCATCCACAGCCCTCCAAAAATATCACATAAGGAACAAAAGACTTGGTGCATCGAAGAAGAAAAGATTTTCCTAGCACACACGGAGCAGCGTCCCCTTCTATTGCTTACCTCTTGGCCATCTACACCGGTATGATTGAGAAATCAGGAGTACCTCGTATCCGCTTCCACACCACGCCACCATTATGCTAACCCTAGGGGAACATCCGAAGGTGGTATCCGAACAACTCGGGCACAGTAAGACAAACATCACAATGGATGTATACAGCCATGTAATGAAAAGCATTCAGGGAGATGCTGCAAGAAACTTTAGTAATGCCTTTCAGATAGCACAAGCATAATCGCATGACAAACGACAACTCGAGGCAAATAAGTCTGGTTTTTTTGTCGACTCTCTGATCCTAAGAGAATAAAAAGGAGCGAGTAGAAACCATATTGCCACATACTCACCACCCAAAGCCCCACCCTATAAAAATAGAATGGGACCCACATGTCCTTTGCTCTAACAAGAGCCGTGTCTATTTCTCTTCGACCTTCTCATACTACTATCTTAGCACGTTATTTTAGCTTTTTGTTCCCAATAAATCCCCAGCTTTGTCCCACCGACCCGAATAAAGCGTATCCTCTTGCAATCAAACAGGCTGAAGAAGAAAAGAAATTACCCTATCGAAGCCATCAAGCAACATGACGATGAGACTTATCCCTATTGCATCAGAGCCAGTCTGTTTCATCCGTCAATTTAATTTAACAACTCTTAAAACTACATTATTGTAGTTTGCTATCCCGGGGATCGAAGCTGAGTATAAAGAAAGCGGGCTAGCACTTATAACTCTTATCCCAATATTCTGACCAGCATTTAAATTTTGGATAGTAGTGGTTGTAGTTGAAGAATTCGCTAAAATAGCTGCAGTTCTACCCACGGGATTACTTGCCAGGAAACCATTAATTTGTATTTGAACTAAAGCATCTGCACCAGTCACTCCTGATAAAATAGTATAGTCAATTGCGTAAACACCACTCTCTGGTACCTGAAGTTGCTGATTACCATTTACTAGTGTAAATCCCGGTAGCGGCGAAAACGATCTAAATGCGGTAAATGGTATAAAGCTACCATTACTAAATACAGAAGGGATGTCAATATTATCTCTCGATGCGTTTGCAGAAATATTAGCTGTTCCAGCTCCGGTAGCACCTGTAGGTCCCTGAGGTCCTGTGGTCCCTTGTGGTCCTGTGGTCCCTTGTGGTCCCGTGTCCCCTTGTGGTCCGGTATCTCCCTGTGGTCCCGTGGTCCCTTGTGGTCCTGTGGTCCCTTGTGGTCCCGTGGTCCCTTGTGGTCCGGTATCTCCCTGTGGTCCCGTGGTCCCTTGTGGTCCTGTGGTCCCTTGTGGTCCCGTGGTCCCTTGTGGTCCGGTATCTCCCTGTGGTCCCGTGTCCCCTTGTGGTCCGGTATCTCCCTGTGGTCCCGTGGTCCCTTGTGGTCCTGTGGTCCCTTGTGGTCCCGTGGTCCCTTGTGGTCCGGTATCTCCCTGTGGTCCCGTGTCCCCTTGTGGTCCGGTATCTCCCTGTGGTCCCGTGGTCCCTTGTGGTCCGGTATCTCCCTGTGGTCCCGTGGTCCCTTGTAGTCCGGTAGCTCCCTGTGGCCCAGTGTCGCCCTGTGGTCCCGTGCCCCCTTGTGGTCCCGTGCCCCCTTGTGGCCCCGTGCCCCCTTGTGGTCCGGTGTCTCCCTGTGGTCCCGTGCCCCCTTGTGGTCCGGTGTCTCCCTGTGGTCCCGTGTCCCCTTGTGGTCCGGTAGCTCCCTGTGGTCCTGTGGTCCCTTGTGGTCCGGTGTCTCCCTGTGATCCCGTGTCCCCTTGAGGCCCGGTAGCTCCCTGTGGTCCCGTGTTGCCTTGAGGTCCGGTAGCTCCCTGTGGTCCTGTGTCCCCTTGAGGTCCGGTAGCTCCCTGTGGTCCTGTGGTCCCGTGTGGTCCCGTATTCCCTTGAGGTCCGGTAGCTCCCTGTGGTCCTGTGGTCCCGTGTGGTCCCGTATTCCCTTGAGGTCCGGTAGCTCCCTGTGGTCCTGTGGTCCCTTGTGGCCCGGTGTCTCCCTGTGGTCCCATGTTGCCTTGAGGTCCGGTAGCTCCCTGTGGTCCTGTGGTCCCTTGTGGCCCGGTGTCTCCCTGAGGCCCAGTGTCTCCCTGTGGTCCTGTGTCCCCTTGAGGTCCGGTAGCTCCCTGTGGTCCTGTGGTCCCTTGTGGTCCCGTGGTCCCTTGTGGTCCCGTGGTCCCTTGTGGTCCCGTGTTGCCTTGAGGCCCCGTCGGTCCCTGTGGTCCTGTTTCTCCTTGTGGTCCTGTGTTGCCTTGTGGACCGGTAGCCCCTTGAGGTCCCGAAAGACCAAGTTGTTCAATGACTGCTTGAATTACTTCTGCAAGAGGACTATTCGCTCCAGTAGCCACCTCTAAATTTACATTAGCCGAACCGGGCGTTACGTTAATCTCCAGTGTATCGGATATAAAGGTTAGCGTATCTCCAAAGCTCATCGAAGCGCTTCCACTTCCACTTGCCCCTGTACCTTGAACTGTGAATAAGAAATCACCGGTAACAAACGTTCCCGTCGGTCCCTGTGGTCCTGTTGGTCCTTGAGGCCCCGTTGACCCTTGAGGACCTGTGTCGCCCTGTGGTCCCGTGCCCCCTTGTGGTCCGGTGTCGCCTTGTGGCCCGGTATTACCTTGTGGTCCCGTATTCCCTTGTAGTCCGGTAGCTCCAGCAACTCCAAAGCCAGTGGGTCCCGGTGGTCCAGGAGGCCCTCCTGATGACCCTGTAGCTCCCGCTGGTCCTTGGGGTCCCGTTGGCCCTCTTGTAACGTCTGTGCCTAAAACGTTCTCCAACTTTTGGTTCAAAATCCATTCTTTCTTCCAGATTACATTAATGGTATCACGAACACTTTCATTAATCATGAGTAAGTCGCTAATGGTGGGTTGAAAGGTGGTGGACACTCCGGGGAGAGTCCCTAGGACATATTGGAGCTTTTCGCCTTCCGCATTAATAATATGGCTAAGGCCTAGCTCTTCTAGTGCAATAGATGACAGCAACAGATTGACTGCATCTTCTCTATTAATCTGAATATTTGGTGAAATATTAGGTATATTTGCTTGAGACATGTTTTAACCCCTTTATTTAAATAATAAATACTATTAGAATCAATATTAATATTATTCATAATAAGAACATATTCACAATCTTATTTTTAAACTATCAAAAGCAAATTGAATCCAGTTGCTGAAATGATTGCATTTTCAACAACTGGATTCAATTTAATCAAATTTGTCAACAACAGTTTAAAATTCCCCAAAAAAATCGATTGAAAAATCCCCGTTTTAAACAGTTTTACCTCTCCTTAGCTAGTGAGAAGAACCCTGCCTTTCTTTTCTCCTTAATACGATAGCTTTCACCTTTAATGTTTACAGTGACTGAGTGATGGAGGAGGCGATCTAAGATCTCCGTGGCTAAAACATTCTCTCCAAATATGTCCCCCCACATCCCAAAATACTTATTAGAAGTAAGGATCGTCGATCCTTTTTCATAACGCTCCGAAACAATCTGGAAAAAAAATGAGTAGCTGAATCCTCTATTTTTCGGTATCCAATCTCATCAATAATAAGCAAATCTGGTGTTTTGTAAACGTCTTGACTCTTCTCTGGACAGTTCCCTTCGCACAGGATTGCTGAAGAGTTTGTACCATGTCATGGGCGGTAACAAAGTAGACGCTGTAACGATTTTCTAAAGCTTTTAAACCCAGAGACACAGCAAGATGTGTCTTTCCAACCCCAGGAGGACCAAGAAATACGAGATTTTCTTGATGTTCAATAAACCGTAAGGAAGATAAATCTCGTATTCTCTTTTCGTCGATAGATGGTTGAAAGGAAAAATCAAACTGATCCAGTGTTTTAAGGAAAGGCAGGCGTGCCAGCCTTTTACGCATTTGCACAGCTCGCTCTTGTTTGGATAAAAGTTCTTCTGAAAGAAGTTTGTCAAGGAATTCTAAATAAGATATATTATCTCTGGATGCTTCTTCAGCTAGTTGGTGTAAAACTTCTGGAATACGCACCCAACCGAAGGTTTGGAAAACTTCATTTAATCGCTCTTGTTGAATCATTAGACTATCTCCTCTGTGAGTTCATCGTAAATGGATAACGAGCGAACATCTACATCGGGGGACGACCTAGAAACAAGGCGGGGTAAGGGTTGGGGAACCGTTTGACTCCCGTACATAGGTAGTCCCTCGAAGTGTTTTTTCTGGATTACAACTTGGTGCTTACTTACCGCTTTTGTATGTTGAGCAATGAGTTTGCTCTCTGAAAAAAATGTCAGAGTACCATTTTGATTATCTAGGATGTCGATTAATTGTCCTGCATACAAGTAGGGAATCGAGTAGCGACTCGATTCATAAGATACCAAGCAATCTTTTGATACCTTACGTCGATGCCTTTCGATTAGCTGGTAAGGAAGTGGTTGAATGGGTTGAAGATTATCTACCGACCATCGGTCGGTAGGACGTTCATAGGTCGTACCATGAATACGAACATTAGCAATAGATTCCATCCAATGACGTACTAGGCGATTTAAGTCCTCCAGTCCAGTGAAGGTTCTAACTCTTGGCCAAAAGTTTTTTCTTACATAACCAATTCCGTTTTCTACTTTCCCTTTTGTTTGCGCTCTACGTGGCTGACATCGTTTCAACATAAATCCATGATAGGCTGCAAATCCAGCAAATCGTTCATTCCATATAACATGCCCCTGCGACCATCTCCTCCTACAGGGGAGATGGTCCAGAATGGGGAGTTTTCAACCGGTTATATTAGCCATTTTACAACCGTTGCTCACACTACACGACGAGGTTTCAAAACAAGGAAAGAAGCCAAGGAAGCATGTAATCAAATCATTCACTAAGTTTCCAAGGGAACATATATAGAGCCAACCAAATGTACTCTTGGAACCTACTTACTGGATTGGATCGAGAGCACCGCCAAGCAACGAGTACGACTGAAAACATACGATTCTTACAAGTACATTATTGATAACAAACTCATCCCAGAGTTAGGCAATATCCCTTTAGATAAACTCACCCCCATGCACATCCAGAATTTCTATGCGAAAAAGTCAGCAGAAGGACTCTCCGCAGAATACATAAAGCACATGCATGTTATTCTCTCCAGCTCTCTCGAACAAGCGGTAGCATGGAAGCTGGGTCCGCTCCAACCCTGTGAAACTCACTAGCCCTCCGACAGCGAGAACAGAAACGAAACAAAAAACGGCTTGGACAAGCTTATCAAGAAAACAACCTAGTCGTTTGTACCAAAAAAGGGACTCCTAATCGGTCCTAGCAACCTCCGACGACACTTCTGGAGCACCATTGAGAAATCAGGAGTACCTCGCATCCGCTTCCATGATACCCGCCACACGCACGCCACCATTATGCTAACATCCGAAGGTAGTATCTGAACGACTGGGACACAGCAAGACAAGCATCACACTGGATGTATATAGCCATGTAATGAAAAGCATCCAAGAAGATGCGACGAAAAACTTTAGTGCTGCTTTCCAGACAACTTAAGAGCATAGAGAATAGAAAAAGTAGCCTCGATTGTGGGGATCACGGCTACTTTGTTATTAGAATCCACAGAGATCTTACTTATTTCAAATCACACTTTCTAACACTGGTACTCTTTCATCCATAATTACCTCTACTGCTTTATGTAAATCACTATCGCTTAAATAGCGAATGGAGTAACTTTCTTTGTTGAAACGAACTTCTGCTACATCAACAATTTGGTAAGTCTTCCAAAGCCACTTTATATTTTCCTCCAGATCGTCAATACGACTAGCAAAGTGATAACCGTGGTAGTGAACGCCTACCTTATTCGCAAAATACCACCTGTCGGTCTCGATGGGGTTCTCGTCATACTGTGAAGACATTTTCACATAGAAGTCCACTGCTTTCGGGGGAAAACCAAGTTCAATCCCTAATAGTCGATGACGACTACTTTCATCTACACATTTGCAGTTACTTAAGAAGTTTTCTTTTTGTTCCTCAGATCGAAAAAACATCCAGAAATTCTCGCACTCATTCCAAGATGGATATTCCTTCAATGCTGGAATTAACTCTGGTTGAGAAAGGATGTCCAGATTCACATAAGTAGCTGGCTTTAAACCTTTCAAAAAGGCTTCGTATGAAGATACCACAATTAATCACTCCCACAAGCAGATGTAAGAATAGTATAGCAAAAAAGCACCTGCATCACACAGGTGCTAGAAAACTTATTTCTTCTTAATTGGCTTTCCTTCTTGTCCATCGCATTGGGTGCAGTAAGTAACACCATCTTCTACATAACAAATGCCTTTACATGTTCGATCAAAGCAACATTCACGGACTGGTTGACCTGCGATCCATTTGATGCCCATGCTATCACCTCCTCATTAGTTTATGAAATGATCATATAATTCTTAAAATGATAAGTCCATATAATTTAGGACAATATTATTTATAAACTTGAGATAAGCAAATTAGATTGAAATAACTAGAAAACGTCATAAGCAATTGGATATTTCTACTAGCGAATTTGCTCATCTCGAGGTAACTTACTTGACTGGTAAACTTTACTCGGGTCCCGACAGAAAAACGCGGATTTCATACGCTAAGGATAAAAATAGTAGGAGAACCCGATTTTTCACTACGCTAAGTGTGAAGATAGAGTTCTTTGATAATTAATCGAAAAGGGTGGACAGTGTAGTTACTCAGAATTAAGGGGTAGTTGCTCTCTATTTTCCTACGACATATCCCTCAAAATGTTTTCCACCATAAGGCTTCAATACGTCTAATACAAACTGAATAAGTGGTTCCTTTTGTTTTGTGAGGTAGTATTGCTGGAAAAAATGGCTATAGGTATTCGCAAACTCTTGATTCCATCTGGCTAAAGAGCGATAAATCCATTTCCCTCTTCCGATCCAATGACCATTCGTGCGTAACAAAAACTGATGAAGCTCTTCAGATAGGGCCTGTACAATAAAAATTTCCTCATATGGATTGGTGCAACCGATTAGGTCGTCTATTAAATCAGTGACCATGTAACGAGCTGTTTCAATTTGGAGATCACTCCAAGGTGGAGGGCCTGTTTGGAGAAGTGACTGTGCATTAGGTTGGATATGAGCACAGGATTCCTGTTGGATGATAACTTGTCCTTCGGCTACAATTCGTAAAAGGGCAGGACGTCCTCTCTGGATATCCTTGTTAATGTAGAAATAGTAAGTTTCAAGTGTGTGATAAATGAATAATTCTACTGGCCAATCTTGATAAATGATATTTTCTCGATGGGAACTTGGTTGACTTGGATCTAAGACAAATAGATCAAGATCTGAGGTAGAAGTAGTTTGTTGAGTGGAGGAGCTTCCTCCTAAGATCATCAGTTGAGCGTTTGGATAAAGCTCATGTTGTAAATGTTGGGCTGTTTCTAGGGCAGGGAGTGGCATGAATCTACCTCCGATGCTGTAGCAAAAATCAGATGGGCTATAGAAGACAAAGGTCCATCCAGTAAAAAATTATCTATAGATTTAATAACGGACAATATATTAATCACCTTCCTATAAGTACAGATTTTCTTTTATATTCCGTTAGTGTTCATTAATACTACCCGCCAACCATCTGGATCTTCGATCGTAATGCCTTTAGATTCCCAGTAAGGATTTTCAGGTGGAACAGGAAAGTAACCCATGTTAGCTAACCGGTCAACCATCTCCCTCACGACTGCTTCATTCGGAATATATAGGACAAGTAGATTATCTTTCGTTGGTGCTGGACAAGAGCTTCCTTTCTGATGACTGGTAAACTCTAGATGATAGGTTGCGTCAGGTATTCCAATCATGACCCCATCGTATCCATCATGATCCTGAAAACCTCCGATCTTGTCTAATCCAAGACCCTCTGTATAAAATGAAACTACTTTCTCTAATTGATCCGTAGGACGAGCGATTCGAACTTGAACAAATGGTATATTATTCATTACTTACAGCCTCCGTTATTATCTCAGATTCATACTCATTGACTCTTCTATAAAAGGTATTACTCTTCATGCCCACTATCCATTTACACAAAAAATTTACATCCCCTTTCCTACCATGTTACAAATCTATTGTACCGAATGGAACCCGTTTTGACATTAGTTAAACAGGCATTCCGGTCAACTGAGTGATTACTATTCATTCTTTCAAACAAAGCTCAGACGCAGAGTAGCCACGATCACTCCCCTGTAATCGTGGCTGTTACTGTTCCTTCATATCTAAGTCCATATATATCAGATACTATCCGGTAAAATTATTCGATACAAATAGGTGTAGATGGTAAAGTACCAGCCAAAATCGGAAGGAGTAACTGAACAAAACCTGCAGGAATAAATGTATCATCTGATTTATCTATCTCATCTAATGACCACCATTTGTGCGCACGATAAACGTCTTGTTCTTGTTTCGTTAAGTTGTCGAGATTGATTTTGCTTCGCTTGACATTAGCTATATAGTAGCGTTCGTACGAAAGTAAAAGTTCACCTTTCCAGTTCATTTCTTGTTCCCTAGTCCATATCCACTCGCCAAGCTCAAATTGATCAATTCCTGTTTCCTCCCAAATTTCACGTCGTGCTGCCTCTTCAAAGCTCTCATTTTCTTCTAACGAACCACCCGGGGTTACCCAAAAAGCTGTATTGATTGGTTTGTCTGGATTAAAAACAGTATTGTCTTCAATTTTGAACAAAAGAATACGATTATCTTCATCAAGCAAGATCACACGAGATGACTTTCTTATTTTCACAATTAGCTAACCTCCCCTTCTAGATTCACGCTAACTATGACTCCTTTACCCATGACAGCTTCTCTCAGCATCTTTTCACCAATCTCCTATGGTTAGACTGTCTCATCTGATTAATTTTTGTTAAATTCCCACCAATGACTAATCCAGCGCTGTTCCCCTGTAATTTTTCTCATTTCTTCTTCCATCATGTTTCGCAATTCTTTTGCTAAACCAATCAAGACTTCTAATCTTGTCTCCATTAAGCAATTATTACAAAGCTCCACGAGCTTTTCGCCTTCCGGACATAAGCGTTCCACATGTTTGGCTAACCACTTGTTATACGGATACGGTTTTCCGTGAATGAGAGAAAAAGTTTGGAGTGCTACTTTTACCATTTCTCCCCGATTTATCCCTGCTGCGGTAACAATTTCTCGTTTTGCAGAGGAACTAGTATCCAAACGACGAACGGAAAAAAGAACAAAGTGATCTCTCCGTAACTGATCCAACTCCCGTTCAAATTTCAGTTGATACTTTTCAATCAAAGAGGAGATGGATAGCGGATCTTGAATAAACACACAATTTTTGTAAATCCATAAATACAATGGCCAACTTCCAGAGCGATTGCCCTCTACTCTTTCCATCAGCCACTCTTGCCCGTTAATTTGTCCGAAAACGATCGGAGAGTTCCCATGGTCATCAATAACATAGTTCGCTCCATGTTCTATGATAAAAGATTGGTAAGCTTCATTTCCCAATAAGATGTGAAGATCCCAATCCGCTTTCTCATCAAATCCTTCCGTAATCCCCCAACCTGTCGATCCACTTAGAACAACAGTAGCACGACTTTTTAAGCCATCAGGAAACACATCGTTAGGAAGACTATGGAAGTATGTCTCCACTCTACTTACAATGTCATGATGTATCATGCTTGCTCATCTCCTTAGCGATTAACACAATATTTTAAAGGAAGGCCCATCCTCGAGACAACTCAAACAGACACAGTTCAGACAAGACTTAGCCACAATCTCCATCCATGCTAGGGCTAATTCTGGCTCTATTATCCATGTGACGTTCTGACTGACCATCAGGCGATCACCAAAATGATCACCGATTGATCACGCTTCGATCACATTCTTGATCACGAAATGATCACGCACTACATAACATTAGATCGAATTAGATAACACTAAATAGCACAATTATCCAGAAACAGGAAAACAAAATGAAATATACAATCTATTCTTATAACTACATCAAGCCTACAAAGATAGCGAAACCCCGCTTATACCAAGGGATTCTGGCATAAGCGGGGTTTCGCTAATTTGGCGTGCCCTGAAAGATTCGAACTCTCGACCTTCTGATCCGTAGTCAGACACTCTATCCAGCTGAGCTAAGGGCACATCTCATTATGTGATTTCATTTTCTACTCTAAGAGAGTAAATGGCGTGCCCTGAAAGATTCGAACTCTCGACCTTCTGATCCGTAGTCAGACACTCTATCCAGCTGAGCTAAGGGCACATCTCATTATGTGATTTCATTTTCTACTCTAAGAGTAAATGGCGTGCCCTGAAAGATTCGAACTCTCGACCTTCTGATCCGTAGTCAGACACTCTATCCAGCTGAGCTAAGGGCACATATAACTTGTCAACGAAAATAATTTTACCATATGACAAAATACAATGCAATATCTTTTTCTACTTTTATCACAAAAAAGGAATCTATCCGATTTGCGCTCATATACTCGTAGATAAGATGTTCTGATGTATAGAATTAAGCTTGTTGAAACCATCAACCTCGAGCAAACAACTAGGAGAACTATTAACAACACTCACTCCATTAGAGGCTCTGAGAGGCACAACTGTTCATTTATGTCTACGTATATAAAGAAGCTCCAAGATCATGAAATACCCACTAACAAGTATACTAGGACGCCTCATGTTAAAACGACCGCTCTACATGGAAAAGTTGCTAACATTACATTTATCTAACGCGCTTTCCCTATCCTAATCTAATATGTAGGTAATCAACAAGCTTAGTACAAATCACATAGAAGGGACTAATAACGTTGAAAAAACATCTTTCCTTTTTTCTCATTTTCAGTATCATCCTTATTACAGCAACCAGTTGCAAAACGAGCCAATCTGAAGCTACGAAAAAAGAATCTTCTATACAACCAATTGTTTCAAGTATGAATGAAATGATCAAGCAAGAAAACCAAAATGATATATTGCTTCAGAAAATGGCTGCATCTGTAGAAGAAGCAAAATTAAAAACCATAGCCAATCAAAAGGTAACAGATCTTGAGCAAAATATGATCCCTAAAGTAAATCAAGCCAAAACGCAAATTACGGAATATAAAAAAGCAGTAGAAAGCGTCAAAGAAAAGTTCAAACATATAAAACAACAAGTAAATACACTCACAAATTCTGCTATTCAACAACCTGCTCAGCAATTCTTGATAGATTTTGAAACAAGTATTGAGACAGAGTTATCCATTGCAACAAAATACGAACAACTCCTTCAAAATCAATCAGAAGCCATCCAAGCTATTATCAAAAGTAAATCCCTTCCCACAGACAGTTCTGATCAATTAGTTACAGAAATTGATCAGTTGGTATCATTATTTCAAGAACAGGTAACAAGACTAAATGCTTCTCATCAAAAAGTATTATCCTATAAACAATAAAAGGAGCTTGCTTATGACCTTCAAAAAGTCATAAGCAAGCTCCTTTTTATTTGGAGGCGACACCCGGATTTGAACCGGGGGTAAAGGTTTTGCAGACCTCTGCCTTACCACTTGGCTATGTCGCCAAATAAAAAATGGCAGGGGTGGTAGGAATCGAACCCACACTAGAAGTTTTGGAGACTCCTGTTCTACCACTAAACTACACCCCTACAAAAATGCTGGCAATAGGACTTGAACCCACAACCCCCTGATTACAAGTCAGGTGCTCTACCAATTGAGCTATGCCAGCGCATTATGAATGATGATTGAGGAAATTAATTCATCTACACAAGTGCATTTAATTGTTACTATAATCTTATAAAGGATGCTGGCAATAGGACTTGAACCCACAACCCCCTGATTACAAGTCAGGTGCTCTACCAATTGAGCTATGCCAGCACATTTTTAATGGTGGTTCGGGACGGAATCGAACCGCCGACACGAGGATTTTCAGTCCTCTGCTCTACCGACTGAGCTACCGAACCATCTGGCGGAGAGAGAGGGATTCGAACCCTCGAGACAGGTTTTGCCCGCCTACACGATTTCCAATCGTGCTCCTTCGACCAACTCGGACATCTCTCCATGTTATCATATTCATCTTAAGTGCTTGTTGTGCTCTGATTGAATTTCAGTAACAACTCACAAATAATATAGTACTGTGATTTAGGGATAATGTCAACAAGAAATAGAAACTTTTATATAAAAATACAGGATTCGAGTTATCCGAGAGTACCCCTACTATGTAGTCAGTAAGATGAGCTAAGAAATTTCAGCATTCTAAAGTCCTTAAACAACTGTATCGAACTTGCAAAAACTGAATTAACATACCAAATTCAAGTTAATTCTATACTATCTCAAAGAGCTCATCTATAACCAACTTGCTAGTATTCAGATTCAATAGCTACCCTCTTCTAAGTCAACCCTAGTTATTCTAAGCCAGACTTCCAGCATCATCGCTAGGCTATGTTACATCCGAAAGAACGATCGTTGAGACTCCTTGATCGCCACTCTAACCAAGTTAATCCTGTATTGGTATGTAGGATGCCATCAAGATACAAAAACGACTGTAGCAAGCTAATTTTCACTATAAGCTAGTGATTTAATAAATATTATATAATGATCATATCCAATCCCCTTATTAGATTGAAAATCTATACTAAGCTACACAGAAACAACAAACTATTTTCATTACTTTATTCAATACCATGAAATACGCTTGTATAAAAGCCTATGTATATCGTTCTTTACATAATAAAGAAAGCACCCAACTATAAGCTGAGTGCTTTCTTTATTATGTATGCCTGGCGACGTCCTACTCTTCCAGGACCCTGCGGTCCAAG
>NZ_SLXV01000045.1 GCF_004341445.1 Baia soyae
CGTTGTAAATGTATAGTACACTAAATGAATAATATCTAAATCTACGATTTACAGAGAATAAGAGAGATCCACTCAATATTTCGGGGGTTAAACCGAATTTACTGCGTTGGTTAGACAGAACGATACTATTCTATCTCTTATGTCATCCTAAGATCAGGAGTACAACATTAGATTACAAATACACAAAAAATGATCGCCCCATTATTGGAGAAACCATTAACGTGGTCAAAATATGGATATTGTAATCAATGTTACTCAACCTTTTTACTGCGTTGGAAAAAATAAAAAAGTGGGGTTCACTTTATCCATGAACCCCACCAATAAAAAACTCCAATATAAGGCCCTCTATACCTCACTATCGGGATCAACATAGCTTCTTGGAGAATTCGATAAAAGATCTCTTCAAATAAATTTGTATCTTGGAATCGTCGAACGTAGTTCTTCCCAAATGTAGTGAATGAGGGATTGATTCCTTTAATCCATATCCGATAAACCAGCGATATGCCACATTCGTTTCGATTTCTTTAATGGTCTGTCTCATCGAACGGATACCAAATAAATATTGGATAAGAGCTATTTTCACAAGAACTACGGGGTGGACACTAGGTCGACCATGGGTTAAAGAATATCGATCTGCTACCAAATCATAAATAAAATCAAAATCGATACTACTTTCAATTTTGCGAACCAAATGTTCCGCAGGGACCAGCTCTTCTAAAGCTATGAGTTCCTGTTTATTTCGCCCTTCTTTTCTGTGTTTTGATAACACAAAAATTCCTCCATGTAGTCGATTCTATATATATTTAGAATTCGACAAAAAAACTGTAGACCCTGTCTGTGGTTAGACATTGTCTACAGTCTGGTATACCTATATGGTTTCTTCTTCTGTTTTCAATTACATTTCCAGTTATTGCGGCTACAGAGAGATTACTCGAAGGTCTCATGGCAATTGGATATGTTTTTCTAAGATTGGCTACCCGATAGTGTCCGACAACCTGTATCAAGATTCTTGATAACGTTGTTCCAAAGACAAATAGTCTCCCTATTCATATCCGATACTCCGATTGCGAAAGGAGTGCCAATGGTTTGTAAGCTCGATATGTTCGTGGATTTAGATTTTCAATAGCATTTCTTGCTACCAATCCACCCATGCTATGAGCAACAACCTTAACCGTCCTACCAGAGATAATTTTCTCCTTCTTCAGATTGTCGATAAACTGATCAAGATAGAAACCGTTTAGATGAATATTTTGTGCATCATTATCGTACTCAAAGATGAACAGATCATAGTTCTCAGTATAGTTTGCTTCACCACTTCCATCTGGCAACCATGGTGGAAATACGTTGTCTCTGAGAAATAGCCCACTTAATCGATCAGCTGGCTTTAGTTGTACGACATCTGTAATGTAATGAACATCTGGATTGTTATACTGAAGCTTGTCTCCCTTTTTATAGGACTTTTTTGAAAAGGTTTGACTAGAATTTATGACTCTGCCTCAGCGTAGTGTTCACTTGGATTAAAAAGGGAACTATTGGACCACTTGTTGATAAAGCCAACAGACTCGCTATTTCCACCAAAGGGACCTCCAGCTGTATCCGTGAAGCAAAGTGTTAGAATCCCTTCTGTTTTAGAACTTCTGCTCGTTTTTGTGGAATCTGATATAGTCTCAAAGGCATAACTACTTTTTTCTTCCCATCCATTGATTCCAATTTTACTTCTGTATATTCTGCCGCTGTAAGGTGCCCAGCAACTCCATTAAATGGAACACCTGTTTTGAAAATAACATCATTATCATTCAATGTCACACCCGCAGGGAGAGGGATCTTGCTACTCGTTCTTTCGTATAGTTCATGTAAATTTAATGGATATCTAAGAAAAAGTTTCCGATCAGCAATTTTGTCGAAATTGGCAAGTTTTTGATCTACTCCCATTATCCCAGAAAAATTTGCTTGTGAAGTTTTAATCGACATGCTACAGAGAGTTTTTGCTGGACAACTAATTGTTTGTTCTGGATAGGTGACTGTCGTTTCAGTAGTGTCTGTATTCGATGATGTATGGGTAAAAGAAAATTCAAACGAAGATTTAACTGTTGCTCCGCCCTCTCCGATAAATGGAACACCTACACTTACCTTTGCATCAGCACCCCCGCCTATCTTTACTCCCTCTTGATTGGAGTACGTGAAAGAAGAAGTTGTCTTTTTTGTAGTCCCGGGGATTTTGAGTGTTTGAGGTGTTGACCCACCGTTCCTCAAGGATCCTAGTTCCAAGTTATCATCTTTATAGCTGTCGATATTTACATTGTCCACTGAAATATTGTTCACTGTATTTTCATACTGAGGAGTCCAATTATTTACCAGTCGATCCATTTGATTCCTCATCTTCGATCGAAGATCTCCCTCCGGGATACCCTCTGTTACATAGTTCTTTAATCTTTCAGCGATATCTCTCTTTATTACTTCTTTATTTACTACATCACTAGACTTCATGCCAGCGTTTTTTTGTGCTGTTGTGATTGACGCTTTCTGTCCTGCATACTGTTCCGAAGCAAAAACCTGTACGGGAGATAACAATATAGCTGTACTTAAGACAGCAGTTGGTATAATCCTTTTCATATTTGACTTCTTCATATTATTAAACCTCTCCTTGTTATGTAAAAATACATTTAAATATTCTCCTTATAAATAAATATATAATAAAATAGAATTAATTTATATACACGAAACATACTACATACGAAATATCTGTGACAAAAACGAATAGGGATTACCACTACTAGGGGTATAGGGCGCAGTGGAACAGAAAACGGCAATAAGCCAAATCAAGACTCAATTGAAAAATAGCTAGAAAAAATAAGGCTCTTACTTTGTTTACACGACTTCAAAGTAAGAGCCTTTATCGTTAGATTTTCTCGTATAGTTTTCCGTTTTGATCTTTCCTTCTATTTGCCGATGACACTTGATACGCACATTCCCAATTTTAGATAGCTGCAGATATTTATTTTCAAGAGAAAAACCGCTTTGTGGATAGGTGAAGCTATCATAACGATGTTTTCCTTGAAAACGTGGGTAACCTGCCTTCTATCCCGCCTTGATCCTTCGAAAAAACGCTTTGAATGCTTTATCTAAACGGCGTAGAACATCTTGCAACACTTGTGATTGTACCTGCTTGAAATCCGGAAGCTCTTTCTTGAGTTGAGGCAATTCATTTTGTTGCATACTATAGCTGACCGAAATATTTCGATGCCGATAAGCAAACTTTCGTTGCTCCAATGCTGTATTGTACAACCATCTTAGTTGTATCAACTGAATGCGGCCTAGCCGTAGTCTGTCTATTGGAACTGGATATTTCTGTTAGCAGATTTGCTCATCTCGAGGTTTTAATATACCTATAGACTTTTCTTCACCTATAATTTTTTTGTAAGTCGTTTCATTGACAATTGCATACATGTCAGCATAGACACGCTGATTTTCGATAACTATGTTACCTTCATACTTTAATTTTGCCCCATTTATTTCGGCCTTTTCTACTTTGTCTTTAGCAAATAATATCCCTTGTTCTTCTGATATAGCTGGTAACCTATCAATTACTTTTCCATCGGTTATGTCGTCTGCATTTCCACCAACGCCCTTTTTAAATAATTTTTTCTTGACAAGCTCTTCACCATCTTTTTAGCTATTACAAGGACCTTTTTATCTTTTATCTTTGTAAGCTGTAAATGCTAACGTAAAAGTTGACCACTAGAGGGTCATCGCTCATAAAAAAATTGACCACCTGAACATCTCTTTCCTGTATCCTGAAATTTGTCGAAAAGGATATGGGAGGAAAGGAAATGCTACAGATGGCCAACTATGAGTTTATCAGAAAGCAACATGTGTTACTAGAAAAGTCCATACGTCAAATTTCACGAGAAACGGGATATTCACGTCAAACTATACGTAAGGCTCTCCGTTCAACGGAGAAGCCTAAGTACAAACTTACAAAGCCCAAGAAATTGCATGTTATGGGGGATTATAAGGACATTATTCTGGAATGGATTCGTCAATGAATCTGCTCCTCCAAAGCAACGGCATACAGCTAAGAGAATCTATGACCGATTGGTAGAGGAATACGGATTCGCCGGGGGAGAATCTACTGTACGGGCTTATGTGAGAAAGCTACGAAATACAAAGCCTGACGCCTTTGTTCCATTGGAGTTTTCACCAGGGGAATTCGCACAATTTGATTGGGGAGAGGCTTACGTACTCCTTCAAGGTAAGCAGATTAAAGTTCAAATATTTTGTATGCGGTGTACATTCAGTCGCAGGATATTTGTTAAAGTATTTCATCATCAGCAACAAGAGGCTCCCCTACAGGGGCATGTCGATGCTTTTGAATTCTTTGAAGCCGTTCCTCGTACGGTTACTTACGACAACTTAAAGACTGCCGTAAAAAAAGTATTGGAAGGGAAGAACCGAGAAGAGCAAGATCGTTTTATCCAACTCAGAATGCATTACCTCTTCAACAGCCATTTTTGCGATCTCGCAAAAGGAAACCAGAAGGGACAAGTGGAAAATCTGGTGAAGATAGTCAGAAAGCAATATCTCACTCCAGTACCGTCTGTGTCTAGTTTAGAAGAGCTAAATCAAATGCTCCTTGACAAGTGTATAGCTTATGAGAAAACTCTCGTTCCTCGGACTTCTCGTACCGTCGGTGATGCATACAAAGAGGACAAAGCAAGCATGTTGCCTCTTCCAACCCGTCCATTAGCTTGTTGCCGAGAAAGATATGTAAAAAGCAATTCACTATCTATGGTTGCTTTTGAGAAAAATTTTTACTCGGTTCCTGTTCGCTATGCTTCTTCCGAACTAACAGGGAAAATCTTTGCGGAGCATGTTGAGTTCTACTACAAAGATGAACTTATTGCGACACATCGGAGATGTGTTGAGCGTAATCAAGAGATTCTCAACTACGATCACTATCTCGATCTTCTCCTTCAAAGACCGGGAGCAGTCTTGTATGCTAGACCGCTAAAACAAGCAGATCTTCCACCTATCTATACTCAATTTCAAGACAAGCTACGACTACATTCTCAAGGTATGAAAGAGTTTGTTCGCATCCTTCTTCTTCACCGTGAATTCGAGCCTGCATTGGTGGAAAAAGCATTAAAAGAGGCTTGGGATAAAGGAATGATTCAGTATGATGCGATTCGACAGCTACTTTTTAGTCAATCTGTTTCGGATCATCGACAACCCCCTATTACATTTGGTACAGAGAGTACTGTTCCTAAAATCCAAGTCAAAACCCCAGATTTGAAGCAATACAACAAGCTCTATCAGAAATGGAGTGTTCTTCATTGAGTACCACGATGTTATTGGACGAAGCGCTGAAGCGCCTCCGTCTTCCTACGATCAAAAAGCTATACAAGGAAGTAGTAAAAGATGCAACTGAACGTCAGGTTCCCTATGAAGAATTCTTGCTTGCATTATTTGAGCAGGAGGTCGTGAATCGAGATGCCAACCAGATTGCCCTTCGAATCAAAAAAGCCAAGTTCCCCATGATGAAGACTCTGGAGGACTACGACTTTACAGCGATTCCTTCACTAAATAAACAAAAGGTCCTCCAACTCTCACGTTCTGAGTATCTTCAGTCTGCCGAAAATATCTTTTTCATTGGTAGTTCTGGAACAGGTAAAACTCATTTATCCATTTCCTTAGGCACAGAAGCATGTAAAAACGGATATTCCGTCCAATTTTGGACGGCCGCTAAGATATGCAATGAATTGATTGAGGCTCAGACCGAAAAGCGACTCCTCCAGCTAGAAAGACAGTGGATGAAGGCAGATCTTATCATTTTAGATGAAGTAGGATTTGTTCCCCTTAGCCAAACAGGAGCACAGCTCCTATTCCAGTTCTGCTCCACTCGCTACGAAAAAGGAAGCATGATCATTACAAGTAACCTCGACTTCTCCTCTTGGAATCAAGTTTTTAAAGATGAACAGATGACGGCTGCCCTTGTTGACAGACTCACTCATCGTTCGCATATTTTTGCAATGAACGGAGAAAGTTACCGTTTCAAACAAAGTATGCAAAGAGCTTGATCATCAAAAAGTTACCCACCCTGAAGGGTAGGTATATTTATTATCTAGGTGGTCAATTTTTTGATGATCAAGGTGGTCAACTTTTTAGTTGACGTTTACAGTAAGCTTTGTTATATATATATCTTTTTCGTATAAAGAACAACCTGATAGAACTCCAAGTGAAAGAGCTAATGCTAATCCAATACTTAATAATTTTTTCATAATAAGATCTCCCTTTCCCATATCTATCTATTCATCATCTGATATATACAAATTATTTAATAAAAAATCTTCCACTTTGACCTCCTGTCCGGTTTCCGTTTTAACAATTTTATCTGAAAGCCATTTGTCTAAATCACTATACTTGAATTGTTTTTCTTGGATGATGTCTGATGTTATAATCTGGAAAGTTACTTCTTGAGAAGTACGTTGAAAAATAGTTTTTAGATAAAAGGGTGCTGAAATATTCTTCATTTTAATATATGTTGGTAAATATTGTTGGATCATTCTTCGAATCTCTTGTTCCACTTTCTTTGTTTCTGTTGTCGCTTTTCCCTTTTCTTCAAATACTATATTCTCTTTTTGTCCTAAGAATTCTTTAAACCAGATAGAGGTAGGATCTTGTTTAAATCGTTGTTTAAACTTTTTCTGAAAGTCATCTCCAGACTTCATGTTGTAGAAAAAACGAATAGTACCAGGTGACTTTTCCTCTAAATATTGAATGAAAGGTACTGCATATTGATAGCCACTTAGATACGAATTATCTATAGGATTATGAGCAATTTCTTTCTTGGTAGGAAGAGCTTTAAAAATTTCCCCACCGTATTGCTTCGCATAATTCAACATTTCATAGTCAGCTAGCCCTTCTACTAACCAATGTGGCCATGGGGATACCAAATTGTCTGGTAAAGAATGCTTATCTGCTGTTAAAATATGGTGCATTTCATGAATTATAACATTTCTAAACTGATTCTCTACATAATTTTTAGTACCCGAGTAAAAAAAAGTGACTCCTCCATCGAAAGCCTCAGCTTCTTTTTCAGGGGTATCCCAGTGTTCTTGCTCTATCACAATCTTGGTCTGTTTCACTTTTTTTGGATTGCCAATATTTTTCACCATATTCGGAATAATTACTTTTTCTACATAGCTAGCTGCAGATTGAATCTTTTTGGCATAAGCAGGATCTACTTTCGTTTTAAATTCCGTAATCAGCTTAATTTCATCTTTCGCCGGTACATCTTTCCTAGTAGGTGCTTGGTGTCTGTCTTGATCACTTTTCTGCAGAGAAGTGGCCTTTTTCGTAGTTTGTACCTTATCAGGCTGAGCAGCAGCATAGCTAGCTTGACTAACCAATACAAAAATTGCAGAGAGTGCAATCATGCTTTTTTTCATTGTCGTTATCCCCTTCATGTATGTTAATAATCGTTTTTTGGCTAGTGTTAATTTATTTTTAGCATAGATGGAGGTGGTGGTGCTATTCATTTATCTTACAAGTAAATTACATCTTTGTAAGTTTTTTTGAAAAGAAGAAGGATTAGGGTGTTTTTGTACATCGGGGCAAAAATTAGCCATCGTCATGAAACGTAATCTCAATCAGATGTAACAAAAAGAACACTTTTCTTTACATGCTCAATAACGGCATGATGGAATATATTTCAAATCCAATGGAATCCTTTTTTACTGCGTCCAGAGATTGTGTTGCAAAAAAGAGAGAACTGTCCATACCTTCTGCCTCGGATGAAGTAAATTCCATACAAAATCTCTTTAATTTAGTAGCTTAGATTCCCCATTCAGAGGACATTTTAGGCTTTTTTCATTTCCCTCACTTTTTTTCAACACAGCCTCATTTTTTAAGAATTCCTTGACATGGTAAAAAGGAATCTATATAATTAAGTTAACATAACTAAATTATATTAAGGAGGTAAATGATTGAATAAAGAAGCCATGAAAAGTCAAAATGTGGTTGAACAGATCAATCAGATAATAGAGAGCATTTGGACTCTCTTGGAAAGAGAAGAAAGAGAGTTAAATAAATTCAAGTTAAATCATCAACAACATGTATTGCTTACACTGATTATTCGAGAACCTTCCTCTTCTCCTTCTCAACTGGCTAAAAAAATGGGTATAACCAAAAGTGCTGTAAGTCAACAACTATCGAGACTTGAAAGAGAAGGATTTACCATAAAAAAACAACATACCGACGATAAGCGACTATTTTCTATTGAACTGGGAGAGAATGGGCTTATGTACAAAAAGGAGCTAGATTCATTTTATCAACAAATGTTTGATAAATATTATTCAAAATTATCATATGAAGAATTATCAAATATACTCGCTTCAGTTCAAAAGCTTCAAGGGGTAATGAGACAGGAATCAACTCAAGATAATTCTGAAACAAGTGTATAGATTTTTATGTTATATAGTTATTGTTATTGTTTTATTTTGATTTTCATTAAGTCTTTTATGTCTAAAAATGATTTTTGCAAAATTTTTTCTATTAAGGGGTATAATAAATTGAAAGCAATAGATATGAACTTTCGAGTTCCAGGGGAATTTGAACAGCAAGAGTCAGTTATCTTGATTTGGCCACCAACTTCTTACGCTACAAGCACTAATGAATTTGATAGAGATAAGGTTTGTGTGGAAATTGTTAAAAATCTTTTAGGTCATGTGAGGGTTATTATAACTTGCTATAGAGAAGAGCTTAAATCACATGTTATTAATAGACTGAATCAAGAAAATATAGATACTTCAAAAGTGGAATTTATGATTTATCCTTATTTGAATATCTATGCTAGAGACTTTGGAGCCCAGGTTGTTGTTGATTCTGTTGGAAATAAAGCCTTTGTTGACTTCGCATTTAATTGTTATGGATATTTGCCACAAGGACACCCCATGTCAAGAAATCTAGAGGCTTTTGATAAGGCTCATGCTAATTATTTAGGAATACAGGATGCCTTCTTTACAAGATTGATTAGTGAAGGGGGAGATCATGAGTTTAACGGAAAAGGAATCATGATGACAATTGAAGATACGGAAGTAAATAAGAGAAACAGCGGCTGGTTAAAAGAAGAAGTAGAAGCAGAATTTAAAAAGCTATTTAATCTAGAAAAAATTATTTGGATCCCGAGAGCTACTTATGATGATGAGCATATGTTTGCTGGCCCGATTCCAGATGAAAATAACCAATATACAGCCTATCGATCTGGATCTGCCAATGGCCATATAGATGAAATGTGTCGTTTTGTCAATGAAGATACGATTTTAATAGCTCATATTACTGATGAAGAAGCAGAGAGCAGTGAACTTCATAGGCTTAACAAAGAGAGATTAGATGAGGCTCTTAAAGTATTAGAGTCAGCCACTACTTTAGACGGTAAACCATTTAACATTATTAAAATGCCTACCCCAGAACCTGTATATATTAATATTAATCCTGATGATGATGTGTATGAAGCCTTGACATTAGGATCAGAGTTTTTAGAAGGGAAAATGCTAGATGGATCTACATTTCCAACTGGATCGGTCAAGGCATTGCCAGCATTAAGCTATTGCAACTTCCTAATTGCTAATGATATTGTTTTAGCTCAGAAATATTACAGACTAGGAATGTCTGAAAAAGTGAAAGAAAGAGATGAGCTTGCATTACATGTTTTACAAAATGCCTTTCCAGAAAAAACTGTAATAGCAATTGATACACTTGCCCTTAATCTTTATGGTGGGGGGATTCACTGTAATACTCGTAACGTACCATCAACTAGGGGGCACGGTACATCGCCATCAAGCTAAGAAAAAGGAATATACCCAATCAAAAAAACGCCATTCTTTTCAGTATACAACCTGAGAGAATGGCGTTTTCTTCATGGATCATCAGCGGATATAGCAAGTTCTTAAATCTCTATCCGTAAATATCCGCCAGTAAACTCTTCTGCATTAGCGGTCCAATTGATACCCCCCTACAAAATCCCCTTTTGGTATGCCTCTCCTGACATCATCTCTCTCAGCTTTTTTTCTCAGCTCTCATATTGCCTTTAATCATGTGTGGAATCATACTCTCCAC
This sequence comes from Baia soyae, assembly GCF_004341445.1. Classification (GTDB taxonomy): domain Bacteria; phylum Bacillota; class Bacilli; order Thermoactinomycetales; family Thermoactinomycetaceae; genus Baia; species Baia soyae. The sequence continues at coordinate 10,117 of NZ_SLXV01000045.1, forward strand.
TACTGTTTTGCGCTACCAAAGGTCTTTCCAGTTGTGGGGCATCGATAAGGACGTGTCTTGTGGATGTCTGGTTTATATAGTTGCGTAACTTCTTCATCATTTGGAAAAAGCAATCGATAAAGAGATTCTTTTGTTTCTTGAATTATAGTGTCGTGGCGATTCCTTGGAGCATCTTAGCCGTCTTCCCGACCGATGGACAGGCGGCCAGTATGTATAACCAGCCCCGTCCTAGTCCGCCCATCCATTCATCAAATTTAGGAAATCAAGTATGAACCAGATCGTTCTTCTTGGCTAAGTAATCAAAATACTCTTGGCGAGCACCTGTAATCGAAACGAGTTCGCCATTTCCCTCTGGTCTAATGGAATCCGATAGTCTTTCAATGGCTTGTAGCATATCCTCTTCTTCCGAAAATTTTCCCTCAGTTGGATGGATGTTATCCGATCTCCTAGCTCGATGATTCGTAAATAGACCCCATATTATGAGGCAGAACAGCGGCTTCTATACGATGGTGATTCAGTTCTTGGAAAGCGTAGTCCACTGCCATTTTTACTGTTTTGGACATATATCCCCTACCATTAATATAACCGATCCAACAGCTTTGTAGATGCTGTCTCATGACGCGATTGAGCATGACTTTGCCAATCAACTTATCTAACTGTTGTTGATAAATCAAGAACAAATATCCCCGATCTGTTTGAGCTTTTTCAATCGCTTTTTTTACAATCTTCCATTGACTTTGAAGGGTGTACTCAGAGTCCTCTTGTTTCCTAAAAAATCCCGATTCTTTACTTCAAACTTTAATAGTTCACCTACATCTTCTTCCTCAACTAATCGAATGTAGATGTTTTACTTTCTATCTTCACTTTTGTATCGTCATAATCTCCCACCATCATTCACCTTCTCATCTCTCATTCATTACTTGTCATTTGCAAAAACATCAATGCCTAATCCATTTAAAACATCGATTGCTTGTCTCACTGGTAACTTAGGTAACATCAATTCCTCAGCCACAAATTCCTCTATTTCCTGGACAGTGGCAAACCGTATTTCTTCTAGCCCCCGGTCAACATAACGAATTCGGCATTTATTATTCAATAGTGATACATTTCGATTCTGACCGGTTTGCCATAATTGGCATCTTAGTGCTGACATAAAGGTAGACTTCAATTGGAACGAGCATTGTAGTGCCGGGAGAAAATCGGAGGGTTTGTATTTTTTACGTGCGAAAAACTCCCATTCCTTTCCGCTTTGCTTACCATCTGTATAACGAACAAATTTGTATCTGTGTTCTTGTAGGGAAAGAGGTAATAAATAAACTTTATCATCACCAAATTCACTTATATTTTCACCAGGTCTTTCATAACAAATCGGCTTAAATATAGGTGCAGCTACGCCAAAGTCTAGAAAAACTCGCTCTTCATCTAATATAACTATGATCCCCATATGGTTGTCCTCAAGCAAGACACAATAACTGTCAAAACCGAGTTCCTTTAATAGCCGAATGACATTGGAATTCTGAGTAAAACAAGTACCACCAAAATGAAACTGGCCATAGCCATCTACAAACTGCTCCAATGAAGGGATTTCATATCCTCTTCCAACGTTGTCTCGATGCGAAATGAGCTTACTAATATTTTCAAACGGAAAGGTATTCAAATGAGCATGACTAATGCGAGAGAGGTACTCATAACTAGCTGGTTCCACCGAAAGGCCCATATACTCTAAGTACCTGCTTGCCGCTGTAGATATCGCCTTCATCCATATCTTCTCCTTACTCATATAAAAACATCCCCTCTAGACATCATATCTAAAGGGGAACGGCATTTCGATGATTATTCAACTGTTACGGATTTTGCAAGGTTACGTGGTTTATCAACATCATATCCACGTTCTACACAAGCATAATAAGCAAGAAGTTGCAATGGAACCACTGCTAAGACTGGAGCAAAGAGGTCACTTACTTGTGGAATCGTGATTACTTCATCCACAGACTTGATTAAACCAGTGTCCCCTTCAACCGCTAAACCAAGTACATAGGCTCCGCGTGCTTTTACTTCTTGGATATTGGAAACCGTTTTTTCAAATACAGATTGTTGTGTTGCTAGAGCGATAACAGGAATGTTATCCTCGATCAACGCTAGCGTACCATGCTTCAGCTCACCCGCTGCATATGCCTCGGAATGAATATAAGAAATCTCTTTTAACTTCAAAGACCCTTCTAACGCTACAGCATAATCCAACCCACGACCTAAGAAGAATAGGTTGTTATGCTTAGCAATGCTACGTGCAAATGCCTCAACTGTCTTCTCTTGTTTTAGTACCTCTTCCACTTTTTCTGGAAGGGTAAGAAGATCGGTTACGATTCCTTGTAGCTCTTCAGCAGATTTGTAGCCTTTCGCTTGTGCAAAATAGAGGCCTAGTAGATAAATGGCAATCAACTGAGAAGTGTATGCCTTCGTAGATGCTACGGCAATCTCTGGACCCGCCCAAGTCGTGATTACATCGTCTGCTTCACGTGCAACGCTAGAACCGACCACATTTGTAATCGCCATCACACGGGCACCATGTTTTTGCGCTTCACGTAATGCAGCTAGTGTATCAGCCGTTTCACCAGATTGAGAAACAACCACTACTAAAGTACGATCTGTGATAATTGGGTTGCGATAACGATACTCAGATGCTACATCACATTCAACCGGAATGCGAGCAAGATCTTCAAGTACATACTTACCAACTAAACCAGCATGATATGCTGTGCCACAAGCAACAAAGTGGATTTTCTCGATGTTCTGAATCTGCTCTAATGTGAGCCCAATTTCCTGAGAAAGATCAACGATATTTCCTTTCACACGACTTGCGAGTGTATCACGAATCGCCTTCGGTTGCTCATAAATCTCTTTCATCATAAAGTGGTCAAAACCACCTTTTTCTGCCGTTTCGATATCCCAATCTACACGCATACTTTCACGCTTGATCGGTGTTCCATCCATCATCATCAATTCCACACCAGCTTCATAGATAACAGCCATCTCGCCATCTTCCATGATATATACATCACGTGTGTGCTTTAAAATAGCTGGGATATCGGAAGCAATAAAGTTTTCGCCTTCCCCGATTCCTATTACCAATGGACTTGCATAACGAACCGCAATCATTTTGTCAGGTTCATATTCGCTAATAATACCGAGAGCATAAGCTCCATGCAAACGAGCTACCACTTTTTGAACGGTACTCAGTAATCCGCCGTCCCAATGATCCGCTAATAGCTTAGCAAGAACTTCTGTATCGGTTTGAGAAGTAAACCGGTACCCCTTTGCGATAAGCTCTTCTTTTAACTCAATGTAGTTCTCGATAATCCCGTTGTGAACGATCGCGAACTTCCCATCATGATCCACATGAGGATGGGAATTCTCATCCGATGGTTTCCCATGAGTTGCCCAGCGAGTATGCCCGATTCCTAAAGAACCTTGTAATCCACTCGTCGCTAGCTTTGTTTCTAAATCCATTAAGCGACCTTTGGATTTCTCAACATTCAACTGTTGTCCGTTATAGATCGCCAAACCCGCAGAATCATATCCACGGTACTCAAGTTTGCTCAATCCTTCCAATAAAATAGATTGAGCCTGTTTCCCACCAATATACCCAACAATTCCGCACATAGATGAAAACCTCCTATTATTCTGTTACGTTCAAGTGCTATTACTCCATATCGTTTCTTTCATGCTCCGCTTGAGCATTTGCATCATATCGTAATCTTTGCTCGATTAGTCACCCAATCGGTTTGTATTACGATTCCACGGCACTGACGCAATACCGGGAGGCATCCGCCGAACACTCGATCATCCTCCACCTCGTCAACTGCATCACCCTGCAGTTCTGGCGCTTTGACAACAGAAAAAAATTATAACACGATAGGGGATTATTTGTCTCTGGCAACTCTATCCTCTATGTGTCATATTCCATACTATTCAATGGTCTAAAAAAAGTAAAGTGCGATATCCCTGTTATGGACATCGCACTCACCACTATTCACCTAATTGACGCAAAATCGTTTCCGCAATTTGGGAAACATATTCCTCTAATTGTGCATGATCCGGCCCCTCTGCCATCACCCGAATAAGTGGTTCTGTACCGGAAGGGCGTACCAAGACACGACCTTCTTCGCCTAGTGCATCCACAACGGTTTGAATGGCTTGTTGAATCACTGGATTCGTATCCCAGCCCTCTTTCGAAGCCACACGTACATTTTTCAACACTTGAGGAAACTTGTGCATTTTATCTTTTAGATTGGACAAGGTTTCTCCTTCGTCTTTGATGGCACGTAGGAGTTGAATGGCAGATAACATACCGTCCCCTGTCGTATTATGCTCTAGGAAGATAATATGTCCAGACTGTTCTCCACCTAAGTTATATCCACCCTCACGCATTTTTTCCATCACATAGCGATCACCCACAGCAGTACGTTCTGTAGCAATTCCTGCTTCTCCGGTCGATTTAAAGAATCCGAAGTTAGACATCACCGTTGTGACGATGGTATCCTTTGCGAGTAACCCTTTTAGTTTAAAGTAGCGAGCACAGATAAACATAATCTGGTCACCATCGACCACATCACCCTTTTCATCTACCGCGATTAAACGGTCAGCATCTCCATCAAATGCTAGGCCCAAGTGTGCCCCTTGTCTGACTACCTCTTGCTGAAGCCGTTCTGGATGAGTAGAGCCACAATCTACATTAATGTTTACACCATCAGGATTTACGGCAATCGTTGTCACATCTGCTCCTAGATCTCGTAATAAATGTGGCGCCAATTCATAAGCCGCTCCATTTGCTCCATCGACCACGATATGCATCCCACATAAATCCGTATCAATCGTTGACTTCAGATGTTCCAGATATGCATCAATACTGTCACTCTCGTCAGATATCCGCCCAATTTCTTTTCCAATTGGCCGTGGAATTGGGTCATTAGCTGGATCTTTTTCTAACATCTCAAGCAATTGCTCAATCTCCGCTTCCGTCTCATCCAATAACTTATAGCCGTCTGCTCCAAAAAATTTAATACCATTATCCGGGAAAGGATTATGAGAAGCAGAAATCATGACACCTGCATCTGCTTGTAGATGACGGATTAAAAAGGCTACACCTGGGGTGCTCACGATACCCAAACGGGCTACATTAGCCCCAATGGAAAGCATTCCTGCCACCAATGCAGATTCCAACAACTCTCCTGAGAGGCGAGTATCTCTCCCCACCACGATGAGCGGACTCGTTTTCCCGCGAGTTAACACATACGCCCCCGCTCTTCCTAAACGAAATGCTAACTCTGGTGTAAGCTGTTGATTAGCAACCCCTCTAACACCATCCGTTCCAAAAAATTTACCCACTTATTTCTCCTCCTTGCTCATTTCCCAGCAAACTACGATTTTCGTCGAATCTCAACCATCGCTTTCTCTGGGCTTTGGCTTTCCAACATAATCCCCTTCGGCAACGTTATTTGTATTGGGACTTGGTGAACACCTTCTGAAAGGTTATCCAAATCACATACTGCCTCTATTTGATCTGCTTGTAATGCATCTAGTAGATTAGGTGCTCCTGATACAGAAGCATCCACTGCTTTAGGTGTGATAATCCGTACCTCAAGTCCTTCTTTTACGTTGATGGACTTGATCGGAATATTTTTGATCTGTTTTGGGTTAGACCGCTTCATTTTAACATAAATTTCTACGTCCATGGGTTCCACTTTTTCGACTCCTACAGGCTTGGGAACCTTTGCGCGAAATCGATACACACCTTCTGTCTTTGGTAACTCAACTGGAAGATCGATTTTATTTAATAACTCCAACATAGGGCGATTTCCATAATACGTAACCTTAGATGGATCAGTCTTTATTTCCACCACTTCTACAGAAAGGTCCTTATTCGGATAAGTGAGCTGAATGGGAATTTCTTTTGAGATAAATGGATACGCCAAGTTGGGATTTTTTTTATATAAAGTAACCGTAACCTTATCTGGATGGACCGTATTTTTAATTCCAGAGGGAACTCCTGTTACGATCACAGGGACACTGCGTTGTTCTCCCTCTACAATCGGTTCATCGACCCGAATTTGAGCCCGGATCCGAGAAGAAGCATATTGAAGTGAGAAAGGATTTCCACTCATCATGATCGTCACTTCTTTTTGGGTCTGTATGAGCTCATAGTGCTCTTTATCATATTCTGCGGTTACAGGGACTATCTTACTTTGGGTATCATTTCCAGCCCCTTCTTGATCCTTATTAAAATAATGAACCATAAACCATAAAACCCCTGCTAACAACACCGAAATCACTTGAATGACCCAATTATTTTCTAGCCACTTGTTCATTTCTTCCCTCTTCGCTCACGCCAACTCCGGAATATAGAGATCGTTGGCGAATTTGGTTGAATCTGTTGATATAGACGTTCAAATATAAGATCCTCTGAAATACCCCGTTCTAATTTACCACCCACAGCGATCGAGATTTGGCCAGTCTCTTCAGACACAGTCACCACACACGCATCTGAAACCTCACTCATTCCGATAGCAGCACGATGTCTTGTGCCCAGCTCTTTACTAATAGAAGGGTTCTCGCTCAATGGTAAAAAGCATCCTGCCGCCATGATCGAATCCACTCGAATCACAGCCGCACCATCATGTAAGGGGGAACTCGGCAAAAAAAGGTTTCGTAGCAATTCATTACTTACTTTCGCCTGTAATTCAATTCCTGATTCTATGTAATCAGAGAGTCCCGTCTCCCGTTCAATCACAATCAATGCACCAATTCGTTTGCTAGAAAAATAAGTAACCGCTTTGGTTATTTCCCCCGAAACTCGAGTCACTACTTCATCCTTAGCTATTTGTCCCCTTGTAAAGAAGCCTCTTCTTCCAATCTGCTCTAACGCCCTTCGTAGTTCAGGCTGGAAAATGATAATCACCGTAATAAGGCCCACTGACAATAAGTTTTCAATGAGCCAACGTAACGTACGTAGCTCAAGAAAATTACTTAACAACCATAAAAAAACAACCACACTAATTCCCTTTAGCAACTGAACAGCTCTCGTCCCACGTAATAACGTCAATAGTTGATAGATAAGGAAACTCACGATCAATATATCAATAAAATCATTTATGTACTTCGTTATTCCTACCAATGATTGCACATTGTTTCCTCCAACGCATTCATTATGGATATATTATGCTTCAAATAAACAAAAAGATTTCACACAATAAAGAGAAACAATAAAAACATATCGTCCAAAGTAGACAATCCTAATCGAGGCGTAATAATAAAAGACTCTCCTTATAAAAGAGAGCCCTCCTATTGTCAATCCTCTGTCCTATGCAATAACGCCTCGTTCATGGGAGTAGACTTTATGCTTCCCCTCAACCATGATTGACTTTAACCGTTGTACTGCTTCCCATACATCTTGATACGATGTATATAAAGCAATTGGCGCTAATCGGATCACATTAGGAGCCCTAAAATCAGGAATCACGTTTGCTTCCTTTAACGCTTTACAGATACGCGTCGCTTCTTCGTGCTCAAGAGAAATGTGGCCACCTCTACGATGATCTTCAGTTGGATTTCCGATCACAAAGCCCCATCCTTGAAGCTCTTCTTCGATTAGCAACATCATATATCGGGTTAACGATAATGATTTCTCTCGGATAGACCCCATCCCTATCTCTTCAAACATAGATAGAGAGCCAATCAATGGGGCCGCATTCAAAATAGATGGAGCACTTAATTGATAGGCCCCTGCCTGCCTAGAAGGTTCGAATACATGGCTCATATCAAATTGACGCTCTTTATCAGAGCCAAACCATCCAGCCAGTCCAGGAACCGTGCCAAAGTGTTTTTCATGCACATATATCGCCGCCACACTACCCGGGCCACTATTTAGATATTTATAAGAACACCAAACCGCAAAATCCACTCCCCACTGATGAAAATGGTGGGGAACAGCCCCAACAGAGTGGCAAGCATCAAGTCCAATTAAGATTCCACGTTGATGAGCCTCTCGAGTAAGACGTTCAATATCTAACAATTGGCCACTTCGATATAGGACCGTGGGTAATATCATCAGAGTCACATCGTCCTGCATACACGCAATGATATCTTCTTCATCGATGTACCGACCCTGCCTACTTTTTACAGACAGAAAATGCTCTTCTGGATCCAAACCATGTAGCTGAAGTTGGCTCTTAATCGCATAGATATCAGAAGGAAAATCCAGATCATTTGCTATGATTTTGGTGCGTTTCCCTTCTGGATGATAAAAGGTTGCGATTAATTGATGCAAATTCACGGTAGTCGTCCCAGTCGCGATAACCTCTTCCTTTTTCGCTCCAACAAGTGGGGCCATCTTAGCTCCTAACATTTCTGCTAAGTAAAACCAAGGATATTCTCCACTGGACCAACCGTCGATCTGATCTCTCTTCCAAGATTCAAACGTCTCCAAGAAAGTCTTCTCTGCCCTTATTGAACACAAACCCAGAGAGTTACCATCCAAATAAATTTGATTTGGTATTAAATAAAATTCATTCCGATACTTGGATAGTATATCTTGCTGATCAAAGCGCACTGCTTCCTCTTGAGTTGATTTCATCATCATGGTTCCCCTTTCATCATCTATAGTTTGGTTCTCAAGTCCCATAGCTCAGGGAAGAAGCGATGCTCCATTGTGCTACGAAGGTACGGCACTCCCGGTGAGCCACCTGTTCCCCGCTTAAAGCCAATAATCCGCTCCACAGTCTTCATATGGCGAAAACGCCATTGCTGCATCCAATCCTCCACATCAACCAATTTTTCAGCTAGTTGATAATAGATCCAATACCGGTTTACATCTTGATAAATCTTTAACCAAGCCGCTTCTACGCTTTCATCCGCTTTATATGTCTTGGTCCAGTCACGATCTAGGACAGCAGAAGAAATCTGGAATCCTTCTTTTGCTAACGCTTGGATTGCGACATCATATAAACTCGGGCGCTCCAAAGCACCTTCTAACATGTTCTTCACTTCATCTTTATGGCTATAAATCTCCATAATAGGAGTACTTTTCTTACCTAAAAAAAACTCAATTATTCGATATTGATAGGATTGGAAGCCAGAAGATTGGCCGAGCGAATTTCGAAATTCGATATACTCCGCCGGTGTTAGAGTGGACAGTACATCCCAAGATTGAATAACTTGCGACTGAATTCTGGATACCCTTGATAACATTTTTAAAGCAGAAGATATATTGTCAGAAACGATATGTTGGATGGCCGCTTGAAGCTCATGAATCATTTGCTTCATCCACAGTTCACTAGTCTGATGGATCACAACAAACAACAACTCGTCATGATGATTCGAAAGAGGGTGTTGTGCATCTAGGATTTGATCTAGCCGTAAATAATCCCCATAGGTCATATCATTACGGAAATTTGTATGAACTCCTGCAGGACAACCCATTTGCTCTAATCTTTCCTTCATTTCTTCTGTCATCTTCGCCACTACCTTCTCTATTAATTTAAAACTACAAATATAATATGACTATTAATTATAAAATAAACATTCTGTAAATAACTAATAGTATTTTACAACATAAGCACCTGATTGAGAACAACTACAGAAAAATAAAATCCACTCGAAAATAAACGAGGTAAACAGCAAGTATAGCCATCCACCTCGTCTTATGAAGGATTATAAGATTTTCTTTCCTAACATGGAACTAATCAGTGCAACAGCCACCTTCGCTGTTAGATTGGACTGATCTAAAATAGGATTTACCTCTACAAACTCAGCTGATGTAAGAATCCCCGAATCCGCCAACATTTCCATAGCTAGATGACTTTCTCGATACGTAATTCCTCCTGGAACAGGGGTCCCTACACCTGGGCAATCTGAAGGGTCCAAGCCATCCAGATCCAAACTTAGATGAACTCCATCTGTGCCGTTACTTACAACCTGGATCGTTTCCTCCATGACGCGAGCCATACCCAAACGATCCACCTCATGCATCGTAAATACTCTAATCCCTAGATCACGGATTAATTGTTGCTCCCCAAGATCTAACTCCCTCGCACCAACTAATACAACGTTCTCCGGACGTACTTTTGGCGCAAAGCCTCCCAAATGAGTTAACAATGGATGACCTATTCCTAGGCTAGCTGCCATCGACATCCCATGAATATTACCAGACGGAGACGTATCGCCTGTATTTAAGTCCCCATGAGCGTCATACCAGATTAAGCCCATATTTTGATAATGCTTCGCCGCACCTGCAACTGTGCCAATAGCCATGCTATGATCTCCACCAAGCACCAGAGGAAAGCGCTTTCTTTGTATGACTCCAGAAACACGATTAGCAAGCTCTTCACACACCCGAGCAATCTCATGCAAATATTTTAAGTTTTGATCAGAGATTTCTAAGGACTCCGGACTTGGAATAGGTATATCTCCTAGATCTTCTACTTCAAAACCCAAATCACAAATCGTTTGTTGGAGTGCAGCATAACGTATTGCACTAGGCCCCATATCCACACCACGACGGCCTTGTCCAAGATCTATAGGCATTCCAATAATTGAGATAGGTTGTTTTTTTATCATCTATTACATCTCCTTGCTACTAAAGAAGAATTGAACAATTTAAGTTTACCATATAAAAACTTGGGTTAGTAAGACATTTTACCATCCTCCACCTTCTATGACATATTTATGCATATAGAAGAATAAAAAAAGGAAAGTTTAAAAAAAACACAAATTTATCTATCATATTTTCAGCAACATCCATTAATAGACCTTCTGAAGTGAATTATATTTATACAGGACACCTGTTATATTCGTAATATTCAATCTTTAAAAAAAGATACGGACATACGTACTATAAAAGCATTTTGCCTTGTAAAAAATAAAAAATCCCAAATAGCTGAACTATCGGGATAAAGGGAATACCATTTGGTGACCCGTAGGGGATTCGAACCCCTGCATGCCAGCGTGAAAGGCTGGTGTGTTGAACCGCTTCACCAACGGGCCATGATGGAGCTTCCTACCAGGCTCGAACTGGTGACCTCTTCCTTACCATGGAAGCGCTCTGCCTAACTGAGCTAAGAAAGCATGGCTCCTCAAGCAGGACTCGAACCTGCAACCTACCGATTAACAGTCGGGCGCTCTACCATTGAGCTATTGAGGAACAGTGGAGCGGGTGAAGGGAATCGAACCCTCGCAATCAGCTTGGAAGGCTGATATTCTACCATTGAACTACACCCGCATTATGGAGCGGAAGACGGGACTCGAACCCGCGACCCTCGCCTTGGCAAGGCGATGCTCTACCACTGAGCCACTTCCGCATAAAATCAAATATGAGCCATGAAGGGCTCGAACCTTCGACCCTCTGATTAAAAGTCAGATGCTCTACCAACTGAGCTAATGGCTCTCACTAAGATGTTTAAATAATAGAATGGCTGGGAAGGAAGGGATCGAACCTTCGCGTGACGGAGTCAAAGTCCGTTGCCTTACCGCTTGGCTACTTCCCAAAAATAAAAAAAAATGGTGGAGGGAGTAGGATTCGAACCTACGAAGGCGAAGCCAGCGGATTTACAGTCCGCCCCATTTGGCCACTTTGGTATCCCTCCATACTATGGTGGACGCTGACGGGATCGAACCGCCGACCCCCTGCTTGTAAGGCAGGTGCTCTCCCAGCTGAGCTAAGCGTCCATGCTTTTAAGAAATTCTTGGTGACCCGTAGGGGATTCGAACCCCTGCATGCCAGCGTGAAAGGCTGGTGTGTTGAACCGCTTCACCAACGGGCCATATAACGAAATAACTAACGAAATTTATTATACTATGTCCTTATAGAAAGTCAATATTTTTTTCAAAAATATATTTAGACATAAAAAAAGCCTCATTCAAATTCAATGAAGTTTTGGAGCGGAAGACGGGACTCGAACCCGCGACCCTCGCCTTGGCAAGGCGATGCTCTACCACTGAGCCACTTCCGCATAAAATCAAATATGAGCCATGAAGGGCTCGAACCTTCGACCCTCTGATTAAAAGTCAGATGCTCTACCAACTGAGCTAATGGCTCTCACTAAGATGTTTAAATAATAGAATGGCTGGGAAGGAAGGGATCGAACCTTCGCGTGACGGAGTCAAAGTCCGTTGCCTTACCGCTTGGCTACTTCCCAAAAATAAAAAAAATGGTGGAGGGAGTAGGATTCGAACCTACGAAGGCGAAGCCAGCGGATTTACAGTCCGCCCCATTTGGCCACTTTGGTATCCCTCCATACTATGGTGGACGCTGACGGGATCGAACCGCCGACCCCCTGCTTGTAAGGCAGGTGCTCTCCCAGCTGAGCTAAGCGTCCATGCTTTTAAGAAATTCTTGGTGACCCGTAGGGGATTCGAACCCCTGCATGCCAGCGTGAAAGGCTGGTGTGTTGAACCGCTTCACCAACGGGCCATGATGGAGCTTCCTACCAGGCTCGAACTGGTGACCTCTTCCTTACCATGGAAGCGCTCTGCCTAACTGAGCTAAGGAAGCATGGCTCCTCAAGCAGGACTCGAACCTGCAACCTACCGATTAACAGTCGGGCGCTCTACCATTGAGCTATTGAGGAATACTACTAATCCTAGCGTTTGACAATATATAAAATATACATATGTAGAATATTTTATACTATCATTTTAAAAGATATAGCCTGGCGACGTCCTACTCTTCCGGGACCCTGCGGTCCAAGTACCATCGGCGCTGGAGGGCTTAACGGTCGTGTTCGGGATGGGAACGAGTGGATCCCCTCCGCCATCATCACCAGACT
>NZ_SLXV01000046.1 GCF_004341445.1 Baia soyae
CACGGTGGACACCCTTGCCTTAAGCTAATGGCTACTGCTACCTTCACCATTCGGGACTTTCACCCTATAGACTACGCCCATGCCGGGCGCACGTTTTATGTTTTAATTTAAATACTAATTATAATTAAATTTAAAAATTATTTATTACACATTCAAACACAAACAAGCCTCAGCACAAAAAACTGAGGCTTAGAAGAATTGCTCTTTTTCCTAGTATACACTACATACCCATGATGTTATATCCGCTATCTACGTGAATCACTTCTCCTGTAATCCCACGGGACATATGGCTTAATAAGAATACAGTCGTATCCGCCACTTCTTCTGGATCTGTTCCACGACGAAGCGGTGAACGCTCTTCGATGACAGATAGCATCGAGTTAAAGTCTTTTACACCTTTGGCAGCCAGTGTACGAATCGGACCTGCTGAGATCGCATTCACACGGATGTTAGAAGGACCTAGGTCATGTGCTAGGTACTTGACCGAAGCCTCTAAAGCCGCTTTGGCAACCCCCATCACGTTATAGTTTGGAATCACTCTTTCTGATCCCATATAGGTCATCGTTACGATACTACCACCTGACGTTAGATACTTGCTCGCTTCACGACTAACCGCTACGAGCGAATAGGCACTAATGTCCTGCGCCAACGCATACCCATCACGAGACGTATATACATAGGCATCGCTTAGGTCTTCTGCTTTTGCAAATCCAATACTATGTACCACGCCATCTAACGATCCCCATGCTTGATTGATCTGTTCAAACGCTGATTCAATCTGCATATCATCCGTAACATCACATTCAACCATCAATGAACCCGGCATTTCCGAATCTACCAATTGTCCGACAGACTTCTGGAGACGCTCTCCCTGATAGGTAAAAGCCAATTTTACGCCTTGTTGATGTAACGCTTTTGCAATCGTCCAAGCAATGCTACGCTTGTTGGCAACTCCCATAATGACAACTTTTTTATCCTTCATCTTCATGTATCTACACCTCTTGCGGATTAGATTATAAGATCAACTATTAGTACCAGATACTAAAATCGTAATCAAAAATGAGTTTCCTGTCAATATCAATAAACATCAGAGAAACGGCTCACCATCCTGCTTTAGGATGCCGTTGTAACAAAATATCATGAATTTGTAATAAATTTATACTTTCGGTAACCTCTTCTAACTCTTTTGAAGTAATAAACAGAGAAAATGGTTCATAAGAGCGTTCATCTCGTAGCAACATTCCAGCATGCTCCTTCGGGAAGGCAATCGCATACTCCTCACCGCTTACACACTGAAAACAAAATAGATAGGCATCTTGTTCACGGTCAAACATCCAAACAAATCGAACAGCCTCATCATTGGATTCAATTACTTCCTGCCATTCTGGAATCGATAAAAACAAAACCGGCTTTTCTAAATAAGTAGCCCATACACCATCCTCTGGAATGGATGCTTCTTGGATTTGGGGTAAATAACGTTCACCGTTCATCTTTTTTCCTCTTTCTACCTTTTTTCATCTAGTAGCATCATTATACCTTAAACCCTACTTCAGTTGATTAAATACATAAAGTTCCGCCCATAATAGATGGAAGGAGGTGGAAATAATGTACTATGTAATACGTGATTCTGAAAAATTACCCCCTTCCATCATTCACGAAGATCATTACTTTGCTTGGTATAATCCCATGAAGAAAGACCATCGTGTTGAGTTTCGTGGAACAATGAACCAATGTTATGACTTCATGGCTACTCGCCCTACCCAAGTCCGCAGTCAATCTTTATAATTCACAGAAAAAAAGCCGAAGGAGTGAACCCTCGGCTTATTTTTGTTCCGCTCTCTTCTTACGCACAGGTGGTAAGATACGATTAATCTTCACTTTAAGGGTCGTATCCCACGTACTCGGATCATTTTCATCGAACTGATCCAAAAACGTGACTACCTCGCGGGTAATAGGTGTCGGTGTCGAAGCTCCCGATGTAACAGCAACCTTCTTCTTCCCTTTTAACCAATCTAGCTGAATCTCAGATACATCCGAAATTCGATATGCTTCTACCGAGGCGATCTCTTCAGAGACCTGTGCTAGACGGTTGGAGTTATTACTTTTAGGATCTCCCACTACAAGCAGAAGGTCCGCCCCAGGCACATGATTTGCTACTGCCTCTTGTCTGACTTGGGTGGCTAGACATATTTCATTATGAACCTCAACCGTAGGAAACTTCTCTATCACTTGTTCCATCAAATGTTTAATATCCCACTGACTCATCGTAGTTTGATTTGTCACGATCAGGCGATCTGTATCTACTTTTAATTCATCTAGATCCTTCTGGTCTTCAATTAAGTGAACACTTTCTGGAGCGATTCCGATCGCACCCTCTGGCTCAGGGTGAGCTTGTTTTCCAATATAAATGATCTGATAACCCTCAGCTACTTTTTCACGAATCAAATCATGTGTCTTAGTCACGTCCGGACAAGTAGCATCAATCACATGTAATCCACGTTCAGCCGCACGTTTTCTCACCTCAGGTGAAACTCCATGTGCAGTAAAAATAACGGTTCCTTCTGTAACCTCTTCTAGTAAATCCAAGCGATTATTACCATCTAGTGTGATAATCCCTTCTTCTTCAAATGCATCCACCACATGACTATTATGAACGATCATCCCCAAAATATAGATCGGGCGCGGTATATCTTTATTCATGGCCGCTTCACGGGCTAGTACCATAGCGTCTACAACACCGTAGCAATATCCACGGGGCGTTATCTTCAACACTTCCATAATCAATCTCCCTCCCATTTACAGGGCTAATGAATCCATTATACCGCATGTTGAAAACTTGACCAAGTTTCGTGTCTAAAGATAGGCTAGTCTCCACGGTACACTTGCACCATTTCCCGAATAGGATGGATTGTCAACTAAAGGAAAGGAATGTGATGGCTGTGGAACAAAGACCTATGCCTACACCAGTACCAATGCCAATGCCGCCGAAAAAAATGATGCCTGCACCAATGCCTCCAACTTATAATCCACCTTCATATCATCATGGTGTACCTTGTATCCCCTGTGACTGGAATATGCTTAATCAAATGTACCACCATATGAAAAGATGTCACCGCTATGAAGAAGAGATGATGAAAAAGTTAATGAGAATGTGCAAGAAACATAAACATAGACGTGATTGCGATCCATGTGAGTCTTCCTACGGACGTGATCGGTACTGCGAATCCTCTTATCGACACGGTTATCGCGAATCTCGTCATCATCGCTGGGGCGGTTGGGAGTCGTCCTCTAGTCGTCATCATCGTCATCGCCATGGAGATTGCGAATCTTCCTACCGTCGCCGTAGAGA
The DNA here is from genome assembly GCF_004341445.1 of Baia soyae. Classification (GTDB taxonomy): domain Bacteria; phylum Bacillota; class Bacilli; order Thermoactinomycetales; family Thermoactinomycetaceae; genus Baia; species Baia soyae. The sequence goes on from NZ_SLXV01000046.1 coordinate 3,350, forward strand.
TTGCTATGAATCCTCTTCCTGCCGTCCAAAAAATCCATGCAATGATTGCTAATACCCAAAGGCTCTCTCATAGAGGGCCTTTTCCCCTTTTTTGAGGTCAAAATAAAAAGCCTCCATACATGTACGGGGCTTCACACCGAAGTGTAGTATTGTCAAAATAGGTGGCACTACTAGTTATGTTCCTTCGATTTCATCCGTTCACGAATATATAACGTTGCTAAAACCAGCGAGATCCCCATAGAAAACAACAGTAGAGCGGCAGAATCCAATAGGCTCTGGTTCATCTCTTTGAAACCTCCCAATTATCTACGTATACTATACGAATCTCCCAACGCAACGATTTCAACCGAATATAACCCGCTCACAACGAACTTTTTATTCCCTATATAACATATGCCCAAATAGACAATTCGTTCTGTCCAAGTACGCCCATTTCAATTCATAGTATTTTAATCGGAAAAGTTGACTTTTCTTTATGATGCGGTTAAAGTTAGAACTAATACGAAAACATCATAGATAAAGCAGAGGTGCTCCCATTGATTTTAGAAAGAGCAAAGTTCATTCATAAATTTGTACAATCCCCTCGAGAAATCGGCAGTATTACTCCCAGTTCTCGCTTTTTAGCTCATGCGATGCTAAAAGAAATTCCTTGGAACCAAGCAAAAACAATTGTCGAATTAGGTGCAGGAACTGGTGTTTTTACTCGGGAAATAGCGAAAAAAGTATCTCCATCTTTCCAAACATTCATCTTTGAACAAGACGATGACTTACGAACTGATATAGAGACGCAAATACCGCAATTTACTTATTTGAAAAAAGCTGAGGAACTTCAAAATACGCTCAAACGATTTCACATTCCAAAAGTAGACGCAATTATCTCTGGATTGCCATTTTCGAATTTCTCGCCATCTTTCACTAAGGAGATCCTTGACCAGGTCCAGTCCTCTCTATCCGATAATGGCTCTTTTATTACATATCAGTACTCCTTACAGCTACGCAAAGAGTTGAAACATAGATTTAAAAATGTGCAAATCAATTTTGTCCCTTGGAATTTACCTCCAACCTTCGTCTATATCTGCTCTAATTAAAAAACGAGTGAAGACTACTGCTTTATCAGTAGATCCACTCGTTTTTATTGTTTACCAAACATCAAACAATGCCTGCTTCTGATCAACTTTTCGCTGAGCTTGATACATCTGATCAATGGCTTCTTGAAACCTCTTCTTATCACCAATTGAATCATAACAACTTGCTAGCTCATAGCATGCTAGGAATTGCTTTTGCGAATAATCATGTTGCTCCGCAATTTGCGCTGCTTGTACTAAGTAGTGTACTCCCTCCTCCTGTTGCCCCATCGTTTTCATAAGACGTCCCATGATAATGAGAGCATTACTCAATTTGAGAGCATCATTTAACTTCTCTGCCCAAGAAATCGCTTGTTGCAAAATCCTCTTTGACTCATCGCTTTTTCCTTGTAGTAAATAGAGATTTCCTAAGGAACAGTAGGCTCTTACTAGTTCTTGTTTTTGCGCAACACGACTTTCTAAGTCTAAGATATACGAAAAACACGTCTCCGCATCATTCAAATTGTTTTGCTCTACATAGATTGTTCCTAAGATCGTCCAAATCTGGAACATTTCATTATAGAAAGAGCTTGTAGTAGCAATCTGAATCCCCTCTCGCGCATAGCGGATCGCATCTGAATATAATTTCATTCGGCGATACAAATCAGCCCGTAGCGCGTACATAGGGAGAATGATTTCTGTCTTCCGAACAATAGGCAGATACACCCATAACTCATCTAACCGTTTTAATGCCTCATCAGTTTTCCCAAGCTTCTCTAAATAGATCACCCGGTTCGTCATCAGTACATACTTGATTTGCTCTGGATCGACCAATTCCTCACGATAAACATCAAGGCCTCTTTCTGCATAGATTAATGCTTGTTGTAAATCATTTTGGATGTACTGCAGGTAGGCAAGATAGTTAAAGTTAATCGCCTCCAGATTATTCTTCACTTCATTTTCCTGTGAAATAAAGCGATTGGAATCAATTAGCTCCCTCTCTGCCTTCTTCCACTCACTCGTTTTCAGAAAATAACGTCCACGTAGAGAGTGAAACATAGATGCATACTCTTCCCTGGTTGCATCTGAGATATTACATAACTTCTTATACGCTTTTTCATGCTCATCCATACGGATCATGCTCTCGATGGCCATAAGCTTCAATTGCATGGTCTCCATATTTTCTGTATCTCGCATCAACATACTTGGTAAATCGTTAGCATTTAACCCCAGTTTCTGCATTAGATAATAAACCTTCTCTTTGTTGACATGAGGCACACCGCGTTCAATATTACTAATCGTAGCAGTTGAGATTTGTTCATCAGAAAGGTCTTCCAGACGAAGGCTACGTTCCTTTCTAACTTTACGTATAAATTTACCAATTTCACTAATTTCGAAAACACTCATGTTAAGCCGCCCTTTCCTTCTAAACCTTATTCTCTCCCTATAGTGTAATCGATTTCACTTCTATTAGAAAGATTCAGATCACATCTGACATCCAAAATTAGGATTGAAAATCTTATAGATTACAGGTGAAGTAGAATAGAGATTGTAATCTTTTTGTTGTGAAGAATATTATATTACAATCGGTTTGTAAGATAATATCTATTTTTGTCAAATCACTACTTAATAGTTTCGAAAAAAAGAATCAAAAACCTTCTGAAAAGTAAAAAATAATTTTGATGAAATAAAAAAAGTGCATAATCTGCACCATTTATCTCTCACATTCTAATGTATCTTCAACCATTACTACTTGCAAAGCAGGGCTTTCACTCACTCTCCCCAATGTAAAAATCGTATAGTCCTTTCCAGACTTTAGCGTTATATTCGGAATCGTAAATTCTGCTTCCTTCCTACCCGCAGGCCTTACCTCCCATGTGTAGATCCCTGGATTTAGGGTGATAAACCGAGCTTCCTTGAAATCTACATCTGAAAAAAGGACATTTCCCCCTTTTACGGCAATATCAACCCGTTCCATATCGGAAGATACATGAATCAGACGCACCTTAGATCTTCTGGGGACTTTTCGTAAGTCATCTTCATAGGAAAGTAGCTCAACACCCAAATCTGTGCCTATATCGGCCGTATTCAAAGTATAGGCTCTCCGACTTCGTATCGTAACAGATTGGGATAAGATTGCTTCATCCTGTCGTCCAGCTGGAAATATATGCATCTGATATTCCCCCGGTGGAAGAGAGAAATATTCTGTAATACCGCTAAAGGGTAAGTTGCGTACCACCGGCTTCTGATTCACATAGACGTCTACCGGAACAGATTCATAGGTAGATGCGTGCAAAACTCGCACAGATCCCATCTCTTTCGATCTACCAGAGTCCGCCTGATATATGGAATTCGGATGCATTCCCTCATATTGACTTACAAATGTCTCCAGATGTTTTTGATACTCTTCATTGTATATTTTATGCTTGGATTCATCTCGATCACGATAATAATCAGCTAACAGCTTATTCCGAATGGCTTTACCAAATAACTTTTTCCAAGACAAAATATAAACCTCCCCTAGCATAGGTAACTTACTATTAGCCTATGCCATGGGGAATCAATTCTTCACAGTTTTCTTTAACGATCATGCACCAAGAGAAGACGATCTCCCTGTTCTACATCTCCTAGATAAAAAACAGTAACTACATCTTTCGCAAATAAAGGAAGGGTAATACTCTCATGATCGGTATTCATCATCCCTGTAACCTGCACTTTCAGCTCCAAACGCCTAGGCTGAATCGGTACATAGGGCGTCAAATGAGTGAAGGGAATATTATTGAAAATCACTCGATTATTTACCACTAAATCTACATTCGACCCTTGCGAATGTAGGTGTACGAATCGAATTTGTCCCATCTCTCCTTCTTGATTTTCTGTGTGGTCTGGAATCGTTATTAGTTTAGGATTCTTTTTCGATACATCTTCTGAATCGATGAGAGCAAGCGTGCAAAGTTTCCCATTCCGAACAGATAATATTTGCGATACAACTGAGCCTTCCGTTTGATTTCGATTCATTTCTAAGTAGCTATCCCCACTGTGTATACTGACATAGTTCGTCATCGCTCCGTATGGAAGACGACGAACCATCCGCTTTCCATCCAGATATACATCCATGTCCTCCTGCCATCTTGTAGCGGCATGCAGAATTCTGACTCCTGCAATACCAACGAGGGACTGTGAAGCATTCCTGGAGGATGGGCTGGTTGTCGTTTGTTTTCCACTACTACTTCGGCTGGACTTCTTCTTTTTCCTCATTGAAACCCCCTCCATTCTCTCTTCATATTCCTTTCTTTAAAATATGCAATAAATAAGGAACCGTGAGCCATTCAACATAGAAAAAGCGATCCTTTTCCATAAGAAAGGGCTCGCTTACTCTTTTTCACAAATATGTTGATATAAAATCCTACGGGAGTAAAACCGAATAAACGGAAATCCCCAATTCTCATGTACATTTTCTTTAAGTAACTGACAATTCTCATTATAAAAAGCAAATCCCAAGACAGGCTCCACATAACATTCGCGAAGATATTTATGCAAATTAATCATGTAGTGCATTTTTTTTAATCGATTTTGCTTCATTTGATTCCACACACTGGTTGCCGAGAGAAATGACTCGATATTTGCTTTACACTCCACCATTTCCATCGGTACATCATCCTGTTCATGAAACACGACATCCATCCGGCACTCATATCCGCCAATCATCTCTCCATCGTCATAGATCAGTGGCTCACGATAAATCTCTTTATAAGAAATGGTTGGATGAATAGGACCATACTGTTCGATAATCGCTTCTAAAAATGCAGACCGAATCTGTTGAAAAGTAGGCTGCCGATAGATTGCCTTTAGTATCTTCAGCAGCCTTTTACGAGTCTTCAGCCGAATTCGAAACCCGGGCTGCCCAATCATCAGCTCAATCTCTTCATCAAATCCTTCTTTATATGCTTCTTTGTCTGTTTTATATCGATCAAAAATGCGCGCCACTGTCCGAAACACATCGGGTTCTTGTTTCACCAAACGAACTAATTCATGTACAGTCGTAAGATCTGTAGGCTCCTTTGTCTGGTGGAAGGAAAGTGGCATAAGCTTATCCCCCATATACAACTTTTTGGTAGGGTGGTAAAAGTAAAGGACGATAACCCATTCGTACCGTCATATTACTTAGTAACTCTCTCGCATACGCCCATGCATCTGGCGCTACAATCCCCGAGCCGATTTCCATAAGTTCAGCCTCTGGAATCGTCTCAGCAAGCTCTTTATAGTAAACGATATCAATCTCTAGTTCCACAGTAAAGGTGCGATCTTCATCTAAGATATCGGCGGGATCCTCTTTCTTCTCGCCCTCATAGGTTAAAACAGATAGAGAAAATAAAAATGAAATATCTACTCCCGTTTGTCTTAGCAGTTTGGTCGAATAGTTAAGTAGAATGTGCTTTTCAATATCCAGTTCATATTCTTTCCACTTCTTACAATGTAACGTGCGGACACTCACTTGTTCCAAATCCCAACGCTCCAACCAATCAAATTGATTCATCTGACTCATCCTCGTGCTCCTCCTTTTGTGGTCTCTCGTAATTTGGCAGAGAAAGTGCCATCTGAGCAACCATAATCGGTTCAGGCTGATACGCATTACGAATCTCATCTTGAAACCGATCGATTTGCAAATCTTCTTCTAGATCAAAGGGAAGTTCACGCAAATGGTTTAGCACGATCTCGAGGTCATCTAGGTCGGATTGAGGATGAATTCTACAAAAGGTGCGTTCTGTAATCCGTAGATGATAAAAAGCAATTTCGACCAATAATTGCATGTCATCTGTTGACTTAGTCCGCCAACGAGACGGATGAAGGAAGGAGTTTAATTGTGGATATCCCTCTTTCTGTAGCCAACTTTTCGTTAGAGTAAGATGTTCCTGAATCAGATTCATTCCCTCACGATGCTTCTTCTGATCTACCAACACTTCTAACTGCCTGATGGCAAATGGAATGGAGAGAAATAAGGTTTGAAGATACGCCACATACTTGATCGTGCTAGGAAGTTGTATCACCGTCTGGTTCGTAAGATTCGTAAATGAATCATAGAGAAGGGAGTTCCGACTACTCATAAGGCCTCTTTGCATTTGATAGACTCCCTTTTGTACATCCAAACAGACCACTTCCTTTCTATTCATTATAATATATTCAGCCTTTATTTGTCTGAATATACTGATGCCTAGTGGAGGAAATTTTTGTTAGACGGATGGATTGAAAAGAGTAACTCCTAGACGGAGCTACTCTTTGAACTGCTATTTATCAATATACACGGAACGGACTAGGGTACGTGTATATGCGTGTCCATTGTTATTACCTTTTAGATCAATGGTGATGTTGTAGGTACCGGATTTCATTACTTTCGGTAGCCAGCCTTCAAGGGAACCATTGTTTAACTTGCGGACTTGCTTGGTTTCGGAGATCAGATTTCCTTTTTCGTCGACTACTCGGGTCATCATCTCCACTTCTTTGTTTGAATCATCATTTTTTTGTTTCATGTAAAAGTTTGCTTTGTCTTGTTGGACTTTTCCTGGCATCACTAAAGAGAAAGATGTCTTATCATCAAACGTGCCGATAAATAAGTATGCATCCTCTTTCGTTGTATTTTGTAATTGAACTTTCCATTTGCCTGCTTCCATCCCTTTGAGCTGGAACGTTTGTACATATGCTCCGCGGAAAGCATCTTGATCCCGACTTGTTACCACTTTGCTATTCTCCTTGGTGAAGACCTTCCCTGATGGAGAAATCAGCTTCACTTCCGTCTGATCGTTTGCGGTTAGCACTGATAAGGTAGCATTGGTCAATCGATCCACATCAAAACTCTTTTCACTCACACGATTTTGCGCAAGTGGCCCGCCAACGAGCACTTGATTGTTAGCGCTTTCAATTTTTTCAATTTCATTATTATTGGCAATATTTTTGGTGGATTTTGTAGCAACGAAGGTAGACGTACGTAGATAAGGTTCAATTCGCGAGAACACACGTGAGCCCATTCGGATACTATCATGATCTAAACTTCCATCCGTAAACAGATGCACTCCGTAATTTAATTTGGTGCTCCATTCGTTTACAAGACCGTCATTCGAGCCATGCGAGGATAGGTATAAGCCGCCTGTTGCCAAAGCTGAAAATGCTGGACCCCAGCTAGTACCTGCGACCGAATAATATTTGTTTTTAGATACGTTTGGATTGGAGTCTGTAGCAGAACGGAAATTTGCCATTTGACCCGTTTGTAAGGAGTAAGTGCCATCGTCCTTCTGCCCTAATAGGGACGCTAACCACCCTGCCCACCAACTGTAAGAGAGATCTGCCAGATGTGAACCATAATGCGGGGAACCGAGGCTCACTACCTTTCCGACATATTGGTGTGCTCCATAGTGGACCAGTGCCGCTTGCGTATCGGGGCCTCCTTTACTGTGCGCAATGATATTGACCTTTTTCCCAAAACGACTATAGATTTGGCTCAGCATAGAAGCGAGTAGTCGCCCATTATCATACTGAGATTTGGATCCTTGTCTTGCCGCATCGTATAACTGAACAAACACCGTTTGATACCCCTTATTGTAAGCGCTTTCATACATGTCGTTAGCACCATAATAAGTGGTATCGGTATACCAATCGTTAGCAGCGCCACCCTTCCCTTGTACAAATACAATCGGTGGTTTATTCGGATCATAATTAGGTGGCTGCGCTCCTAAATACCAAGTACCCGGGGTAAACGACTCACTCGGGGGGAACAACTTCCCTGCATGCACCTCAGTCGGGAAAGCAGTCATCGGTACAATCGAAAACAAAGCAAGCACCACTACCAACATCACAGCTGTCAAACGACGAAATCTCATCAAACAAACAGCTCCTCTCGTAGGCATCTTTTATCTAAAGACATGTTGTCACTCTATAATATTCGAGACATCTATAAAAAAACCTTTTAGATAAAAGGTTAAAAAATAAATTTTTCTAATGTTCATATAATAGTTTACAAGCATAAAAAAACTACCTTTCCAAGGTTAGATGATTTATCAAACACCGGAAAGGTAGTTCGCGCGTTTTATTTAGGAGCTCTCTGGATGGCGAAGTTTATATCGGCTACGCTTGTTCCGCTCCCACCAAAAGTAACCGATTAAGCCTAATAGTGTTACCGAAGAGATAGCGGTTCCCATCAGGAGGTTAGGCGTAAAATACGATAGCTCAACTTTATGCTCTCCTTTTGTAACAGGAACACCCACAAAAGTGGAATTTACTTTCATCGTTTCTACTTCTTTGCCGTCAACCTTAGCCTTCCAACCCTTGCTGTATGGAATAGATAAGTACAAGATCCCATCCTTGGCTGCGTTGATATCACCTTTTACATGAGTCGAATCAAAAGAGACATTTTGCAAGGATTGCTCTCTCTTTTGCTTTACAAGCTCTGCGTACGGTTCAAGTGAATTAAATTGAAGCGATAGTTTGTTCCATTTGTAGGTCCCTTCGGTAAGCTCGATAACAATTTGATCATTATCCTGTTTATAGCCTGTATTTATGACCACTTGATCCTTAGGATAGTTATACATATTGTCTGGTCCAAAATCCCAAAACCTTTTACCATTTGCCCAAATCCTAAACCACTTTTCCCCATCATCTCGCTTGATCAGCTTGATCTCCGCTTCTACCAACGTTTCTCCAAGTTTCTTTGCAAATGGACTTGGTATCGTCAACGTTGCACCCGCATCCGCCTTAAGAATGTTACCATTTAGAGTTGCTCTTTCCAACTTTATGCCTTGGGCCTGCGACTCTATATCCTGACTGGTTATAGCTCTCTCTTGCACTTGTAGTTGATTGGTTTGAAAGGATGGGAGATTTACCTTAGAACGGTCATCTACAACTGCTGCACGCAGGAGAAGTTGATCTCGTTCGGCAAAACTTAACTCGTTAAATGTCTGCTTGTCCACAATGGAATCGTATAGGAATCCAATTGGTAGAGCATAGTCATTTCGATACACATTAAATTTCTTTGTTTCCTTAATTAAAGTGTAGCCATAGGGCTTCCAAGAGCGATCCTTACGAAGATAAACTTGAGTATAAGGCTCCCATGAAGAGTCTTTGGGAACTACATAATATTTGTTCCCCAATACGGTTTCGATATATAAACGATTATCTAGATTCGTAATCACGCTCGGTGTATTATACTGGAGCACATTGTACTCGGTTTTAAAAAATTTGTGTATAGTCCCCGAAAGCAAACTATTATAAGTACTAAATCCTCTGTATCTATACACCATTGGGGCATTAAATTCAGGTATACCCTCCCACATAGTACGAAAAAAAGTAGGATCCTCTTTTTCAATCTCTCTAAACATCTCCACATCTTTTGGCTGATCATAGGTGTTGAGATAATGTTGTTGTCGTTGTGCTATTTTAAATTTTTGGGGCTCTTCTTTTTCATTGGGAGGTACTTGAAACTCAATCTCAAACATCATCCAGTGGGTAAATAAGACATTTAAAGTCATCAATCCAACTAGTAACGTTGCAAAAACCTTACGAGATAGCTTTCCCATTGAAAAAAAACAGCCTATGGTGAGTAGACCTAGAACACCGATAACAAACTCTTGTCTACTATACGGAAGCCCTGTTATCCCTGGCTTAAATATCACCATTACAATTAAGAGTAAGGCTATCCCTGTAAAATATAACTTTGCCTTTCGATGCGGCTTCTCTAATAAGTGGTCTAAAATAAATGCAGAAGTCTGGGCCACTACAAACAAAAAGAGGTAAAGCCATCGATAGTGAATACCCGCAAAGCCATGAAAAAAAGCATATGTAAATGGCAACAATAACAGTACAAAGAAAAATGCCACGAAAATCATGCGGTGCCGTACCTGCTTCTCTTTAATCAAGAATCCATAAAAAATGAGCAATAATACAACGATCGGCATTACGATGATAAACTCAATTTTCTCAGGAAACAAGAAAATTTGATGTAGCAAATTTTTATAGAATGACCCATCAAAAAATAGCGGTATCGTTGCCTTGTAATAAAAGCGATCTACTTGCAAGTACTTATCAATTACTGGTAATAAGGCAAACAAACTTAGCAATACGCCTACGATATACCATAATGAAATCTGAAGATAATACTTAAAGAAATCGACCAAACGATACTTGTCTCTAATCAAAAAGTACTTAAGTGCCGCATATAAATAAAGAAACACCGTACTACAAAAGGCCAGATAGAAATTTGAACAAACAATTAGGAAGACAAGCCCTACAAACATTCCCTTCTTCTGGTGATCAATCATTCTTTCAAAACCAAGGATAAGAAGGGGTAACCATACTAACCCATCTGCTAGAAAATCAAAACGGAGTGAATAATACATGAGGTATAGAGAACCGCAATAAATCAAACTTCCTACAATCGAACTAAGTTGTGTTCGTTTATTGTAGCGCAGTAGATGATACATGAAAATCATGGCAACAGCTACTTTAAACATACTAACAAAAATTCGTATGTCAAAAGCATCTTGTATAGTCGCTATGTCTAAAGGCATCGTAAGCCAGAAAAATGGCGAGGTGGCAAAGTAAAAGATAAACTCACTAAACATATCCCCGCCCAAACCATTGTTCCAAGACCACATAAAATTCCCTTGGGAGTATTCTTGATTTAAAAATGGATAAAAATGAGCAATTTGCATTCTAGAATCGCATTTACAAACGTCATTAAAATCCACATTATAATAAAGAAAGTATGCATGTAGCCCGATAGCAACTAAGAGAAAAAAGAAATAAACACCAAGTGCTCCCTGCCATTTCTTCCGATTCCATTTTCGTTTCATATCGTAGCACCCTACCTAATTCAAGATAACTCTTTCCAAGAGCGGAACGGCATAGAGGTCTCTATGCCGTCGAATTGCGTTTCTTACGACGTTCCCACCAAAAATAGCCAATTAAGCTTAGTAATGTTACGAAGGAGATTCCTGCACCAACAAGCAGATTAGGTGTAAAGTACGATAATTCAATTTTATGGTCTCCCTTTGTGATAGGCAAGCCCATAAATGTAGCATTTACTTTTATAGGGTCCACTCTTTTTCCATCTATTGTAGCTTTCCAGCCTTTACTATACGGGATCGCCAAGTACAGAACCCCATCTTTGGCCGCCTTTATGTCCCCTTTTACTTGATTCGATGTAAAGGAAACATTTTGCAAGGATTGTTCTTTTTTCTGCTTTACAAGCTCTTGAAAGCCTTCAAGTGAATTAAATTGAAGCGAGAGATCCTTTAGCTTATAACTACCTTTATCCGCAATCTTAACTTTGATATAATCCGCTACTTGATTATATCCTGTATTGAAGACGATTTTCTTTCTTGGATAGTTATACGTGTTGTCTTCTGCATAACTTTTAAATTTCTTCTCAGTTACTTCACGGCCAAACGCTTTAGGATCCTTCTGCATAATCTCAAGGCTAAATCCCTTTCGATCCTTCCGTTTAATCTCAATCTCTAAGAGAGTTTCGCCTAGCTTCCCCGCAAACGGATTTGGGATGATAAGCTCTGCATCTTTATCTGTCTCTAGGGAATCATCTGTTAAAGTAGCATTCTTGAGCTTTATGTCTTGTTTGTTTACAGCATGTTCTTTTACTTTCAACAAATCCGTTTGAAAAACTGGAACATTGATCTTAGAACGATCATCCGTATCCACAACCGCGGCATGCAAGAGTAGTTGGTCTTTTTGAGCATTGTTTAATTGCTTAAACGTCTGTCTATCCACTACCGAATCATATAAAAAGCCGATTGGAAGGGCATTATCATTTCGATAAATTTTGTATTTCTTGGTCTCTTTCATGAGAGTGTAGCCATACTGCTTCCAAGATAAATCCCCTCGAATATAGGTCGGGTGAGGATCCCAAACCGGATCCTTTGGAATGACATAGTACTTATCCTTTGGAATGACATAGTACTTATTCGCTAGCACCGTCTCTAGATATATACGATTATCTAGATTCATATACAAGCTTGGTGTGTTGTACTGAAGGATATGGTAATCATTCTTGAAAAAGTTGTGTACAGTTCCAGAAATCAAGCTGTTGTATGTGCTAAACCCTCTGTATCCATATACCAACGGAGCATTAAATTCAGGGATTCCCTCCCACATGGTACGGAAGAAAGTAGGATCTTCTTTTTCAAGATCTCTAAACATCTCCACATCTTCTGGTTGATCATAGCTCTTCAGAAACTTATGTTGCCGGTCTTTCACGGTCTGAGGACTACCTAGATACTCATGGATCAATACCCAGTTTGTAAGGAAAATATTAAGCAAAACTAGCCCAACTAAGGAAACCGCAATCACCTTCCGGGGAAGCTTACGTAGCAAAAGAAAGCAGCCTACCGTAAGAAGCCCGATCGCGCAAATAATAAAATCTTGTTTAGTGAACCCAATGCCTGTTGCTTTTGACTCTAACTTAACCATTTTTGGCTTCAACAGAACCATTGTGATTAGTAGTATAGATACCAATGTAAAATACTGTTTCATTTTCCGATGTGGTTTCTCTAACATAAGATGATCCACGATATACGGAATGATCTGAGCTAGCACAAAGATAAATAGGTATGTCCATCGATACTGTATACTGGACAAGCCATTAAAAAAGGAGTATGTAATCGGAAACATAGTAAGAGCAAATATAAACGTAGCAAAGATCATACGCTTACGCATTTGCTTCTCTTTAATGAAAAAGCCATACAAAGCCAGCATAAAGATGATGATGGGTAACACAAGGACAAAATCCACTTTTTTCGGAACCAAAAAGAGGTTGAAGAAAAACTCTTTATAAAATGACTTCTCAAAGAACAGCGGAATCTCTAGCTTGTAATAAAAACGGTCCACGTTCAAGTAAGCGCCGATCGCTGGCAATAAGGCGAATAAACTTAATAATACGCCTACGATATACCATAACGTAATTCGAAGATAATACTTAATGAAATCGACAAATTGGAATGTATCCCGAATAAGGGAATATTTAAGCCCTGCATACAAATAGAGGAACACAGTACTAATAAAAGCGAGGTAGAAGTTCGAACAGACAATCAAGAAGACCATTGCAACAAATAATCCCTTTTTCTTATGGTCAATCATCCTTTCAAAACCGAGGATGAGAAGAGGGAGCCATACCATACCATCCGCCATAAAATCAAAGCGAAGTGAATTAAAAATAAGATAAATAGATCCACCATAAATTAATGTACCTACAATCGAACTAAGCTGTGTCCGCTTCAGGTAGCGAAGGTAGTGATACATGAAAATCATGGCCAAAGTGATCTTAAATATGCTCGTAAATATCCTAATTTGATACATATCATGAATGTTAGCTAAATCCAGAGGCATCGTAAGCCAGAAAAAGGGCGAGGTAGAGAAGTAGTAGAGAAATTCACTAAAGATATCTCCACCCAAGCCGTATTTCCAAGACCACATAAAATTCCCTTGCCCATATTCTTGATTTAAAAATGGATAGAAATGAGAGACCTGCATCATTGAATCACAGCAGGCCTCGTTAAAATACATTCGATAGTACAAAAAAAATGCATGTATACCTATAGAAACGACGAGAAACAGGGAATAAACTCCAATTATTCCCTGCCATTTCCTCAAATTCAATTTCATGTTGCGATACCCTACCTTTTTCATAATAGCTCTTCTCTAGCCATTGTTTACGAAAGTACTTTTTGGATTTTATTTTTTTGAGATTGACTCACTTGTGTGTAGTTATCATCTGCCACAATGTAGTGAGGTCTTTTCTTTGTTTCGTAGTAAATTCGTCCGATATACTCTCCGATTACGCCTAAAGCAACTAGTTGAATTCCACCTAAGAGTAGAATGGCTGAAATTAATGTGAAATATCCAGGTACATCAACTCCGCCCATGAATATTATTTTAATCAGCATCCATAATACATAGATAACATCAGCTGCCATCACCGCAACCCCAGAGTAAATAGAAAGTCGAAGCGGTTTATTATTAAATGAAATGATACCGTCTATTCCGTAGTTAAGAAGGCTGAAAAAAGACCATTTGCTGTCACCGGCGTGTCGACTTACGTTTTCATACTCAATAATTTCTTGTTTGTAACCAATCCAAGAAAATAATCCTTTTGAAAAACGGTTATACTCACTTAATGATAGTAAGGAATCAACTGCTTTACGGCTTAGTAGACGGAAATCCCCAACCCCATCTTCTAATTGAACATCTACAAATCGGTTAATTAGTTTATAGTACAGGCTTGAAACCCAAGAGCGAGATTTTGATTCACCCGCACGATCTCGCTTTGCGATTACTTGATCCGACCCATTTTGGAAAGCTTCCACCATCCGCGGAATCATACTTGGTGGATGTTGTAAATCAGTGTCCATAATAATCACAGCATCGCCTTTGGAGTAACTTAAGCCCGCTAGCATAGCGCTCTCTTTACCGAAGTTTCGGCTAAACGAGATGTACTGCACTCGTCTATCTTTCTCCCCAAGTTCTTTTAAAATGGAGAGAGTTTGATCACGACTACCATCATTGACAAAAACGATCTCGTAGCTATATTGATTTTCCTTCATTACTTTCGTAACGGTTTGATAAAAATCGTACAAAACGTCCTGTTCATTATAGCAAGGTGCAATAATTGAAATCATACTCTTCCCCCCTTGTCTGGTTCAGTGACCAGAATTTTCTTTGATATAATAAAAGTAAACGGAATCGCAATTAACGAAGCTAAAAATGGAGAGATGGTTTTATTCCAGCCCAACAGATCCCCCAATACATATACTCCTACTGCCGTAATCACAAAGTTAACGACGTTTGTCATCGGAAATTGTATAAACTTCTTCCATGTTGGCTTAACTCGATACGTGTAAAATGAGTTCATAAAAAAAGAACCAACCATACTAATTAAGAACGCAAGTACGAAGGAAACATAATAACCCCACGAAAAAAAGCGATACATAATCAGATAAAGTAAGTTAAAATGAACTGTGTTGACGACGCCTACTATGATAAATCGAATAACTTGTCGCTTGTCCAAAATCAAAGTCCCCTAATAAAGAATAAAAAGATAGCACTTGCATTATAACACATGGATCTACACATAGTTTCTATAAAAAGTTAACATTCATCCACAATATTTACCACACCTTAATACTTGGAGGCGTTACTATTGGATTTTACATCCCTTTCGCTTGCTTATCCATGGGAACAATTGCCTTATGCGTTATTCGCCATTATCTTAGCTTTTACGATTCATGAATTTGCTCATGCTTATGTCGCTTATAAATTTGGCGATCCTACTGCATATCAACAGGGCCGAGTTACTTTAAATCCAGTTGCACATCTGGACTTATTTGGCTTTATTTTGATTATCCTGGCAGGAATTGGCTGGGCAAAGCCTGTACCGGTCAATCGTTACTATTTTAAGAACCCTCGCTTAGCTGGCGTTTTAGTAAGCTTGGCTGGACCGCTGAGCAATCTACTTCTTGCCTTTCTGTGCTTCCCCCTTCTCCTCCTTGCCGATCAGTTTGGATTGGGATATAAGGGAATCATTGAACTTTTATTTATGATCATTAAAATTAACATCGTACTCTTTATTTTTAATTTAATTCCGCTACCACCACTAGATGGGTATCGGATCATCGAAGATCTTGTATCCAATCGCACTCGGGCGAAGATGTCACAGTATGAACAGTATGGGATTTTCATCTTCCTGCTCATTTTTCTTATTCCACCACTTAACAAACTACTGCTTGGTCCTTTGTTTCAATATCTCGTTCCAGCCATCTATCGGGCACTTGATACGTTTTGGAGCCTATTTTTATAGTCCTCATTCACAAGAAAAAACGACTCTGTCTCTTCGCGAAACGGAGTCGTTTTTGTTTTTCTATATAAATCCGCTATCTGATTAATAGTAGGGTGAGATCATCAGATAAACTAATACACCGGTAAGGCTTACATATAGCCAGATTGGCATGGTATAGCGAGCAATCTTACGGTGCTTCTCTCTTTGATCCGTCCAACCGTACACAATGGTCCATAGCGCAATAAATACAGTCGGTGCTGCTAAAACGATATGGGTGATTAGAATAAAGAAGTAAACGTACTTCATGATTCCTTCTCCACCATAAGAAGTAGATTCTGCGTTTAAATGATAAATGACATATGTAACAAGGAACAATGTCGTAGAAGTAAACGCTGCGAGAATAAAATTACGGTGCATCGTAATGTTTCTCTTTTTGATGAAATACAAAGCCGTTACTAAGAAGATAAAAGTACAGCTATTAAAAATAGCATTCATCATAGGTAGAAAGGATAGATCTAAATGGTCGAGCCCATCATATTTCGGTAAAAAGAACAGTAGCGCGATCGCGGCGTTTAAAACAATGGTAATCCCGACGATCCATGGGGTATATTTGCGGTTATCATGATCGGAATGGGTCTTTTGACTCATGAAACAGCCTCCTTCGCACATCTTATAATTCCAAGGCGATTATAACACATTGCTTGTTTCACAAGGTAAGTAAATTTCCCTATTAATGGTGAATGGTTGATTCATCATATCCTACATGATCCGATGGTACGAAAAACGGTTTCGTTTCATCAAAGAATTGACTTTGCTCTTCGGGAGCCACATATCCTAACTGAATACCTGTTGCTTTTGCTAGAAATGGGTCCATAGCGCATAAATCTGCTTTGGTAATATCCGATAATGCTGTCTTACCAAGTGTTACCGCTACTTGCTCCATTTCCATCAGAGACGCGTTTAAGAAACGCGTTAAACTCATCGCTGCTTGGTCCACATCTAATTGGCTGGTTCTTTTCCCAGTATAGACCACTAAGCTGGTCGGAGGCTCAAAAGGTACAGCTCGTACTACCTGCTCCCCTACAAGCGCCATAATCGCGGCTGTACCGATATAGACACTATCCGCTCCTAATGCCATCGCCTTCAGCATTTGCCCCGGAGTAGCTAGCCCACCTGTAGCAATGAGACTAGTATCCCGAACCAGCCCTTTTTGGGTTAGGAATTGATTCGCTCTCGAAATAGCAAAAAGCGTAGGCAGACCTACATCATCTTGAAGAGTAGGTGATCCGCCATGTGTTCCGCCCTCGGTGCCATCAAGGGTGATAAAATCCACTCCACCCTCCACCGCAATCTGCAACTCTTTCTCCAAATGATGGGTAGCCGCTATCTTTAGCCCTACTGGAACACCTGTCTCATCTCGAAGCCTTCTCACCAATTGAATAAAATCATCCTTTGTATGGACCCCTGGTAAACGAGAATGAATAATAGCCGCTTCGCCTTCTTCCAAACCATATACCTCACGAAAATCCTCACCAATGTTTTTACTCGATGTTCGTTGATGACAAGATCCTTGTGCCCCTTGTCCTAATTGAATTTCGATCGCATCTAGCTGTTTATACTTATCAGGGGTATTCATCCAACCTCCCCGATTATACTGTCCGATCAATAACTGGGCCTCTTCACGCTCTTCTTTCATCAGACCCGCTTCACCCGTATTAGTAGCTGTTCCTACGGCAGTTGCCGCTTTAGCTAGAGCAATTTTTGCACTTTTGCTCAATGCACCACCAAACGACATCGCGGCAATCATAATCGGAATCGAAATCGTCATAGGCTTCTTCGCTCGTGGACCGATCGTGACCGATGTGCCGATTCCCTTGGTTTCCTGTGTTGGAAAGCGAAACAGATGAACCGGGTTAAATAAAATCTTCTCCCATGGTGATAAATGAATGGGACTTCCCAAAGGACGTGAAATAGGCGTCCCATGATTCCCACGCATCGCGATCTCCATTAGATTGACCATGCCTATTTTCCCAGCTGTTGGAATCATTTCAAATAGGTTTTCTGTGTATTGGTCGCGTATCGCTGTGGTAATCATCTTATCTACCGATTTATCGATTGCCGAGCGAATCATATTTTCAATGAGTTTGATCAACTTGCCCACTCTCCCAGCCATTATCACCATTGCCATCTTCGTTTAGTTGACCCAGCTTTCCAGCCATCGTAATACACATTTTTTGGATCGTAGCAAGTTGTCTAGCCGCATGTTGCTCTTCTACAGCCATATCGGTTAATCCCTTATCCTCATAGTTTGTTAGTTGGTGATAATGATCACGCGCCCTCGTGGAAAGAGTTTCCGCGATTGCTTCAATGCGATTAATTTCGTTATGTAGATAGGACAACGTGTGCTGTAAGTCTTGTGATTGTGATTTATCCAATTCGCAAACCTCCCTTTTGGTGTTACTATTCCTAATTTGATCGATTTCAATGCGAACAAAAAAAGACTACTCAAATTGAAGTGAACCCAAAAAGTTAGACACGAAGTTTTAAGCAATCTGCAGGGTATGTGTTCGGTATTGAACCGGACT
The DNA here is from genome assembly GCF_004341445.1 of Baia soyae. Classification (GTDB taxonomy): domain Bacteria; phylum Bacillota; class Bacilli; order Thermoactinomycetales; family Thermoactinomycetaceae; genus Baia; species Baia soyae. The sequence continues at coordinate 21,829 of NZ_SLXV01000046.1, forward strand.
CATGCCCTTTAGTTTTATC
>NZ_SLXV01000047.1 GCF_004341445.1 Baia soyae
CGTTGTAAATGTATAGTACACTAAATGAATAATATCTAAATCTACGATTTACAGAGAATAAGAGAGATCCACTCAATATTTCGGGGGTTAAACCGGAATTGTTCAGAAGGGTTTCTTTTCATCATTATTCCACCATTGAATCGACTCTTCTAATCCTGAATCCAGCGTATACTCTGGACGAAAACCAACGATATGTTTTAATCGCTCTGCGTTCGCTGCCATAAATAATGATTCGTTTTCAGGATAAGGAATCGCTCCAAACTGAATAGGCTGATTATACCCCATCTTTTGTGCGATTTTTAAAATTAACTCCTTCACTTGGACAGGCTGTCCTGAAGCAATGTTAACAGTTCCTTGAATATCGCTTTCCAAAAGGGCTATGAAAGCATTGGCCACATCTTTTATGTGTAAAAAATCACGATACTGTTCCCCATGTGTACATAAAATCTCTTTTTTCTGTAGTATGGAAGAAATCACGGAAGGAACCAATCTTTTTGGATGTTCATTTGGACCGTACAAAAAAAACAATCTTCCCCAGCCATAACTCAAACCTACTAGCTCTGAAAATGAGTGAACTAATAATCGTAATGCATTTTTGGCCGTAGCATAAGGGGTTTTGTAGGAGCAAGGGGTTGTCTCTTCTGTAAGATATCCATAATTCCAATCATACTCTGCACATGTACCCGCTACAACTACTCTTTGCCCACCATGATCAACGAAATGTGAGATTAACTCTATACTTGATTGAACCCATCGATAATTATCCTTGGACATCCAGTATTGTCCAGGGGTCGCTTCCCATGCTAGATGAAGCAAATGAGTAGGTTTCACTTGTTGCATAACTTCTTTGATATCTTGAAAATGAAGTAAATTAACATGATGCCATTTATACGGATCAGACGAGGAATCCACTACCCTCGTGCTGGTTGCGTGAACCTCATACCCTTTTTCAAACAATGGCTGTAATACATTCTTTCCGACCCAACCGTTAGCTCCCGTTACTAAAACCTTCTTCATAACCTAAAATCCTCGTAAGATAAGTCTTTTTCCGAAATGGCAGTATGTTCCGAATCTGGCCACTCTATCTGGAAAGCCGGATCATTAAAACGTACTCCTTGCACACTGTCGGGGTGAAAATATTGCCCCATCTGATAGAAAACCTCGGTCTCATCCTCTAACGTTTGAAAGCCATGAGCAAATCCCTCAGGGATATACAAACTATTTCTATTTTCGCCTCCGAGTAAAACGGAGGTCCACTTTTTAAAAGTAGCTGACTCAGGCCGCAAATCGATAATAACATCATAAATTGCACCTTTGACACAATGAACTAATTTGACTTCCTCATATGGAGGAGCCTGATAGTGCATCCCTCTAATTGTTCCTTTTTTTCTATTAACAGAGATATTGCATTGAACCCAATTTGTAGTTAATCCTTGTGCCGAAAACTCTTTCTCGCACCATGTCCTTGCAAATAAACCTCGATGATCTACTATGGGCTCTAATTCAATGACATACGCACCTTTTAATTCTAACTCTTTAAAAATCAATGAACACCACTCACTCTCCTAGAACTAAATGACCATTTATTTCTATATTTATACCTAAAATGTAGGGTACATGACTAAAAAATAAGGCGACCCTCGAGGGTCGCCTTTACAGTTCTAAGAACGTAAGCACAGTTCTAAGAACGTAAGCTTTGATTATATTCAGGTGCTAACACAATATTGGTATAGGTTCCTTTACCTGATACGTAATAATAAGCATGCTCGATTCCAGCTGGAATAAAGATCGAAGCTGGACTATGAACCACCATCTCTTCTTTCTCCATTTGCACACAACAAGTTAAACCAGTTCCATCCGCATGATCTCCCCAGAAGACAAACACACTATCGCAATCATGTGTATGACGATCTACATGATTTTCAGGTTCGTTGTCATCGAAAGTACGCTGAATCGCATATAAGGTGGAGCGAGAATCCACTCGATGATCCATAAGCACCCACCGATTTCCAGGTCCGTTGCGATGATATTTTAATTCAGAAGCTCCTTTTTCAAATGGACTTCCAACTCGTAATGCCGTAGACAGCACCGGAGAGGCTATTGGAGGCCTCTCCCCTATCACCTTTCTTTTCCGCCCAACCAGCTCTGGAGGGAACATCTCATAGGTATGTGCCTCTTTTTGTACAGCTTGTACATGATACCTAGATGTATGTGTAAATGCATTTTTTCCTACGATCGGTCTCAGATGATCAGGACGAAATCCAGTTGTCCATTGGACTGCGTGAGACAGCTCAGGGATTCTTTCTAACGGAAAATGCTGAAAGCCTTGTTTCTCTTTTAAGATGACGGCTAGTTGAAGAAGATCCACGATACCGGTTCTTTCTCCAATTCCCAGTATCGAAGTATCGATAACCGAAGCTCCTGCATCCATGGCAGCTAGAGCATTAGCAGTGGCCAATCCGAGATCATTATGTAGATGAACTTCGATATCAGAGTGAATCTCTCCGACAGCCCGTTTTACTATTTCTCCACACTCACTAGGCGTCCATATACCAATTGTATCCGCCAAACTAATACGATCTGCTCCTGCTTCCACCGCGGCTTTTCCGAGATAGAAAAGGTCTTCCCATGAAGTGCGAGAGGCATCCTCAATCGTAAAACGAACTTGGAGTCCTAGCTTCTTTGCTTCTTCAATCGCGTAAGCGACTCGATCTTTTATCTGAGCAGGTGACTTATTGCCGAATTTAGCAGTAAGTGAAACCGGATTAATCGAAGCCCAAACTCCAATCCAGTCTGCACCAGCCCGAGAAACAGCTTGGACTTCCTCCGAAATAGCTCGTGCATGCATGAGTGTTTCCACGCTTCGAGCAGCAGTTGCTACCTCCTTGCAGACTTGTTCATCTTCTGCAGAAATCCCTGGATGACCCACTTCCACGATATCGACCTGAAATTCTTCTAAAAGGTGAAGAAGGTGGATTTTATCTTGACTATGGAAGCGAACCCCCAATTGCTGTTCGCCCTCTCTCAGAGTAGAGTCTAATATTTTCAGACGCAATCTCATTCTCCCCCCAATTGCTACTTTGTTTGTAAGAATTGTTCTGTTGCTTTTAGAAGTTGATCCCGATTCTTTTCATATAGGGCCCAGTGTGTAGCCTCTGGAACGACAACCTCTTTTTTATCCTTCACCCCTGTTAACTTCTGCAACAGATTTTTTTCGGCAAAGAAATCCGCATCTCCGTAGACGACAAGTGTAGGCGCCGTAATTTTCGATACGTCATACAGTGGGTGGTTTGTCCAAATCGAAAACAGATCTTGCAACGGGCCCATAGGACGACGAATCGCTTGATTTTCTCTCGTTTTACTTGTCTCATCAGACTCTATAAAAGTAGTTCGTACTTTTTTCATCGCATCATCTGAGGCAAGCGCTTTTCCATTCATCATCATGTGCCAATGATGCATTCCTTTGTCAAAGTCGATTAGTTGATACGCAGGCGACTTAGGATTAAATTCACCTGGTTTTTCTGGGGATTCAAACGGCTTTGTCATCGAAGGAAGAGAAAATCCATGCATAAACCCGTAGAGAACGAGTTTATTCACATTTTCTGGCTTCTGAGCTGCATATTCCCCTGCTACTACCGCTCCCCATGACCAGCCCACAATACTTACTTTCTCTACCTTTTGTGTTTTCTTAATGTGATCCACAGTGGCAGCTAGATCTTTTAGAGCTTCTGTATGGGTAACCACAGGTTTGTTTTGATTAGGAGGTTGGTTCATTTCCTCCGGACGAGTAGATCCCCCGAATCCTCTGAAGTCCATCGCCCATGTATCGTATCCTTTGCTAGCTAAATCATCCATCCATGAATAGCCAGGTACATCGAATGCTTTTGCAGTCGGAACGCTAAAAGGTTCTAGAAAGAGAACAGCCTCTTTTGCTTTGGTTTGTTTCTTATGACGGAGATAAATTTGAGCTCCGCCATCTGTCGGTATTTTGGTTTCCTCTAAGGAAATCGGCTCTTTCTTTTGCGTTGAACTGGTATTTGATTGACAGCTGCTCAGGATGCTAGCTAGTCCAATTGATATAACAGTTAGCACAGGTAAGACTTTTTTGAAATTCATTTTACTTCCTCCATCTATGTTGAGACAAAATACTTGGAAATGGCAATCAATCCAGCTGCAATAATAAGTCCTGCTGGGAGGCCACGGAAAAAGAGAACAGCAACAAGCGTGCCGATGATAACGCCAAATAAGATAACGGGCTGGGTAGAAAGAACGCCAATTCCTTTTCCTCCTACATATGAAACGAGAAAACCAGCCAGGAGTGCAAATAGCCCGATAGGAGAAAATAATTCCTTAGCTAAAGCAAGTAAGTTTAACTTCTCATTGGTTAAAGGAAACAAGAGAAAAATCATCAAAAAGAAGATCCCTACATGAAATGAATGTTTCTGCAACAGCATGATCAAAGGCTTCCATTGGATCAAGTAAACTAAGAGCAACGCTACTGCTGCGGAAGCTAACCAATAATCTTTAAAAAGAGCTGATACGCCTGCAATGAGTAAAAAAGTAATCACAACCTGAATCATCTGAATCCCTCACCCTATAAAACGGTATTGTCCCAGTATCCATCCGCTGGCGTTTGTACCTCTACCATTTGATGACTTGCGAGATTGATACGGATTAAGTCTGGCCCAATAACTGGTTTTAGGTCCTCTCGTTTTACCAGAAATTTAAACGCTTCAAAACTAGCCAAAACACCTACTATATTGGCGACTGGAGCAAGAACCGCCCATGGGGCCTCTTTTTTCACATAAGAATTTGCCCAGTTTTCGTCTGCCCCGTATTGGATAGAGTGAACAGCACGCCCATCTTTTAAGGCATTAATCTTCTGTTTCATCTCTTCAGTCAAAGGTTGTTGATAGGAAGGATGGCTTAAAACCACTTCATATGGCGTTGAAGTAGGTGTAAGAGACATAACGCCTCCTCTAAATGGCGGGGTTACCGCAATCCAGATCGATGGAATCCCTAGTTCCACAGCAGTACGGTGAATAATCACTCGTGCTACCAGATTATCTGTCGCATCGATGATCACATCCGCACCTTGTAACAACTCTTCCGCATTCTCTTCTGTTACGAACTGCTCCGTTACTTTTACCTCGATATCTGGGTTGATATCTTCGAGCGTCTCTCTAGCAGACTCTGCTTTGCTTTTATCAATTCGGCTTACGGAACTAAGCATTTGTCTGTTCAAATTACTCGCTTCAAACACATCACGGTCAATCACATGAATATGTCCAACTCCCATGCGGGCTAGTTGGATCAGCGTAATTCCTCCCACTCCACCTGCTCCTACTACTGTGACACGTCCATTCCGGAGCTTCTCTTGTTCTTCTTTAGAAATAACACCTAAGTTACGAACAAAGCTTGCTTCATATAGATTTTGTGTAGTTTGGGTTGCCATGTTGATTTCCTCCTAGGTTTAGAGATGTGCGTAATTCCAACCACCGTCCGGTGCTGTTTTAATTTGGACTGGCTGTTCGGCATCCAGATTAATGAGTAACGCCTTAGGTGCAAGAGCCGAAGGGGTACGTTTCGTTATAATTTGAACTGCTTCATGAAAGCTAAAAGTGGCTAAAAGCATGGCCCTCACGGGTGTAATAATCCAGCCAGCTTTTCCTTCGCAAAATTGCTCTGCCCATTCCTTAGGGGCCCCTTGTTCCACTGAATATCTAGCTCGCTCTTTTTTTATGTCTGCAATCTGTTGTCGCACACTTTCATCCGTAAGTTTGATCCCTTTACCCGGTAAATTTAAGATATCTTCATAATGAACTCCATCTGGAAAAAAGGAAGATACAAATCCACGATTAGGTGGGCTACCCGACATTCCCACACTTGGAACTCCTAGCTCGCGAGCCGTTCGATGGATAATAACCCTTGAAGGCATATCATCGACTGCTTCAATCACGACATCATGACCTTTAATAAGATCGATTACATTTTCTTCATCGACCATCGTTTGGACAAATCGAGTTGATATGTAGGGGTTGATATCTTTTACTGTTTTCTCAGCTACTTTTGCCTTCGCTTCTCCTAATACAGAAGTGGATGCAAGCATCTGACGATTCATATTTGAGACTTCAAACTCATCTGCATCCACACCCGTGATATGCCCAATTCCCATACGAGTACAGAGGATCGCTTGAACCCCACCTACTCCTCCTAATCCAAAAATAACGACTTTCGCTTCTTTTAATGTAAGTTGTTCTTCTTCTGAATAGACACCGACGTTTTTCTTAACTAGTTCCCGGTAAAAATCGGATTCGTTTTGAAATGAATAAAACATGTCGACCTCCTGGTTATGTATTTCAGCACCCCTATCTTATCGTGGGTACGAATAGAAGGTAATGGTCCATAAGAGCCAAATTCCCTATCTTTTGTGTATAGAAAAACAAATAAAACCGCGACTATGTGTTTAGCCACGGTTCTTCTTGTAATGAACATGATTTTCCAAATACTCCAGTAAATCATGAATTCGCTTCTGGTACGTATGCATACGGCGAACATTTTGATATGCTTTTGCCGCCATTTCCGCTCGTTCCTCTTCACGTGATAAGTAATAATGAATTTTTTCCTTTAATTCACCTAATGTATGAAAACTAGCAATCTCTTCCTCTGCAAAATGCTGATAAAGATCTGTACGCCATGTAGTTAGTTGAAATGATTTACAAGCTGCAATCTCGTAGGTGCGATTATTAGGTGTGTGCGCTGCTATATTTTTCGGATTATCTTCTCGATCATTATTCGTACGATGAATATTCAGTACGATTTTCGCACCATTGTAATATTTTATTACTTCATCAGGAGGAATGGGGTTATTTAAAACACACTTCTTTAACTTAGAATAATTTTTTAGCTTTTCCCACCACTGACCGATAATCTTGGTTTTATTCTTTAAAAGGATCGGGGTCAGTTGATCAAAGTAACGGATTCGAATCGGGAAAGCACTTCCTACAAAACAAAGATCAGATCGGTACTTCTCCCCTACATTCATCGGCCGATACTTATCTGGATTTACCGCCAATGGCAAATGAAGCACTGTTTTCCCTAGTTCTTGGTAAAATGAAACACTATTACTATCTTGTGTGATGACTAAATTATAGGGCTGGACTAACTCTTTATGCGTCTTCAAACGATAGGGATCATCCACCACCCAGATTCCGATCGGAATCTTCATCTTCCTTATGGATGTCACATAATGAGCAGGCAAAAACGGTCCACGAAACACCAAAATAAAATCAGGACGAAACTCCTTAATTTTCGGAATCAATTCTTTCCGTTTATCTTGTCGAATCATAAATTTGTCAAAATGGAAATCTGACCTCTTTTTCCCAATAGATTGAAATCCTGCTAAAATGTTCGAGTCCTCGTCCGATAGATGATTCTGAAACTCAAACCCACATCCCGATGAAATGAAGAAAATTCTCATACACATCTGGTCCTTTCCCAAGACACAGTGATTTCTGCATATTATATGGCGGGAGTCTTCCTGAGGTTCATTCATTAGGTGGAAATAACCATAGCGATGATTTGTTTATGTATGTTACCAAGCCTGTACATATGACCCATAAAGTGAAACCAAATACCACGTATAAGGTGGACTTCGATTTTGATATTGCCACCAATGAAGCAGCAGGTTCATTTGGTATCGGTGGATCGCCAGCCTCTTCTCTCCATGTGAAAGCAGGAGCTTCTATAGTTGATCCTCAGACGTATGTAAAAGATGGATATAATCGATTGAATATCGATCATGGCCATCAAAAGAATGATGGGAAAAATACAATACGAATTGGCGATTTGGGCAAATTGCATACAACGGATAAGTCCTATGAAATCAAAAACTTCAAGAATGAATCCAGGCCTTTCTATATCAAATCAGATAGCAAAGGTCAACTCTGGTTGGTTGTAGGTACTGATTCTGGTTACGAGGGCATTACGAAATATTACATTCCAAGAATCAAAGCAACTTTAACCGAAGCACCTTCAAAGTAAACGAAATAAAAGAGAAATGGATATTCCTAGCGTGAGTCCATTTCTCTTTTGTTTCATCTATTTAATGATTGATGTATTAAATGATCTTCCCATCGTCTTAACGCATGGTTATCAGAAGGTCTTTTCAATACATAATCATAATAATATAATGTTTTATTTACTTGAACTTGCTTCTGTATGGATTGACATGCTCTCCAGCCCCATTCATCATCTTCTCCATAGTTACTATCCTGATAACGGTGTTGGACAGCTATTTTTTTTGCGTAACATACTCGAGTATTTGGTTTTCGATAGTAATAGTGTTCATCCTCAGAATGTGAGTAGTTCACATCGTACTTACAAATCTTCTTACCCAATCCACTTAAATTTACTTCTACATCAAAATTAATACAATCTGCATCCGGATGCTGGTCGATACAATCTAATAAAGCTTGAACATAATCTATCTCTATGCGATCATCGTCATCCACAAAAGAGATAAATTCACCTTGGGCTAGATCCATAAGCGTATTTCTCTTAGCTCCTATCGTGCTTTTTCTATTATCAACTAAAACTAATACTTCTACAGGAAGCTGGTGTGCTTGCCTTTTCAATTCAGCCATCGCCCTAGATGCATGGGTAAGTCGTTCAATGGTGGTAGGGACTAAAATAGATAATTTCATTTCCAATGGGATGATCTCCTTTATAGTTGGAGTAGATTGCTCTATTTTATTATGGAGACAGCGTGAATATGACAATATCAACTAACTCAATAAACACCTATTCCACTCATTCATCATATAAAGTTTCTTTCAAAACTCTACATAATCTAAAAAAGATATCTCAAAGCATTTTCGCTCGATCCAATATTCAACTATGGAGTTTCGATTTCTTTTTCCGAACTATCTTTCTCTGACTTTACTCCACTATCCGTACTTTTACTAAACTTTTCTAGAGGTAGTGGCGGGTTCTTTCCTCTTTCTGCTTCTGGGGCCGTGTACGTATTTATTTGAATCGTCCCGCCGCTGATGGTAATTCGAATCACCATTGGCTTGTTGTAATTATTTTTAAAGCGGAAATCAGGTCCTCCCCATGAGACAGTTGCATCTCTGCCTGGTGGCACATATGGAACTTCTTTACTATGAGAAATGCGTCGGGTAATTTGCACATTTGCCTTATCTACACTATTAAACAACGTACTCGAAACCTGGCAGATTCCCCCGCCAATATCCTCCGAGACTTCTCCTTTAACGATGACACCCGCTTTTTTATAGCCACTCGCCGCCGTGCGTTCTCCAACTACGTTATTAAATGAAAATTCTTCTCCTGGAAGTAGGACGATACCGTCAATCGTTTCAGATGCTCTTTTGATATTACTCGTTCGATTTTCTTTCCCTGGATCAAAGGTGGTCTTAAAGGTTCCCACTAATTTATCATCTGCTTTTTTAATATCCTCAGTAGTAACTTGTGGTTCAACTGTAATGAATGGAAGCTCTTTCTTTTGATTCACTAAAGACTTAATATCGGTCAGCCACTTTTGGACTGTTTTGACATTAACCACTGAACCCGCTTGCTCAGGTGCAATGGTATCCTCTACTTTTTTCTGAGAGGCATTTTTCATAGGTGCATCTACTTGTTTTTTCACATCATCTAGCCATGCTGTGAGCTTCTTCTGATCAATTTTAGAAACGTCTTTTCCATCGTAGCCAATGGTGCTCAAATCAAGCTCGAAATTTTTCCCTTTTGCTGTTAGGATCATTTTCTGAGATGGTACTTTCACCTTCTCTTTGCTGGCACGAGGATGATTACTCACATCTTGTGCAACACAGAGATAGACAACCCCTACTATAAATAGAAACGCTAAGGTACTGACAAACCACTTTTTCGTTTTTTTAGCGCTCTTCTTTTCAGGATCAAGGGCTTTAGTAGGTCGATCTTCTTTTTTTGATACAACAGGCCCTTCCCCATTCATCAAACGGGCTTCATCTATCTTGGATTCCTTTAAGATAGCAGATGTCTCTTCACCTTCAGAATCCACTATATCCTCTTGGTCAAGCCTAAGTGGCTCTTTTCTCCCTTTATCTTTTTCCTGCACTCAGTTTCTCCCCTTATATGTCGTTGTTATTTCTCTTGGTGACAAGTACTCAGTATAAGGGGAGGTTATTTCAAAATAACAAACGACTTATTTCAGAGTTGTAAACAATCGAATTGAACAAAATCATCGGTAACTTATTTAACCGATGTAAAATTAGAAACAGAGCGATTTTGGGCAAAATCTGTTAGATCGAAACCATATAGATAAACGACTTCCCAACTAGGCCTAGTGACAGGGTAGCTGTCCTAGGCCGCAGTAACTTTTCCAATCGTTTACAAATGCTTTGCTCATAGGGTTCTTATCACAAACCGCAGTCTATCACTAGGCCTTAAACAAATCATTATTTTTGTTTCCTTAACAGAAGATTCCTTGCTTCTTGTTCTGTTCTTCCAGTATTAGCAGCAGCAATGACCATTGCTCTAATATCTTGGGCAAGATTTTTTTGGTTTTCAGAAATTTTCGCAATCATTTCATGTATGCCATTCATAACTTGTTCACTCCCTTTCATGTTGTTATCTTCCGTAGTCTATCATACTCATTACTCCCAAAACCTCCTCCGCTTTTTAGCAATTAACAAATTAATCTTCCTGAAAGGGGATGATCGGAAGTCTCTTTTCGATCAGTTCATATCGTTATATGCAGAAAATCATGATGCAAAATGGATGGTAGAAGATCCGTCCAATAACGAATATTGGAAAACGATATATGAACGTAAAGTCAAAGAACTGAATGATTTAAAGGAATTGGTTATTCGTTTGGGGAGTAACGAAGAATTCATGATGAAACAAGCTGAACGTGAATATCAGCTCATTCTAAGTCGTCGATCTAGTGACCATAGCTTAGCCACTTCCACATTTGCCATCAGACAAGCGTCGAACCCAATCATATCAAATTTATTGGTTTTTGCTTGCGACTTATCAAATGCTTGTTGTAGTTCTGATAGAGTTAACGCATCATGTTTGTGCTTCTCGTCAGATCCATAGACCTTGACAGAGCCCAGACCATGATTCCACAATAGACCTTGACAGAGCCCAGACCATGATTCCACAATACAATCCCATATTTTTTGGCGGGATATTTTTTCATGGACCAATTTATGAAATCAGTCAATGTTGCTGGTGGAAGCTGCTTCCCCACCGCTCTCTAGATCAGAACCTACCATATAAACCATTAAGGTATAATCACTCTGAGGTGGAGCTGATGCCATTTTTGGAGATGCGAAGGATAGTAGAGTTATCATCCCTGCTAACATTACCTTTGCTAATTTCATTTATATTTCTCCTCTCAGTCCCTACCTACTACAAATGACTCTGATGCCATGTTCCCAGACATTTCAAGCGCAATTAACTTAAAGCGATTGCTTCCTGGCTTCAAAGGCCATGTTTCGTTGTAGGTAAATCCTTCGTGGGAGCTTTCGTTTGAAGTTCAGGAATCGTATTGTCTACTTCATCCATCAAAATTCCATTTATTTTATACATATATGAGACATCCAGTTCGGAGGGATGTACAAAAAAACCAGACTCTGGATCTTTTTCTATTTCGTAATCTACAGATAGGAGATACTCCCCAGCAGGGATTTTCTTTTTGTTACGGGAGCTGGTGCTTGTGTCTTCTTTTGAAACGGATGTTACCATCGCTGTAGATAAAAATCCCACAGCCCACTTACGATATGTCACTAGAATATCCCCTTTACTTGAAGTGTGAGTAAGTATAGGGGATATTATTTCAAAGTAATACACGACTTATTTCAAAGTTGTAAACAATCTATGAATATATAAAATCGCCGAAATTAGAGAGCTACTTATTTTTTGAAATAAACACCTATTCCACTCATTCATCATATGTTATTCATATCATCCTGTTGGAAAGTAGGTGTACTTTTGAAAATCATACTCATTGCGATCGATACCTTGCGAGCAGACCGTTTGGGATGTTATGGATACCATAACGACATTAGCCCTAACATCGATGGACTAGCTAAAGATGGGGTTTTATTTGAGAACATGATAGCTGAGAATAATGTAACCCAAAGCAGCTTTACAACCATGCTGACGGGTAAAAATCCATATCAACACGGCATCGTAAATATGAAACCAACAAAGATCCCCCAGCGTTTGATTCCACTCCCTGTGTTTCTTCAGAGAAAAGGCTATAAAACAGCTGCTGTGGATTGTAATTATCGAATTACTGGAAAGTCGAATCCATGGTTTAAAAAGGGATTTGACACATACTTGGATCCCTCTGAAAATCGACCCACACACCTTAACCTCAGTGCAAAAGAGATTAACCAAAGTGCGATTCCTTGGCTCAAGAAACACGCACAAGATCCCGACTTCTTTTTATTTCTCCATTATTGGGATCCACACTATCCCTATCAACCAGAGGGAGAATTTGCAGATTGGTCCTCAGAGCAGTCACCCGTTCGGGCACAGGCGAATGAACCATCATTAAAAGCCTGCCTCCGTGAGCCGCTTTGGAGTTTTATATCTAAATACAATCAGGATCAGAAGAGCATTGCTCAAATCCAAAAAGATTATGATGGAACCGTCAAACAGGTTGACCACTATATCGGAGAATTAGTGGAAGAAATCAAGCAACTCGGCATCTATGAAGATACCATGATTATCTTAACTTCCGATCATGGTGAGAGTTTGGGAGAACATAACATTTTCTTTGATCATCATGGACTTTACGAATCTACACTACATGTCCCTCTTATGATCACCTGCCCACAAAAACTACCTAGCCAAAAACGCGTAAGCCGACTTGTTCAACATGCTGATATCGTACCTACTATCATGGATCTGGCCGAGATCCCCATTCCAAAAGAGATGGGTCCAATAGACGGGACATCTCTTTTGGATTTCTCACTAGCAAACAAACAGAATCATCGTCCATTTGTCGTCTCGTGTGAAGCAAACTGGCAGTGTAAACGATCCATTCGTAATCAACAATGGAAACTCATCCAATCCCTAGAGCGTGATGTTTATGGAAATCCCAAGTTTGAACTCTACAACATCAAACAAGATCCGCATGAAAAAAAGAATGTAATCTCTGAACATCCACAGGTAGCACGGCATCTCCAACATCAGATGAAAAAGTGGGTGGCCCAGATGCTTCGCAAATATCGTAGACCTGATCCTCTAACGAAAGGTGTGAAAGTAAAAATGAACCGGCTAACGGTAGCAGAAGAGGAAAAGGTGAAGAAGCGGTTAAGTGAGTTAGGATATTAAGAAAAACAAGTAGCCTTTCAACTTTGCAAGGCTACTTGTTTTTCTTAATATCTAAAGAGCTATATATATTTAAATTGCGTAGCTTACGAATATACTTCTTCGGGTTTACAATCCATTTTTTCTCGATATGTAAGAGAGATCCTTTCGCATGGGTTAGATATTGCTCTGACTCTGATTCTGTTTGCTCACGGAAATGTTGAAACGCATGTAACATATAATTCTCATGATTCACCATGCGATCCCAAAAGCTTATAACCAGAAACGTATGATCTTTACGCCCCAAGCACATCCCTAACACACCTTCGAAACTTGATACGTTCGGTACAACCATCTTCTCCTGTGTCTCGATAAATCGGTGGGCTTGTTCAGGTACAACCTTACATAAAATGGCTTGTACCACACTTGCTTCCTTCCAGACCTTATCGATATCTGTATTCATGGAATGCTTTATTACTTGAAATGTTTGTACTTCCATAGATTGAAAAGTATCTTTTTGTTTGGTTTTATCATAGATAGGATCGTGCTTTTCTTTCATGAAGGTCTGGTAGTTTTCTTCTGTATCCCATAGAGACAAGATCGTTGCTTGTCCACGATCACGATCACCCCAGCCTCCGATCTGCCCCTTAAATCCTTTGGATTTCCTTATCTCTTTCCACTTTTGCTGGGCCTTAGAGAATGCATTTTTGTTACTTATCTTCACGTGACATTGGATGAATTTTAATAGCATGTCGTACTCCTTTTTATCAAATTATATAAACTATTACTAATAGGAGCAACTTGTTTGAATAAAGTTGCTCCTATCTTCTACCACACCTTGGCTTTTCCTAGAATCCCTTTCATGGGCGGAAGCTGAAAGATATTTAAAATAGTAGGGGCTACATCTGTGATATGCAAGCGATCTACCCGCCTAAATTTACGAGTATCTCTATTCTTGATCCCCTGAATAAAGATACCATTATAATCGTGATTAGCGCCATCTGGACCCGTATCATTTTCTTTGACAAAAAGAGTCCCATTTCCCACTGTTCCAACCGACCTCCAATATAAATCTCCAAAGTAGATTAATAAATCAGGCGGAATATTTTTTACTGTTGTGTAGCGCTTCTGAGGTTTAAAAACTTTGTTGTTCATAAGGTTCCCAAGTTCATTTCGGACTCTCTTAATCTTTTGGATGATTTCATTTCGAAGCTTCTCCGCATGTTTAAATGGGACAGTTCCATGTGGTTCTCGCCCCTTGATATTCAGACATAACCGTCCATAATATCCTCCGTACCCCCATGCTTTCGTCTTATCCCAGTTTACTAGATCCGGTGTCAATGGAGTGGGTTCCGTAACAGGTCCTTTTAATGTTAGATAACCTTCTTTTATGAGCCATTCGTTTAAGCAGAATCCACCATCCATCTTCTTCGCTCCATGATCTGAGACGATAAATACGTGGGTTCCTTCTGGAATGTGTTCCAATAGCTCCCCTATTTGTTGGTCTACAAATTGATAATATCGAAATATGACATCGTGATAAGGAGATGGTTTGTGTAATACATGTGTCTCATCCATGTAATGCCAGAATGCATGATGCATCCGATCAATTCCCATCTCAACCATAGCAAAGAAATCCCATTCCTTATGTTCCAACAAATATTTTGCTGTCTTAAATCTCGTCTCCGTCATTTGATAGATATCACCGGTTAATTCCTCTACTAAGTGTGTACGAAAATGCTTTACATCGAATTGATAATCCCCTACATTTTCTTTGATTTCCTCTTGTAATTCAGGCGGATAGGTATGTGTTGCAGACTGGTCTGGAGTTAGAAAACAGCTGACGAGACAACCTTTCATTGGTTTAGGTGGATAGGTCGGTGGAACTCCCATTATGATGGATTTGTAGCCGTATTTTCCTAATTGATCCCAGACTGTCGGTTCATTTAGCTGGCTACTATCCACTAGACCTACATCGAGATAATCATACCCTGCTCGATTTCGAAATCCGTAGAAACCTAATTGCCCTGGATCTTTTCCCGTCATCATACATGCCCATGCAGGAACCGTTATAGGAGGATCACAACTACGTAAGGGTGCGTACACTCCACTTTCCATAATTCGCTTAATATTGGGTAGATCATGGATCCAACGATCAAATACTAAGCTTGGTTCCGCACAATCAAGGCCAATCAACGCTACTTTTGGTCGTGCCAACTTTATGTCCTCCTTTCTAAATCAGTTGCTTATCCAATATATATGAAAGAACTTTCTCTGCACTCTCTTCTGGCAATTCCGTCACGGTATCTAAAATCAAATCTGGTTCCAAGGGAATTTCAAAGGGATCACTAATTCCTGTAAATTGATTGATCTGTCCGGCTATGGCCTTTTTATAAAGACCTTTCACATCACGCTGGATACACTCTTCTAAAGAACAATCCACAAAAACTTCATGGTAATTCGGAATATGAGAACAACAATACTCCCTCATCTCTTCATAAGGGGTAATAAACGAAGCAAGGACATGAACGCCATTTTGGTTTAAAAGTCGTGTCATAAATACAGCACGCTTTATCTGTTTCATCCGATCTTCTCTACTAAAACCTAAATCCTGATTGATTACCTCTCTTAATAAATCTCCGTCTAAGAGCTGTACCCGAACCTTCATCTTATCTTGTAATAGGAATTCAACTAACTTGGCAATTGTTGTTTTTCCTGCACCAGATAGTCCTGTAAACCATAGTGTAAACCCTTCCTTCGTCATCAGAACTCCCCTCCATGTTTTTACTATATGTGCAAGAAGGAGGCTTGGAGTATGCTTATGCCTACTGTTCGTCCGTTTACTGTGCGCATCCCCGCCTATTTGAAGGCAAGATGATGGAAAGAGCTTACATGACACAGATAGAAAGTATTTTTTGTATCCGTTCTTCATAGCTGTGGTCCTTCTTCGTCCGTATATAGGCCGCATGAGCAATTTGTTCGCGTAATCGTACGCGTGGTAGATAAAACTTACTTTTCTCTAGAAAATCTTCCATTCCTGAAAAAGAAATGATTTCCTTTCCAATCTCGTATAAAGAGGATAGGTCTGGGCGTTGATCAATTAACTGAAACGATTGACACGCAGCAATCTCAAACAATCGATTATTTGGAGTATGTGCCTTAATTTGTTGACTATTTTGTTTTAAGTGGGGATCATCATGAGAACGATGCAAGTTTAGCACCATTTTAGCACCGCAATAATAATAATTTGCTTCAAGTTCTGATACCCAGTGCGGATGGACTTGATACTCTTTTTTCTCAGAGAATCGCGTCCAACCAGGACCTACTAGTTTCGTTCTCATAAGGCGTACCGATGGGGCCAATGCCTTTAAAAATCGAATCCGGTTTTCAAATCCGCATCCGACCATTACTAAGTCAGAAAGATACTTCTTAGAGATTTGTTTTCGAGGTTGGTAGGTATCAGAGGAGATTGCTAGGGGAAGGTGGTGGACAATTGCCGAGGGGCATTGAGCCTGATAGACAGGAACTGCCTGTGATTCATTTGTAAAGATGTAATCAAACAATGGTGCTAAGGGTTTCGCTTTATCGATCGCATATGGATCATCTGTAAACCAGATTGCTTTCGGGAGGGGAATCGATTTTAAAAGCTGTCGATTACTAGGTGTTAATCTTTCACCATGCATGGCCAAAATAAGCTGAGGACTTATCCGATCTTTCATGTGACTCCAATTTTGCTCAAATTCATCTCCAGGACCCCATATAATAACATTATGTCCTAGTTTTTTACACGCAAGGATAATCATCTGATCAATGAAGGTAAATGGTTTTTTGATACCTGATCGCAAATAGACAATCTGCACCAGCCCCTACTCCCCTTCTCTCTCTCCAGGCGGAGAAATACCCCATTTTCGAATGAAATAGGCTCTGTTTTGCTTTAATAGCTTTTTAAATTCTTGATAAGGTCTCCGTTGAAAGCTTTGACTCCCGTAATGATGAAGATACGTGTCACCCGCAACCACACAATCAAATCCAGCCTTTCTCACACGATAGGAGTAATCATCATCTTCGTACGTACCTAAACCATATCGTTCATCCATTTCTCCTATTTCCTCATAGATAGAGCGCGGAAACACAAGACAAAAACCTGATAAGCGATTGCTTTTTCTCCATTTTGATGAATCTGTCTGATTGTACTCTTTTGTAAAGAGATCAATATCCACTTTTGAATCCAATGAAGGAACCTGTATCTTCTGTTCAGGGATAACTCTGTTTGAAACAGGGCCTACCATGCCACATTGCGGAGACTCTTGTAGTGCTTGAATCAATTGCGCCAACCATCTCGGACCCGGACGAGTATCATTGTTTAAACATACCAAATAATCCCCTGTCGCAGCCCGTAAACCTTGGTTCGTGGCACTAGCAAAGCCTCGATTCCATTGGTTATGAATCCAAGTAATCAAAGGATGTTTGAGTAGAAATGGCGGTGGTTTCTCTTGTGAGCCATTATTTATTAAGATAATTTGGATCTGTTTACATTTCGTATGTTGTAAAATCCTCGCGACGCATTCTCTTGTTAAGACCCACTC
Organism: Baia soyae; assembly: GCF_004341445.1. Classification (GTDB taxonomy): domain Bacteria; phylum Bacillota; class Bacilli; order Thermoactinomycetales; family Thermoactinomycetaceae; genus Baia; species Baia soyae. Next base: position 17,913 of record NZ_SLXV01000047.1, read on the forward strand.
GTCTTTTACTGGAATGATGATACTTACAGAGTGATCTTCAAACCTCCCCATCCCATTTCCCCCAGTGGATCTTCCCCATTCTCTTCGCATTTGCTCGCATCGTTAACCATGCAGATGGCTCTTTTACCATCATCTCTACAGCTGAGAGTAAATTCTGACGCCATTTTTTTAAATCGACTACATAGCCTGTATACAAATGATTCACATAATAACTGTGGTCACCTTCATCATCTGTAATCACAGGAATCCCCTGCAATAATGACTTACTATGAATTTCCTTCATGCTGGTCTCTTGGGGAGCAAACGTAAGGATGGCATGAGCTTCTTTCCATAATCGTTCACTCTGAGCCAGTGGTATGTATTGTATATGTTGATGTTGTAGCACTTTGTTTGTAAAGCAAACTAATTTGCAATTTGAGTTTTTAAAAAAATCCCCCATGAAAGAAAAAACTTCGCTTTTTAAAGAAGGGCGAATCCAATCCTCATGGGTTGCAATCCAAAATCGACGCTTCCCTGATGAAATCATTCGCCCTTCCTCCTTCTTTATTTAAATTGTGTTTCCCAATTAAAATTGATTTCCGGGTCATTATAAGCAATCCGGTATTCATCTGGATCGCTTGCCTGATACGATTTTGTTGTTAGATAAACAATGACAGCAGGTTCATTCCCCAAGACACGATAGCCATGTGCGACTCCTGTTGGAATCAAGAGCACACTCGGATTTAACTCTCCTAAATAATACACATCCGTTTGACGATATGTACTGGATTCCTCTCGTAAGTCGTATAAAACAACCTGAGCATTACCTGCAGGAAAATACCATATATCATCTTGCTTTTTATGATAGTGAAATGCTTTGATCACTCCTGGATATGTCAAAGAGGCTGACATTTGTCCAAAGTGTTGTAGGAGCCCTTCATCATCTCTCACTAGCTCAGTAAAATAACCACGATCATCACAATGCTTTACACATTTTTTATAGACTACTCCCTCAATCAAGAAGTCCTCTCTCCCTTCCATCTAAAAAGAATCTCGCTAACCCTTTTGTCCAATGTGGTAGATGTTCAATTCCTTCTCCCGCTCGACTATGAATCAAATTTGAAGTAACGGGCCTCTGGGCTGGTCTGATAAACTCCTTTGTTTCCACAGGAACTACCTGCATCTCCAAATCGGCAAATAAAAATATTTTTTTAGCAAAGTGATACCACGTACAGCCACCTACATTACTCATATGGACAATCCCTTTTACTTGTGGGGTATGAATGAGTCGATATAATCCATCCCCCAGATCTCTTGTGTAAGTGGGTGAGCCATATTGATCATCTACTACATAAAGCATATCCTGCTTCTTTGCTAGATTTAGCATCGTCCAGACAAAATTAGCCCCATCTATCCCATATAGCCAAGAAGTGCGAACGACTACGCTATTTTTACATAATGCCAAAGTCCAGAGCTCGCCTAACCGTTTTGTTTGTCCATACCAATTTAATGGATTTGTGGGTGCTGATTCCGTACATCCAGACGATTGATTCCCATCAAATACATAATCTGTACTGACATAAACCATCCTCGCCCCCACTCTTTGACAAGCTGAGGCTACATTACGAGTTCCCTCTACATTTACTTGATAGGAGGAATACCCACCCGTTCCCTCAGCTTCATCCACTTTTGTATAGGCAGCGCAATGGATTACGACATCAGGCTGTTCTTCATTCATGATCTGAATCGTTTGCTGTGCATCTGCAATGTCCCACTCTAAACGGCTAAATCCTTTTACCGATATCCCTTCTAGACCAGACCAATCTTGAATAATCGATTGCCCCAGTTGTCCGTTTGCCCCGTTTACAAGTATCTTCACGTTCTATCCCTACTCACTTCTTTAGTATTTCACTCCTGACCACCAAACGGTCTGAGATTGATACCAATCCATGGTTGTAGTAATTCCATCCTCCCACGTCATCGTAGGATTCCAGCCCAACTCTTGATTTATTTTTGTATTATCCAAACAATATCTTGTATCGTGGCCAGGACGATCATCTATAAACTCAATGAGTGAATAAGAAGCCTTCATAAAATCACATACCATTTTTGCTACTTCGAGATTCGGAATCGGCTTCCCTGAACCAATATGATAGATTTCTCCTGAGTTCCCCTTCGTTCGAACCGCTTCTACTCCTGTACAATGATCATGTACATAAATCCAATCTCTTTGCATGGAACCATCCCCATACAAGGTAACGGGTTTACCCGCTCGCAGAGATTGAATCATCTTCGGAATCAACTTTTCAGGATGTTGTCTAGGACCGTAGTTATTGGTACAACGCGTAATGATAATGGGTAAATTATACGTATTAGCATATGACATACATAATAAATCAGCGCCTGCCTTACTTGCTGCATACGGATTTCCAGGAGAGAGATTCGTCTCTTCATTCGCACTCCCATGAGGAAAATCACCGTATACTTCATCCGTGGAAATCTGAATAAATCTCTCGATTCCGCGGCGTCGAACTTCCTCGAGTAAACGATATGTTCCCATCACATTAGTCATAAGGAAGGGCTCTGCACCTAAATGAATGCTTCGATCTACATGTGACTCCGCTGCAAAATGCACTACATCCGTAAATGAAAAGCGATCAAATAATTGGGATACTTGCAACGGGTCAGTCAGATCAACCTGTACAAATTGATATTGAGGGTTTAGCTCCGCGTCTATGTTGTTAAATCGATTGGCGGAATAGGTTAAGCTGTCAACATTGATTACTGTGTGATCGGTATGATCCAGCATAAACTGAATATAATGACTCCCTATAAACCCTGCTCCACCCGTCACTAAAATGGTTGCCAAAATTGACTCCCCTTTCATGCTGATATTTTCATTTGTCTATTTTGTCTCTGATGCAAATTGGTTGGCTCTTATTAAAGATTCAAATGTACCCGCATCGGTCCACCAATCTGAGAGGATATCGTAAGAACAAATATCTTGTTCAATATATTTATTGTTTATATCCGTAATCTCAAATTCACCCCGCTTTGAAGGCTCTAGTTGCTCGATATATTGATATACTTTTGAATCATACATATAAACGCCCGTCACACAATAAGAGCTCTTGGGGTTTCGTGGTTTCTCTTCAATCGATCGAACACGATTTCCATCTAGTTCAGCCACGCCAAAACGTTGAGGATGTTCGACTTCTTTTAATAAAATTTTCGCACCGCTTCCTTGAGCTACATAATCCTCCACATAGGGTGTAATTGAATCTGCGAAGACATTATCTCCTAACAATACTACCATTAAATCATCACCAGTAAAATGCCTCGCCAAATATAGCGCCTGGGCGATGCCTCCTGGTTTATCCTGTACACGATACGTAAACTCAGCCTCAAATTGGTCTCCACTTCCTAAGAGCCGTACGACTTCTCCCATATGCTCTACACCCGTCACAATACATATTTCTCTGATCCCTGCTTCGATCAACTTTTTGATGGGATGATAAATCATAGGAGTATTCCCTACAGGCAATAAATGCTTGTTCGTCACTTTTGTCAGTGGATAAAGACGCGAGCCTGTTCCACCTGCTAAAATAACACCTTTCATATCTAGACCCTCCTCAAATGAGTATGATATATATAGAATATTCATCTAGTACCAAACTAGTACAAAAGAAAGACCCAAAGGCTTGTCCTTTGGGTCTTTCAGACTGCAGACAAACCTCTTCTGAACAACAAGTTTAGAAGAGGTTTTTGTGTGAATTGACTCAAATATCGTTTATGGCGATGGTTTCTCC
>NZ_SLXV01000048.1 GCF_004341445.1 Baia soyae
TTTCAATTTTGTTTCTAATGAATATTTAGCCATAGAAAAAGCACCTCCAACTGTTGGGTTTTAATTTCGTGTCCAACAATTGGGGTGCAGTTCAGAACGGCATGGTTCATTTTTAATAGTCTTTTTGTTAGCCTTGATCCGTTAAGATAACAGGCCCATTCGCCGTAATCGCAAGGGTATGTTCGTACTGAGCGGATAAGCTACCATCTACTGTTTTAGCTGTCCAGCCGTCACTCATGAGCTGTACATGATGTTTGCCTAAGTTCAGCATAGGTTCGATGGTAAAGGTCATGCCTTCTTGGATGATAGGTCCTTTACCTGCGGGACCAAAGTGTGGAACTTCGGGTGCCTCGTGCATCTTACTTCCGATTCCATGACCGATAAAGGGACGTACTACAGATAAACCATTCGCTTCGGCAAACGTTTGGATGGCATGGGAGATGTCCCCGATCCGATTGCCAATCTGTGCTTTTTCAATTCCACGATAGAGCGATTCCTTTGTCAGTTTGAGAAGTCGCTTTGCTTCTGGTGAAATTTTACCCACGGCATAGGACCAAGCAGAGTCTGCTAGCCATCCATCTAGGTTGACCACCATATCAATGGTGACGATGTCCCCTTCTAGAAGTTTCGTTTTTCGTGGGAACCCATGACAAATTTCATCATTTATGGATGCACAGGTAGCGTATTTATAACCCATATATCCCTTTTGTTCAGGGGTAGCACCGTGTTCTGCAAGATAGTGTTCTACAAATTCATCGATCTCCCAAGTGCTAATCCCTGGTCTGATTCGTTTCGCTATCTCTCTATGGCAAGAAGCAAGTATGACGCCCGCCCGTCGCATTCGTTCAATTTGTTCGGGGGTTTTTATTTTAATGAGTTGGTTCAATATTAATCACATCCCTATCTCTTCATGATAAACATGAGTCCCAGTCCTACAATCAATATCGGCCAGTATGTATTTAGTGTATGCGCAATCGGAGCAAATAAAGAAATATCGGCAACAACTGGATTGGCAAAGAAACCTGCCAAGCATAAGACCAAGGAAATAATGAGAGTCATATTATTCTTATTCTGTATGTATTGTAAAAAAACTACAACCCCGATCATAAGCATCAGAATACTCCAATGTCTAGGCCAGGTTGGAATATAGCGGAATCCCCATACGGACAAACCGATTGCAGCAATAATTCCGCCAATTACAGTTAATTGGGATTGTTTCTGCAAAAAAGAAATAAATACCAAGATGGAACCTAAAAGGAATAACAGAAAAGGCCATGTAATCAAGGTATTAAGCGTAGTTGTTCTCGTTTCGATGACGAGTGATAGCCCACCAGCTAAAACCAAGATGAATCCAATGGCTTTTTTTTGCATGAAAAACTCTCCTCTGACGTATTAGAATTTATCTTCCTATCTTATCACAAATTTTTACTTGCTAGAGTATAAGAGGAGGCTTCATGCTAAAAGAGACTGTATGAAATTAGTATTTATTGGAAAAATAATGGATAGCAGGGGCGGGATTGTGTAGCCCACTTATGTCTATGCTTTAAAATGTTCACAGGAAATGAAGAGAGATTTGAAGCACTGTATGTTATAATATGTCTTGGTTTTTATGAACGTTTTGAATGGTTTTATGATCTCTTCTTCTGTTAAATGGAAGTTGTAGAGATTGGAGTGAAATAGATCATGCATATACTGACAATTGGATTTAGTCATAAGACAGCTTCTGTGGAGTTACGAGAGCGACTCGTTTTTCAAGAAGACCGTCTTACTATGGCTTTAAGAAGCTTGCGAGATATGAAAAGTATTCTAGAATGTGTGATCATTAGTACATGTAACCGCATGGAGTTATATGTAGTAGTGGATCAACTTCATACGGGCGAATACTATTCCAAGGCGTTTTTGGAGAGTTGGTTTCGCATACCAAAAGAAGAATTTCAAGAATATCTATATATAAAACAAGATCAAGAGGCTGTGCATCATTTATTTCGAGTCGTGTGTGGGTTAGATTCGCTCGTGATTGGTGAAACACAGATCTTAGGTCAAATGAAAACGGCCTTTCTACAAGCCCAAGAAATTGGTACGACAGGTACGGTATTTAACATGCTCTTTAAACAAGCGGTTACCTTTGGAAAGAAAGTGCACTCCGAAACGGAAATAGGACAAAACGCGGTTTCGGTGAGCTATGCAGCAGTAGAGTTGGGTAAAAAGTTATTTTCCTCTTTTCAAAGCCAGACGATTTTATTAATCGGTGCTGGGAAGATGACCGAACTAACTGCGAAGCACTTTGCTTCCAATGGAGCCGCCCGTGTGATTGTGATTAATCGCACGTTAGCAAAAGCGGAAGAGCTAGCGAATCGTTTTCACGGTGAGGCACGTCCATGGGAAGAGCTTCTCCCCTCTCTAGCAGAGGCGGATATCGTCGTCTCTTCAACGGGGGCGGAGCAGGCTGTCATTACCAAAGAGCTCATCGGGCCTGTGATAGAGAATCGTCGTACACCGCTGTTTATCATCGACATCGCGGTTCCACGGGATATCGAACCGAGTGTTCATGAGTTAGATCAAGTATTCCTCTACGATATTGATGACTTACATGGTATTGTAGAGGCAAATATGAAGTTACGCCATCAAGAGGCTGAAAAAGTGTTGGAGTGGATTCAGCTTGAGTGTGATAAATTTCACGAATGGCTGCAAACCCTTGGCGTGGTTCCACTGATTACAGCCCTGCGTGAAAAAGCGATTTCCATTCAGGAAGAGGCTTTGTTACGGATTGAGCGGAAGCTACCCGAGCTGACAGAGCACCAGCGTCGAGTGCTGAATAAGCACACCAAAAGCATTATTAATCAGATGCTACGTGACCCCATTGTGAGAATGAAAGAACTGGCAGTCAGTCCTCAGAAAGATGAGGCATTAGACTTGTTTGTACATCTCTTTGCACTAGAGAATGAGCTTCAAAAAACAGGAGATGCGTGCGAGGGAAAAGTAGACACAGACGTAGCGAAGACTCTCAGAAAAACGATTTCGATCTCCTGATAAGATAGGAAAGGGGATGAGGGGATTTGCTTGCTGAACGTTGGTTATACGACTTTCTGATCTATGCCTATATGCTTAGTTTACTATTTGGATTTGCTGGATTAATGAAGCCGAATCCAAGGGCAACGGTCGCTTCATCTGCGCTTTTATTTATGGTTTGGGGAATTGAGTTGTCTTTAATCGCGATGGAGACATGGCGGACGTGGCCACAGATTTCGGAGATTGATCCGATTCTTCTTTATACGTGGGCTCTTATTTCCTTTGCATTATATTATCAACACATCGTAAAGCTCGATATCTTTTTCATGACGATTAGCTCTGTTGGTCTAATCGTGTTAGCGATTCAGCTGTTTTTTGTACGAGGTGTGCCATTTCAAAAAGAAGTGATTATGGTTTCGGAGCTGATTTTTGTCCACATCTCCCTTGCGATTATCGGCTATGTTGCCTTTTCGTTATCAAGTATTAGTGCTTTTTTATACTATATAGCAAGTTTTTTATTGAAAAAGAAACAATGGAATCGTTTCCTTACACAACTCCCGAGTCTAGGAAGTTTACAGCGTTTTTCAACAGGATCTCTTATTGTAGGGCTGCCTTGTTTGGCTGTTTCGCTTCTACTCGGTGGGATTTGGGCGATTCAGGTCGTCCAGCCATCGGTATGGATAGACCCTAAAATGATTGCTTCCCTTCTGACTCTGATTGTATATAGCCTAATTTTATGGCAGTGGCGTCGGATAGGATGGCAGGGAAAGCGATTGGCTTGGTGGAATGTAGTTGCCATACTGGTTATGATCGGGAACGTATTACTCTCTAGATGGAGCTTTCACCATTGGGTCTAGAGGGTTTGAAACAGGAGGCTTGCCGTTATGAGAACCATCGTAGTCGGAACACGAAAAAGTAAACTTGCGATGACCCAGACGAATTGGGTGATCGATCGTTTAAAAGAGATGGAACCGAACCTTACAGTAGAACTAGAAAAAATCGTAACCAAAGGGGATAAAATCCTCGATGTGACCCTATCCAAAGTAGGAGGGAAGGGTTTATTTGTTAAGGAGATCGAAAGTGCTCTTTTAAACGGAGAGATTGACTTAGCCGTTCATAGTATGAAAGACCTACCTGCTGAAATGCCAGAAGGATTGATGATTGGAGCGATTCCAGTTAGAGAAGATGTGAGGGATTGCTTCTTATCTCGGGATGGATCAACACTAGAAGAATTGCCTTCTGGCGCTATCGTTGGGACGAGCAGTTTGCGTAGACAAGCTCAAATCTTAGCGATTCGTCCTGACCTGCGAGTAGAGTCTATTCGTGGCAATATCGATACTCGCGTACAGAAGATGAGAGATGGCCAGTTTGATGCGATCATCTTAGCGACGGCTGGATTGAATCGAATCTCTTGGCAAGAGGACATCGCGGAATTGATTTCCGTTAAAACGATGTTACCAGCAGTCGGTCAAGGGGCACTTGCGATTCAATGTCGAGAGGGTGACAGAGAAACACGAGCTCTGTTAGTGAAAATCAATCATGAAGAGACAGCTCGAGCGGTCCGTGCAGAGCGGGCATTTCTCCAAGCATTCAATGGTGGTTGCCATCTGCCAATAGCGGCATATGCTCAAATTTGCGAGAATCAAGTGCATTTAAAGGGATTAGTAGGGGATCCTGCCGGTAAGAAAATGATTGCCGATACCATTATTGGTAAAAACGAAATCAAGATGGGTCAAGAGCTTGCAAATCGCTTAATTGAATTAGGGGCAGATGAATTATTGGCTTCCGTTTCGGTGTGAGAGGGGTAGCTCAAGATGAATGATTCGATTCAAGAACATTTACCTCAGCTGGAGCAGAAGCCACTTTTGGGACATCGAGTCTTAGTGACGCGTGCTCGTAGTCAGAGCAGTGAACTGGTGAAGAGCATAGCGGACTTAGGCGGAGAACCTATCGAGATGCCGATGATTCGAACCGTTATGCCCTCCGATTTAAGTCAAATTGATGTTGCTTTGCAGAAAGTCGATCAGTTCGATTGGATCGTGCTAACCAGTGTAAATGGAGCCGAGTTTTTCTTCCAACGACTTAGCGAGTTGCAACTGGATATTCGGAAGGTTGAACGGGTGAAAATCGCCGCAGTTGGGCCTAAAACTGCTCAGATCATTGAAGCCAAGGGGGTACAAGTAGATTTAGTACCTCTTACGTTTCGAGCAGAGGACTTGATAGAGAAGCTATTGCGGATAGTAGAGCCTGGTCAAAAGGTGTTATTACCACGTGGTAACCTTGCCCGGGAAATACTACCGATGGCGCTTAGACAAGTGGGATGTACCATCGTCGAAGTCGATTTGTATGAGACTCAGTTAGACACTGGAGATGCAGAGGGAGTTGCCCGTTATCTGGAACAAGGAGCACTCGATATCATCACATTCACCAGCTCCTCCACCGTGCAAAACTTCGTCAAAGTTATGCAGTCTATACGGCCGGATGTACATGCACTATTATCTACGACTCAGCTTGTCTGTATCGGCCCCGTTACAGCCGATGCAGCCATAAAACTAGGGCTAAACGTTGCAGCGATTGCGGAGCCGTATACGATAGAAGGATTAATTCAAGCCGTATTGAATATAGCTAGGCAATCGATCGTTTAGGACAGGCTTGCTACATCAGCACAAGAACAAAGAAACCTAGAGGAGGACCCACACATGAATACCTTTTCACGCCACCGCCGTCTTCGATCCAACCCACAAATTCGCCGCATGATTCGCGAAAACCATGTACATACGAGCGACCTAATCTATCCCATCTTTATCGTAGAAGGCGAAAACATCAAACACGAAATCCCTTCTATGCCAGGCGTATTTCACTTTTCACTCGACCAATTGAAAAATGAATTAAATGAAATCGTCGAATTGGGCCTCCCTTCTGTGATTGTCTTCGGAGTGCCTAGCACAAAAGATTCCTGTGGAAGCGAGGCATATCATGAACATGGAATCGTACAAAAAGCGATCCGCTTTATAAAGCAAGAAGCCCCAGAACTGTACGTGATTGCCGATACATGTTTATGCCAATATACCGACCATGGCCATTGTGGCCCGGTTGAAGATGGCGAGATCTTGAATGATGAAGCACTAGAACTATTAGTACAAACAGCGGTCTCTCAAGCAGAGGCAGGAGCCGATATGATTGCGCCTTCTAACATGATGGACGGTTTCGTAGCGGCTATTCGTCAAGGACTAGATGAGACAGGCTTCCCTCATATTCCGATACTATCCTATGCGGTGAAATATGCTTCTAGCTTCTACGGTCCGTTCCGAGATGCGGCCCATTCTACTCCTTCTTTCGGAGATCGCCGTACTTATCAAATGGACCCTGCCAATGCACGTGAAGCGATGAGAGAAGCAACTTCCGATGTGATGGAGGGTGCGGATTTATTAATGGTGAAACCAGGACTTGCTTACCTAGATGTGATCTATCAGGTAAAAGAAAACTTTGATTTACCAGTAGTCGCTTACAATGTAAGTGGAGAATACTCCATGATTAAGGCCGCCTCCCAAAATGACTGGATCGATGAGCAGAAAGTGGTCATGGAGATGTTAGTCGGTTTTAAACGCGCTGGAGCTGAAATGATCCTAACGTATCATGCTAAGGATGTAGCGCGTTGGATTAAAGAAGGAAGCTATACAGTGTAAGTGTTCTCTTAACGAAACGAAGCCCCGAGGTCAATGCCTTGGGGCTTCGTTTTATGCGAAAAATCTTTTTTTCATGTGCAGGATATCCGTATCGTGGGCAAAGATTTTCTGAGCGAGAATCTGCTGGCTTACTTCATGGCGTTCTAGTCGTACTTGATGCTCACTAAATTCTTCCTTAAGGACTTTTACGCTTTCTTCTACGTCAGTAAGGCGTTCTTCTACGTCAGTGAGGCGAATTTCCACGTTCGTCAGACGTTCTTCCACACTCGTCAAACGCATCTCGAGTCCGTCTATCTTGCCCTCTAATCTAACCATTCGAAGCTCTAAACTATCAAATTTCGCATGGTGAATCTGCACAGCTTCCAAGATTTTATTTAATATGGATTTGTACTCATCCATCGTTGTTGACTCCTTCCAATCTTGTGTAAGATACAAAATTCGACCCAAAAACAAAATAACCTCCTATTAAATCCCAATTTATTACAAAAAGCTTATATAAAACGACGAAATCATAGTGAATAGGTGTGTTTTTATCCTATTTGCGTTACAATACTAAGAAGTATGGTTCTACATAAGACAACAAGAGAGGGAGTGAAGAAGATCAAGAAGAAATTTGAACGCTCCATCCGTCACTTTCAAGAAGCGGTTAAGATCATCCCAGGTGGTGTAAATAGCCCTGTTCGTGCCTTTAAGTCGGTGAAGATGAATCCTGTATACATAGGACAAGGAAAAGGGTCGAGGGTAGTGGATGTAGACGGAAATGAATACATCGATTACATCTGCTCTTGGGGTCCGCTTATTCTAGGACATGCGAATCCTACGGTTGTACAAGCCATTAAAGATACAGCAGAAAAAGGGACTAGCTTTGGTGCGCCAACGGAACTGGAGACTCAGATGGCTCAGATGGTCGTCGAACGGATGCCTTCCGTAGAAGTGGTTCGTATGGTGAACTCGGGTACAGAAGCAACGATGAGTGCTTTGCGTCTTGCTCGTGCCTATACGAAACGTAAAAAGATCTTGAAGTTTGAAGGTAGTTACCATGGACACTCAGATAGTTTGCTTATTAAAGCGGGATCTGGTGTGGCCACACTCGGTCTTCCGGATAGCCCAGGCGTACTGGAACAAACGGCTGAACACACTCTTACGGTGCCTTATAATGACTTAGAGAGCGTAGCATTGGCTTGTGAAAAATTTGGCGATGATATCGCAGCCATTATTTTAGAGCCGATTGCAGGAAATATGGGTGTAGTACCACCTGCTCCAGGTTTTCTAGAGGGGTTACGTTCCTTGAGTGATCAGTACGGCATCGTACTGATTTTTGATGAAGTGATGACAGGATTCCGTGTAGGATATCATTCTGCACAAGGACTCTACCATATCACCCCTGATCTAACCACGATGGGAAAAGTGATCGGTGGCGGCTTGCCAGTTGGTGCATATGGTGGGAAGCGTGAGATCATGGAGATGGTAGCACCAGTAGGTCCTGTCTATCAAGCAGGGACTCTATCTGGAAATCCTCTTGCCATGGCAGCAGGGATCGCCACGCTCGAGCAGATGACACCAGAAGCATATGATGAGCTAGATCAAAAGGGAGCTCGTCTAGCGGAAGGAATCCGTCAAAATGCGGAAGAGATCGGTATTCCGTACCATATCAACCGCGTTGGTTCTATGGTATGTCTGTTCTTTACAGGCGAAAAAGTAATTTCTTATGATCAAGCGAAGATGGCTGATACGGAGCGATTTGCGAAGTACTTCCGCTTGATGTTAGAGGAAGGTGTATTTTTACCTCCTTCTCAGTTTGAAGGGATGTTTGTCTCTACATCTCACTCGGACGAAGAGATTGCCCGTACCATTGAGGCAAATCGAAATGCGTTAAAACAACTATAGTTCAATAGAAAAGCAAGCCTTAATAGACTAGGAAACCAATCCTAGTCTATTTTCTATGAAAATAACTCCCCATCCGAAAATCGGTATATAGCAAAGAGTGTCGCATATAGATACAGTAACATTCCATTCTTGGTATGGACAGATTGTTTGGGGAGGGAATTTAGAAAAGTGGAAAATCATTATAACCAACTTCGTTTCGATATCTCAGAAAAGGTGAGCCTGCATCCACAACAACTCGGCATTGTTCGTGTACTGGAATTGGACCTGTTTCCAGACGTACAGATATTAGATGAAGGTAATCATGTAAGGATTCAAGGCTACCTGCGTTTAAACGGAAGCTATGTAGGAGAGTCGGGTGATTCGGAAGTCTCGATGGCTGAGGAACCAGAGGGCATCTCGTATGTGATCCCTGTGGAAATTACGCTACCCGCAGATCGGGCTGATATCGGCAATGTATCAGCAGAAGTAGAGTCATTTGATTACCAAATCATGTCGCCGTTTGAATTGCAGATTGAAGCGATTTTATTCATTGATGGAGTTTCTTCCGGAAAACATTCATCACAATCATTTCAAGAAGATCCGATGATGGATGAGAACCAACCGTTCTTTCAGGCACAACCCGGACAATCAGACAGTGAAATATCAGAGGAAGAAGACAATTTCTCTGGACAAGAAATATTTACCCACTATCATCCAGACATAGAAGATCGTCAAGACCCATATGAACTAGAAAGAGAAGTATCCAGATCGAGATATCGTAGTGAAAGACGCCCGATGCAACCAGAATACGAACCAGAAGAAGAGTATATCTATCCTTTTCCAGATGAAGCTAGACAACCAGAATTGGAGCGGAGATTTTCGGCAAATGATCTTGAAATGATGGATGGAAGAGGAGATCCAGATCTAGGGCCAGATGAGTATGAGTTAGATGAGCCTGAAAAAGGTGTAAATGAATGGTCCTATTGGTTAGTAGGAAAGAAACCCGAAACCTTTACAGCGATGCGCCTTGTCATCATCCAAAAAGAAGAATCGGTTGATTCACTTGCGGATCGATATCAAGTCTCTTCTTCTCGAATCAAACATTGTAACCACCTAAACTCCGAGCAATTAGAAGAAGGGCAGATTGTTTGTATCCCAAGTGTAGATTAGGTAAGTATGATTGTAACCTCCTAAGAAGGAGAGGGAAGATGTGAATCAAGAAAAAAATCATCGGGACGAACGTTCCGTCATGAAACAAGTATGTAAACAGTTTCATTTCAAGCCCCAGCATATGCAAAAAGGACCTCGCAATGTCTGGCAAGTATTTGATGGTGAGAGATGGTTTGCTCTGAAATCGACTTCTCAATCAGCAGATACACTTGCTTTGATTCATGATATTACGGATCAGATCCATGATTCAGGCTATCCAAATCTACTTTCGTGCAAGAAAACGGAACAGAATGAAACGTTTGTCGAGCATGAGGGGAAATGTTGGTATCTAACTCCTTGGGTACAACCTCAGGAATCACAAGAATTTGATTATAATCCGGAAGCGCTTGTACGTTCATTGGCGATCTTTCATAAACAAGCAGAACCACTTGTAAGTGAGCATGTGGATCGAACGAAGCAGGTAGAGCAGGAGCAGATTGACAGATGGAAAGGCTATCAAGCCAAATTAAGCGAATATCAGGAAGTGGTTCAAAATCGAGATTATAAGTCTCCTTTTGATAAAGTATATGTGGGACAAATTGATTTGGTAGATCGATTGTTTACATTTGCGATTAAGGGATTGGAGCGTTTTGTAGAGGCTGAATCGGGCGTACCTCCTAGATATACTTTATGTCATGGGCACCTACACCCTTCCAATGTCGTTCGCGATGATGAGCAATTTTATTGGATTGATTTTGATGACGCGGAAATTGATTCCCCTGTCCGGGATCTGGCAATATTTTTACGCCGTTTCCAACATCGCAATCTGGATCCAGACGAAATTCAACATTTAATAGAAGTGTATGAGTCTGAAAATCAACTCAGTCCGAAAGAAAAGAAACTGCTTGCCATTTATCTCTCCTATCCAGAAAACGTATTGCGCCTCGCTCATAAGTACTATGATAAGTCGAGAATCATGAGTGAAAGTGATGCTGTGGTTCAGCTAGAGAACAAAATACAGCAGATGCATGCGTTATTTGATGTGGTGAAACGACTATGGAAAGCTGAACCTCAAACAGGACAAACAGGGCGTACGAAACCAACTAAAAAATCAACCAAGGCAGCAGCGGCAAAAGCATTATCAAAGGCAACAAAGGGAGCCAAGACAGCAAAACCAACAAAGGTAACAAAAGAAGCAAAGGTAACAAAAGAAACCAAAATAACAAATGAAATGAAGCCTTCTTCACAAGGTGAAAGTGAGCAGGATCTAGATCCAGAAGATATGAATAGAGACTGAACCTTGGGAATCCCCGGGGTTTTTCTTTTCCTTCATGCCCTATTTCTCTTTTGACCTGCGATCCACTGCACGACGGATAAATTTGGCGGGTAGGGAGAGGGAGAGAGCTAGAAAAAGTGCTTCCCACATCATGTCTCCTCCTGTTCATTATAATGGTGAAAAATCCCTTTATCGCATGAATTGTGGTCTATGCTTACAATGTTTCCTTAGGGAAACTTTGCTTGTATACCCGATAAGATATGCAGTTTGTTATAAAATGTACTGGTTGAATACCATATGAGTTAATATTATGTAGATTTTGTGGTGTGTCTAGACATGGACATGGAAAACGTAGAGAATAAGAATATGTTAAAATGTAGGGATCAGTTTTGATGGGAGGATTCCATTTTGAGTTTTGTTAAGACTTTGGCTTCCAAATTTTATCGTGGGGCCTTATTTATTGCCTTTCTAGCATTTATGCTGTTAAGTGTCATGTTGTTGTTCACCTTTTTAGCGAACCCAGAAGGCATGATTGATCACGTGAAGCATACCTTTGGAATACGTGGATAATATAATGATGAACTTATAGATAGATATATCATTTGACTCACCTCCTGCTTCACGTTAGAATATTGTACAAAAGATTCATATCGATAAGCTATGACCGGGAAGAGTAGACCTAGCACTACCTATCAGAGAAGGAAATCCATCGGCTGAGAGATTTCCTAAGGAATCTAGATCGAACGTCGCCCGCAAGCTGTTTACCTGAATGGATGGATGGTTGTTTGTGTAGCCATAGTAAGGTAGACCGGAAGCCAATCCGTTAACAGGCCCTAAGTGCATAAGCTGGCTTCCAAATGCTTGCTTATGAACAAAGGTGGTACCGCGAAAAACAACCCTTTCGTCCTTTGATGGATGAAGGGTTTTTATTTTTTAAAGGAGCTGAGTTTATGGAGAAAGAGATACAAATGTCTACGAAGTATGATCCGAAATCCGTAGAACAAAAAAGATACCAATTTTGGCTGGATCATGAATTATTTCGACCTTCAGGCGATCAAACGAAGCCGGCTTATAGCATCATTTTGCCGCCTCCAAACGTTACCGGAATGCTACACATGGGGCATGCGCTAGACTTTACGCTACAAGATGTGTTGATTCGGATGAAGCGGATGCAAGGATACGACACTCTATGGCTACCAGGCATGGATCACGCAGGAATTGCGACCCAAGCGAAGGTGGAAGCGAAACTTCGCGAAGAAGGAATTAGCCGCCATGATCTCGGTCGGGAAGCATTTGTAGAAAAGACATGGGAGTGGAAGGATCTCTACTCGAAAACCATTCGTGAACAATGGAGCAAAATGGGCTTCTCGATGGACTATTCGAGAGAACGCTTTACCTTGGATGAAGGTTTATCTCAAGCGGTTCGCAAAGTGTTCGTTGATATGTTTAACAAAGGGTTAATCTATCGCGGGAAACGAATCATTAACTGGGATCCAGCCCAACGTACAGCGCTCTCTGATGTCGAAGTAATCCATAAAGAGATCAAAGGTGCACTACACCACATGCGTTATCAGTTAAAGGATGGTTCTGGTTATATTCAAGTAGCGACCACAAGGCCGGAGACGATGCTAGGCGATACGGCAGTGGCGGTTCACCCTGAGGATGAGCGTTATCAAGATATGATCGGGAAAATGCTAATTTTACCGATCACAGGGCGTGAAATCCCCGTTATCGCAGATGAGTATGTAGATCAAGAGTTTGGAACAGGTGCTGTGAAAATTACACCAGCCCATGATCCAAATGACTTTGAAATGGGACTACGTCATGATTTACCACAGATTGTGGTGATGGATGAGTCAGGAACCATGAATGAACTTGCAGGAAAATATCAAGGCATGGATCGTTTTGCATGCCGAAAACAACTTTCAAAAGATCTACAAGAAGCCGGCATTATGGTTGGAATTGAGGAGCATATTCACTCAGTTGGACACAGTGAGCGTTCCGATGCTGTTGTCGAGCCGTATCTATCTACCCAGTGGTTCGTGAAGATGAAACCTCTTGCTGAAAGAGCGATTCAGCTTCAGCAAAGTGAAGATAAGGTAACGTTTGTTCCGGATCGCTTTGAGCACCAGTACGTTCGCTGGATTGAAAATATTCACGATTGGTGTATCTCTCGTCAGTTATGGTGGGGACATCGTATTCCGGTTTGGTACTGTGATAGCTGTGGCGAGATGACTGTAACGTATGAAGATCCAACTCAGTGTCAGTCTTGTAAATGCACGGATATCCGTCAGGACGATGATGTGCTTGATACTTGGTTTAGTTCGGCACTCTGGCCGTTTTCCACGATGGGTTGGCCTGAACAAACAGAGGATGTAAAACGTTATTTCCCTAATAGCGTTCTCGTAACAGGACACGATATTCTCTACCCTTGGGTAGCGCGGATGATTTTCACCGCCCTTGAATTTACCGATCAAAAACCATTCCAAGATGTACTCATTCACGGATTGGTTCGAGATGCAAATGGCGTGAAAATGTCCAAGTCATTAGGCAATGGTGTGGATCCGCTAGAAGTAATCGAGCAATACGGCGCGGATGCGATGCGCTTTATGGTATCCACTGGCTCCACTCCGGGGCAAGATTTGCGTTTCCGGATTGAGCGTGTAGAACAAGCGAGAAACTTCATCAACAAGATTTGGAATGCAAGCCGCTTTGTGCTCATGAACCTCGGAGACTTCCAAGTTCAAGATATCGATCTATCAGGAAATCTAGGTACTGCAGATAAATGGATCCTAACTCGTCTTCAAGAAACCATTAGTCAAGTTACCGGATATCTAGAGTCGTACCAGTTAAACGAAGCAGGTCGTGCTTTATATGAATTTGTTTGGGACGACTTCTGTGATTGGTACATCGAACTAGCGAAATTGCATTTGTATGGAGATGACGAAGGAGCCAAGAAAACCGCTCAATCCGTTCTCTGCTATGTTCTGGATCAAATCCTCCGTCTCATGCATCCGATGATCCCATTTGTTACGGAGGAAATCTGGCAACAAATCCCTCACGAGGGGCAAAGCATCGTTACTGCGAAGTGGCCGGAAGAGCGAGCAGAGCTACGATTCCCTGAAGCGAAAGAGGAAATCGCTTTGTTGATCGAGGTAATCCGTAACGTACGAAATATCCGTGCCGAAGCAAATGTGGCGCTGAGCAAGATGATCGAATTAATTATTCGCCCAAGCGATGAATCAACTGAAAAGCTCCTTTTACAAGGGGAAGCGTTCATTCGTCATTTCTGTAAAACAGAGGAATTAACCATCTCTACAACAGCCCAGACACCAGAGAAAACAATGAGTGCGGTTGTTACCGGAGCGGAAATCTTTATTCCGCTTGCTGGCCTGATTGATATCGATCAAGAAATCGATCGTTTGAAAAAAGAGCTAACCACGTTAAACTCCGAAGTGGATCGAGTTCGGAAAAAGCTATCGAACCAAGGATTTGTGAGCAAAGCCCCTGATCATGTAGTAGAGGAAGAAAAGCGAAAAGAAAAAGACTACCTCGAAAAACGTGAGAAAGTGGAAGTGCGATTAAGCGAATTACAGCAATAAGCCGCGGTAAAGCAGGGTTTCATTTGCGATAAGGAAAGAAGGGTAGGATCCATTTCCTACCCTTGTTCCTTCCGTTGACGAAACGAGGATTCCATAGCAAAATGGACAGAGTATCGATCGATTGCTGAGTGTGCAAAGATCTAAGAGAGGAAGCGAAAGAGTTGTTTAGAGCAGCTAAAGAAGTCCATGACTGGATGGATCAGCATTGTGTGAGGGGGATTCAGCCTGGTTTGGATCGTATGGAGTGGGTACTAGAGAGACTCGGACATCCAGAGCGCCGGTGCAAGTGGATTCACATCGCAGGTACAAATGGAAAAGGCTCTACAGGTGCTATTATCACTTCTATATTGAGAGAAGCTGACTACTCGGTTGGAGTATTTCTATCTCCCCATATTTTAGAGTGGAATGAACGGATTCAAGTAGATGGCATGGGTATCTCCGAAGAATCATTTGTCCAGTGGAGCAATACGGTGCTTCCGCATTTAGAAGAGTTAATCGCCCAAGGAAATGCTCCATCTCCTTTTGAATTCTGGACTCTTATTGCGATCTGCTACTTTGCGCTCGAGGCTTGTCCGTGGTTCGTGGTTTGGGAGACAGGACTTGGGGGACGCTGGGATTCAACCAATGTCGTACATCCACTCGTATCTGTCATTACGAACATCGGATACGATCATAAGGAGTTTTTAGGTTCCACGTTACCAGACATCGCTCGCGAAAAAGCAGGGATCATCAAGCGCGGGGTTCCTCTCGTATGTAGTGTAGAAGATGAGGATGCCAAAGCCGTGATTCATCAGGCTGCGCTAAGTGAATCAGCTTCCATTTATCAATTACATAAACAATTTTCCTATGAAATAGAAGAAAGTACGGCCCATAAGCAAATGTTTTCTTTTACCAGTCCCTATGAGAGACTGACGAACCTTTCGCTTGGTTTACAAGGGATTCACCAGTTTCAAAATGCGTCAACGGCACTGATGACGATTGACATTCTTCGCCGTCGATACATAACAGTAGTGGAAGAAGCCCACATCAGGGCGGGACTCGAAAAGGTGCGTTGGGCCGGACGTATGGAGAAAATGCAAGATCAACCACTGGTGATACTAGATGGTGCACATAATCAAGATGGGATTCAATCATTAGTGAAGTCACTTACGCACTTATACCCCCATCAAAAAATCCGCTTTGTATTGGCTTCCTTACAAGATAAAGAAATAGACCTATTACAACCTATTGCTGATACAGCACATAAAATCGTGGTAACGGAAATCCCACACTTCCCACGCTCACGTAAAGCAAATGAGCTAGCTACCTTGTTAACGCCTTATTTCTCTGGCTCGATTCAAGCGCTCGAAAAGCCGTGGGATGCGGTTCAAACAGCCATGAATGAAGCAAATCCGGATGATGTGATCGTCATTACAGGTTCTTTATATCTCGTTTCAGAAGTACGCCCTCATTTTATAAGATCGATTTAAATGTAGAGAAGGTTGGTGATCCAATGGAGAAAAAAAGAGTACATTTTATTGGGATCGGTGGATATGGGATGAGTGCCATTGCACGCGTCTTACTAGATATGGGCTTTCCTGTGTCTGGCTCTGATGTAGCGGCGAACTCTTTAGTAGAGCGGTTAGTAGAGCGTGGTGCCAACGTAACGATGGGCCATCAAGCAGAAAATGTACATGGTGCAGAGCTAATCGTATACTCTACCAGCATTTGTCAAGACAATGATGAGATTGTAGAAGCAAGGCGACAAGGTATTGAAGTAATCCACCGTGCACAGATGTTGGCACGTTTGTTAAATGATCAAGCAGGGATCGCCGTGGCTGGAGCGCATGGCAAGACCACCACATCTTCCTTGATTGCTCAAACCCTTGAGATCTGTGGCCAAGACCCAACGTATATCATCGGTGGCGAAGTAGTCGGATTAAAAAGTAATGCCAAGGCTGGTAAAAGTAAATTTGTCGTAGCCGAAGCGGATGAGAGTGATGGCTCATTCCTCGAGTACTTCCCACGTATCGCGGTTGTGACCAATATCGAACCGGACCATCTCGAACACTATCAAGGTGACTTTGAAAACTTGAAACAAGCGTATCGGGAGTTTTTGAGTCAGGTGCGTCCAGAAGGAGCGGCTATTTTATGCTGGGATGATGAGCATGTAAGAAGCATGGCCGAACGCGTAAAAGGAAAGTACATTACGTATGGAATCGATCATCCAGATGCGGAGTATCGT
Organism: Baia soyae; assembly: GCF_004341445.1. GTDB lineage: Bacteria > Bacillota > Bacilli > Thermoactinomycetales > Thermoactinomycetaceae > Baia > Baia soyae. The sequence continues at coordinate 16,813 of NZ_SLXV01000048.1, forward strand.
GCAAGTAATATTCGGGAGAAGTTTTGTGCGATCACCTTTACCGTTGTTCATCGTGGTCATGAGCTGGGCGATGTGACGATTCGTGTTCCAGGACGGCATAATGTCACCAATGCACTTGCCGTTATGATTACTGCGTTGGAGCTTGGAGTGCCTTTTAAACAGGCAGCGGCGGCCCTGTCGGAGTGTCAAGGAGCAAAGCGCCGTTTCCAGATAATTGATGAAGTAAATGATGTCCTAGTCGTAGATGATTATGCCCATCACCCAACCGAGATTATCACGACGCTAAAGGGCGCTAAAGCTTCTGGTAAAAAGATCGTATGTGTGTTTCAGCCACAACGATATTCTCGCACCTATCATCTCATGCAGGAATTTAGCGAAGCCTTTGGAGAAGCAGATGAAGTAATTATTCATACGCTGTATGCTCCAGTAGGGGAGAAGCCGATTCCGGGCGTATCGGCCGAGCGTCTAGCGAAGTTGATTGTCGAAAACAGCAATCCAAATACCCGTTTCATTGCATCCATTGATGAGATTATCGCTTACCTAGCAGAATCGGTTCAGCCAGAAACATTAGTGATCACCATGGGTGCAGGTGACATTTGGCGTGTGTCTCATGGCTTGGTTCCAGAGCTATATAAGCGATTTGAACGGTAATAAAGCATAAGAAAGTGCTATCAATTCGATAGTGCTTTTTTTCTATGAAAATAAGTGAACATTCACTAGATAATATAATATTTCTACATCCACTATGCTATAATTAGTTAAGTAAGTTAAATAAATGGGAGGAGGTTTTTCTTTTATGGAAGCATCATTACGTAAAGCCATCCTTTTGCACGATATAACCAAATTACAATCGAAGGAAGAACAGTGGGAACCTTACGCCTGGTACAAAGAGATGCGTGAAAAGAGTCCCGTTTTTTATGATCCAGAACAAGATGTATGGAATGTTTTTTTATATGACCATGTGAAGCGTGTGCTATTTGACCATGAGTTATTTTCAAATAAAAGAGAACGAAGCTTAATTCCCATCCCACGTAATCAAAACGATGATCGAAATAATGTAAACAGCTGTGATCCTCCGCAACACCGCAGTCGCCGTGCACTACTGTCAAAAGCATTTACACCACGTAGTATTAACGAATGGAAGCCACGAATTCAATCCTTAGCAAATGAACTAGTTGCCGGGTTAGAAGGTCAGACGACAGTCGATATTGTAGAGAAACTAGCCATACCACTGCCAATCATTGTGATTGCAGATTTGCTCGGAGTTCCTTCAAAAGATCGAGAACTATTTAAAGCGTGGTCTAATATTCTCTTTCTCCCTTACGCCAAAGACTTATTTGAAGATATCGCGGCAAAAAAAGGACAAGCAATGAAGGAATTTGAAGAATACTTATATCCCATTGTGTTAGAAAAGCGGCGTCACCCCGTAAATGATATTCTTTCTGACCTAGTTCAAGCGGAGCTAGAGGGTGAAAAATTAACAGATGAAGAAGTGGTGAAATCAGGGATCGGATTACTAGGTGCCGGAAATGAAATCACAACCACGCTCATTTCAAATATGTTTTACTCCATGTTATTTGATAAACCCGAAGTGTACCAAGAGCTACGTAAAGACGCATCCCTAATCCCTAAGCTAGTAGAAGAAGTCCTTCGCTTTCGCTTCTTAGTCACCATGGATCGCAGAGTAGCTCAAGACACCACTGTCTTTGGGCATGAGATGAAACAAGGACAGATGGTGATTGCCTGGATCGCCTCTGCAAACCGAGATGAAGCCCAATTTGCACATGCCGGAGAGTTAGATATCCATCGTGCTGGGAATCAACACCACCTTGCCTTTGGAGCGGGCGCTCATTTTTGCTTAGGTGCCCCACTTGCACGCTTGGAAGCGACTCTATTACTTACTTCTTTTGTAGAGCGCTTTTCAAATGTTAGTCCAGCAGATGGAATGAAAGTAGACGAGCATTTAACGGCCTCCGTCACAGGTCAATCTCTGAAAAGCTTACCCGTTCACATAAAAAGATAGATAAAAAGAGTTCAAAGTTGTAAAGAGCAGCCAGCTAAGGTACTACCAAATCCCTATGCAAAAAGCCCTGTGATAGTTAATCTCGTGGGAGATAGCTATTACAGGGCTTTCGAGTTAGCCTTTGAGGCTACTTTTTATTCCAATCTCTTTCATCATAGAGATGGCAAGTAGAAACCTTATTTAAAATGAATAATTACTCTCTTTTTTCGTCTGATTTTTTGGCTAATTGTTCTTTGTCGAATAGCCGACGAATTACGAAAGTCAAGACAGTGACTATAACGAAAGCTACTGCTGAACCAGCAGTAAACATCTTCGCCCCATTTCTTATTGGGGATTCGAACAACGGAGGGATCGAGCTCATTAAAACGGCACCAGAAATACCGAATGCTAAAATCGAGAACGCCAAAATTTTATGCATTTAGTCTCCTCACATATAGTTGAAGCAAGATATCGCTCCAGTGGAGCCGCCGCACATATCGGAGCAGTCACGGTGTTGATACTGAACACGATTTTTTTGTTTTGTGTTGTTTTTTAGAAAAGTGGTTAGTTATCTGGTGGGTCGTTTACAAATCCAAACATACCAATCCCTCCTTGGGTAGTGGGTTTTATAAAGGTAGAACGAAATGATTCCAAGTATTCCTCATGTATAGACGTTTTTAAATGATGGGATATATCTAACAATAAGGTTAGAGTATATCTAACCATGTTGTCAAGGTTCAGCCTAGTTGCTATCCTCCAAGCAGTATCTAGGTATTGTAAAGCAGATTCCATCTTTTCTTGATGATAATGTGCTTCTCCCATAGCGGTAAGAGCCTTTGCGTAGTAATATTCATCATTTTGGGAAAGTGTTAAAGCGATTTCTAGATGTTGTTTTGCATCCTCGAAGCGCTCTTGGAGTAAATAGATTTTGGCAAGATGTATATAAGTAGTGGAAGCTAGAACTTTTCTTTTGAGCTTTGATTGAAGCTGATTTGCTTCTTCAAAATACACTTTTGCAATTTGTAAATTTCCCAGCCTTGCAAATGAATAACCAATAGACGATAGGAATTCAAAAACGCGGTCAACATTTCCATCTAACCGTGCCAATTCAAATCCTTCTTGTGCAATACTTACAGCTTCTTGAAAACGCTCTTGTTTAATAAGGATCTCAGTTTTGATCTGATATAAATTTAGACGAGCGTCTGAAAAATCTAGATAGGAACGATCTGTCCAGTATTTTTCGATTAGATTCAAAGCTTCATGATCTCGATCCATTTTTTCTAGAATGGAAGCTTGATTGATTCGGAATAGTACATAATTATAGCTACGTTCTCCATCTGGAACAAAATTCTGTATACCTAATTGGACAACTTGTAACGCTTGCAGCAGCTTGTTTTGTCGATGTAAAATTTGCGAAATCCCAAAGTAGCTTGCTGCGATCATGTTGTGGTGTAAAGATTCCCCTGATTCAGTAGCGATTTTTATTACGGCGTTGTAGTGTTTGATGGCTAAGTCATACTGTTCATTCATTTTAGAGTACTTGGCTCGGATATAATTTACATACATTTCCAGAATAGCATTTTTACCAAAAAGATGAACTTGTTGCGATTCTATTTGACGAAGGTGTTCCATTGCTTTTGATGGATTCTGAGTAAGCTCCCATTCAATGAGCTTGATGTACTGGGAGATATCAAGTTCAATGGGTGCAACCTCTTCATTTAGAAAATTTTCTAGGTTAAGCTTGTACAAATCACAAAGCTTTTGAACCTTGTCCCGATCTATCCTGAAGTATCCTTTCTCAATGTTATATAAGTGAGAGGATGATATACCTGTCTCGATGGAAACATCGTCTTGGTGCATTTTTCGAGCGATCCTAGCCTCTTTAATTGCTTGAGCCAGTCGATCATTCACTAAAATAAGTGCCATTTTTTCACCTCATTTGGAGCAGATGAGAGGATTCCATTGGAATGCGGAGCACAACAGATTCTATTGGAAAGGGTATGAGTAAAATACAAAGAAGTATAGTGGATTCCTTTATCTCAACTGCGTAAATTGTAGATAATTCCAAACTTTTGTATTTTTATCTTAGCATAGTAGACTAGAGTCAGGAAACATCTTAGTAAATAATTGTGAAAACTTGATAAAGCGAGGGGAAAAACATGCTACGGTTTCATATCAAAGCCAAGTCTCTAGATGCTTTAAAATGTTCTAAATTAGCTTTAAAGCAAGTGTTTGACTTGGAAGAACGTCGGATGACCAAATTACCTGACGAAACTACAGAAGCGATCTACGTTGCTAGACGTAGAAGAACAGAACAGACACTTGTTATCACTACTGACTCTAAAGTGGACATTTTTCTACCAAACATCACATGGAAACAATTCAAAATGGATGAAAACAACACCATTTTTTATGGACATGGGTATGATATTTTTTCCGATTAGACTAGGGTGTGTCTTAAAACTATTTTCTATCTCACTGAGCCAGTCTAAAAATGGAAGCCAGATATACAAACGCCAAAAAAGAGGTGGCTAACTTG
>NZ_SLXV01000049.1 GCF_004341445.1 Baia soyae
AAGATAAAACTAAAGGGCATGAGTCCGGTTCAATACCGAACACATACCCTGCAGATTGCTTAAAACTTCGTGTCTAACTTTTTGGGTTCACTTCAGAACAGTCCGTGCTAATTTTACTATGTAGCCGTTGGTCTCAGGTTTTTTATGTAGGATGACCTGAGAAAACCTATTCACTTGTTACCTTATGTGAACGATGTAGCTGAGTATATCGCTTCCAAAAAATCATACAGCGATCTCCTCTTTTACTTCATCCACCTGTAGACGAGTCCATTCACGGTGGATGATCTCCTTTTCCAATTGCGATACATCCAACCGGCAATAGGTGATTTCCAACAAGTCTCGATTTAATTGATTTAGTCTTTCTAATGCCTTCATTTCATCACGTCCTTGACTCGATCCATATCTTTTTCCATTTGATTTATACCCCTATTAAATCATGATTGAAACCATGATTACCTCCAAAAATATTTTTTCTTTCTTACAAATTAATCTTCCTATGACTTTCCATGTTGAAGAAAAAAACGCAAGGTAGTACCATATTTGTAAGAGTTCCATGAAATGTTGAAATACCGGAAGGAGCACAATAGATATGCTAGTCCTATTAATCACATGGACTACCGGGGTTTTACTTCTCTTTGTCGATTTTAGAAATATGAGCGCTAGATGGGCGAGTGCTACTGTTTTTTGTGGTGGTGTAGACGGGTTATCTATCGTGATCGAGAATTACGTCAAACCTCTATTTGAAAGCAATCCAGCTATATTTCAGTCGACAGTTGTCGAAGATGGTACATCATTCATAGCTTATTATCTCACCCCCTATACTTTTTGTATGTTTGGAATCATGTATTCTGGATTCGTTTCGAGGAAGTATACTCGTCTGTTGCAATTCTTTCTTCTCATTCCTATTCTATTTATATTTTACCTGATTTCTGTGACTCCAAATTCGATACACCCTATCACTTATTTTTGGAAAGTGCCATATATTCTTGCAGGGTCTACATTGCTGATATGCTCTTATTTTATGGAAAAAAATCCTTTCATGAGAAGAATTAGATGTTTCACAAATTTGGGATTCATTCCTACTATGATGTTTGTTTTAACGAATCATTATATACTGCCAAGTTTGGGGATTAAGGATGGTTGGCAGTATAGTCGTTGGATTATTATTTTTTCTTTTGTGGTTTTCATCCTCTCTCTCTTCCGTCACGGGTTTCTTAGAACTCGAATACGGATTGAACGGCAGCATATATCCTCATTACAACAACTAACCTCAGAAGCGTCTATGCTGAATCAGGCTATCAGAAATGATCAAGGAAGAATTAAATGGTATGGGGATAAGATTAAGACCTATGCGATGGCCACTGATCAAAAAGTGTTAGAAGAAGATATGAACACCATTCTTTACGCTTATCAAAGAATGCAAGATACTATGTCTAGAATCCAACAAAAAACGAAGGAACACGACCTACATTTGGAAAAAAACAGTGTACTCGATATCGTTAAGCACTGTTTAAATCGGTTAAAAGACCACTTACACGCCTCTGGTGTCGATATACAGATTCAATGTGTGGATCCTTCTTTGGTTAGTTGGTGCGATCGTTTGCAAATAGAAGAAACCTTACATAATATTATCTCGAATGCCATTGAAGCTATGCCATATGGTGGCGTGCTCACTGTACAAATAGACGAGTCGAAAAAGAAAGTTCTCTTATCAATCAAGGACACTGGAATGGGAATACCCAAAAAACACTTGACTAGAATCCTAGAGCCCTTCTTTTCCACCAAATTAAATTCGCGAGAGAACTTTGGCTTAGGACTTTCTTTTTGTTACCACGTCATGAAAAAACATAAGGGAAATATAGATTTTGATACCAAAGAAGGTGAGGGAACGACTGTATACTTGTCTTTCCCTAAAAAGATGAGACGATAAAAAGGAAAATGCCCTTACTTTGCAGTCATATACACAAAGTAAGGGCATTTTCTAGCTATTTTAGATCGAAAAGCGCAAGCACACATAGCAGGCCACTGTACTAACAAATCATTTTTTCATCATGTAGATACGTTTCCCTACTCTTTCACACGCACATAAATCTTGGCTACCCTTCCATTGTAGATTCCAGTTAATACAACTTTGCCTTTTGCATGAGCAGAGAGCACTCCGTTTTCCATCGTTGCCACTCTTTTATTAGACGTTTTCCACGTAACATCCCGAGTTACGTCTTGGGTTGTACCATCCCGGTAGATCGCCTGTACAGGTATGTCCTTACTTTCCCCTGACTTGAGTGTAATGTCCTTTTCACTCACTACCAATTTTTTAGGAGCTTCTACATGGACTGATACGGATACTGTCTTCCCTGCGTAAGAGGCTTTTACTCGCACCTTTCCTGAGGAAAGAGCCAGCATGTATCCTTGCGAAAGGCTAATCCTTTTTTCATTGCTCGCTCTCCAGTTTGCTACATAAGCCACATCTTCCTTGGTTCCATCTACATAGGTAGCTGTCACAGCTAGTTGGATGGATTCACCTGGCTTCAAGGTGACTTTCTCTTGATTCATCTGTAGACGTTTGACTGCTTTCGGTTGCTCTTTTCCCGTGAAATATTGCAGTCGCTTTTCTAAGCCATATGGGGCAAAATCTGCTTTGATACTCACTTCATTAAAGGTGGGAATAGCCAACGAGAGCATAATGCTATCTTCAGCCCGGAAGTAATCTGGCTTGGCATCACAGCCCACACTACACTCCCCTTTGACGTATTTCTCTAGGTCACTTTTGTCTTTGCGACAATTTGTACAGTCCACATAGCTATATCCCTCATCTTCATACATGTATTCATCACAGAGATTGCCAAATGAATGCCCTAACTCATGAATCGCCATTCTTGCTGTCCAAGGTCCATCATAGACCACGGTATAGGTAGAATAGCTGTTGGTTTTAAATCCCGAAACACTATAATCCCTCATACCGGAGCCACCATAATTGTCTGTATTATGGATGACGATGATCTCATCGTATCCATAACCAGAGTGAGCCGCAGCCTTAACCACTTTAGAATCGTTACACACTAGTAGCCGAGCGATATTCTGCGCTCCTTCTTGACAGCCGAGGGGCGTGGAATCGTCGATTGTATGGATTGCAACTTTATTCAGATAGGAAGCAAATGGCTCTGTCGTTTGGATGGCTTGTTTAATATTACTAACTTGCTGTTCAAACTCACTCCTATTGCTCTCATCATAGCCACTCGCCAATAAGAGAATCTCAAACTTGCCGTTATTTTTCGGTGGTCTCACTTTTTTCTTATGTGATTGAGTATGAAAGTTTTTCGGAATCGAGGATTGAGTGGTCGCTTTTGTGCCTGAATCCTTGACCTCTACTGTGGTAGCTTCATGAAAATACGGGAGGATTAGCGTAACTTCTGGATGATTGACGGGTACTTGATGGGGTACATGATCGTTCGTTTTTTGATCGGGCATAGCTGGAGGGACCGTTCTAACGATTGGGAACTGGAAGGGAGTTTGGTAGAGGGTTTTACCTGTTCTGTCTTTGATCAAAAGAGTCTCGGTTTTCGTTTGGGGATCTAGATCACTTTGAGGTGGAGTTATACCTTCCTCCACATCCCCTTCCTCCATGCTAAGCTCTTTGATTTGAATTTTTTCACCCTCTTTTTGTAAATCAACGACTAAATATTGACCTTGTCCTTCCTCTTTCTTTGTCATCTTACTAGCTGATACATCATTCGGCGTTCCTGATGTCATCAGGAGACTAGCCGTCAACATCCATGCAACGGACGATAGCAACCATTTTCTCATTTCATATCCTCCTTTTATTATCTAATTATTACAATAAAATTCCTCATTTCTTCTTTCGTTAGAATCATGAAAAAATCCTGTTAATTAACATTAGGATTGCAATTATAGACATCTAAAATCTAGTGAATCGCGTGCCTTTCTTAGCCTGTGAAAGAGCAGAAAAAATGGCACAAATAATAAATAGGAAGCCTAAAGTATATGCTACTAGTGCCCCATAAGGTAGTCTTGCATGTAGAGTGTAATTTAAAATCACACCACTTCCGGTCGAAATAGCTGATAAAAAACAGAAAATACTAGTACGGTATTTTTTCATTTTCCCACTCCTTAACTATTTTCTTAACAAGGATACCTAATTCATTCTCGTCCTCTAGCAAATCTCCTTATTAAAAATAGAAAAGCTCTGTTTTTCACAAGAGAAACAGAGCTTTTTTGTTAGATTCTATTTACTTGGCTGGCTCGACGGTTGGTTCACCCGCCTCCACTAACGCTTTGGTCCCTCGTAAGAAGAAGCCCTGGATAAAGATCAACGTTCCGGTTCCAATAAGCAACCACTCAATGGGGATCTCATCCGCAATCGGACCAAAGATTAACATACCAAGAGGCATCATAGAGGTAGAGATCATCCCTAAAACTCCAAAAACTCTTCCCATATAATCAGGATCTACTTTTTCCTGTAATAAAACGGTAGAAGGAGTGTTAAACATAGGCATGGAAACTCCGATAATCACCATAAAAGCGAGGTACAGCCAAAAATTCGGGATCACTCCGAGAGCAAATGTACATGCCCCCACGATCAAACTCGCCATCGTCATCGTATGAATCCGATTCTTGAATCCTCCCCATGCAGACATCACTAGCCCACCGAGTATCATGCCCACTGAAAAAGTAACCTCGACCGCTGTAAGTCTCCAAACATCATTTCCAAATGTACGCGTAACTTGAAGCGGAGTTAGAAATGAAACCGGAGCTGCTAAGATAAAGAAAAAGCCTACAAAAATGAAGAATTTCTTTACATATTCATGATTGCGTATGTAAGAAAATCCTAGTTTCATATCACTCAAGTAGCTGGTTGTTTGCTCCTGCATCGCTTTCGCATGGGTCGGGATCTTAATAAAGAGTAGCATGATGCCAACGCCTATCAACGCCGTCACAACGTCAATGAAAAAAATCGCTTCGATCGTAGCAAATGTGAGTAGTGCCCCTCCTGCCATCGGAGAAAGTAGCATCACCGTTGCTTGAATGCTACTGTTCATTCCACTGATCCTGGTCAAATGTTCACTGGGAACTAATTGTGGGAGAATGGCTCCAACTGCTGGAGTCTGCACACCCGTTCCAAGAGCACGAACAGCCGATACCACGAATAGTAACCAAAGTGGCTTATAGCCCATGAGAAAGATGATTGCTAGGATCAAAGTTGCTACTGCAATAAGTGAATCCGATATCATAATTAACATTTTTCGGTTATATCGATCCGCCCACACACCCGCAAAGGGAGAAAGAAAAAAAGTAGGGACAAAACCGCAGATGATCGAAACTGTCATCATGACGCCTGATTGTGTTTGCAAGGTGATATACCACATGATTGCATATTGTACTAGCGAAGATCCAAAGAAGGAGATCGTCTGTCCACCTAGGAAAAAAGCAATATTTCGCTTCCAATTATGAAGCTCTTCAACCGTATTCACAAATCCACATCCCATTCTTACATGCTTATGTATTTTATTTCACAAATAATATATTACCAAAATAATGAATTTCAAACGAATATGAGTAAACGCCAATCTATCTAAAAGAAGATTGGTGTTTACTCAGCCCAATGGGTAAGAGCATCTTTCTTTTATCTACATCATCATTATTACCCTATTTACCGTGGCTTAATGGAGATGACTTTCCCCAAATTTTTTCGCACACCATCTAAGATCGTATCCACCACTTGACTATCAAAAAGTACGTTTCCATCTACTTCTACTCGTTGCATAGGAAGAGGGGTAGGGGTGGGTGTAGGAGGAACATAATCTACTCCAAAGTATTGGCAAACTCCTTTTGCTGTCTCCACTGCACACTCTTTCTGGAATGCAGGATCAATCATGCGTTTCGCTTCGATTAGGCCCGGGTCATCCATAAATCCAAACTCAATTAACGTAGCCGGCATGTAGGTTTTCTGCAAAACATAGAAGTTTGCAGTCTTTACGCCTCGATCCTTTTGGGGAGTTCCTTTAATGACTTGAGCATGTACGAGACGGGCAAGTCGTTGTCCTTTGGTACTGCTCGGAAAATGGTACGTCTCGACTCCACTTCCTCCACCTGCATTGTAATGAACCGCAACATAAGCATCTGCCCCATTCCGATTCGCTACTGATACACGCTGGGCGAGTGGAGTATCGATATCTGTGGGTGCTACCAGAATCGTACGAAACCCACACCTCTTTAACTCTACATTTAAGAAATTGACAACAGCACGGTTAAATTGGTTTTCATAGATTACACCCGTTCCTGGTATATTAGGAGTTCTCTTTCCTGGGGTGGGAGTAGGGGATAACCCATGACCATCATCTAACGCAACCAAGTACGCCATGCTTGATCTCCACCTTTTACTATTTTGGAAACTCCTAACATATTATGCAACTAAGTTAAATAAGCTTGGTTATTTAACTATGAATAGTAAATTTATATATATTAATAGATTATCATACTTTTAAGACGTATCACATTCATATGATTGAGACCAGTATCTTGATTGATACTGGTCTTGGACAAGCAATTCCTTTTATATTAGCTTACCTTCCGAAACAACTATGTTTCCTTTTTTCACTACTGAATGCACATGATTGATACCGAAGTGATAGGGTAGATATGCTAGGTTCGTTGCGTTATATAAAACGATATCTGCCTGCTTCCCTACTTCTAAACTACCGATGGTGTCTGCTTTGCCTACTGCATGTGCCGCGTTAATGGTCATAGCAGTTAAGACTTCTTCCGGTGTCATTCGCAAGTTTAGACAAGCAAGTGTCATCACAAGTTGCAATGATTCTGTCGGTGAGCTACCTGGATTGTAATCCGTAGAGAGTGCGACCGGAACACCGCTTTCGATCATATCTCTAGCAGGAGCATGCTTTTGAAGACGCAAATTGAAAGAGGTAGCAGGTAGACAGACCGCAATCGTACCAGCTTTTTTCAGCGCCTCAATTCCTTCCGTATCAGTAGCTAAGAGGTGCTCCGCTGAGATACATCCTAGTTCCCCAGCCAGCTCTGCCCCCCCTATGGATTCAATCTCATCGGCATGAATCTTTATCTTAAAACCGAGCTCTTTTGCTTTTAGGAGGATTTTACGAGATTCTTCGACTGAGAAAACGCCATGCTCACAAAAGATGTCACAGAACTCTGCTAGACCCAATCTCTTTACTTCTGGAAGCATCTCTTCAAGGACGAGATTTACATATTCCTCTGACCTTCCTTTGTATTCAACGGGAACCGCGTGTGCGCCCATAAATGTGGAGACGATATCAACTGGATGGGACTCGTGTAATTGCTTTGCCACACGAAGCTGTTTCACTTCGTCTTCTAAGGTAAGCCCATAACCACTTTTCGCTTCTACAGTAGTTGCTCCGAAAAGTAGCATCAGGTCTAGGCTTCGTTTTGCTTGTAAACAAAGTTCTTCTTCAGTTGCTTTTCGTGTCGCTTGAACGGTATTTAAAATTCCTCCACCTTGAGCGAGTATCTCTAGATAAGGAACTCCTTTTAGCTTTAAATCTAGTTCATGTTCCCGCGATCCTCCGTGTACTAAGTGAGTATGAGGATCGATTAGGCCAGGGGTAACGAGGCATCCTTGCGCATCTAATTCTTTTACAACGGTAAGCCCTTGGATTGACTTACGAACCTCTTCTTCAATACCTACTGCTACGATCTGTTCACCTTGAATAGCAATGGCACCGTGGTGAATCATGTGGACTTTGGATTGCTCTGTTCCCGCTCGAGGTTTTGGGGAGCCTTGCATGGTGACAAGGCAGCCGATGTTATAGATGAGTAGGTCAATTTGTTTCATATGAGGCTCCTCCTTTGGCTATTTTATTTGATCTTAAATCCCTAACATTGGAACCCGGACGCCTTTGTTCTTAGCGGTTTCGATGGCTAGGTCATAACCTGCATCTGCGTGGCGGATAACTCCCATTCCTGGGTCGGTGTTTAGTACTCGGGATAGTTTTTCTTCTGCTTCTTGGGAGCCATCTGCGACTACAACCATACCGGAGTGTAAAGAGTAGCCCATGCCTACGCCACCACCATGGTGGACGGATACCCAGCTAGCTCCGGAAGAGGTGTTAACGAGCGCATTTAGAATCGCCCAGTCAGCTACTACATCGCTTCCGTCTTTCATCGCTTCCGTCTCACGGTTTGGAGAAGCTACAGAACCACAATCTAAATGATCTCTTCCGATGACAATCGGGGCGGATAGTTCGCCATTACGCACCATTTCGTTTATAGCTAAGCCCATCTTCACACGTTCGCCATAACCGAGCCAGCAGATCCGGGATGGGAGACCTTGGAATGCTACTTTTTCTCTAGCTAATGTAATCCAGCGTCGTAGGTGTTCGTTTTCTGGGAAGAGTCGTAGCGCCAGTTCATCTGTTTTATAAATATCCTCTGGATCACCAGATAGCGCTACCCAACGAAACGGTCCTTTTCCTTCGCAGAACAGCGGACGAATGTAGGCCGGGACGAACCCTGGGAAGGCGAAAGCATCTTTGACACCTTCATCCAAAGCCACTTGACGAATGTTATTACCATAATCAAAGACAATGGAACCCATTTTTTGTAGATCTAACATCGCTTGTACATGCGTTGCCATTGATTGTTTGGATAGCTTCACATATTCGTTCGGGTTTTGTGTCCGCAATGTATCTGCCTCTGCCAACGAGAAACCAACTGGAACATAACCATTTAATGGATCATGGGCAGATGTTTGATCCGTTACAAAATCAGGAGTAACGCCTCTCTTGACAAACTCTGGAAAAACCTCTGCCGCATTTCCAATGAGTCCAATGGAGAGCGGTTTCCCTTGCGATTGTGCATCTTTCGCTAATTTCAAAGCTTCGTCTAGTGAATGTACCATCACATCACAATATCGTGTGTCAATCCGTCTCTGAATTCGGCTTGGATCAACCTCGACTCCGATCACGACACCCTCATTCATCGTAACAGCTAATGGCTGAGCGCCACCCATGCCACCTAAGCCTGCCGTTAACGTAAGCGTACCTTTTAGAGAGCCTCCTGAATGTTGGCGAGCTGCTTCGGCAAATGTTTCATATGTTCCTTGTAGGATTCCTTGCGTTCCAATGTAAATCCAGCTTCCTGCGGTCATCTGGCCGTACATCATAAGACCTTTTTGATCTAGCTCGTGAAATGTCTCCCAGTTGGCATAGGCAGGAACTAGCATCGAATTAGAGATCAAGACCCGTGGGGCCATCGTATGTGTACGGAAAATCCCAACTGGCTTCCCTGACTGAACCAATAACGTCTCATCTGCCTCTAGATCAGTAAGACATTCAACGATTTTATCGAAGCTCTCCCAGTTACGTGCCGCTTTTCCAATTCCACCGTATACCACTAGATCTTCTGGACGCTCTGCTACTTCTGGATCCAGATTGTTCATCAACATACGGATCACAGCTTCTTGTTGCCAACCTTTTGCAGTCAACTCCGTTCCTCTCGTTGCTCGAACAGTACGACTTATGGATTTGGTCATGATCAAATCTCTCCCTCTGCTTGTTTGGTATTAAACCATCCTTAGAACAATTCACCCGTTATCTTTTCTACTTCACGTAGCCAATCACCCTCTAGCAAGTAACTTGCTACAAGTTCAATCTCGCCACTTAGAGAGCGATCCTCTACCACTCTTGGCACATGGCTTCGAATATGCTCATATAACTTCCTTGTAGCTGGAGCTAATTGATCTGCTCCCACAAAATCAGCTGCCTCTGCCGCACAGATACATTCGATGGCTAAGACCTTGGCTACATGGTTAATGATCTGTGTGACTTGACGAGCCGCTGTAGTCCCCATGGAAACATGGTCCTCTTGATTCGCCGAAGAAGGAATGGAATCTACACTCGCTGGATGAGCGAGCACTTTATTTTCTGACACGAGGGAAGCGCTTACATACTGTAGAATCATCATACCGGAAGCAAGCCCGGGGTGATGACTCAAAAATGCGGGTAGGCCACCTGATAGGGCAGGATTGACAAGGCGCTCTGTCCGTCGCTCTGATATATTGGCCAGTTCACTCATGCCGATCTTGAGAAAATCCATCGCAAAAGCGATCGGCTGTCCATGAAAGTTCCCACCTGATATAACTTGACCGTCCTCCATAAACAGCAATGGATTATCCGTTGCTGCATTACACTCGATCTGGATCTTTTCACTTGTATACGCAACCACCTGACGAACCGCCCCGTGTACTTGAGGTAAACATCGTAGTGAGTACGCATCCTGCACACGAATCTCGCCTTGAGAAGTGGTTAATTGACTACCTTGTAAGATAGTACGAAAGTTTTGGGCCACAGAAGCCTGCTCTGGATAAGGACGAACCTGCTGAATCCCCTCAGCAAATGCATCCGGAATCCCTCGTAAACACTCAAGAGTCATAGAAGCAATTACGTCTGCTACTTTTGCTAAGCGATCTGCTTGAGAAACGGCAAGTACACCGAGAGACGTCATGATTTGGGTTCCATTGATTAAGGCAAGCCCTTCTTTAGCCCCGAGTGTAATCGGGTTCAATCCTGCTTGATCAAGTGCGTCCGCCCCGGAAAGTCGCTGCCCTTGATAGATAGCCTCTCCCTCTCCCATCAGCACTAAGGCCAGATGAGACAACGGCGCTAGATCGCCACTTGCTCCCAGTGACCCTTGCTCTGGAATAACTGGGTGCACGCCTTGATTCAAACAATCCAGCAAGAGTTGCAATGTTTCTAGGCGGATTCCAGAGTAACCTTTAGATAACGCGTTCGCTCTCAGGAGCATAATTGTGCGCACAACGGATTCTGGTAACGGATTCCCGACCGCACATGCATGACTACGGATTAGATTGATTTGCAATTGGGTTGCATCAGCTGGGGAAATCGATACATCGCTAAATAGACCAAATCCAGTCGTCACCCCGTAGACTACTTTGTCATCTTTTACTAGCTGATCTACCATATCTCTACAAGCTACTACTCTATCCTCAGCCTCTTTTGATAGAGACACGCGAATTTCTCGTTTCGCAACCTGCTCTACCACTTGTGGCGTGATACTGTTACCATCCATCCATATCGTGTTCAATTGGGATACTTGATTCGAATGATCCACAATACCTCAGCTCTCCTTTTTACACTCTACCAAACTAAAGGAGCTGGGTAGAAGTGTCGTTCACTTCTGCCCAGCTCCTTTGTGGAAGGAAGGGATATGCGATTGTAAGGATTTATCGTACATCATCGCAATCACTCTCTTTGAGTTTAATTTTCTAACCATTTTAATTTTCTATACAATAGTCATTTTCACATGTAAGTATGTTTTTTGTCAATATTTTTGATGTTGCTTATCCTTCTGCATAACAGACTAAAGATATTAAACTATGATAGAGTGTCCCGGGGGAGTGCATCTGGCCACAGATCCAATAGTGAGCCTGCAAGCTCAGATACAATACACCCCTACTCCACTCAATTTATTTGTTAATTAATAGTTCTTAGAGAATCTACACTCTAAAACTCCAACCAGCTCGCTAAATCTTCTTTTAACGCTCTCTTTTTCTCCTCCGCCTCAGTAGAGCTACTTCCCCTCACCCCTACATAACACTTCATCTTCGGCTCTGTTCCAGATGGGCGGATCGCAAACCAAGACCCATCTTCGAGGAGAAACTTGAGAACATCTGCTTTAGGAAATCCTTCAACTCCTTGTAGATAATCTTGAATGCTACGAACAGCAATACCTGCTACCTGTGAAGGAGGGTTCCTTCGCGTCCGAATCATGATTTCTTTTAATTGTTTACTTCCTTCAAGTCCCTCTAATGTAATCGAGATCTGCGTCTCTTGAAAGTATCCAAATTTCTTATAAATCGTATCTAAGACTTGATAAATCTGCATTCCCTGTTTTTGATAGTAAGCCCCTAGCTCTGCCAGCAATAAGCATGCTTGAGTGGCATCCTTATCTCGGCAAAAATCCCCGATGAGATATCCATAACTTTCTTCATATCCAAACAGAAACGCATGCTCTCCCGTTTGTTTCCACTTCTGAATAAACTCTCCGATATATCGAAAGCCGGTTAGTGTATTCTGCGTCGTTACCCCGAAGTGGGAAGCGATGGACTCTCCGAGATCAGAGGATACAATTGATTTGACTAATGCTCCATTGGCAGGCAATTCTCCCCGCTCTAATCGCTGAGACAAGAGATAAAAGAGTAATAAAGCCCCGATCTGATTCCCTGTCAGATGAACAAACTGATCGTTTTCATCACGAATCGCAATCCCAATTCGATCAGCATCCGGATCGGTTACAAGGACGAGATCTGCTTTTTGTTCATTCGCATACGCGATGGCTAACTCAAAGGATGCTGGATCCTCTGGATTAGGCGATTTCACGGTCGAAAAATTGGGATCTGGGTCTGCCTGCTCAGGAACCACAAATACATGTTCAAATCCCTTCTGACTAAGAACCGACTCAATGGGAAGTCGTCCTGTTCCATGAAGCGGCGAATATACGATACGAAATTGCTTATTTTGCTCCTTATCTTGGAAGGCCAACGATGCCACATTTTCATAGTACGCTTGGTCGATCTCTGATCCTAGCCATACGAGGGCCCCATCCTTTTCTGCTTCTGAAAGATCTGCCACTGGAATCATAAATTCGTCCGATATTCGGCTAATGTTGTCCAAAATCTTACTCGTTATCAGAGGGGAAATTTGTGCACCGTCTGCCCCGTATACTTTGATTCCATTATAATTGGGAGGATTATGGCTTGCGGTCACCATGATACCCGCAGCCGCTTCATAGTAACGAACCGCAAACGAAAGCTCTGGTGATGGACAAATCTGCTCAAATAAATAGACTTTAACTCCGTGATGAAGGAGTACCTTGGCCACTTCTCCTGCAAATTCTACAGAACAATGCCTCGTATCATAGCCAATCGCAACACCCTTTTCGGATAGATTCTCATGATGCAACCACTCTCCAAGCCCCTGAGCCAGCTTGCGGACGGTATAGATATTCATTCGATTCGTCCCGGCGCCTATGATCCCTCGGATCCCCGCTGTTCCAAACGATAATGATTGCGAAAATCGTTCCTGAATCTCAAGCTCGTGCTCCTGAATTTGCTCTAACTCTTCTTTCAGTACAGAGTTCAACCCACCAAAACTTAGCCAATGATGGTACAAGTCAAGGTAGTTCATATGATCATCCCTTTACGACTTCATTCTCATTTTTTCTCTGTTCATAAAAATGTGTATTGGTAGCCTGGATATAGGGCAATACCCACAAAAGTCCGATCCCAAAGGTACAGATCGCTAGTAGGATCCATCCTAAGAAACTTAATTGGAGTAAGAAAAACTGCCATTTGTACCCTGTCATCATTTGAACGCTTTTTCGAATGGCTTGATTCACACTATATTCTGGATGATCTTGCAGAATGTACGGAGTCATGGCGTAAGCAATCGACCGAATGATTCCTGGAATCACTAACAGTAAGCACCATAAAAAAACGTATACCGTAATCAGTACATTATAAAGAACACTCTGACCAAACTTAGACAAATTGGTAAAGAACTCAAACGCATCTGCTTCTGTGGCACTGTTTCTACGGATTAAGTGTAGAAAGAAACCGGCCAAACCTAGCATAATTGCTCCCGGGATCAACAAATACCAGAGGAAGGAAAATACACCAAACGAACTAGGCTGAAACATGCTCATATAGTCAACTGTATAGGTTGGATCAAAGTAATCTTCCGGACGAACCATCATCTCAATCCAACTGGGTAACGCTGATAAAATCGTAGCAAGAGCCACGACAATAATTGATTTCTTCCAGTTTCCTTGTAGGCTTTGTCTAGCTTGTTGCTTTAACTCTTTGAAGCCCATTATCATCCATTCCTCCTAATACAATCAATCTATTTATAGGTAATACTTTATTTACAAATTTAGGAATATATGATAAAAATAAA
This sequence comes from Baia soyae, assembly GCF_004341445.1. Classification (GTDB taxonomy): domain Bacteria; phylum Bacillota; class Bacilli; order Thermoactinomycetales; family Thermoactinomycetaceae; genus Baia; species Baia soyae. The sequence goes on from NZ_SLXV01000049.1 coordinate 13,986, forward strand.
AACTTCCTTATTCAGGAAGTCCTTGAAATACGCTTTTCTTTCGTACTGACCCCCGCCGGCTGATCTGCTGGCACGGCCCAAAATACGATGCTTATTAAAATGGTTACTACGATTAATTGAATCGTATTTGTCACAAATAACGTGACCGCTTCTCCTTGTAAGGCCAAAAAGGCACTATAAAACTCCACTAATAGTGTCCCTACAAAGAGCAAGGAAAGAGGCTTCAAATCTACTTGATGGGCTGTTTTCCCTTTTATAGCCTGTAACACTTGGGGGATCCAGCTTATGGCTATAAAAGTCCCTCCCAGTACTTGACAAATCACCATAAAAACCAACCCGGTCCACTCCTCTCCCACGCTCCTAATTACTTTATGAGAGAGATTTCGCTTTTATCCTTTAAAATTCCCCCAAATCCTCAATTTCTTCTAGTCCTGCATACTGCAAATGAATCACTTCTTTCAAATCCGTATTCCATATTTCAGCTAAAAATTGAATCGCTTCTTCCACTCTGCGATAGATGGTTCGTTCACTTCGATAATCGATAATCCATCCTTCAAATATGCGTTCGACTAATACATATTGTTCTGTATCGTGAGTTAACACTCGAACTGGTTCTCCCACTTGTAACTGCGTAATAAAATCTTGGATTTCTTGATCTTTATTCATCATCAACCCTCATTCTTTAGAAAATAGTCTTAATCCCGTGAACCAGTAACACATCAATTTCATAGTATATGAAAGAGATTGATAGGGGCTTTGAAAGGAGAAATAACCATGAAGAAACCTCTCTGGATCTTTGCTCATATCCCCAAAACAGGCGGCATTACCATGCGGGGTATTATCGATAGCAACGTTCCTTCTGATCAAATTTATCGATATCCTCTGCATCAAAATCAAGATAAACTGATTCGTAGCCTCACCCCTAAACAAAAAGCAAATTTTAGATGGGTATATGGACATTGCCGCTATGGCGTTCACCAACACTTCCATCGATCTTATCGTTATATAACCATGCTCCGGGATCCTGTAAGCCGTGTAATTTCTACCTATAATTTTATTTGCTCCATGCCTACTAATGGTCTGCATCATAAAGTGAAAAAAATGTCCATAGAAGAATTTGTTACCAGTGAAGATCCTCGGATCTCCGCTCCTCTTCATAATCACCAAACTAGATTCCTATCTGGACAAAACGATCCTGACCTCACATTAGCCATGAACAATTTAAAAGATCACTTTACCTTTGTTGGTATTACCGAGATGTATCCTCAATCCGTGTTTTTATTAAATCGATTACAAGGATGGAAACAAACTCACTATTCAAAAGAAAACGTAACCAAAAAGCGCTCCAAAAAGCCTGACATCAGCGAACAACTCACAACCCATATTCGCAGTATGAATGAATTAGATTATCACCTATACGAATCGTGTAAACAACAACTACAGCAAAAAATAAAATCGCTCTCCCCTGCTGAAAAGAAAAATCTACGGAGCTTTATCAAAAAGCAAGATTAAGAAAAGAGAAAAAGCCAAACCCTCCGTTTTTGAGGTGTTTGGCTTCGGCGTTACCGAGAAAATGGATAAGATGAACCATCTAAGTCCATCGAAGCAAGAGGATCTTGCGTTGCCGCATGCTCTTGCCCTTCTTCTCTCTCCTCTTCAATTCCAAACTCATCCATTACGCGTTGACACAGATGCAACTCATTTTCCACCATTCTACTCTGTGTTTTAGCATTATGTAATAGATTTTGGTATTGGAGAATCGCTTCTTCAATCAAATCCAGTTCTGCCTTGCTAAGGTTAAGTGTTACTTTCATAAAGTACGTTCGCTCCTTTATATGAATCATCTCTCATCATTCTAATCTCAGTAATCCAACAAAACAAGCGATTTATATACAACTACTTAATAGTTCCCTGCGCATTATACAACAACACATTAAATATATAATAGATTCATATTATATACCTAAGAATTCAACGAATACTAGTATTTTTGGACTTAGAATTTGAATCTTTTTTCGTTTCCTTCTTACTGTTGTCGGATACGGGGTTTTTCTTTTGGTTTTTCTTTTGGTTTTTCTGGTCTAGCGCTTTTTGTTTCTCGTAGTCGTATAGAAAATCCATCACTTTTTGAAAGATTCGAGTCGCCCTTGGATCATTGGAATCCGGCTCTTGCCGTAATAGTACAGCTACCGAATAGATAGGGGTTTGATACGGCCCAAAGCCCACCATCCATTTATCATACAGCTTAGACTCACCAATCTGAGCTGTTCCTGTCTTCCCAGCTAAAGCCCATTTCGCCTGTCGCACTGATGCAGCAGTACCTTCAGTCACAACCGCTCTCATCATCTGCCTGACTGCCTGTAGACTACTATCCTTGAGTTGTCTGGTAGAAGGGAGATATGTATTCGGGAATGTAGCAATCGCTTTCCCAGATTGATCCCGCACCTCTGTAACTACCCGAGGACGAATCGCTCTTCCTTTGTGAAAAAGGGCTGTAACCATGTTGGCCGCTTGGATCGGGGTAATCTTGGTATCCTGTTGACCGATACTCGTATAAACAGCAGCTGCCTTATCCGTCTTTGAGGTCCGTGGATCATATATTTTTCCTGAGCGCTCTTGTTCGATTTGCTCAAAATCGGCATCAAATGAGGTTTGCCCTTGCCACGTAATCGTTCGACCAAGCCCAAAATTTTCTGCGTAGGATTGAAGCTTACTTCCGCCTAACTTTTCTCCTAACTGTCCAAGGGTAATATTGCATGAATCCGCAAATTGACTGGAAAATGATTGCTTTCCATGTGCCTTGTTATTTGCATCTTTCAAATGATACGGCTCCAATATTCCCGAACAAGTAATCTGCGTATTCGGCTTAACGATTCCTTCTTCTAGACCCGCTGTGGCTGTAATGATTTTAAAGATAGAGCCAGGATTCGCCTCTAACCAAGCCCTGTTTTCCCATGGAGAATCTCCTGTCTTCGTCTTCGCTCCATTCGTAGGGATACTACCCAATGCGATCAAATCCCCCGTAGAGATATCCTGAACGACTACAGCTCCATCTTCTACCTTTTCATCCGCTAAATATTGCTCAACTTTTGCTTGAATTTCATAATCAATCGTACTCTGAATCGTGTACTGACCTTGTTCCGGAGCCAATTGCTCTTTCCAGCGTAAAGCACTCCCTGTTAAAGCTCTTCCTTGGCCATCCTTCACATACGTTTTGATATTTTCCTTCTCACTGTGTAAGAAAACCTCAAAAGAAGATTCCAATCCACTTAATCCTACCCTCGATTGCGGTGAGAAAGTACCATCTTCCACCTGCTTCGCAAACCGATTTTCAAGCAAATGTCTGCTTCGTCCAATTCGTCCGATGATCGAACTCCCAACATAATTGGAGCTATATCGTTGATCTGTCATCACTGCCTGCAATCCAGGAATTTGCAGATCATTAATCTGTTTGGCACGATCTGGAGTAATTTGAATCGTCTTTTGTTCCAAGCGAGCGAGAAGTGCAGGCTGTTTGATCCCCTCTAGATAAGGCTGTAAGGAAGTAAGTGGAACATCTAATAAGTGACTTAACTGCTGAAAAGAATCTTGACGTAGATCCCATTGTTGTTTACTCTGCGGGAAAACGAGTAGTTGATACTCATCCTTCCCCACAAGTGGTACTCCCCTTCGATCCAAGATCACACCTCTGCCACTATCCAGCAAAATTTCACGTGATTGCGTTTGTTCGGCAAGTGCGATGAGATCCACTTTTCCATTGGAAAAAGCACGAGTAGAAACAACTTGAATCTGATAGAGCCTCGCAATGATGAGTGAAAACAAGACTACAAATAAAATGGGAATCCATTTCGTTCGTTTAATCAAACATCTCCCCTCCTCATTCTTATTACCATCTTGGACAAAAATTTTGAAGGTTATACGAAATTAGGGAAGGGAGCTTGTTGTGTGTAAGAGAAAAAGGAAACGGAATCAATATCCATTTCCTTCAAAGGGTTGAGCAATCAAATCAATTGTTTACTTAGAGAATGCAGGATTCATATTCCCTTTATAGGGTTCGTGCTCGACTAATACGGCAACATCCTTACCATCTTTGTCTTTACCCATTCTCTTATATGTGAACTTGTTTTTATTTAATTCGGTAATCTCCAGAACGGCACCGTATTTCTTATCGCCAAGGGAGACGTGGGCCCTGATTTTATTGTCATGTAATACATCAAAGTAACCGAAATCATTGCGGCTTTGGCCCGTTTCAAGATTAAAAAACTCATATTTACTCGTCTGGCTATCGAACTTTGCGAGACTGATAAACATCGCATTATACTTGGTTACATCATTACCCGCTTCGTCAAGGACTTTTGTGCCATTCCAAAGAGTACTATCTAAGATTTTATCTCCATCCACATCTTTTACGATGTCTCCTGTCGTCTTGTTCAATTTCCTATCTGGATTGGTAAAAGAAAGCTCTTTTTCTTTATAAGGAATATGATCCACGAAAACTTCTACATCATTTCCTTTCGCATCTTTTCCCATTCGTTTATACGTAAACATATTTTGATCCAGCTGTGTTAGATCTACAACGGCTTGATATTTTTTTGACTCTGAAATTAAAATCCTTTTCTGCCCATCGTTGGTAACAAAAAAGATTCCCTTATCATCTCGACTCTTTCCTGTCTTCGCATCAAAAAATTCATATCTTCCTGATGTGGATTCATATTTCGCAAGACCAATCAAATTTGCGTTCTCTTTTGTTAGATCGTTATGATCTTTGTCGTACACTTTTGTTCCTTGCCAGTTTGTACTACTCAAGATACTAGACATTTCCTGCCCTTTCGATTGCTCCTTTTGTTGGGCAACCTGTTCCTGTTCCTTATTCTGTTTCCCTTGATCGGATGCGCTAGAACTAGCAACACCACATCCTGTTACTACTAACGAAAAACCCACTAGTACAGTTACGATTCTCTTTTTCATATTGAAAGTCTCCTTTTTTATGATGTCCATTACATTCTGATGGGTTAGTCCATATAGTAGTGCATAAATCTAAACTCCCTCTAAAATGCTTCTTAAAAAAAATTAATAAAAACCCGCCACATTGCGACGAGTTTTACACATTAAAGCGATATCCTGCTCCCCACACTGTTTCCAAGAGTTTTGGGTCAGAAGCATCTCTTTCAATTTTCTCACGTAATTTTCGAATATGGACCGTCACGGTAGAAACATCTGCAGCAGAATCCATTCCCCAAACCCGTTGATAAATCTGCTCTTTACTTAATACTTGGTTTGGGTTCATGACAAAAAACACAATTAAATCAAACTCCTTAGTTGTAAACGGAACTTCCTCCTCATTCAGATATACTTTTCGAGCTGATCGATCGATCTTGATCCCATGAATAAAAATCGCATTAGAATGAGTATTTTTTCCAGATAAGCGATCATAGCGCATGATATGTGCCTTCACCCTAGCTACCAGTTCACTCGGGCTAAATGGCTTCGTAATATAATCATCTGCACCTAAGCCAAAACCACGAATTTTATCGATATCTTCCTTTTTAGCAGATACGAGTAAAATGGGGATATCCGTGAAGGAGCGCAACTTTTTACATATTTCAAATCCATTTGATCCGGGGAGCATGATGTCTAGTATAATCAGGTCATAATCGCCGTGCAGTGCTCGCCCAAGTCCTCCATCACCAGTGTGTTCCATATCAACATGAAAACCACTTATCTCCAAATAATCCCTTTGTAACTCAGCAATGCTAATGTCATCCTCAATCAATAGTATTTCTTTCATTTCTTGCCACCTTCTTTAATGAAAAACAGATACTTGTTCCTTTTCCAACCTCACTTGTAGCCCAAATCTCTCCACCATGCTCCACGATAATTTGCTTGGCAATCGCCAAACCTAGTCCACTTCCACCAGTCTGTGAATTTCTCGATTGCTCTGCACGGTAAAAACGTTCAAAAATAAACGGTAGAGCCACCGATTCGATTCCTTTTCCATTATCCGTAATCTGTACCACTATATCGCTTGTCCGTTCATGTAGCGAAATAGAAATTTTTTTCTCTTCCTTATCCATATATTTCACACAATTATTGATTACATTTGCTAATACTCTCTTTAGTTTTTCCTGATCTGCTGTCACATAGATGGGCTGATGTACAGGATGGAACTCCATACGGATGCCTTGATCCAAATAAAGCTTATCTATGTAGTCTCCCACATATGTATGTAGCTCAACCGTTTCAAAGTGAAATGGCTCCTTTTTCAGATCCAATTTAGAAAACAGGAACAGCTCATCGATCAACAAATCCATATCTTTTGCCTTTTCATACACAGTCGATACATATTTCTCCATTTTCTCCGGTGTATTTGCTACACCATCTCTGCTCCCCTCCATATAACCAATAATGGAGGTCATCGGCGTCTTTAAATCATGTGAAATGTTAGATAGAAGATCTTTTCGATTTTCCTCAACCTGAATCTGAAGGCTGACAGACTTCTTTAGCCTATTTCTCATTTCCTCAAATGCCTGATTTAATTGCCCAATTTCATCTTGTGAAGTAGCCTTGATAGCGAAATCTAGGTCTCCAGACGTAATCTTCTCAGCAGCTTTTTTTAGATGATAAATAGGTTTAATGATACTTCTGGAAACAAAATAATTTACTAATCCAATAACCATGATAAATAAAACCAGTAGTAGACCTAATAAAATGGGGAAGAATTCTCGAACTAGTTCCGTATAGGAGCTTGCCTTGCGTAACACAAAAATACTACCTTCTGTTTGGTCTGGAAAATAGAAATCAAACTTCACATATGTAAAAAAAGCATTATTCATCCTAATCGTATCTCGTGTATTAATATTTGTTTTTTCAAACCTTGGAAGAGATTTATCCAACACTTGTCTATCAAGACGTAGGGAAGCATATTCGACTTTTATCTTTTCTAACCACAATTTGCATATCATCTTTTTCTAAACTCTTCATCTCATTTTCGTTCAAAAGCTGTTTTGAATCATTTTTAGCCAAGAGCTTTAAGTCAAGAAAAAGACTCTCCTCTTCTTGAAGTGAACCCAAAAAGTTAGACACGAAGTTTTAAGCAATCTGCAGGGTATGTGTTCGGTATTGAACCGGACTCATGCCCTTTAGTTTTATCT
>NZ_SLXV01000050.1 GCF_004341445.1 Baia soyae
ATGGAGAAACCATCGCCATAAACGATATTTGAGTCAATTCACACAAAAACCTCTTCTAAACTTGTTGTTCAGAAGAGGTTTGTCTGCAGTCTGAGCCATCTTTGAAGATGGCTATTTTTGGTCCAAAATCAGCTTTTAAAATCAATATCAGTTGGTAGCTTGCTGGGAGTGTGTTGAGACTCCTTCAGATGTTTTAGTGTTGATACAATCAGGAAACTCACAATCACTAATAAGAGCCACGAGCTTACCTTCCCCAGATGAACAGGATTCCACACATCAGCTTGATTTGGATATTTCCAAGCTCCAAAAAACGTTGCGATATTTTCGGCTACCCATATAAAAAATCCAATGAGCACAAAAGAAAGCGCAAGTGGCATACGGTAACGAGTTCCATTAACCTCATATGTAACCCATGATTTCCAAAAGACTATCACGACAAGTCCAGATAGCCACCACCGAATGTCCATCCAATAATGGTGAGTGAAAAAGTTCAAATAAATAGTCGTAGCGAGAGGGACTACGATGTAAAGGGAGGGGCACTTAACCAATTCAACCTTAAATCTTCTCCATGCTTGGCAAAGATAACTTGCTACACTCGCATACATAAACCCACTGTACAAAGGTACTCCGAACATTTTGAAATATCCTTCTTCTGGGTATGCCCAAGATCCCATGTGTACCTTAAAAAGTTCAAGAGTGAGTCCAATTAGGTGAAACATGGTAATAACTTTTAGTTCATCCCGTGTCTCAAGCCCAGAATAGATCATCCACCACTGTATCAAAAGGCAAATGATAAGGAGCCAATCATACCGTGGCAGGAAAGGGAGCGGGAACATTTGTGTAAGTGCCAGAGCGGTAAAAATAATAACAGGAAATAAACAAGATAGAGCCTGTTCCCAGCCAAACCGAACAAGTTGTCTTAGTGCTCTCATATTAGCTTTCCTCATCATTTCGGTATTCTAAAATATCTCCAGGTTGACAATCTAAAGCTTTACAAATCGCTTCTAAAGTGGATAGTCGAATAGCCTTTGCCTTTCCATTTTTCAAGATAGAAAGATTAGCCATCGTAATTCCAACCCTCTCCGAAAGCTCTGTAACGCTCATTTTTCTCTTCGCCAGCATCACATCAATGTTAATTATTACCGCCATTTCTACCACCTCAGACCACTAAGTCATTTTCTGTTTTTATATCAATCGCCTCTTGTAAAAGTCTTTGTAGAACAGCGGCGAATACTGCGATTATAGTGGAAACAAAAATAGGAATCATCCCAACTATAATAAGCCCTGGGGCATCTTCCTTTTCAGCTACAAGATAAACGAATGGCATCAGCACTGTATACAAACCACCAATGATCACTGCACAGTACTTTATATGCTGTAAGGCTGTAACAGACATTTGTGAAAAAGCCTTGTTTTGGTCAATATACCTTAAAAGTTGAAAAGCCTTATATAGGGCAATGTAAAACGGGATCGCTGATCCATACATACCTATAACAATAGGATATATAGTATAGATATCCTTTGGATTGAATGGGTTAAGAATAAACTGAGACAATCCAAATAGACATAAAGCAAAAATAGGAATGCCGATAAGAAAGACGGCTATTTTTAGAAATAGTGTGGAATGATGTTTCATAAAAGGTACCTCACTTTTTTATTGTTAAAGAGAGTATAATGCATTATTTATTGTTTTACAATAAAAAAATATTGTTTAATAAAGATGGAGTTTGCCATTATCATCACGCCAAATGTAAACGATGTTACAGATACGAGCATTAGAACGTCCTGTTTACTTCATCAATTTTTTCATAGTAGCAAGAAGCTCATCCACAACCGCATCGTCCCCAGCTTGGATTCTCTCCATTACACAGCTCCTCATATGTCCTTCTAGTAATAATGTACCCACACTATTTAAGGCCGCTTGAATGGCTGCTACTTGATTTAACACATCATCACAATATGTATCTCGTTCAATCATGCCTTTCACACCACGAATCTGCCCCTCAATCCGATTTAATCTAGATATCATATTCTTTTTCATTTCATCCGAATGATGGCTTTTGCGTTTCTCGTCTTGATCACAACAAATTTAGTCGATTTTATTAACTGGTTATTTTCATCTTTCAACATGATCACCTCTTGACTCTAGTATACCCTGTATAGGTATAGAAGCCAAAAAAGTGATTGTGTTCATGCTATACTAGAGTTACAGCTAGTACACTTACACGAGAATGGACGATCCATATGAAACAAAAAATTGTTTTATTTGATGGCGTTTGTAACTTTTGTAACAATCGAGTACAGTTCCTTTTAAAACATGATAAGAAAAAAGAACTCCGTTTCGCTTCCTTGCAATCCGATTTTGCACAGAATTGGATTGCAGAAAATGGAATTCAGTTAGAGGATAGTATGTATTTCATAGATGGTGATAAGCTCTACTCCCACTCAACTGCCGTTCTACGAATCATTCGAGAGCTAGGAAGCGGATGGAAGTTATTTTACATATTGTCCCTCATTCCGAAGTCTATTCGGGACAACCTTTATCGTCGCTTTGCGAAAAATCGATACCGTTGGTTTGGGAAAAGTGAAGTATGTATGATTCCATCTCCAGAAGTACGCAATCGCTTTTACCTATAAAAAACAGCCTCCTTCATCTGATGAAGAAGGCTGTTTTTTATAGGTGTTACTACAAAGACATTTTTAAAATCGCTAAGACATCTTCTTGCTTTAACAGGTTATAACGTCCGACAAATCCTGACTGGCTGACACTGACAACTTTTTCAGCCATGAGCTGGATCTTAGAGTCATCAATGTTGTAATCAGCTAAGCGGCTTGGAGCTCCTATACTGACCCAGAAATTGCGCAACTCTTTGACTGCTTGTTCTGCCAATTCTACATCCGACTTACCAGTTGGATCGACGCCAAACACTCTTATTGCTAACTGTTTTGCTTTTTGAGTGTGCCCTTGTTGGATCGCGTATTGAATCCAGTTTGGAAAGAGGATGGCTAGACCGCCACCGTGGGGAATGTCGTAAACAGCAGATACCGCATGTTCGATGCCATGTGTAGCCCAGTCCCCAAACATCCCTTGATTCAAAGTCCCGTTAAGAGCAATCGTTCCGCATTGCATAATCGTCTCGCGAAGCTCATAATTTTGAAGATCCTTTAACAACTTCGGTCCAGTCTCAATCACTGTGGATAAAAGTGATTCCGTCATTCTCTCTAATAAAGGTGTATTAGGAGATGGACTAAAGTAGTGTTCCAAAGCATGGGACATCATATCTACAATCCCATAGATGGTTTGATCTAGAGGCACTGTAAACGTATGTGTCGGGTCTAGAATAGAGAACTTAGGAAACACATAGGGAGAGCCCCAACCAATCTTCTCGTTTGTCTCCCAGTTCGTAATAACAGAGCCTGCATTCATCTCAGAACCGGTTGCAGATAGAGTGAGTACTGTTCCAAATGGGAGTGCATCTTGGGCAGTTGCTTTCTTCGTCACGATGTCCCAAATGTCTCCGTCGAACTTCGCTCCAGCAGCAATCGCCTTTGTACCATCGATGACACTACCACCACCGATAGCCAAGATGAAATCAATTTTCTCGTCTTTGCAGATTTGAATTCCTTTATGTAGAGTCGTTACACGTGGATTAGGTTCAATTCCTGCGAGCTCAAACACCTCTGCATCGATTTCCTGTAGATATTCCATCGCTTTATCATAAAGACCACTTCTCTTGATACTTCCACCACCATAAACCAATAAAACTCGCTTACCGTACTGTGGAATCTCATTCTTCAACTCTGATAAACGATCTTTACCAAAAATACATTTCGTTGGGTTGTACGCTACATATGACTCCATATGATGTTCACTCCTTCTTCGTTGTTACTCAGATGTTACATCGTTTGCTTTAGATATTCATTCCAAAAGCGGAGATCACCCGCAACCCGTCTGTCTGCTTGAACGGTTTGGGGCTTTGATCCATTACCGATCACATATCCGAGATTTTCTATACCCATAAAATCATAAATCAATGCAAACTGTTGTACAAGGGGTAGTGCTTTCTGATATACACGATCCCCACCTACAATCAAACTAAGAGCTTTCTTTTCGGACATGATCGTACGGAAATCATAGCGTGGATCACGTAAACTTTGTGACCAACGATCCACAAAATTTTTCATGTGACCTGACATCCCGTACCAATAGAGAGGGGTTGCAAAGACTAGGATGTCTTGATCCAGAACTTGACTGATAACCGTATCATAATCATCATCAACAGGCCCGAACCCTTCAGGATCATGCCTTTTGTCTATAATAGGGTTGATCGTATACTTCCGTAAATCTACAACGCTTGCCTCGATACCCTCTAATAGCGATGTTACCATATATTCTGTATTCCCATTATCTCGAGAGCTTCCATTAAGCGCTAAGATCTTCATTATGATTTCTCCTTTTCTTTCTTAGATTATCCATTTGGACTAATTCTTCAGTTGTCTATGCAGTCCCTTCTTCCTTCATTGTAGGCATACGTATAGTTTACCCTTTTTTCCTTTTGATTTTATGTATGAATAACATTTTATGTTAGAATGTTAGCTTATGATGAAAATATGTTGTAGTTAGGATGAAAATCAATGAATTCAGCAAATCGCCTCACCATGACCACTATGGGCTCTGTTCAATGGTTGGTCTTTCTATTAGCAAATGCATTAGCGCTTCCTGTTGTCATTGGAAATGTGTTTCACCTCAGTCATGTAGAGGTTGCAGAACTGATGCAAAGAACTTTTTTCATCGTCGGTCTCTCCTCTTTGTTACAGGGCTGGTTAGGTCACCGTCTCCCATTGCTAGATGGTCCTGCTGGAATATGGTTAGGGGTATTTATTGGCGTTGGTGGGTTAGCTTCTGCGCAAGGAAGCGATTTAAAGGTAACTCTTCAATCACTCGAATTTGCTATGATTGTAAGTGGTCTCATATTAATCGTTACCGGATGGATCGGTTGGTTTCAAAAGTTGCTGTTTGTCTTTACACCTTTAGTAACTGGATCTTATCTCATGGTACTAGCAATCCAATTAAGTGGGACATTTTTGCAAGGGGCTTTAGGCATTAACAAGAATCAACCAGTCCCTCATGTGCTCGAAAGTATTGTCTCCATTAGCGTAGTGATTCTGGTATTTTCACTCTCCACTTGGGGAAAAGGTTGGTTAAAAAGCTTTGCGGTTTTAATCGGAATCGTGTTCGGCTGGGGAGCCTTCACTTTCATTGGATATCATTCAGACGCTCCTTCCATCAATGGATGGTTTCAACTCCCAACACCATTTGCTTGGGGAATGCCTATATGGAGTGGAAGCATGATTATCACAGGGATTTTGGTTTCACTTGTTCTTATGTCGAACACAGTAGCCAGTATCAACGTAGTACAAAAAACTATTTCCGAGACGACCACCTCTTCCTCTAAAGTTTTAAATCGAGCTGGTTTGATGGGCGGAGTAACGAATCTGTTAAGCTCTGTATTCTCTACTGTAGGGATGGTACCCCTTTCGGTTGCGGCAGGCTTTATTCGGATGACTGGACAAAAGGAGAGAAGACCTTTCTTAATCGCATGTGGTGCGCTGGCTTTATTCTCTTTCTTTCCTATCATTACTGGATTTCTCGCCCAACTACCGGGACCGATCGCTTATGCGACTCTGCTGGCAGCTTTCCCTACTATGTTTGGATTAGGGTTAAACACCGTTCTCCAAGAGCCATTAGATGCAAGAAGAATGACGATTTTAGGGATCGTGATCTCGGTGGCTGTTGGGATTATGGCACTTCCAGAGAAGTTTTTTCAAGTTATGCCTACGATTGTGCAAAATATAGTTGGCAATGGTTTATTAGTTGGGATGATTTTATCCATCCTACTAGAATTGGTTTGGAAACCAGAAAAAAGGTAGCCTTTTGTTTACAGGCTACCTTTTTTATACGACTACCTCTTTTTGCTGTTCATGTTGCTCACAAATATGTTGTGTTAAGTTAGTAAAGAGAGAGAAGTTAGGGAATTTGGATAGCTTTACTCCATAAAACGGCTCATCTTGTTTGTTTACAAGATATACCATGCCATTTTGCAGAGTGATACCCCCAAAGCTAGTCCAGTTTATGTAGCCATCGGGGATGCGTAGATAATCGATGTGTAGAGAAATATCATCAAAATGTATCTCTTCCCCTCTTGATAATGTTTCACATAAACCGTCCAGATGCCAACTATTTACTCCTCGTTCCACCTGCTCCATTAGTTCCTTGGCCTCTACCAATCGTTTACTTGATAAGGAGATTTCTTCATCATAATCTAGAGAATCAATACGTAATGTGTGAATGGCTTTATCTTTTCCAGACCTCTTTTGTTTACTTCTAATATTCCAGTAGATTCGATCCATTCTTGAATAGGGTAACAAAAGTGTTTTTTTACGACTAAATACGATAATCCCATTTTGATACAGCCGAACTTTTTCGCTTAGATCTTTTCCCTTCCATAACATCATGATAAACCCAAACAAACCACACATCCCTGTAGCAATAATACAGATGATTTGAAACATATCTGGTTTTGTTTGTTGTGCTTTCCAAGTAAAATATACACACCCAGCACTCATCAAAATGGCAACTAGGCCATATAAAAGTGAAACCGTAATTATTTTTCCTTTATTAACCGAGTATAGCTTTCCTTTGTCTCCCAGTTGTGAATCATCGTACTGGCCCATTTTTTCTGCCTCCTTGGCAACTGGAAATATAAGAAATTTATAGCAAATATCATGTTCCATGTAAAGAGTAATAAAAAGAGTTTCACAAATAAAAAAATTATATCATATAACCGTTCATACAATCGCAACAAATATCTTTAATTAGAAATGAATATACCTTTTATAGTTGATACTATAGTAACTAGATTTGGAATGAGGAGGATAAAAGATGTTTCGAAACATAATTGACCAATTACGGATTGTTGGATTTATTGAAGGAATCTCCTTCTTACTACTTCTATTTATCGCCATGCCTCTGAAATATATGTTTAACCAGCCTTTAGCTGTGACCATTGTGGGTGGCTTGCATGGGATCCTTTTTGTCTGGTTTATGATCGTTTTAGGTATTGTAACCTTACGATACAAATGGTCTGTTAAGAAAGTAGCTGGAGCTGTGCTTGCTTCTGTTATCCCATTTGGAACGTTTGTTCTAGAGAGAAGGCTTCGTGATCAAGTATAAATAAAAGGGTCCCGGGTATACGTGCATACCCGGGATTTTTTATGCTATTTGCTTGATTTTAGTGTAATCAACATAGTGTAATCAACACTAATTCAGGCCGACAATTAAATCGAATCGGCATTCGGGTCATTCCAATTCCTCTTGTTGTATAAATTTGCATAGAGGAATTTTCTACTTGATATAAACCATCTGTATATTTTTTGGCATGAGGCGGGGTGTGAAGTGCTCCGATAAATGGAACTTGAACTTGTCCACCGTGACTATGCCCAGATAGTTGTAAATCAATTGGATGCTGACAAAACTCGTCTGCAAAATCTGGCTCATGGGCTAGTAAGATGTTGCATGTATTCTTCGGTACCCCGTTTAGTGCGCGAAGAATATCTGCACCTCCCACCCACGGATCATCTACTCCTATCATATAGATAGAATCCGATTGCTTTTTTATTTGCCTATTTTCATTATGCAAAATCGTAAAGCCTGATTTGGTTAATACTCGATTTACAGACTCCCGATTACCCCAATTATCATGGTTGCCGAGTACAGCATACTTCCCATAAGGAGCTTCTAATTTGCTCAGGTAGCTAGTTGTTTCAGATATCCCAGTTGAATGATGATCGAAAAGGTCCCCCGTAAAACAAATACAATCTGGCTTTAGCGACTGGATTTGCTCAACAAGAGATTCCAAATCCTTCGCTTCAAGATGAAACCCTAGATGCAAGTCACTAAAATGACAGATTCGGAATCCCTCAAATGCAGCTGGTAAATGAGAAAGCTTAATCGTAATATTAGTTGTTTCGATAGAATACGGCTCGATCCAACGGGAGTAAGCACCCGACAAACCTAAAGCGCCAATTGTCCCTAATGAATAGTACATGCTTTTCTTCAGGAAACTCCTTCGGCTGATCTTTCGATGTTCTTTCATTCTATTCGATTCACCTTTCTACAGAGTTCCGTGGGTCAATCAATATTCCACTTCATCAAACCACTGAATGACTCTTTTTTCATTAGAGGACTTTATTGCTAATTCAATTGCATGAATCACTTCTAAGGCCTCTGTTGGATGAACTGGCAGGGCAGCACCATCAATCACTGCATCATACACCTCATCATAAAATCGATCATAATTGCCCGCGATACTTGGAATCGGGAACGTTTCTTGTTCTCCACTCAAAGGGTCAACAATCGTCGTTACCTTCGCAAAATGGATTTCTTCTTCCTGACCCCATTTTTCATCCATAGGCGTCATTCCTGCTTTTAACTGTTCCTCTTGTGGATCCAATCCAAACTTAAGGAAACTTCCATTTAGGCCATGTGCTTCCAATTTTGGCCCTGGTTGAATCACAAGTGATCCGGCATGTAGCTCAACTCGTAGGCCTGTTTCATATCCAAAAACGATGTGGAAGTAGTCAGGAGCCGTAGATCCAGCCCGTTGTGATTGCACATCTGCCCAAACGGTTAACGGGATACCAAATAAGGTTAGCGCTTGATCGATGAGATGAGAACCTAAATCGTAAAGCACACCTCCACCACAGAGGGAATGCTCTTTCCAGCGCTGTTTTACCTCAGGGCGATACCGATCAAAATGTGCTTTATATGTATGGATTTCTCCTAGCAACCCTTGGCTCATACACTCCTGTAGAGTGAGAAAGTCTGAATCCCAACGGCGGTTCTGGAAAACAGATAGAATTAGCTCTTCTTCACGAGCTAATTCTATCAAATCCTTCGCTTCTGCAGATGTAACCACAAAAGGCTTCTCCACGACAACGTGCTTTCCACTTTGCAGAGCAGCTCTCGTTAATGGGTAATGAGACTCCGTAGGTGTACAGATAATGACAAGATCAATGGTATAATCCTCAAAGATTTCTTCTGCCGAATAGGCGATTTCGACTCCAGGTAGGTCTACTTCGACTTCTTCTTCTCTCGTTGTCATCACTTTTACAATTTCATAACCTTCATTTGCTTTTAGTAATGGAGCATGAAATACTTTTCCAGATAATCCATAACCAATCATTCCAACTCGTACTTTTGCTATGCTCAATGAGAGAGCCTCCTCATTCAATATATAGGTACATTATATATAAAATTTTGATGCACGCCATATGGAGCTGTAAATACAGAGTTGTAGAAATAATAGATATGATCTTAGACTACAAACGGTTATCTTTTTGAAAGTTACATACAAAATGCTCTGATTCGTTATATACACCAAATTCGTATCCTTCATCTTTGTAGAATTTTATAATTTCAGGCAATACTTCTAATGTTTGAGGAGTTTCATGCAACAGCACAACCTCTACCTTTTTAGATGTGTGTTGTTTCACATTTTCTATGATCTGTTTTGGCTTACCTTTGAGCCTCCAGTCATATGAGTCGATAGTCCAATCCCAAACTTTCAATCCTTTTTGGGCAATCTGGTCTCGAACTCCTTTATTATTCAAACCGGGTGCAGAACCATATGGAGGTCGAACCAACTTGGGGCTTTTTCCTGTAATATCCTGAATAAAAGATATTGTTTCATCCATTTCAGAAAGAAATTGTTTTTTCTTATATAGTTTTGTATTATCATGTGTCATACTGTGGGCCCCAATATAATGGCCTTCATCTATTGCACGCTTCATATTTTGTTGATAAGCAGGATCTTGCATGTTTTTTCCTATCATAAAAAAGGTGGCTTTGATATTGTGTTCCTTTAATAAATCCAAATAGTTTTCGGTTAGCTTACTTGGCCCATCATCAAATGTTAGATATACGACTTTCTGTGATTCACTTTTCTTAGTCTGGTCAGATTGGGTGGGAGTTACAGGCTTCTCGGGATTTTCTATTTTTTTATTGGTTACAGCAGGCTTTGAAGCATTTAAATCGATATTTAAAAGTAATAAAGCCGTAGAACATAGTAGTATAACTGTTATAATGGCTATCATCCGATTATGTTTTTTAAAAAAATTCATCTCTATCGACTCTCCTCTGATCTGTGTTGTAGATCTCTATTTTCTTGAAAGAAAGTCAATAATACCGTCTGCAATCCCCTTCTTTGCTTTATCCTGGAATTCCTTTGAGTTCATCCGTACTTCATCGCTTTCGTTCGAGGTAAATCCTAGCTCAATTAAAATAGCTGGCACTGTATTTTCTCTAAGAACTAAATAATCACTATCTTTGACTCCTCGATCACGGCTATCAATCTTTTGATCAAATATAGCCTTTTGCACAAGCTTTGCTAGTTTTTTATCATCTGATCGAAAAGCAGTATAATGGGTCGTAATTCCTTCTACGTTTGGGTCCTCATACGCATCATGATGAATACTCACATATATGTCTGCAGACTCTTTTTTTACCATATCTGCACGAGCTTGAAGTTCTTTTTTCTGATTTAATTCAGGTAGTACGCTGGTATCCGTATCACGTGTCAAAATGACTTTGGCATCTGTTCTTTCTTCTAATTCTTTTTTGATGTTTTTCGCTACCGTTAAATTTAGATCTTTTTCAATGGTTCCCTGTTTCTTTCCTTTTGTTCCTTGGTCCATTCCCCCGTGTCCAGGATCAAGTATAATGGTTTTCCCTTTCAAACGTAGGTCCTCTGCAGTAACTTTATTAACTATATCTAAATCCAAAAATTGATAACCAATCCCTATGGATAATACGATTAGTAAAATCGAAACAATGATCTTCTTTTTCATAAATACTATCTCCTTTATTTGTTCTAAGGAGATAGTAAAGAATTTATATCAAGATAAGATGCAGATGATATAAACATGAATTAAAGAAAGTAAACAAGCGTGTGGGAATTTTATCCTACACGCTTGTTTTTAGATAGAAATAGAACAGCACTCCATCTGTTGTATTTTGTACACCGTACGTAGCATCGTGCAATTCTAAGATGTTTTTAGAGATAGAAAGCCCTAACCCGGTGCCTCCATTCGATCGTTGGCGCGCTGCATCAGTACGATAGAAGCGTTCCCAAATTTTATCTAGCTGCGTTTGGGGGATATGAGCTCCTTTGTTCTCTACACATACTTTTACATGATCTGTTTCTTTGATAGTGGAAATGACAATTCGTTCGTTTTCTGGAGTATAGCGGATCGCATTTGTAATAAAGTTGGTGAGCACCTGTTCAATCCGGCTTTGGTTGGCGATCACTTTAACGTGATCTAGTTCTTTCTCTAACTGTAAATGCTTTTTTTCCACTTCCCATATCAATTGATCGCAAATTTGTTCCATTACTTCATCAATATAAAATGACTGCATTTCTAGTTTGTATGTACCCGATTCAAATTTCGCCAACTCGAGCATGTCCACGATAAGCAGATCCATCTTGTCTACTTCTTTTTCCATTGCGTTGAAGTAATGATCTTTCTTATGTGTCGCAACTCCATCCCTTAGTATAGAAACACAGCTTTTCATGATGCTTAAAGGCGTTTTCAGTTCATGTGACACACCCGAAATAAATTCTTTCCTCGTCTTCTCCAACTGTTTTTCCTTCTCGATATCGTCTTGCAGTTTTTCTATATAAGACTGTAATTTACTAGATAGCACATTAATATTTTTTGATAAATCTCCGATCTCATCTTTTGAATCGACCGAAATCATCTCAGAGAAATCAAGTTGTGCAATCTTTTGTGTTGTCTCATTGATTTGGAGAAGAGGTCTGGCGATTTGCTTTGAATAATAAAAGGAGAGGAGGATCGTAAGGAGAAGCACCAAGATAATCAGATAAACATAGTATCCTTTTATCATCTGAACCGCCTCATTAACAGGCTGTAGGGAAGTCATAGCAAACAAATAATTTGTTTTGCCATCAGGATCTAAAATAGGTTGTGTTAATACTTTGTAGGTAACACCACTCTCACCATAGTTTTCCACATAGTACTGGCCTTTTCCATAATTCCTTACAGCATATCCATCCCGATCAGACAAAGATCCTGTCGCTACCAAGCTGCTTTGAAGACTTTTCATTCTTTCAAGGAATATTCGATTGGTATAAATGAAACTGGAGGCTGTACTACTCTTGGGAAAATGTATTTCCTTGATAGTCCCTCTTATTAAAACAAAATTCGTTTGTTTTAATTTGTCTAATCCGCTCTCTAACTGCTCATTAGACATGTCTCTTCCTGAAAATAGCCTTGATGGAATTAAAATATTGTCTTTTTCAACCCCTTGAATTGTAATATTATTGCCCACCTTTAGGTTCGATTGGCTCTTTTCATCATCAATATTTACAAAGTGATACATGGGGATTTGAATCGTTTTTTGGGGATATTTCTCAACTTTAGGGAATACTTTCTCGTTCACTTGGACTTCTATGGAAAAATCATCGGCATACTTCATATTTCCTTGTTTATCTAACGTTGTTATCCAGATAGCATAGTCGCGTTGAAAACCCTGCTCAAGAGACCTAATTTTAGAAGCATCGCCGTTTGCTTCTACATATTTCTCATGGAAAGCTGTGACTCTTTCCTTCAAATTAGCTTCTTTTTGACTTTCATAATATCTCTCAAAGAACACCGTTTGCCCGATGAAAATAGTTGCGATAATTAGC
Source organism: Baia soyae (assembly GCF_004341445.1). Taxonomy (GTDB): domain Bacteria; phylum Bacillota; class Bacilli; order Thermoactinomycetales; family Thermoactinomycetaceae; genus Baia; species Baia soyae. The sequence continues at coordinate 12,768 of NZ_SLXV01000050.1, forward strand.
ATGCATAATCCCGTTGTAAATAAAAATAACTTCAATACAATTCCTTTTTTCATGTTCTTCCCTCAAATTTATAACCCGCTCGCACGACTGTAACAATATACCGAGCTTTATCCCCCAGTTTATGACGAAGATTACGAATGTGACTGTTTACAGTTCGATCATCGCCAGCAAATTCATAACCCCAGATTTTTGTAATTAGTTGTTCTCGAGTGATGATAATTCCTTGATTTTGCATTAAGTACAATAAGATTTCAAACTCAGTATGAGTCAAGTTAACGGGTTCCTCATCCACCGTAACTCTTCGAGATGGTATGTGAATTCCAATTCCATCAATGTGTAGCGTATCGTTCTTTTCAGACTCGACTATAGAAGGCGAATATCTACTTTCTATAAGTCGTTTTACCCTAGCCAATAAAATAGGAGGACTATAGGGCTTTGTTACATAATCATCTGCACCCAACTCAAAGCCAAGTAGTGTATCATCTTCATCAGCACGAGCGGTTAACATGATAATAGGCACATTGGATGTCTTACGGATCCGTCTACATACAGACCATCCGTCTAATTGTGGCAACATAATATCAAGAATAACCAAATGGATTTCTTGATCCTCAAAGTGGGATAAAGCTTGTTTTCCATCTGCCGCTTCTAGAACGTTGTAACCTTCATTTAGTAAGTAATCTTTAATGATTTCACGCAAGATGTCTTCATCTTCTACCACTAAAATTGTTTTTTTCATATGTTTAGATTCTCCGTGTCTATTACTTTCTTTTATGATAACCATATTATAGCGTATCGAATCGGACAGTCCAAAATTCCCTCATTCTTTTCAAGAGGGGATTTTGGACTGTCCGATTATGGGAACAGATCGGTAATCTCTTGTAGGATGGAAGAGGATAGTTCTTTTGATTCATCAAAAAACTCACTCCACCATTTTTCATCTTCGTCTTTATCAGGTGATTTAGCAATCGTTTGTTGTTCAAAACTACCATTAAGATCAGGGATATTAAAAAAACCTCTTACACTACCACCAAAAGTGTATAGACTCAACACAGTAACCGATAAAATGATCAAATAGTTTCTCTTCATAGATGTCAATCTCCTCCTTCGAAATTCATCCAATTCGCTACAGATGGTAAGTAATTCAAAAGTAATGATTCAGATAAGAAGGATCATTTTGACATAAATATCGAAAACCGTTCCTGGTACTCTTGTGATTATCTTATATCAAAAGAATAATTTTTTCAATATTCATCATGTTTAAAAATAGTTTTACAAAAATAGCTTACAGGCCCGATAAAAAAACTCCCTCTGACTACTATACGTATCAGAAGGAGTTTTTTATCAGTTATTACCGATAGATCAAAGATTGAAATGTACTATTGTCAAATCGTCGTACTAATTCAGTAGCAAATAACTTTAGAGCTTCTACATCTTCTCGGTCGACAATGGTCGTATGAGAGTGGATGTATCTCCCGCATACTCCCAGTGTAGCAGATGGAACGCCTTTGCCTGAAAGGTGAACTTTTCCTGAGTCAGTTCCGCCTTGTGAAACAAATATTTGATATGGGATTCCGAGAGACTCCACTGTATCTAAGAGATAATCCCGCATGCGCGGTTGTGTAATCATCGTGCGGTCTAAAATTCGAATTAAGACTCCTTTACCCAGATAGCCAAAGGCATCTTTTGCACCAGGGTTATCCCCAGCTGCAGATACATCGATAGCGAAGAAAGCATCTGGCTCTGTGAGAACGGCAGAAGTCTGTGCTCCACGTAGTCCTACTTCCTCTTGTGTAGTCGCACCCGCGATTAACGTATTAGGCAAGTCTTCTTTATGTAATTCCTTCAATACTTCTAATGACATGGAACAACCTAATCGATTGTCAAATGCTTTACTCAGTAAGCGATGGCCACCTTCAAGCTCACGATAAGGAGAATAAGGAATCATGACACAGCCTTCTCTTATTCCCCAACTACGTACTTCCTCTTCATCACGAGCTCCTATATCGAGGAACATTTTATTCATCGGATAAACTTTCGTACGCTCCTCAGGCGTTAGATTATGAGGTGGTGTCGACCCAATTACTCCATGAATCGCTCTCCCCGAAGTAGTGTAGACTTCGAAAGGTTGTGAGAGAAGTACCTGAGACCACCATCCTCCAAGAGCTGTAAAAGAGAGATAACCCTCCTTCGAGATCCGAGTGATCATAAAGGATACTTCATCCATATGACCTGCTACTAGTACCCTAGGACTGTCTACTGCCCCTTTTTTGATACCAAAGATGCCTCCTAGAGAGTCAGAAACCATCTCAGAAGTATATTTTTGAATTTCGCGTTCCATTATTTTTCGAACTTCATGTTCATGACCAGGTGCTCCTGGAGCTTGTGTAAGCTCTTCTAGTAACTTCCAATCGACTGTTGTCATCGTGATTCCTCCAATTCCTGTGTCAGCTTTGCTTCTTGTGTGTGTATGTATTCTGTATAGCGACGATGAACAGTTGCTCTTGAGATAGAGTAACCAAATCCTTTGAGAGTAGCCACAATTTCATCATAGGTTAGCTCTTTTTCACGCAGTGCAACAATTTGATCTATCGGGACCTCGATCTTCTCACGACCGCCAATCCCTTGATTCTTCAAGTTTTTAGCAGGATTATACCCCTTTTCTTTTACCGCTCGTTGCATTCCCCAGCTTATTTTTTGGTTCATCATCTTGCGTTGCAATTCTTCTACCTTCGCAATAATATGGAGAACGGTTGATTCCCCTGCCTCTAACTCTAGCTCTTTTTTCTGCTGAAAGCTATAAATCTTACATCCTAATTTGCATAATTGATGAATCACCGCTAATTTTGCTTCTCCTCGTCCGAGCCTAGTATCATCTTGAATGAAGAGATGTTTAATTCTGTTTTTTCGGATCGTCTGTAATAATCGTCCTAGCCCAGGACGGTTTAGATCAAATCCACTATGTTGTTCCGCTACTACATCTACTACTTGCATGCCTAATTCCTCAGCCCAGTAGACTAAATTTTCTCGTTGTCTCTCTAGGCTCGTCACCTGTTCTTCTTTTTTTGTACTAACTCGTGCATAGATGATGGCATTCATGGTGGGTATATCCCGTCCTCTCAATCTTGCAGTTCCTGTAAAAATCTATTAAAGTATGATAGAAGGAAGTGATCGACATGATTAGTCCAGAATTAATCCAGCGTATCAATGAGCTGTCTCACAAGAAAAAAACAGTAGGACTTACCGAAGAAGAAAAACAAGAGCAAGCCAAACTATACAAAATCTATCTTGCAGGAATCCGCGGGCAGATGAAGCAACAACTTGATTCAATTGAATTTGTAGACTAAACTCTATTATATCGAACTACAGAAAAAGGGCTAGTTGATTCTCTCAACTAGCCCTTTTTCTTAATCAAAGCCTTACTGACATAAATTAACAGAAATATATACATAAATGTGTATTTAGTTTATAATGCAAACTAGTTAATAATTGTTAGAGGAGTGGCTACAACCTATGATGCCTTTTAAAGAGATGGCTCGCTTGGATAAACTGATTCATGAACCTGCTAGACTATCAATCATGAGTGCACTAGAAGCATGTTCCATGGCTGAATTTCTCTTCTTACAAGAATTGACTGGCCTAACAAAAGGAAATATGTCTAGCCATCTCTCCAAATTAGAAAAAGCAAATTACGTCTTGATCGGAAAGTCTTTTCTCAGAAAAAAAATCCCCCAGACAACTATCCAAATTACTCCGACTGGGTCTCAGGCTCTTATAGAATATTGGAAGCAGATTGATCATATTCGAGAGATTACCAAACAGTGGTCTCAAGAGACAAGTATCGCATTTCCGGGCTAACCATGTTCCAAATTATGTACTCTGCATATTCTAAAGAGAAGACGACAGTGAGGTGGTTAAATGGCTAATATTTATCTAAATCTCTCCTTGTATTCCTTCGACTTGCATATCCATACAACTGCCTCTGATGGAATTTTTACGCCTTCTGAAATTGTACAACAGGCAGTTGATAAAGGGTTAAAAACCATTGCCATTACAGACCATGATACGATACATGGTGTTCAGGAAGCTCAGTCGGCTGGTATACAAGCAGGAATTCATGTGATACCTGGTGTAGAGATAAGCACCCGATTTCAAAAGAAAAATATCGATGTTTTAGGCTATGGAATGGAAGACCTCGATCTACTAGAAGAGCTCCTTCGACCCTTTCGGGAAGCAAGAACACACAGAGCAGAAAGAATCGTAAGGAAGTTATGCCAGCTTGGGATGCCTCTCACTTTAGACGATGTAAAGGAGTTTAGTGGTGATCACCTGATCGCTCGCCCTCATATTGCCCATGCAATTGTAAAAAAAGGTTATGCCCCTGATCTCCAATTTGCTTTTGACCATTATCTAGGAGATGGCAAACCAGCAGCGGAGGACAAACTTCAAATCTCCGTAGAAGATGGAATTAAGATGATTCATCAAACGGGTGGGAAAGCCGTTTTAGCTCATCCTGTTTATCTCCCTGATCGAAGCTGGGTCCCTCTCCTCCTTAAGCATCCCTTCGATGGAATAGAAGTATGGCACCGAAGTCATTCTTGGAAAGACTCAGAATACTATCTTCTCCTTGCCGAAAAGCACCACTTGTTTGTCACAGGAGGCTCTGATTATCATAATCCCTCTCATAAACTGGGTGATTTTATCAAAAAGCCAACTTAATTATGACCCCGACTTCCACTACAGTCGGGGTCTTCTCTTGTTTTATTTAGGGAATTTAGCAAATGCATAGTCGAGTAATTTTTTTGTCTCTGTAAATCGAGCATCTTGTGTTTTTGCTCCCATTACTACTGTAATAAAACGTTTACCTTCTTGTTCAGTGACTCCAGTAAAACAATATCCTGCAGGGGTAGTGAATCCAGTTTTTAGACCTATGACCCCTGGATAAAATTGATCAAGCCCTGGTAACATACGATTCCAACTTATCACCTTTTTCTCCCGAGGAGTTCCTTTACGGAAGGTATATTGCGGAGTAGACACGATCTTCTCAAGTTCAGGATACTGTTGTAAGAGTGTCCTAGCTAAATTTGCTGTATTTTCCGCAGACATGACATGCTCTCCATCTACTTTAGGTGGGTCCGGGTAATTATCCATATTTAAACCTGTTGCATTACGAAAATGAGTTTCATTGAGATTCAATTCCTTGGCTTTCTGATTCATCGCATTGACAAACTCTGTTTCGGTTCCAGACACATGTTCAGCTAGAGCCGCAGTCGCATCATTAGCCGAATAGACAGCCATTGCCATAAAGAGCTCCCGAACAGACATTTTTTCGCCTGCTTCCAACTCAATTTGTGACTCATCGATTCCAGCTGCTCGAGGACTTACCTCTACGACATCATCCCAAGATATCTTACCATTCTTAATCTGATCTAATACCACAAATTCTGTCATCATTTTCGTCATACTAGCCGGAGGGCGGGGTTGGTTCACAGATTTCCCGTATAGTTGTTGTCCTGTTTTAGCATCTATTATGATATATGATTCAGCTTCCACATTTGGTTCAGAAACCGTTTGAGGATCGATTGTATAGGTAACTAGTAATTTAGGTCTTTGAGTGACATCGTCCATATAATCACTAGATCGGAAAGATTTACGATCCTGTGTCTCATCCTCATATTGCAAGGAAATACCGTTGTTAGGTGTTTTGCTACTATACCAGTCTTTAGCTAGTTCTGTGAGATCCCAAGAATACTCTCCCGCACCGCCTACTGTACTTTGCTTTATCTTCTGTCCAACACTAGGCTGCTCATTCCAAGTAATCCCCTTACTAGTCCAACTAGATGTAACAGGATGTAAGTTAATAGGTTGTTGATGAGCTGTTGAGTATTGATATAAAGAGAATTTAGCTCCAGTGATTTGTGCTCCCTGTAAAAGAGTAGGTAGATCAAATTTAATAAAGGAACGAGTTGCTCCATAATCATTATGAGTTCCAGTAATTAAAAATGGAAACACCTGATAATTCGTCGTTGGATTCTTGCTAGAAACTAAGTTATCGTAAGTGGATTTTGCTCCTTGAACACCGACTGTAGGGTCAATGGTTATAGGAAAGACTCGTTTCGGATCTTTGAGCCATGCTTCATCCGCTTTTATGTCTAGATACGTTTCTTTTCCACTGTTGCGAATTTCTAGCTTTACTTCCTGAGAAGAAGCATCATTTGCATCGTACATAAAGGGACGTGGGATATTGAAAAGTATATCCCCTTTTTGATTCACAAATTGCATAGAGCCGTCTTTTTGAGGAACGGGTCTTGCATTATTCATCTGGATACCCATTGAGAATGTAGATTGACCAGAATATCGATGTAATTTCCATTCTTCCTTTACACCAGCAGAATCTATATGATAGACAAGATCCGTTTCTGGATACACACTAGGGTAACTGAGTTTATTCTCCTCTTGTTTAACTGGAACGGCTGCCTTGCCGCTAAAACGGAAGTCTACCTTGGAGTCTGCTTGTTCGAAGCGAAGAATTTGGGGAGCATCCGATTTTTTAGCAAAGCCAAATCGTACTTTCCCCTTCTCCACATAAATCATCTCATCTGAAGTTTTAGCGGAGGCATTCTCTTTCTTAAGTTGATCAATATCAATCCATTTCCCATTCTTTTGAACATGAATGGGCTCTAAATATTGCTCGGTTACAAACGTCTTTCCATCCTTTTTCTTAAAGGTCTTCGACGTTTCGGTTCGCTTCTCTACTACTTCTGTTTGATCATTCGTCTGTTTTGAGCTTGTGGTAGTAACAGCTTGAACAGGTTGATTAATCGGAAATAAGAAAACAGTAAAAATAGTCAGGAATAGGACTAGAGCATTTATTTTTTTAAGGCTTGTACGAAACACAAGATAATCCCCTTTTCAATATAAATTTTATATTCAGTCAATAAATTTCCAAACCAACAACTATTTGAATCTATGGATCTGAATCAGTTGATACTAGCGTAGGGTGTGTTCTTATGCATACAAGAACTCTTCCACTTGTTAACCAAAAAATTGTTTTCTTTTTCATGTGTTAAATATAAATTAAAACATGCTTAAAATCAATAAAAAAATTTGTTTGAAATATAAAATGTCACAATTAATTTGCAGACAATATAAATAAACCTATGCTAAAAGAGTGTTGTGTCCTTCGTATAAGAATTCTAATAAAACACTGTTAGAGGACTGACTTTACTAATGGAAATGAGAATCGAGTAGGAGGGGGTGATTAACCCCCGACCTCTCACACCACCGCACTAGGCGGTTCACTTAAGTCTGACGAATCCGGCCATATCTTGCCCTTATACTCTTTAATCCGAGACCTCGCCTATTGGCGAGGTCAAGCGTCCTCTTGAGTATCGGGCTACGAGCAATACGCCAATATCTCTTACGAGTGTTACCCCATTCATAGGCTTTTTCGTTAGAAACTCCCAACGAAATAAGCCTTTTAACGTGCGCCCGGCATGGGCGTAGTCTATAGGGTGAAAGTCCCGAATGGTGAAGGTAGCAGTAGCCATTAGCTTAAGGCAAGGGTGTCCAC
>NZ_SLXV01000051.1 GCF_004341445.1 Baia soyae
TGGAGAAACCATCGCCATAAACGATATTTGAGTCAATTCACACAAAAACCTCTTCTAAACTTGTTGTTCAGAAGAGGTTTGTCTGCAGTCTGAAAACCTCCCTCTTCATTGGGAGGTTTTGATTTTAATAGAATGAACCATTCACACAGCTATACGAACTTTATATTCCTTCAGCCATGTATTGACTTGAATGAAATACTCAAATGCACGGACCGGTCCATGAATTAAGTGTATGTCACTATTTGCTCCTCTTACCATGGAGGCTAGTTTTTCTCTGTCAATGAAGGGCAAAACCGGCGAGCTGGAATCCTGTAAGATACTCTCCATTCGAGTACGCATTTCCAAAACGTACGAAGGATTATATGAGATAGGGTACGCACTCTTTTTACGATATAAAACCTCTTCAGGTAGCAAACCTTTCAAAGCTTTTCGTAAAATACCTTTTTCCATCCCCCCTGTGTTCTTCATTTCCCAAGGAATATTCCATCCGTATTCCATTAACCGATGGTCACAAAACGGCACTCTCACCTCTAATCCAACTGCCATACTCATTCGATCTTTTCGATCTAACAATACCGGTAAGAAATATACGAGATTCAGATAAAATAGCTCACGTAGTCTACGATCCCGATCATTTTCACCCGGCAAATAAGGAACTTCTGCAATCGCTTTTTGGTAATGGTCAAAAATGTACTCTTTCGGCCTGATCTGTTCATGTAACTCAGGAGACAACAGTCCTACAAAATCAGTTCTGTACAACCATGGTAATGCTTGAAATTCAGTTGGTTCAGGAGAATGGAACCAAGGATAACCACCAAACAGTTCATCCGAAGACTCTCCAGACAAGGCAACGCTTGCTTTCTGCTTAATTGCTTTAAACAGAAGGAAAATAGAGGTATCTATATCACCTAGAGCTGGGAAATCACGAGCGTATAAAGGGGTCAAAAAATCTGAGATTAAATCAGGTGTATCCAATACAACATCATGATGATCACTCTTTAAATAATCCGCCATCGTTTTTACAAACGGAGCATCCAGACCCGTGTGGATCTCTGATTTTTCAAAGTGGTCACTACTATCTTTAAAGTCAATCGAATACGTATGAACATTCTCCCCTTTTTCTTTCAAGATCTGAGATGCGATAGAAGTAACAGCACTTGAATCCACTCCACCAGATAGCAACGTACAAATCGGAACATCAGAGACTAGTTGCCTACCCACAATATCAAACATGAGCTCCCGTATATGCTGAGCTGTTTCTTCTACATCGTATAGATGAGGAGCGCTTTGTAGTTTCCAATATTGGGTCATCTTAGAGCCCATTCTTTGAAAACTAATCGTGTGCCCGGCTCGTAGTTCATGGACATCCTTGTAAAACCCTTGACCCGGTGTACGACACGTCATTAAGAAAATTTCAGCCAATCCTTTCTCATCTACTTCTGGTTGAACAAGTGGGTTGGCTAACAAAGCTTTAGGTTCGGAACCGAATAAAATAGCACTCCCACGAACTGCGTAGTAGAGTGGCTTTACTCCGAGCCGATCTCTCACTAAAAATAACTCTTCACGTTCTTCGTCCCAAATGGCAAAAGCAAAAATACCATTTAATCGGTCCACGCAATTCTTACCCCATTCCATAAAGGAAAACAAAAGAACCTCTGTATCGGAGCGAGTTGTAAAATGATAACCACGTTGCATCAATTCATTTCGCAACTCCATAAAATTGTAAATTTCACCACTATACGTTAGAACATAATTTTTATCAGCGATGGTTCGTTTCATAGGCTGAGCCCCACCATCAATGTCGATGACAGATAACCTCCTGTGCCCTAAAGCCGCTCGAGGCGATAGCCATACTCCTCCTGCATCAGGTCCTCGATCTATCATGGTATCGACCATTTTCTGTACTATCTGACCCTCTTTGGTAAGATCTCTTTCCCAATCAATCCAGCCCGTAATTCCACACATATTTTCACCGCCTGCATTTATTTTATCTTGTGAAACTTTAGAATTAATTCTATATACAAATAAATAAATCCTCCTATTATGAATAATAAATTTGTTTATTTTTATGTAGATTACCACTCAATTAATAGGAAAAAGAAAAGACCTACAATTTGTAGGCCTTGGACTTCCAAGCTTATTTGTTGTATTCAAATGTATGCATCGCATCTTTGCGAGCCTTGTCTTTATCAGCATCCGATTTTTTAGAATCATACTGGTATACTGCCGACTCCCAATCCCCGTACATCGGATTTGGAAAAACGATAAATTTCTCTCCAAATGACGAACGAACATGTTCTACTGCTTGATTTCGATCTTTTACATTTTTTTGATCGAAGGCTTGGAAATCAGATAAATTATCGCCAAAGAAAAGGACGATTTCTCGTTCTGCTGTGACTTTCTTTCTCCGCTCATCCTTTCCTTTTTCATTCTCGGCTTGTAACAGAACATGATCTGCATCAGCTTGTGGGACTCCCAAATTCTTTAAGTTCTTAATGGTTGCCTCTAGTTGATTCTTTTGTTTGCGGTTCGATATGTAATAGATCGAGACACCTTTTTCATTGGCATACTGTAAAAAAGGAACTGCTCCAGGTAATCCTTCTGCCTTTGCAGCTTGAATCCAATCATCCCATTTATCAGGATATTTTTTACCTTCTTTTGAAGTCATCGCTTGATACGGACTATTATCCAGCACCGTCTCATCCAAATCTAATACAATGGCAGGCTTTTTCTGTGTTTTCTTTTTCAAAGCCTCATCTAATCTCATTTTTCCAATGTTATATCCTTGGTAGTAGAGAGCTTTCGTTTCACCCGCTGTTTGAAACCACACATTCGCCATTACCTGTTGTTCGCTCAAAGCAACTCCATTGGCTTTCTCTTGTTTCACGTCCTGTTTTGGTGTTTGACATCCCACTAAAGAAACACTAGCGAGCACCATCACCATGCTTGCTTTCATCATACGATTCATTCCTTATCCCACTCCTCATACACTTTTAGTACGTATTTACTATACATCATCTATCTGTTTGTGTAAATTTATGGAAATATTATTTACCATAGTTACTCTTAATCTCATACTCAACCCTTAAAAAGGGAATCCCAAAAATCCACATTTTATGATCAGCTTCCAGCCTACCGGGTTCCACCTCTCTCACCCAAAACTGCTCTCGTAAAGGTAGCTTCCAAGTAGACTTCTTCCAAGTCAGATAAATCCCTGAATCTGAAGAAGGAGTTGAGGCTTCGCTTGTAATTTGCAAATCACGTCCCATCTGTTTCCACTCAAGAATCCCAATCATCGCGGAACCTGGTAACGGTAATGCTATATTCATATAAGTTCGTCCTTGGCTTTGGCTTTGATAGTACGAATACAGTGCTACAAACACAGTCTCTTCTCCCATTTTTCTAAGCCAAGCCCTCGGCTCCCGCCTACCATCTAATTCTTCTAAAATAGGTGATAGATTCCCTACCATCTCAACTGGCTTGCTAGAAATAGGCAAATTCAACTGTTGAAATCGCCTACTAAAGAAGCGATAGATGAAGGCAAATGGATAAAACCAAAGGCTCCAACGAACTTTCGCTATCAAACGATACCGCTCCGTGTGCTGGTAAAAGTCAGAAATCGTTGGGGCTAGTAAGGATAAATCTATATCAGGCGTAAATAATTGCACATCATCGACAAGCCCTTTCGGTGTTTCTTTATTTAAATCAACAATCTGTTGGAGGAGCTCATCTCCGGTTTTACGCCCACCCCGAATGCGACTCATGGGAAAGTTCCACCCTGTGAAATGAGATTCTGGAGTATGAGACATCCAACCCACCAAGCCAAGAAACGCAAATCCTACACTATTTGTAACTCCGTGGAAAGCAATCATAAAGTCAATGGTAATTCGATAAGCTCCCCAAACATTCCCTAACGCATAAATGAGAGAAAAGAGAATCGAGATTCCCACCGCAGAAAAAGAGCTTCGAATCGCCCATCTTTGAAAATGATTAGCAAATTTTTCTCGGAAGGAAAGATAAATCAAACCATAAATTCCAACGATATAAAATAAAACAGAGACTAACTCCAGCCATCTGGAAAAGGTAATCCCTAGAGCCACCATGATCGGAGATACAAAGATCACACCACATACAAGTTTATAGAGAGGGGATTGCTGAATCCTTCTCCCTAGGAAACCCGCAAAAATCAAGAGCAAAAACGAAGAATAGTGAAAATGAATTCCCGTTAGCCAGCGAATAATCGGAGAAAAGCCGGTCTCTAAATTCGCTTCATGAGCAAAGTACCAAGCCCCGCCTATCCATAGGTACATCATTCCTAAATCGATAGAGCATTCTTCTAGATACGCAAACCCACGCTTAAAAAATCGTGTAAAGCCATACAATGACACCACAATCGTAAAACCTAGATAAATTCCTGCCAGCCCTGCATCCCATTTTGTCTGCTCAGTTACATGTAACATCACAATAGCAAAAAAAGCCGGGTACGCTATATACGGATATACACGTGCAAACCAAGAGTTTTTCTCTGTGACCAAATGCAACACAAGAGGAACAAAGATCAGTTGCGCAGCAGTAAGTAGTAGAAAATACCACGAATGCTCTCCAAAACACACCGCCACAGAAAACAACGCAAGATGCCAGAATATATGTTTACTTATTTTCATCGATTCGGAACTCTCCTTCGTAAGCAAAAATAACTCCGACAAGAGGATTTCGCACCTCTAATTGAATCGAAAAAGCATCTTTCTCTTCTATGTAGGATTCTTTTACATTTGCTATGCCTTGTAACCATTTCGGTAACAGAATCTCCCATTTTCCACATACTAATCTCTGCCGATCGGACTGTATATGTAAGTCTCCATTCATCCCGACACGAAAGATCAAATCAGAATATAAAATACTTGGTTCTCCTAGATAATCTTTTACTATTTTCCGGTCAGGATCAAAGCTCATGAGTGCATTAAAATATCGTCTTTTCCCATTAAAATAAAAAATACGTTCCCAATGAATTTGTTGTTCTCCATTCCTTCCAATCCGACACACATTCGCCAGTGTGAAGGGGATATGTTTTCCTTGTTCCGGAAACATAAGTTTACATCGTGTTCCGAGTCGAAGTAGTGGAGCAAGCCACCTTTTACCTGTTTTCATTTCTTTCATCGTTCCTGATGCATATAATGACCCTTTGGAAATTTCGTACCTTTTTTGAAGCATTGGGTGGAGAGCATGAAACTCTTCCCCTAACATTTGTCTGTAGATAGACATCTTGATTACCCGGTCCTCCTTCTTTTGCAACTACTCGCAGTCGGCACATCATGACTGATCCACAAACCTATAATTGAAAGGACCCAGAGACTCAGCTGAAAGGTAAGCGGACTAAACGGATGGGCAATATAGCTTGGACTGGCTATTAATACAACTAGCATAAAAAGCGGAAATAATAAGGCCTGTAATCTAAATAACTGCTTTCGTTGCTTATAAAATATCCAACATAATCCCAGCAAAATTTCAAAAATCCCCATAGTTATTAACAAGCCTTTAGCCATAGAAAGATCCATTGGAAAAGCATCTCTCATCATCGTTATTTCTTCTGGGTGCATCGCATAGATCTTTGGCACAAGCCCATGAAAAACCCAGATCCCACTAAACAAGATCGTCATAAGCCAGTAACTGAAAAACCGAATAAATTGACTGGCTGGATTCTCTCCTTTTTCTAGCCACCTTTTTAACACGTCAAAACTCAGAGCAGTGGCCCATCCGATCATCGGTCGAAAAATAAGCTGATCAAACCATCGTCCTAAACGTCCAAAATTGACTTGATAATCATACTGCGTTAGAAACAAGACAGATTCTGGTTGTGGTCGATACTTCCAATATCCCTTACCCTCTCGGATAATGGAAATAGCTTGCTCTGTACCGAAATGCAAAGAGGAAGTTCTCGAACCATCTTCTAAATGAAACTCTCCTACACTCCTGCCCCAACCGACGACCTTCTTCCCAAACCCAATATTCGTACAGTATGTAAACTCTTGAGGCTGGTTATCTACTCGTGGTAAATAAGTGATCGATGAAAACCGAAGATCCCATTTCTCATGTAAATGAGGTTCTTGAGTCGCTTTCCAAACTTCTTCGATATCAGAATCAATTGATATCTCAACATAAATAGGTGTATTCTTCACTTTCCTCACCTCTTCTGTATCTTATCATAGATTGTGAAAAAATGAACAATAATGTATTTGATATCCACAAAAAAACTACGCCACTTATGATAAATGACGTAGTTCAGGCTATTGGGATGTTACATTACCAACCTGTTTTTTGTTGTTGAATACTATCTGTTGCTTTATCTATATCAGTCATCATCTGTTTCAGATGTTGGATTCCCTGCATTAATTGCTGTTGCTGGGCATCAATCCGAAAGGAGAATGCTCGCAATCCCTCCCGTGTGATAGGAGTAGTAGCATTAGAAGCATCCACAATCTCCTTTTCAATGGAATCAAATGCTTTTACGGTAGACTCCAGTACCTGAATCGCAAAAGTTGCTTTATCAGCTATATGATCAATATTCAGAGCCGCTGTTTTCGTATGTAACTGTCCCCAGTCTGATGACATATAGTTTGGTGTAGGTTTTGGTGAGTAATCACTCATGTTACATTCTCCTCTAAAATTAGTTCTGATAGCGATCCGTGATATTATCAATCTTATCTGTTAGTTCATCAATCTTATCTGTTAAGCTATCAATTTCGTCCGTATACTTGTCCACATCTTTTACATTCCTTTGAACCTCTAATAGATTGGCACCCACACCCGTCACCTTGGACATAATCTCGGTGCAGATAGAACCCACAAGCACCTGCACATGGTCAGGAGCATTTCCACCTACTTGTTGCACAAGGCGATCGACAAGCGGTTTAATTTGGCCTATTGTATTTTGAGCATTAGTCAACTCGCGTGCGCAAGAATTTAATTCCGCATCAATCTTATCCGCTGTACGGTCAATGTGCGATTGTGTAATTTGGTCAATCTCACGAACTACTTTATCCACTTCATTACATAGGCTACGTACCGCACTTTTTCCAACAATCATCTTATCTTCTCCCTACATGTTTTTAGTAAAGTATCTTTCTACGTACTTCCCATTTCTTTGAGAAAAATAACCACATATTTTATAAAAAATATTACAATATATATTTTAACGCTTTTTATATAAAAAAGTAATTAATTTTAGATCTATCAGGGAATGAAGTATATGATAGACCTGGCAATTTTGATGAAATCATCTCTATTTTCAAAGACTGGGCGGAATAATGAAAGGGAGAGTTGCTAATTTAAATTAGCAACTCTCCCTTTCATTAATTCACTATTAGTCTAAAAATGACCAGATTGTTTATCAACGAAAATATCACACTTACCAATTCCAAGTACGATCATCTCTATAAGCTGGCAATTCATTACTTCTCACTCATCTCACGCATCATCTGTTGCCAGACGGTTCCACTTGCTTCTTCCCCGCTTTCGATCCGCTTTAAAGCAATCTGAGCTTGTAATTGCACCTCAAATTCTTCATCGTGAATCGCTTTTTGTAAAGCTGGGATGGCTGTAACATCACCCACTTCAAACAAATAACGCGCAGCACGCCAACGAACGAGTTTATTCCGATCGGATAGGGCTTTGCACATGGCTGGAATGGCGACAGGATTCCCTAAATCAGATAGCGTATCTCCAACAGTTCTTCGCACTACTGCCGAAGAGTCTTCAAGTGCTCGCATCAGCAGGGGAAACACCCGGTCATCTTCTAATTGCCCCAAGATGACTGTAGCTTGTCGTCGGATGGAGGTTTGAGGATCCTCGATTGCTTTCTCTAAGATATCCAGTCCATCTATCGCTACTTCCCATTGATCAAGAGCAGCAAAGCGAACTTCCCATTCAGAGGAAGAAAAATCAGCTCTTACCTGCTCCGTCGAAAAGGTAGTTTTATCCTTTTGGTAAACCTCTGGATGAAGGGCAAAATCCACTAGCATTGATAAACGCTTCTCAGAATACGCCGCAACTAGCTCTTCCACCAATTGCGCGCCGATCCCCTGTAAATCACCATATCGCGGACTCTGTTCGAGCCATCTCCGTTCATAAACGTAATTGGAAACCCCTTTTTGAATCGCCATCATGGATGTGGTAAACCGCTCAGGTAAGCCAAACCGTTTCTCCTCAGTACCTCTAGTTAGCTTCACTTGAATCGGAATCCCTTTTAATTTTTGGATCTCGACTTTTACTTCTGCAAACGCTTGATCCGCAAGCTGAACCTTCGAATCATCGGCAAGCTCCTCCTGCGATCCAAACAGACGTTGTACATCCGGTAGGATTTGTTTCCAGTCTACTTTGGGATGACGTTCCACACTAATAAAGTCTGCCACTTGGAAGATAGCCTTCACACCTTCAACGGCTAATAGCTTGCGGATATGCTCAGGAGCCGATTGTTCCTGATCTTTTCGGAAGTTATAACTAATACCATTTGTAAGCGAAGGCTCTATTATTAACTTCATCACATTCGGACTTGGAGTTGGTTCAATCGCTACGATTTTCATTCCATTCACCCCTTATGTAGGAAACCTCTGAGTAATTCATCTTATATGTTCCGATTATAGACTAGCAGTACTGGACAAGCCAGCTGAAATCTATAGATCCCATAGGTTCAGCTCTGTATGCGAATCCTCTGGGATCGTAGTCTCGTTGGATATGGATACTAGAAGGCAAATCCTTTTATTCCCTTTAAATAGTTACTACTAAAATTATGTTAAGATAGTGAGGGTAATAGAATCTAAGATATTGGACGGGTTTGTAGACTTCATAACTTTGAGCTGATTCCCTATGACAGTGAGATAGAAGTTGAGTTTATAATTGATATTGATACAGATTACATTTATTCCCCTTTCTTATAAATCAATTCACTTCCTGTTTATCTAATAATTCTTTAACATTGTCTAATTCTCGTCTAGTTGGGATTACTGATATTTGAATAACAGGTATCTCCATATTTACTAACGGGACAGTTGTTACAATACAATCTACCCCAAGCTTTTGAATATCGCATGTCTGGATATCTACTACTTCTTCCGGCACAATCGATAATGTATTTCCAAATTCGCTATATAAATCGAGCTGAGGTAACATAATAAAAGGAGTGGTTTACATTATGAGTAAGTATAAAAAATTAGTTATTGGAATTCCGATTGCATGTATCTTATTCACAAGCCCCACCTATTCTTTTGCAGCAACAAACTCAAAAACAACGCCTAAAGCTTCAACCTCCCAAAAAAAAGTACCATTCAAAACAAAAGTGCAGATGGACTTAAATTTTCGATAGAAAAAAGGATTGTACATGCCTTAGCTAATCGAGATCATGCAAACTATGCTGCCATTTATGGGAAAAATCCAGATTTTAATGGACTAAAATACAATTACACAGGCGAACAATTCAGTACGACTGCGAAGGCAGATTCATATTCCGATGCAGGTGACCTTGAATTATTAGTTTACCGTAACGGTTCAGATCGTGATCAAACCCAAAAGACAGTAGAAAAACAAACGAAAACCTCTGAGAGTTTTACCTATTCCAATAAAGAAGGGGCTAAACTAGGAGCATCGGTAAAAGCCAAAGTAGCTGTGGAAATTCCTTTCACAGCTGCTGGTGGAACAGAGGTAACTACCAGTACTGAGTTTTCCTATGAGCATACAAGCTCCAATACAACAACTAAGGATACAAATATCATATTCCCAGCTCAAAGTGTTATTTGTGCAAAAGGATATATCACAAAGTATATTGGTAGAGTACAGAATGCAACTTTCTCGGGTGTAATGTCTGGAAGAGCCGAAGTAGAAGGTAATATAACAATCAATGTTGCCAATCTAGGTAGCGGTAATGAAGAAACGAAAACCATCTCTGTAGCTGATGTATTTAAATATAGTAAAGATCTCCCAGGACCTGGAGCTCCTGGACCAGGCCCAAGCTATGGTTATGATTATGACGAACAAAATAATAAGGTTTTCGCTACAGTAGAATCATCATATAGTGGAGTAGGCGGGCATTATCAAACAGTTGATGTAGAAGTAACCCCTATTAACGGAAAAGCTGCACCACGTAAAATGTCCTTAAAAACATATGAAGAACGAGTGAATAAGGGTACACTCAAAGAATTATTTTAATATCAATCCATGTTTCCATGGTCATGGTACATCAAAAAAGCGAAGTCCTCAAAATGGACTTCGCTTTTGATTTTACCCTGTGGGCATTAAGCTAACAGCATGCCCTCTCTATTCATACATGAGCTGTAACATGCTCACTTAATTGTCCATCCTTAATCTTCCATACTCGGTCACATAGATCAAGTACTCGTTCATCATGAGTAACCATAATGGCCGATTTACCTCGTAATTTTACTTCTTTGGCGATCATTTCTACGATGTCCCGGCCCCGTTTGGAGTCAAGACTGGCTGTGGGTTCGTCAGCGAGGATCAGCTCGGGATCATTCATCCACGCCCGGGCAATGGCAACACGCTGTTTCTCTCCACCCGATAACTGCTCTGGATAATAGTTTCGACGATGAAACAAGCCCATTCGCTCGAGCAACTGATCTGATTTTTGTTTGGCTTCCTTTTCTTTCTTTCCGGCCAACTTGGACACAAGCAATAGTTGATCTCGTACAGATAAGAACGAAACGAGATTAGAAGATTGGAAGATAAATCCGATTTTCTCTAAGCGAACTTGTGCCATCTCATTTTTGGTAAGTTTCGTTACATCTTGATTATCGAGAAGGAAGCGACCCTCACTAGGTGACAGCAAGGCTCCCATAATCGATAGCAAGGTGCTTTTCCCTGAACCCGATGGGCCCATAATCGCGATAAACTCCCCTTTGTTGACGTGGAGAGAAACCTGGTCCACTGCCTTAACGAATGTATCACCTTCTCCATACCATTTGCTGATATTCTCCAATACGACTTTTCCACTCATTAGTCCACCCTCCCAATTGCTTCGACTGCATCAATTTTTAAAATCTGATAGAGCGATAACAGAGACCCAATGATCGAGACAACGAAAAACAATCCTGAGAACAAAACCATCGTTCCGATTTCTAGTTGGAATGGAACACTGGGTGAAATAAGAGCTTGAGCACCATAGGAAAGTCCTATGCTACACATGATGACCAACGCAATAATAAACAACATTTGCACAACTAGACTTCGGGTAAGCTTCGCTGTATTGGCTCCGATTGCTTTTAAGACACCATACATGCTCGTTTTTTGAAGGGTGATAACGTAAAAAAACACAGCTTGCACAAAGGAAGCAATAACAAATAAAAATACCATCATCATATTTAATGTACTCTGCTCTTCTTTATATCCAGGGATATTTTGCAAGGCATCCTCTTTTGAAATGATATCGATATCTTTTACTTTGCTTTGAAGTACATTTATCTGGGATGAATCCATTCTTACGGAAATTGCATTATAATAGGTGGTTGTTTCAGCGGTTTGCCTCATCGCGATGGTCTGCCAATCGTGTAAATTCATAAACACAACAGGGGAGTGACTATACATCTGTCCTCTTGTAAAACCAACTACCTGCCACTTTTGATCGGTGTCAGGATCTTGAATCCAATCACCTATGTGAATTCCTTTCTCACTAAGAGATTGATCGACAACCACTTCATTTTTTGCATCATTCCTTAGTTTTTTCCCTTCTATGACATCAGGGGCTAGGAATCCATTTGCATCGGTAGCAAAGACAGCAATATCAATCTTGTGATCTGTTCCCTGCTTCACGATAGAAAGCATCTTTTGACCAAATGGTGTTACTCCTCCAGGGCTAGAGAGCTTTTGAATCTCAGCCCATTTATCTTCTGAGATTCGAGAGCGACTTAGCTTTTTATCTGCATTGGGCTGAACGATAAAATGAGTTGCTTCTATATTTTGAAAGGAAGAAGCATTTTCTGAAGACAATCCATTTGCTAAACCCGATATAAGAAATACTAACCATGTGATCAAAATCATGATGATACCAATGAGCAAGAACCGTAGTTTCGAATATTTGATTTCTCTCAGAGCCAGAAACATCTTGATTTCCTCCTCTTTCGCGACGATCTGGCTCTATTATAAATACGAATTATGAACATCAAATGAATAAAAAGTTACACAGGGAGTCGGATAAGAAATTGAGTTCCATTTCCTTCCCGACTCGTAACTTCAATAGAGCCTCCATGGATCTCTATAATCTTCTTGGTAATGGCAAGCCCAAGTCCAGTTCCATGCTCATTTCTTGTCCGCGCTGGATCTACCTTATAAAAACGATCAAAAATGGAAGGAAGATTTTCGTTAGGTATCCCTATTCCCGTATCAGCAATCAGCACTTGTACCTCTTTTTGATTCGAATGGGTAGAGAAAATCTTTACGACAACCATGCCATTTGGATTGGTGAACTTTACACTATTGATAATCAGGTTGCTCCACACTTGGTAAAGTAATTTAGGATCTGCATGAATCATCGTCTGAGGAAGCTCCATCTCAATTGTTAGGTCTTTTTCTCTCCATTGCCATTCGGACATAAAGACCACTTGTTTGATCTGATCAGATAGATCAAAATCCGTTTTCTCTATAGATCCCCCTTCTTTGTCCAAAGATGCGAGGGTTAACAATTGTTTGCTCAGTACAGATAACCGATGGCTTTCACTCTCCACAATCTCCAAATAGCGCTGTTGCTGCTCTTTAGTAAGATTCTCAGTCTGCAACGTTTTCGTAAATCCTTGAATCGAAGTAAGTGGCGATTGAATCTCGTGAGACACATTAGAAACGAATTCTTGCCTCATTTCATCTAGATTTTTAACACTTTGTGCCATTTGTGAGAAGGTAAGAGCTAGTTTTCCAATTTCATCTTTACGCTGAGTGGGTAAATAGAGATCATATTCACCCTGTGCTACTAACTTGGTGGCATGTGTTAGGTCTCGGATTGGTTTTACAACATAATGTGTACTGATCAAAACAAACAAAACACTTAATCCGATAATAAGAGCGATCAGAACAGCAAAAAAGATCCGCATCTCCCCAAATTGGTAACCAATATCAGGGCGAAGGAAGACTGCTTGTTGCTTGCCATTTAATTCGATCGGCATGCCAATCGTGTTCCGCAATTCATCATCAAAGAAACCCGTTACAAATGCCTCTTTAGGGAATTGCTCAATCCCATGATATACCTCTCCCCGTAAAACCTGATCGATAGTGGAGGAGGAGAGATGATTCATCCGAAAAGGTTTTCCAAAAAAGGTTGGCTCTTTTCGTTCATCGAACAAGGCAATCTGATAACCTAACTGAGAGATATGTTGTAGATATTCACCTAATGGAATTCCAAGATTATCATGATGAAACGAAACAATCGTTTGAGTCATTTGGGTAATCTTTTGATCATTAAACGATTTTAACTTGATCTGGTAATAGAGATTACTCCCTAAAAAGGCAAATAATCCACTGACGATCATAATGCAGATCGTGGTGATGGTAAATCGAGAATAAAGCGTCTTCACTAGGATCTTACCTCCATTTTGTATCCAATCCCTCGCACAGTTTTAATGGTAAAATCACCTGTCTTAGCTTCAAAACGTTCACGCAAACGCTTAATATGTACGTCAATCGTCCGAACATCTCCTTCAAAATCATAGCCCCACACCAATTGAATTAATTCATCCCTCGTAAAAACTCGATTGGGGTAACTTGCTAGTTGAGATAATAATTCAAACTCTTTCAATGGCAGAATGATAGAGTTTCCCTTACACCGAATCTCATATCTTTTACGATCGATCATCGTTTCACCAATTGTAATCACGTCGGAGTGAACCATTGAATAGCGACGAAGCAATGCCTTTACACGAAATAACACCTCTCTTGGCTCGAACGGCTTGACGATATAGTCATCTGTTCCACACTCAAATCCTTTTTCTTTATCCTGTAGCTGATCTTTAGCTGTCAACATAATAACGGGGATGTCATAAAAATCCCGTATCTCTTTACATAACTCGTATCCATTTTTTTTAGGCATCATCAAATCGATTATAGCTAGATGAATCTTCTGTTTCTCTAGAATCTCAATTGCTGCCTCCCCGTCCTCAGCTTCCCACACGTTTAGTCCTTCTTTTTGGAGATGAAACCGAATCAATTCGCATATATGAGCATCATCATCTGCGATTAAGATATGAATCATAGATACCACCTTTTTAACGAGCATTTTGGACCCTTTAATCCTTTTTGTTTCCCTATTATATAAAATGCTTAAAGCCTCTCAAAGCTATCAACCTTGAGAGGCTTATTTGATCAGTATGAATCTGTACGTGTTTGGAAGACAGCGTCACTATTAGGGAGATAGTAATCGCCAGAAGCATAAGACGTCCTAGGGTCTAGATTATACACCATAGGCGTATAGCAAAATGTCTGTCCATTAAGCACTTCCCCATTCCCTCCAGCTGATTCGCAACTGAACCTTTTCCCATCTGTATTCCGGGTTACATATGCATTCGCTTTCCAAGGCCAGGCGATTGGATTAAACATCGTGATTCTTGCCCAAGCTGTTTTACATGCATTACTAAATCGCAACTCTACGATACCAATGTTAGAGTTATCAGGGCCTTTTAGATATGAACTTCTTTTTGTCTCGACACTTCCATCGCAATTGTTATACGAGGGGTTTTTCCCATCATAAAGATGATTTTCGGCAAACACTTCCAGATCAAACGTAAAACTACCCGTAAACAAAAGAAATAGAGAGAGCAAAAACTTTTTTTTAGTCAAGAAAATCTTCTCCTTTTTACATTGATAGTTGACCACTACCAAAATATTTTCAATATTTTGTATTATTGATTAAAACAGCGTAGTTGTCAAGTAGTATTCGTTCTCTCTCTTCATTAAGGTGTAAATACCTGCATTAAAGGGTACATATTTTACACCATATAAGAAGGGATCAGGATTTTTGTGTCTCCAGGCATCACCATCTGGAAACGGTATGACCTCTCATACACATAGCTTCTTTCGTAGTTAAGACAGGTTCTCCACGATGTACTACGAAAGAAAAATGCAGGATGAAGGTCAAAGCTCCCGTAGTTATCTTGCCTTTCGTAGTACATCCGTTTTTCTAACTACGAAAAGAGGATATTTGTATGC
The DNA here is from genome assembly GCF_004341445.1 of Baia soyae. Taxonomy (GTDB): domain Bacteria; phylum Bacillota; class Bacilli; order Thermoactinomycetales; family Thermoactinomycetaceae; genus Baia; species Baia soyae. The sequence goes on from NZ_SLXV01000051.1 coordinate 15,193, forward strand.
GGAACAAAATACCGTATCAGAAACTTTGTATCATGTTAATGGGAACATTTCTATTAGCTTTCGTCTATTTTCATATAAACTATCAAAACCATTTAGTAGATGGGGGATTCTTCGGATTAGCCCTGCTGGGAAAATACGCTTTTGGACTTTCTCCATCCACCACTATTCTTCTCTTAGATATCCCTGTTATTTTGTTCATATTGGTTCGGAAAGAATGGAATCTCATCATTAACACCTCGATCATGACCATCTCTTTCACCCTTTTTTACAGCCTCATGGAACAATATTCCTTCCTTGTGCTAGACTTATCCGACATGTTAATCGTCGCCTCGATTCTTTCAGGCTTGGTCACTGGTCTAGCATTGGGAGTCATCTTACGTTACGGTGGGGCAACAGGTGGAGATGAGATTTTAGGACTCTTACTGAGTAAACGATTTGGGCTTTCTATTGGAACCACTCTCTTTATCATGGATGCCCTTGTTCTCCTGCTCTCGTTGTTTTATCTTTCTGTTCCTCATGTTCTCTATACGATTATTGCCGTCGGGATTGCAGGGAAGGTTACTACATGGATTTATCACTATGATGGAATCTCGATAACTTCAAGCGAAAGTAACTAGATTTAGATAGTCCAGTACAAAAGTTAATCAGATTAATAAAAAATAGGCTCTTACTAACCAAGGTAAGAGCCTTCTTCATTTGATCCCTATTCCCAAGGCGGATTTACGATAAGAAAATCAGCAAATTCTCTGCTTTCTTTTCTTCTAACTCTACGCGCTTCAGCTCTTCTCGAAGCCGTTTCATACAGCTTCATTTCTTCTTCTGTTTCTGGGACAACAGATGGTACGGGAATAGGGGTCCTATTGTCGTTCAAGGAAACGAATGTAAGAAAGGAAGTAGCTGCGATTTTTCTTTCTCCGCTCAATAAATCTTCCTTGATCACCTTCACAAACACTTCTATGGATGTTTTTCCTGTCCACGTCACAAAAGACTCCAAGCTAACCGCATCGGTTGGTCTGATCGGGTGCAAGAAGTCAACAGAATCCGTGGAAGCTGTAACAACAGATCGACGACAATGTTTCGTTGCTGCAATAGAAGCAATATCGTCAATATAGGCCATTAGTTTCCCACCAAACAATGTATTATGGTTATTTACATCAGGCGGAAAAACTCTTGACGTTTTATAACATCTGGATTCTCGAGCATATCTTTTTTCCATTCTCCATCTACCTCTCAATCAAATGCCTAGTTGAAATGATACTACTTCTCTTTATTCCCAAAAATACGGGTAAGCGTGTTATGTAAGTGGGGGTAGGCAAATGAATATCCACTTTCTTGAAGTTTGCGCGGAATTACATTACAACCATTAACCAGCAGGGGATCTGCCATTTCTCCAAAGAGAACTCTCAATAAAAAAGCAGGAAGAGGCAAAATCGTAGGGCGATGAAGTACCTTTCCTAACGTATTTGTGAATTCTTGGTTGGAAACGGAATACGGACTGACAATATTAACCGGACCCGTGATAGACTCTTGTTGGATTAAGAATTGGACAATGAGAGGTATCTCTTCAAGTGCAACCCAGCTCATTATCTGCTTACCATCGCCTATTCTCCCACCCATTCCTAGCTGAAACGGTAATAACATCTTGGCTAGTGCTCCACCTTTTTCGCTTAGTACAATACCAAAGCGCATGTGGACCACTCGAACCCCAGCTTCTTTTGCTGGCTGAGTAGCAGACTCCCACTCCGATATTACTTCAGCTAGAAAATCATTACTTTTCGTACTTTGTTCATCTAGGGTGATAGAAGCAGGGTGATTTCCGTAATAACCAATAGCCGATGCCGAAAGAAGCACTTTGGGAGGTTGTTTTAAACGAGACAATGCATTACAAAGTACAGTAGTTCCTCTGGTACGACTCGTTAAAATACGTTCCTTTTGCTTGTTATCCCAACGACGAGACGAGATGTTCTCTCCAGCTAAATGGATGAAGACATCACACCCTTCCAATTTATCCGTCTCCATCACACCTTGATCTGGGTTCCAATACATTGTAGAACGGTTAGAATCTTCTTTTTTCACTCTTATCACTTCAACAACATGGTCACCTTGACCCTTAAAATACTTAGTTAGTTCAGTACCAATCAGTCCAGTGCATCCCGTAATGGCGATTTTCAAACAAATCCTTCCTTTCTCACTACTGGAATCGTTAGATTTATCGTTTCCAATTGACCCGTCGAACATGTCTATGGGGTTTTAGCAACAACCCGACGAGACTCCTTGCCATATTATACTCTCTTTTCTTTTTTATTGCGTAACGTTAGTTTTTTAAACAATCTGGACGATCTACTCTTGAAACAGTTCTTGTAAGAACTTCTCTCGATTTTGTAAGAAATATTTTGTTACTTGGAAGTGATCGGTCATTTCATACTCAATTTCTCTAATGTGACTATGATCAAAGCTTAAAATGGTGGCGTTTGGATAACCCAGAAGTATGGGGGAATGTGTCGCAATAATAAATTGACTATCCCCTTTAGAGGCTAATGTATGTACTATTTTCAAGAAAGCAAGCTGTCTTTGTGGGGATAGTGCTGCTTCTGGCTCATCCAATAAATAAATCGCTTTCCCTTTAAATCGATTTAAAAATAGAGATAAAAATGATTCTCCATGTGATTGCTCATGTAAAGAGCGTCCACCATAAGCCTCTACTCCCTTTATTTCATCAATATGAGATGCAAAATGATAAAAAGACTCTGCTCTAAGAAAAAAGCCATTTGTGACTTTAGGGAGCCAAGAAAGGCTTATATAATCTCCAAGTGCCGATCCAGATGCATGAACATCATATTGATTATTCCGGCCTCCACCCGCAGTATTAAATTCACATTTGTCCGCAATTGCTTCTAGTAAGGTAGACTTTCCAGACCCGTTCTCTCCCACAAAAAATGTAACTGGGTTCTTCAAATCTATGTAGTCAAGATGCTTGATATACGGAATAGAAAAAGGATATTCGTGAAAAGAAGAGATGCGATCGTGTAGTAGTGTAATCCGGTTTAGGAACATGTTCTCACCTCGTTTTCATTTATCGTCGGGTCGAACTCACTTGCTCTCCTTCATATCATAACCTTTCCACTCATAAATCAGGGCATCTTCTTCAAAAAAGCCAATATACCCTAACTGAACTGCACCCCAATTGTTGGACACGAAAAATCCACCAATTGGAGGTGCTTTTTCTATGACTAAGTATTCAATAGAGATTAGATTGGAAGCT
>NZ_SLXV01000052.1 GCF_004341445.1 Baia soyae
ATGACTGGGGTGAAGTCGTAACAAGGTATCCCTACCGGAAGGTGGGGATGGATCACCTCCTTTCTATGGAGCTCTTACGAGCATAACGAAATACACACTCTCAGGTCTTGGCTTCTTACTCACTCTTTAGTTTTCAGGGAATACCAAAACCCTCTTCTACTTGAAGAGGGTTTTTTCTATCTAAATAAAGAATAGATCTCTTTAAGGGGCTAATATCTATTCGTTTTTATGCAAGTTTATGCTATAATAAAAAACGAGATATTGCTCTTCCCCTATTTATTCCCTATAAAAAGAGTAGGCTCTGTGAGGCCTACTCTTTTTAGTGCATTCCTTAATCGAAAATCTGATTACAATCGAATGGTCACTAACCCTACAGCGAGCAGAACCAACGCTAACTTCTGAAAAGGCGATAACCGTTCCTTATACACCAAAATAGAAAGCAATGCCACCACCAAACTATTTGTTGCAAAGATCGGTGAGACAATACTTGCTGGTCCATCTCGCAACGCTAACGTATACGCCTGCATCCCTGCAAAAGAAAAAATTCCAGAGCTTAGCCCCCAGATCCAACCTACTTTTATAGCCTTTGCCGAACCAAGAGTTCCCCGTTTATAAAGTGAATCAATCGCAAACCAGATAACACCCATCGAATAACTAATAAATAAAATCATACTGTTCGAACGGTCTAATTCCTCTGTGATTTTCAGGCCGCCTGTCCGTAAAAAGAATAAAATCATGGCCGTAAATACATATAAATACCATGTCTTATTTCGAATGCGCAAGTTTTCATTTGGGTCAATCGGGATGATAAAGATAGCTAAAACAAGTAAGCCAACGCCAATTGATTCGGTTAATGAAAGTCTTTCGTTGTAAAATATCACAGACATGATCACAATAAATAAGATATTGCTGTTAATAATCGGAGAAGTGAGGCTTGCTGGTCCCCGATCTAATGCTTTCATAAATAAAATGTTACCTGCTATTGATCCAAAACCAATGATCAAGCCGGCAATCCAGACGATCGGCGAAGTATCCCATTCTCCAGTAACCAATAGATAACCTAAGAACCCAAGGGTACCCGTGACGTATAATCCAAATAATAACGTAGTATGAGAGCCTTTTTTAGCCGAGCTGACTTTCATCATAAAACCAGCTAATCCGAAGGCCAGAGAGCAGAAGATAGAGAGTAGAATCCACATGGTGAAAACAAATTCCTTTCTAGTTGTAGAATGGATTTATTGTAACTCTTCGTGAACCTTTAAACAAATTGTGAATAGATGAGATGGATCCTAGAGGCCATGGTACAATAGTGGCAACATGAACGTTTTTCGGAGGAGTTTTTTATGCCAAGCGACTTAAAACAATTAAAAGAAGAAGCGTATGAAGTAGTAGGGAAAACGCTTCCTAACGATACATTTTTAAACTTTGACCAAGAGTTAACCACAAGGATGCTGGTAGCGGTCTCGTGTATGCGAAAAGGGGCTAAGGACCTCGCGTACCGTCTGTTTGCAGCCAATGCGCAGGAAGGCCCACAGGAGAATGCGAACCAGCATTTTGCTTATGTAAGAAGCTTGATTGAGATGGCGGAGATGGATGCCGAGAGAGGTCAATACGTATTAGCAGAAGAAGAGATGGCTGAAGCATTAGTTCAGTATCCTGATTCGATGAGCTATATGATGAGTAAAGTTCATTTGGAAGTATATCTTCAATATTATCGCTTCCAAGCAGGAAAGCATGCACTGGCTGATGAGGAATTAAGGAGCGTAATTGGTCGCGAAAAGAAGAGATTTACAAGCTATTCCGATCAAGATGGAGTAGCGTTAGTGGGTCCAGCACTTTGTTACGCGATTCATCAACTTGCCCTGTTTTATGCAGAGGAAGGAAAGTGGGAGGAAGCTTGTGCGACGATAAAGCAGTCAGAGACGTATGCGATGGAGACGAATTTTTCTATGATTGAAGATGCACAAAAATTTATCGCTCAAGGACAGGGAGAGGAAGCATTCCAGTTGTTGCAACAAGCCTATATGTATCACGCGTGATGAAAAACACGCAGCCGGTTCCCATGTCCAAAATAAGTTTTTATTGTGGTTAAAGTTTATTTTTTCCATGACGTTTTGCTGGTAACTCTTATCTCCATTCAAAAAGGGTGGTAAAATAAATGTGATGCTGGGTGGATTGACGAAACATCCGTGCGCACAAATCAAATTTGTAATGTAGGGAGTCTTTAGTATGAAAGGAAATGCTGAAACTCTATTATTTTCTAAGGAAGTCGCCCCTTTCATTATCCCGAAGGAACAGGTAACTGTTGTAAAGCCTGATTGGACATTGGATCGTGCTTTATTAGTCCTCACACGCCGTGGACAGAATTCAGTTCCTGTTATTAATGATGAGAATCAAATTGAAGGAGTCATTAGTAAAACGAATATCTTGGATCATCTGTATGAGTTGAGTCGCGAAAAAGAAAATGAACTTGATTTTTCAAAGCTAAATCAGTTTAAAGTTCACGAAGCAATGGATTTAAATCACAGTGGAATCTTATCAAACTCGATTTTTTCCTTTGCTTTTGAAATCCTAGTGAACCGGTCCTATATTCCTATTATTGATATACGAAACCAATTTTTGGGAATTTTGACTCGCAGGGTGATGATGGAAAAGGTAATTGAATATTTTCATGGTGAATACTTGCAGACATTAGCAGATCCTGTATAGTCTTCGTAATGAGGTAGGATGTGCTGGAGAACATAGTAGAGAAAACAAATAAGCCGCTTCTAGGGGAACCTCCCTAAGGCGGCTTTTAACGTTGGAGATGAAATTAAATGAAATATTTAGAAGAAGGACGGTTTCCTTGTTGTTGAAGGTCTTGTAGTAGTTGTCGTTTGGAACAAGTATGGAGAAATTGAATGATTTCTTCCCAATAGAGGATATCACCATTTCGGTCTAATTCCATGGAGATGTTTTTTTGATGGAGAAGCCAGCTCTGTAATGTGATTTTCATTAGTGGGAGTTGAAAATCTTCGTAATAGCAATTTGCTAGCATTTGTTTCATATCATCATAGACATTTTTGTATACGATTTCTTGAATGATTTCAGGAAGAAAGGGTGCAATCCGAACCTCTTTACGTTGTTGTGCCCAAAATTTTAGTAGCCTTCTTTTACTTAGGCTGTGTTGGTAGGCCTTGATTCCCAATGATTCAGTTGAAGAGGCTTGATAATTTGATTTTTGCTCATAGACCATAGGCCATCGTTTTTTTTCAATCGTTCTATTCAATAAAGGAAAAACATTTTCATGGGCAAGGTTGAAATCTTGATTACGAGTGCGAATCTTCTTCATAAAATCTGCCTCCTAGCGAAAATAAAGAAAGAGAAAGAAAAAGGATAAAAGCTACTTTCTAAAGAGGATTCTATATCTACTTCTATTGTACATGAATGATGGATGTTCTATTAGCAGTGAGTGTGTAGAAAGATTGAATGATTGATGTGTTTTGAAAAATAAATAAGGAGATAAAGGGGGAAATCGATACGAATAAATAGACACAAATCTATTTTATCGAATTCATAGGGAAAAAGATATGAAAAAAGTGCACAATATATTAGACGAATAGAGGAGAATTTTACTAAATTCCTTCCTCTTTGGGCTGTGATTTTGGTTCTTGTTCCTTCTTTGGTAGAAACCAGCCGTTTTCGAGTGGTATGTAATGATCTCTGTTTTTCTTGTGCAGAGGGCAAAAATCACATCTTCCACCTGGACGTTGTTTATAACACTCGATACAGCGAATGGGTTTGCTCATGATCCCACACCTCTTTGCTGAAGAATAAAAATATTTGATTGTACTTAAATAACATGGGTACGGTGTAGGAGTGAAGGCTATAATAGCGTTAATGAAATTCATTTTGGAAACATTTCTTGAACTCCTTGGAGAGGTCGAGTAAAATAAAATGAGAATCACTTGATAATCACTCTAATCTAGACTTTGATTTCATCATATCATATCCTATGATATAGAGAGAATGATGCTAATGCCGATTCTTGTAGAAGATGGTGGCTGTTTGGCATTTATGATTACGAGAATATATAGGTATCGATATTGATTTCATGGAGGGAATGTAGGATGTCAAATAAACCGAATCTAACGCTCAAAGATATAAAAGTAGAGATCGAAGGGCGAGAAATTTTAAAGGGTGTAAACATTGAGATCAAGGGTGGAGAAATTCATGCCATCATGGGACCAAACGGAACAGGTAAGTCAACGCTAGCTTCTGCTCTAATGGGTCATCCGAAGTATGAGATCACAAGCGGAGAAGCACATCTAAATGGAGAAGACTTATTGGAGATGGAAGTAGATGAACGTGCTCGCGCGGGCCTATTCCTAGCTATGCAATATCCATCCGAAATAAGCGGTGTAACCAATTCTGACTTCCTTCGTAGTGCAGTGAATGCGAAACGTGGAGAAGGAAATGAAATCTCTCTTATGAAGTTTATCCGTGAGATGGACTCTAAGATGGATGTGCTAGAGATGGATCAAAAGTTTGCTACTCGTTATCTAAACGAAGGTTTCTCGGGTGGAGAAAAGAAGCGTAACGAAATCCTACAAATGATGCTTCTGAAGCCAGGAATTGCAATCTTGGATGAGATTGACTCAGGACTTGATATCGATGCATTAAAAGTGGTAGCAGAGGGTGTAAACTCGATGCGTAATGATGAGTTTGGTTGCCTCATTATTACTCACTATCAACGTTTGCTAAATTATATTAAACCTGACTTTGTTCACGTATTTATGCAAGGACGTATCGTGAAATCAGGTGGACCAGAACTAGCTGAGCGCCTTGAGGCAGAAGGTTATGACTGGGTGAAAGAAGAGTTGGGTATTGAAGACGAAACGGTAGGAAAAGGTTAAGGATGGTGTCGGTGATGAGCTTAGAGACAAAATTGCAGTTTGATGATCAGTTTATAGCCAAGCTATCTCAGGATCTTCAAGAGCCTGCTTGGATGTTAGAGCATCGTTTGGCAGCTTTTCACAAAATAAATGAGCTTCCTCTACCTAAGTTGGAGAAAACCAATCTAAGCAAATGGAATTTCGATAGCTTTACTCCTTATACGGAAGCGGCTCCACTACAAAGCTTGAGTGAACTGCCGGAAGATGTACAAGCTCTTTTATTTGATGAAAACAATGTCTTGGTACAGAAAAATTCATCTGTGGTTTATAAGCAACTCCAAGAGGAGTTACAAGCCAAAGGTGTGATCTTTACAGATTTGAATACAGCTAGTAGCAAACATGAGGATCTCGTAAAGCAGACCTTTATGACTCTCGTGACGAAAGATGCTCACCGTTTGACTGCCCAACATGGCGCACTTGCTACAGGAGGAATCTTCCTCTATGTACCACGTAACGTAGAAGTGGAAATTCCATTCCAAGGTCTTTTCTACGCAGAAGGTGAGCAGGTTGCGATTTTCCCACATGTGGTGATTGTCGCAGAAGAGAATAGCCGTGTGGAATTTGTGGCAAACTTTGCTTCCAAAGGGGAAGTAGCACTCTCCAATGCGGTGATTGAAGTTGTTGCGAAACAAAACGCAAAAGTACGTCTCGCAACGATCAGTAACATGGGAGCTTCTACTGTTGACGTGCTATATCGACGCGCCAATATCGGCCGTGATGCCGAGATGGAATATATTATTGCGGATCTCAGCGAAGGTCGAGTCATCTCCAATAGTACGAGTCATCTAAATGAATCAGGTGGTATCGCAAACGTAAAATCGATAGCACTTGGTTCTGGCGATATGAGAGCGAATATTACTTCCTCAGCGTACCATTGGGGCACGCATACTGCGAGTGATGTAAATGCGCGTGCGGTGATGAAAGATAACGCTTCTTGCATTACAAACAGTATTACGAAGATCGAAAAAGGTGCTAGTAAGGCAGATGGTCAACAATCGAGTAAAGTGCTAATGCTTAGCGACCAGGCTCGTGGTGATTCAAACCCAATCTTGCTTATCGATGAAAATGACGTAACAGCAGGTCATGCGGCTTCAGTTGGCCGAGTGGATGCGAACCAATTGTATTATCTAATGTCTCGTGGAATCCCACGTGTAGAGGCAGAACGCCTAGTGGTTCGCGGCTTCTTAGATGCAGTTGTGACGGAGATCCCTTCTGATAGCTTACGTAAAACGATCCATCAGTTAATCGAGAGGAAACTACGATGACCAACCCGTGGAAAAAGGATTTTCCGATCCTACACCAACAGGTAAACGGTCACCCGTTAGTTTACTTGGACAGTGGGGCTACTTCACAGAAGCCTTATCCTGTTATCGAAGCAATGTCCCAGTACTACGAGGGGTATAACTCAAACGTTCATCGAGGCGTTCATACCCTGGGGACGAAGGCAACAGATGGATTTGAAGGTGCTCGTGAAAAGATACGCAAATTCATCAATGCTAAATCGGTTCAAGAGATTATCTATACTCGGGGTACGACAACCGCGATCAATCTAGTTGCTTCTAGCTATGCTCGGATGAACCTACAACCAGGCGATGAGATTATCACTACGGTTGCGGAACATCATAGTAACTTTATCCCTTGGCAACAGGCGGCTAAAGCGACAGGAGCTACTTTCAAGTTTTTCCCGCTAGAAGCAGATGGAACGCTTGATTTAGCGAAAGTAGCCGAGATGATCACACCGCAAACGAAAATGATTGCCATTCATCATTTATCCAATGTGATGGGAACCGTACAACCGATTAAAGAACTTGCACAGATGATTCATGAGGTGGGCGGTGTCATTTCCGTAGATGGTGCTCAAGCGGCGCCGCATATGAGAGTGGATGTTCAAGATTTGGATGTAGACTTCTATCAGTTTTCGGGTCATAAAATGATGGGTCCCACTGGAATCGGGGTATTGTATGGGAAGAAGGCCTTGCTCGAACAGATGGAGCCGATTGAATTTGGCGGAGAGATGATCGACTTTGTCGACTTGTACGATTCTACTTGGAAAGAGCTACCTTGGAAATTTGAAGGTGGGACCCCGATCATCGCAGGAGCGATTGGACTTGGTGCGGCGATTGACTATTTAGAATCAGTAGGAATGGATACCATTGAAGAACACGATCGCAGGCTTGCTACGTACGCAGCCGAGCAGATGAGTCAGGTAGAAGGGCTTACGATTTATGGTCCTAAGTCAGAACGTACGGGTTTGGTTACATTTAACCTAGGTGATGTTCATCCACATGATGTGGCTACTGTGCTTGATGCAGAAGGAATTGCCGTCCGTGCCGGCCATCATTGTTGCCAACCGCTGATGAGATGGTTAAAAGCGTCTTCTACAGCACGTGCGAGCTTCTATCTCTATAATGACGAATCAGACATTGATGCGCTTGTGAAAGGATTAAAAAAGACAAAGGAGTACTTCGGACATGTCTTTAGATGATCTTTATCGTCGTGTCATCATGGACCATTATCAACATCCTCGTAATAAAGGGACGTTTGAAGATGGAACCGTCTCAATTGAGCTGAACAACCCTACGTGTGGAGATCGTATTTCTCTACAGCTTCACTTAGAAGAGGGCAAAATTACGAAGGCTATGTTTACGGGCGAAGGTTGCTCCATCAGCCTATCCTCCGCGTCTATGATGACAGAAGCAGTAAAAGGGTTGACGTACGATCAAGCTTTAGAGCTGGTTGATCTATTTTCTCGTATGATGCTGGGTGAAGAGGTCGACATCGAGAAATTCCCATTAGAAGATATTGAAGCCTTGACTGGAGTGGCAAAATTTCCTGCTCGCATCAAATGTGCGACACTCGCGTGGAAAGCTCTGGAAAAAGGGGTAAATGAATATAAATAACTGAAGGAGGAGAGACACATGGCAGAAAATCTACCGAATGTACCAGATTACAGCGATGTACCCGAAATCTCCGATTATAAATACGGATTTCGCGATAAAGATGTATCAGTGTTCCGTTCAAAGCAAGGTTTGAACCGTGAGATCGTAGAGGAAATTTCCCGTATGAAGGGTGAATCAGACTGGATGTTGCAGTTCCGTCTCAAGGCACTAGAGCAATTCGAAAAGATGCCAATGCCGGACGATCTGAACAGCAAATGGTTCTCCTTGCTACCGGGTGATCTAAGCGAATTAGACTTTAATAATATCACTTACTATGTAAAACCTTCCGAACGACAAGGGAAGACATGGGAAGAGGTACCGGATGAAATTAAGCAGACGTTTGACAAACTAGGGATTCCAGAAGCAGAGCAAAAGTTCTTAGCGGGTGTATCAGCTCAGTACGAATCTGAAGTTGTATATCATAGCATGCAAAAAGAACTTGAGGATCAAGGTGTGATCTTCTGTGATACCGATACAGCGCTTCGTGAGCATCCAGAAATCTTCCAAGAGTATTTTGGAACCGTTATTCCAACTGTGGATAACAAGTTTTCTGCGCTAAACAGTGCGGTATGGTCTGGTGGATCCTTTATCTATGTACCACCAGGTGTGAAGTGTGAGGTACCACTACAAGCTTATTTCCGTATTAACTCAGAGAACATGGGCCAATTTGAGCGTACTCTTATCATTGCGGATGAAGGAAGCTTCGTTCACTATGTAGAAGGATGTACCGCTCCAATCTACAGCACAAATTCTCTCCATAGTGCGGTAGTTGAGATTGTGGTTAAGAAGAATGCTCGTGTTCGTTATACCACCATCCAAAACTGGGCTCCAAATATTTACAACCTAGTTACAAAGCGTGCTGTTTGTGAAGCAGGCGGACATATGGAATGGGTAGATGGTAACATTGGTTCCAAACTTACCATGAAGTATCCAGCTGTTGTGATGAAAGGTGAAGGCGGGAAAGCAGATATTCTTTCCATTGCCGTAGCCGGAAAAGAACAACATCAAGATGCGGGTGCGAAAGTAACGATGCTGGCTCCTAACTGTACGGCTACGATTATTTCGAAGTCGATTAGTAAACAGGGTGGGAAAGTTACCTATCGTGGGTTAGCTAAATTTGGTAAGAACTCCGAAGGATCGAAAGCAAATATTAAATGTGACACCCTCATTTTAGATGGTGAATCTACTTCGGATACGATCCCATATAATGAGATCCTAAATGATAACATTATGTTGGAACATGAAGCGACTGTGTCGAAAGTGTCCGAGGACCAACTCTTCTACTTGATGAGTCGTGGACTTACGGAAAACGAAGCAACTCAGATGATTATCATGGGCTTCATTGAACCATTTACAAAAGAGTTACCAATGGAATATGCCGTTGAGATGAATCGTCTGATCAAGTTTGAGATGGAAGGCTCGATTGGTTAATAAAGATTCAAATGACAAAAACACGTCAGAGCGTTTATCCTCTGACGTGTTTTTTTTATGTTTCGTCGATTTGTAGCTTCGATTTCTTCTGCTATTTGCTCGAAGCTACATGGGTCAAATAGCGACTCATCAGCTCTATAGCGACGGAGATGGCATCTTCACTTGGTTCAATCTGTGGATGATGGAGTCCGTAAGGAGTATCAACACCTAGCCAGAACATCATGCCAGGGATTTGTTCTAGGAAGTAGCCGAAGTCTTCGCCTGTGAGGGCTTCTTGGCACTCGATGAGTTGAAAGTTGGTTTCGCTACGGGTCCAGTCCATAAATTCTTGGGTAAGCCGGTGGTGGTTATATACTTGGCAATAGTTTGATCCCCATGTAAGGGTACCTTTGCATTGGAACGATTCTTCGATCCCCTGAACGATGGATTGACAACGCTTCTTTATCAGTTCCATGGATTCGGTTGATAAGGTGCGAATGGTTCCTTCGAGAAGTGCTTCCCCGGCGATAATGTTTTCTTTCGTTCCGGCGTGTAGTTTCCCGATGGTGATAATGGCCGAATCGAGCGGGTTTATATTACGGGCTATGATGGTTTGGAGTTGGCCAACCAGTTGTGATGTGGCGACCACCATATCATGAGCGAGATGAGGGTATGCAGCATGGCCACTTTTTCCTTGAAGCTGGATAAAGATTTCTTGCGTATTGGCAAATAAAATGCCCGGTCGAGTGGCAACGGTGCCAACTGGGTGTTCGGGTGCGATGTGGAGCGCATAGATTTGGTCGGGCTTCCAGCGCTGAAATTCGTCACTTTGCAGCAGGGGTTCTGCACCACCAGGTCCTTCTTCGGCTGGCTGGAAGAGGAATAACAAGTGATCATCTACAGGATGATGAACGAAATGGTGAATGAGGCCAAGTGCAATGGTCATATGTAAATCGTGACCACAAGCATGCATATACCCTGGATTCCGTGAAGGGAAAGGAAGGGTAGTTTGCTCAGTGAGTGGCAAACCGTCCATGTCTGTCCGATAGGCGATGGTTTGACGTGGATTTTTCCCTGTGATCCGTACCAGTACGCCGGTTCTCCATGTTTGTAGTTCGAGGCGATCCTGGGGTAGGGATTCGAGAAAGGATAAGATGTATTTTTGGGTTTGGAATTCTTCGAATCCGGGTTCGGGAATTTGGTGGAGATCGCGGCGAATTTGGATTAGGTCGGGCTTCATGGTCGTAGTTCTCCTCTCTGCTCCTTTAGGCTAAATGTAATAAGACTTCTCGTAAAGTAGTGAGGAAATGATTGATTTCGCTCGCTTGTAGGGTTAGGGGCGGGAGAAGCCTGATTACGGTTTTGGCGGCGATATCGACTAGGATGCCTCGGGTAAGGAGTTCGTTTTGTATGTGCGAGACTTGTCCTGCTGTGAGATGGGTGCGAATCCCAATCATCATACCACGACCTTGGATGGTGGCGATCTGTTCAGGGAATTGCTCTTGTAGCATTTGTAAACCAGTCCAAAGTTCCTGAGCGGCGAGGCGCCCCCTTTCTAATTGTCCTTCTTTGAGCAGTATATCTAAGACGGTATTGCCTAGGGCCGCGCTGAGAGGAGAGGGAGCAAAGGTGGTTCCGTGATCACCGTATCCAAATACGTCTGCTGCTTTGTGATTCGCGATGATTCCTCCGAGGGGTAATCCGCCCCCGATTCCTTTGGCAAATAAGATCAGATCGGGACTCAGTCCTGGTAGGTCTTCGTGTTGATAGGCAAATAGAGCACCCGTACGGCCAATGCCAGTTTGAATCTCGTCGAGAGCAAATAACATCCCGTGTTCTCGGCATAGTCCTTGCGCGTGAAGTAGAAATTCGTGTGGTAGGGCATAAACGCCACCAGCTCCAAGAATCGGCTCGAATAGGATCGCGGCCGGCTTCTCTGTACGGCAAATTTCGTCTAGTTCTTCGATGGTGGTCGCTTCAAACACAGGGTAGTTTAACTCAGGGAAGTCTTGATAAATATGAGGCTGTCGTGTGAGCCGGACAGCCCCTAGTGTGCGGCCATGAAAGCCATTGGTATACACGATGATGCCTTGTCGCTCTGGAGCATGTGCCCTACTCCATTTGTGTATGAGTTTAATAGCAGCTTCTGTCGCCTCAGCCCCGGAGTTGCAGAAGTATACTTTTCCATCATTGACGGTATGTTCGACAAGCCGTTGCGCTAGTTGAATAGCAGGAGAGTTTAAGAACAGATTGCTAATATGTAAAAAACGTTTTCCTTGCTCCACCAATGTTTCCATGAGACGTGGATGGGAGTGGCCGAGTGTGTTGACACCAAGGCCTGTGAAGAGGTCTAGGTATGTATTGCCTTCCGTATCGGTTATATAGTTACCATGGGCGTGATCAATGGCGATGGGAAGGCGTTTTACTGTATGCATGATAAAAGTTTCATCTAGTTGTTGAATCGATTTCATGAAGTGTCACCTCACACGAGTTTAAAATATGAAAAGGAGCCCCGAAGGGCCCTCTCTGTTTACAATTGGCGTAATTCTTGTTTGATTTCTGTTTTCGAGCGAGTTTTTTCATCAATCTCTTTGATGACTCGAGCAGGCGTACCGGCTACAACCACATTCGGTGGAACATCATCTACGACAACAGCTCCAGCGGCTACAACGGAACCTTCTCCAATACGGATTCCTTCTAAGACAACCGCATTTGCTCCGATTAATACATTATCTTCTACGATGACCGGAGTAGCTGATGGTGGTTCGATCACCCCTGCGATCACCACTCCAGCTCCGATGTGACAATTTTTACCAATGGTGCCACGTCCGCCGATTACTGCGTTCATGTCGACCATGGTTCCTTCACCGATTACAGAACCGATATTGATGACGGCTCCCATCATGATAACCGCGTTTGCCCCGATTTCCACTTGGTCACGAATGATAGCACCTGGTTCGATACGAGCATGAATGTGCTTGTTTTCAAGTAGTGGAATAGCAGAGTTGCGACGATCATTTTCTACTACGAAATCTTCAATCTGAGCTTGGTGAGCTTGTAAAATCGGTTCGATATGTTTCCAATCACCGAAAATCGTACCAACATGGCCGTTGATAAATGATTTTACATTTTCCCCAAAGGATACATTTTCTAATTGTCCTTTTATATATACTTTTACAGGAGTCTTTTTCTCGCTGTTCTTGATAAAGTCAATGATTTGATTTGCGTCCATTAGTTGCATATGGTGTTCATCCCCTTTGTCATTCTAAAAAATACAGCTAACTTGTTAAAGTATAGCATACTCGATTTGGGTACTAAAGTATTGGAGTGTCATAGATGCTACTGCTCTTAGATAATATCGTTGTGAACGATATAAGACTCTTGTTTCGTCTGCTGAAGAGAGTACGTCTTCCGCATACAATGGATAAACTCCTTATCATCGATACCTTCATAACAGCTAGCGAGTTGCATCCAAAGCTTTGCTTCTCTTTCTTTATACTCATGCTTTTCTGCTAGAGCGACTGCTTGCTGTAAATGCTCAATCGCTTCAGCTGTTTGATCTCTTTTACGGCAAATCTCTCCCATGACGGATAAGTTTGAGATCAGACGCGCTGCATCTTGATATTTCTTCGAAATCGTAATTGCTTCAAGGAAATATTCGTAGGACTTGTCCAGCTCTCCGTTTACCATCGATAGGAGACCAAACTGTGTATAGACACTCGCTATCCGTGCCCCATCTGGGAAAGATCCGCGTAGCTTTAGCGCAGTCTCTAGGGCTTGCTCAGCTAAGTTATATTTCTTTTGCTCTAGGTAGATCGAGCCAAGAAGTGTCCAGAGTTCGAATAGAGAAATTAGCTTACTATTCCTTCTAGCAAGGGTAATTCCTTGTAAGGTGAACTGAATCGCTTCATCAAGGAAACCAGAGCGTTTCGAGAAATCAGCTCGGAGCCAAAAGAACATTAGTTTTGTTTCAATTCGATCCACATGCTCTACTTCGTCCCAAATCTCTTGGATTAGCTGCATACCTTCTGTGATACGACCTAATCGCTGTAAGCAGACACCTTTATTTCTCAGTAGGAGATGCCGGATATGAAGACGTTCTCCATTTTGCACCCAGACGTTTAAGCCTTGATTTGCATAGCTAAGGGCTTGTGTATGATTGTTTTGGAGATAAGAGATGACGCCTAACATGAGGTAGCCAGCCGATTCAATGTTATTTTCTCGATTTTCTCCTTGTTGGACACAGCGAATCGCATTATGAAAAGCTCGCTCTGCTTGACGATATTTATTTTTCGAGAAATAACATCTCCCTTTATAGTAGTAAACTTGAGGAATTAACGGATGATGATCATCTACCGGCATTTTATCTAGGGTTTGCAGAGCCTCATCAAACTTTCCTACCTCACGAAGCGTACTCACGATTTGTAGCTGAACAAATAACTCTTGTAGTTCTTGTTGCTCTTTTTCTAGAATTTCAGGTAGCTTTTGAGCAGGGATGTCTAGTTTATCTAGCAAATAGGTAACTTTTTCTGGACTTACATGAGCTACCCCGCGCTCAATATTACTAACCGTAGCAGGGGAGATATTTTCATCTGCCAAGTCTTCCAGTCTCAATCCACGTTCTTTTCTCACTCTGCGGATTACTTCGCCCATTTCATGAAGCGAGATTAGGGACATATTGGTTCACCTCGGTTTTTTAATATAGATTGTAGATCAGCAAAAAAGGATATAAATAGACTAAACTCTAAAACGGAAAGGAGAAAGGAGTTTTTGAACATATGGAAAATATGCAAAGAAGTAATCATTACAATTACACATCGCTATTTTGAGGATCGGGTGGGTGACTTAGCGGCTCAATTGGCATATTATCTGTTACTTTCATTATTTCCATTTTTAATGTTAGCTTTCACAATCATTGGATATCTTCCGATTTCAGGTTCAGAGCTTCTTGAAACGATTCATCCTTATGCTCCACCCTCTACCTACGAACTTATTCGTAGCAATTTGTATGTTATTATGGATCAAAAGAGTGGTAAAGTACTTTCGATCAGCTTGGTGGCGACAATCTATATCGCCTCTCTAGCATTCCACTCTATTATACGTATATTAAATAATGCGTATCAAGTAAAGCAAGAACGCACTTTTTGGAAACAGTTATGGGTCGGCTTTTTCTTGATGGTGGGTATTTTAATCGGGTTGATTGTTTCGCTCGGTGTGTCGGTATTTGGTGAGGTGTTAGCACATACCTTATTTCCTTGGCTTGGAGCAACATCAGGCTTCATTGATATATGGCTGTTGTTACGTTGGTCAGCAGGAAGTACGATTTTATTTATCGTTTTTTATTCCCTCTATATCTTTGCCCCCCATACCCATGTCGGATATCGACAGGCACTCCCTGGTGCATTACTTGCTACTTTTGGATGGCAAATCAGCTCGTACTTTTTTGCCCTCTATGTGGGGAGATTTGGCAATTACTCGTTAGTGTACGGGAACTTAGGTGCTTGGATGGTACTATTGGGTTGGTTTTACTTAAGCGCACTCATCTTAATTATAGGCGGAATGTTCAACGCCACCCTTTGTCAGATTACAGCAAGAGCAAAGGATAGTAAACAGGAAAGCGGGTGAGATGATGCCTAAATCAAAATGGTTTTTGTTTGGTTATGGGATCGTAATATTATTTTTAATTATACTGCTGGGAAGCAAAATTAGCTTTATCTTTCATCCGATTGTGGTTTTTTTTCAAACCTTATTTTTTCCATTTCTCATATCAGGGGTCTTATATTATTTGTTTCGCCCTGTAGTCGATATCCTAATGAAACTTCGGTTTCCAAGATCGCTTGCGATTTTAACCATCTATTTAGTGGTGATCGGATTGATGGTCCTATTTGGATTCCTGATCGGGCCTCCACTCAGCGATCAAGTAGAGAAATTAATCAAAAATCTCCCTTCGATGATGGATATCGCACAAGTGCAGTTTGTGAAAATGTCACATCATCCTTGGATCGAGCCTTATGTTGATTGGAATGAGATTTCTCAAACGGTAGTCAGCTATCTAAAAACGAGTTACGCGGTAATCGGTGATAACATTGCGAATTTCATTAGTGTGGTTACCAATATTATTACGGTTCTCGTTACAGTTCCGTTTATCTTGTATTACATGTTACGAGAAGGACATAAAACGCCCGACTATTTCTTGCAACTGTTTCCTGAGTGGGAGAGAAAGCAAGGAATGGCGATATTACGCGACTTGGACCTAGCGCTTAGCTCGTATATCAAAGGCCAAGTGATTGTGAGTATGTCGATCGGAGTCTTATTATATATCGGCTATTTGATCATCGGGATTGATTACTCGCTTCTATTAGCGATTATCGCGATGTTTACCAATGTGATTCCGTTTATCGGCCCCCTACTTGGGATGATTCCAGCACTGATCGTGGCACTGATTACTTCACCTGATATGGTGTACCAAGTCGTCATCGTTGCCGTCTTAGCACAACAGCTAGAAGGGAATCTGATTTCGCCTTATGTAATGGGGAAGAGCTTAAAGATTCATCCATTGACGATTATCTTGGTGTTGTTGGTGGCAGGTAGTTTAGGCGGATTCTTAGGGCTATTGCTCGCGGTGCCTACGTATGCGGTGTCTAAGGTGATCGTGGTGCATGCGTATCGCTTGTATGCGCTGAGGAGACAGGATCGGACGTTAGGGATGCATAAGTGAATACTCTCTGGATACGGCAAGGTCAATCAATACACATGCCATAGTACATCTATGAACTCTTACGAAAATCACCTTCCCAAGTAAGCCCTTGAGAAGGTGATTTTCGTAAGAGTTAACGGTTTTTCATCCAGAGTTGGGGCTTCCTTAAAGGAGTTATGATCAGCAATATAACTAGAAGAGACGTGGTTTGACTGTAGATCTGTTATATGTAATGTTTTTAAAGCAATCATTTACTAGATTTTTCATTCTTCTTGTTCTTAATTTTGTTATCTAAAAGCTTTGATCCGCAAAGATCAATCACAACTAGTACACCTGCTAAAAAAAGCGATGACAAAAAGGATTTGGGTTTTATATCTGACATGAAGGTAAACACAAAGTGAATAACCAAAGCGTTCATCATTATGCTTATTGGAAGAATTAAATAAGGCTGGAGCTTTAGAGGAACTAGCCTGTTTACAATATGCTTTATGGGAGCATCGAAAAGACTGTTGATTAGCAGGATAAAAGATAAATAAAACGCTAGACTAAGTAGCTCCTTCCAATTCCCAGAGAAGCTCCCTGCAAAGAGGTAATTACTTCCCAGAATAGCTAGAAAGTATAATATCCCTACAGCAAATATCGGTATCAAGAAGAATAGAGAAAAAAAACCTGAACCGATTAGTATACCCTTTAGTTTTAGAGCTTTCTTATCTTCATCATCAGATATCTTCCAAATCCATAATGTTACAAGAAGGTAGACGATAACTATAATAAGAGCGACAAGAAACCATAGTTTCAAAGTAACCTTCCTCTCTATATTATAAAAAAACTATAGGGACTCAAAGAATCCCTATAGAAGTTTGAAATATTATACAACCCATGATACCCACTGAGCAATAAGTCGAGCCTCCGCTGGTGGTACGCCTACTTTCACTAATCCAGCTATAATAGCTGATTCTTTCCACACATCAAGATCATCTAGTACGGAAAGTGTTTTATTTCTCCATTTATATACAGGGCCTCTATATTTAGCAGGTAACGATTTAATTAACTTATCAGAATTACGAAGTAAAAACTTTACTGCTGCTTTACCTATTGCGGACCAAGCCTGTGGTTCAACCTGCTGTGGTGAATTTGTTGATTGTGTAATTTGTGTTCTAGGACCTTCGTTTGCAGAAGCAGTTGAAACAGTACCTAATAAAGCAGTAGCACCTATAACAGTTGCCATAGTAAAAGAAATAATTTTACCCTTATTCACACTATCACTCCTTATTTGATTATACTAAAATCAGGTGTGTTGATTTGCATAATTTTGGGAGTTAGAGCAATGATCTATGACATTCTTCATGAAGGAACTGATAGATCCTCAGTAACCATTCGGT
>NZ_SLXV01000053.1 GCF_004341445.1 Baia soyae
TGGATTCGTCAGACTTAAGTGAACCGCCTAGTGCGGAACCGCATGCTAGGTGGTGTGAGAGGTCGGGGGTTAATCACCCCCTCCTACTCGATTGATGGTGAATGAATATCCCGCACTTTCGTAAGTATTCATTTCCTCTCTTTGATATAATTTTTCTTGAATCTGGAAGAATTCAATGTTTACTTGATGGAACTCATCCATCTTACCTGTTTCTTGAAGACATTTTAACTTGTGGAACAACACATCATGTTGAAAATCTGTTAAAGATTTATTGATTGCTTTTTTGTATGCTATCTCAAAATAGCTGAGTGCTTGTTCATACTTTTTTTGATTCATCATGATGTTCCCGTAAACAATCAACAGCTTGACCAATCGCCGAACGTCAATAAAGTATTTTTCCCCAAATTGCTGAGCGATTGAAAGATGATATTCTGCTTTTTTCCATTCTTCTTGTTTACTGTGAATAATCCCCAAATAAACATGAGCATCTACAAATCTACGTGGGTACTTCATGTCCTCAAATTGCTCTACTGTTTGAAAACAAGTTTTTGCCTTTTCGAAATCCTCAATATCGGTATAAATCGTTCCTAAAACGATGAGTAGTCCAAAGCTACGATTCCTATCTTTATATTTCCTTGCGATTTGTATACCTTCCTCAGCACAGGAAATAGCTTCTTGAAATTGTTTAGCATGCTTCAGTAATTGGGCTCTAAACTTGTAAAAATTAAGTTTGACATTAACGGGCTCAACTTCTCTAATTTGCCCCCAAATTTGCTGGATTAGCTCAAAAGCTAGTTCTCTTTGACCCATTGCTATTAAATATAAAACCTTATTAACGGTCAATAAATACTTAAGATCTTGATTGCTTTCCGACTCTGCATAGTGTTGAAAGCCTAAATTAACGTATTTCAACGCATTCGGGATATCTTCTTGATAATAAAAGGATGTACTTAGAGAATTAAAACATTCGATTAAATAATTTGGTTGGAAGTAGTTGTTTTTCTCGTAGCATTCAATCACTTCAAAGAATAAATCCTGAGCTTGTTTGAAATCTTTTTCCACGTAAAATAAACGCCCATAGAGATATTTAATGCGTGCTGCTAATGGATGGAACTCTTCAATCTGTATATTATCTAAGATGATCTTTGCCTTTTCAATATTACGTTCGTCAAGTATTACTTGGACAAGTTCTAATTGAAATGTAAGATCTTGGATTTCTTTCTTGATATGATGTATTTTCTGGACTATTGTCTCTTTTGATAAACTCAAACAGGTGAAATATTGAGATAGAGTTTTATAGCTAATCTTGCCTTTTCGATTCTCAATATTAGAGATTGTTCCAAGGGAGAGCTTTTGGCGTACATCATCAATAATTCTTCCAGAATCTACACGAGTTTTTTTGGCTAAGTAGGTTAGAAGTTCATAATCTAACGATTCAAGAATTTCTTCCATTATGCCCCTCCAAAAGTAGTGTTTTATCTATTGTACATCCAATCTAAAACATTTTCACTTTTAAAATTGAAAATTATAACTATTTATACAAGCGTATCTTCTTAAAACCGCAATGTTATGTTGGGTAAGATAAGTATTTCAAAACGCTAATAAAATATCTGAAAATATAGAAATATAGTTCGTGTTTAGCTTAGAATACAAAAGAGAAGAGGAGGTGTTTTGTTTGCTATCTATTCAAATCGAGGGGCAGAAAGTAGAACATGTGATTCGATACGCGAAAGATGACAACGAACAAAAGAATGTTCAGGTTTCACTATTCTATGAACCAGAACCTGTATACCACAAAGTCGTCTTATACACGACGGATGACAAGAGGCTGATGATTCCGATGAATCATATAACGTACGTCCAGTCGAATGGTAAGTCGGTGATCAAAGGGAAGTCATATGATATTTTCACGTGAAGGGGGTGCTGACTGTGAATCATTCTCCTAAAATCCCCATTCATCTCTTTACCATCTATGCGATTGTAAGGCCAAGACGAGATATTCATTATGCACAGATTGTGTGTGACGGCGTTGAGATCAATTTGCCTGATATGGTGTTGGAGATAAACAATGATTCAGTCTGCTCTTGTGGGAATTTGATTGATCCAGATGTCTCGATCTATCAGTGTCCACAGTGCCGAAAACGTTCGTTGCCTAGCATTACAGATATGAGAGGAGGCGATCACCCTACTAGATAGCAGAAATCATCAATTTCATTAAAGGGAGAGATGTATGTGGAAGTAGGACAAGTAATGGAGAGAGTAGATGAAGATTTCTATGTAAAGCAAGATGGTAAGGTTATTCAACAATCGACAGCTCGATTTGCCATACAGAGAGACCTAGAATTACTAGCTGTGGAGGAAGGAAGTAAAGTCTTAGAATTAGGAACGGGTTCGGGTTATACGGCGGCTCTTTTATTGGAATTGATAGGAGAGTCGGGAAAGCTTGTATCACTTGATATAGAGCCGAATTTAACGGAACGAGCGAGAGGGATGTTTGCTGGACGAAATGCTGAGTTTCATGTGCAAGATGGTAGATTAGGTTGGGCGGAGGGAGCCCCTTATGATCGGATTGTAGCTTGGGCAACACCAGATAAAATGCCCAAAGCATGGGTGGAGCAGCTAGCTGAAGGCGGGATTCTTGTTTCTTCTTTTCTTATGGCGGATATGGCTGATTCGATGGTGACAACCCAGTTTCGAAAAGAACAAGGTGTACTTGTAGGAAAGCAAATCGAGCGTGGTTCTTATATCTCGATGAGAGAAAATCCAGCTGACTATGATCTGTTAGGACCTGCTTTAGAAGCTGATTTTGTGGAGAAAGGTTCAAATCGAGAATTCTTCTGGTTTAGCACAGACGATCCAACCCTTGATCCGAAAGAACAATTCCTCTCGATGAAAAAAGCAGAATACAGAGAGCAAATTTTGCTGGAAACAGAGTATGAGGATTTTCGTGTCTACTTTCTCTGGAAGCACGAAAAGGGTAGATTTACAGGCTCAACGGGTGAAAGATCAGGATTTGGAATGGTATCGGATGGTTTAGCTTTTGTCGATCGTCATGGAAAAGCCTACTCTACGAGCGAACCAGCGCTGTTACATTTCAAGAAGTTTGTAGAGCAGTGGCTAGTAGAAGGAAAAATTGGCTGGAAGGATATGAAGCCAGTGCTCCAAGGAGCAAGAGCTATTTTAGAGAGAAAGTAGCCGTAAGTGAAAATTGTATACCAACGCATATGTTGATTGATAAGTAAATCAAAATGGACTAGGGGAAATGTGTCTGATTTCAGTGATGTTAGTGAGCCTACTTAACGTAGTCCTTCGTAGCAGACTTTTCCACATCTATGTAAGATCACCATTGAGCTGTGATCAGATACATTGCCCCGGAACAATCTATTATCTAGCTAATCCAGACATCTACCTTTCCAAAGTTTCTATCCGTCAGTTTTCTAGAATCTACTTTGCTGATAGCAGGAAAAATCTAGATACTTGAATAATGGTTACTTTAGGGGTAGGTTCGATGTAGGATCGAAAGGAGCTTTTTGTATATGAAACGACGTGTTGTTGTATCAGTGTTGAGTGCGATTTGCTTGTCAGTACTCCCTGTTTGGGGTGCAAGCATTGTTAAAATAGAAAAGCAAATGGATGCAGATATTGCGAGGAAGAATCTGCAAGAGGTTGGCTGGTACTATAAGCCATCTGAAAAAGCACAAGAAACACTAAAGGAAATGGAAAAAATGGATCGTGAGAAGTATCCTGAACAGTTCGTAGACGAAGACAGAACTGATGGCTTCCAAGCCATTCCTACAGAGGTACTTGAACATATTCCAGCTGATGCACTTCTTAGTATCGGGACTGATGGGATACATGTTAGAGAGTCAGAATTGAAGAGGATACCGCCCGACATATTGAAAAAAATTCCCAAAAAATCACTTCATGTTGTAACTGAGGAAGAATGGAAGAAACTGAAAGATTTTAAACCCGAGATATACAAAGATGATGGAGATAAGACACATTCAATGGTTACTCCCTCTTTCAAAACAGAGGGAGTAAATAATTTAAATAGAGTCTCTAACACATTGTCATCACCGCATAACGCAGTGGCCCATTTGACGATTACGCACGCAAATGGTGATAAGGGGCAGTGTACCG
Organism: Baia soyae; assembly: GCF_004341445.1. GTDB lineage: Bacteria > Bacillota > Bacilli > Thermoactinomycetales > Thermoactinomycetaceae > Baia > Baia soyae. Next base: position 4,141 of record NZ_SLXV01000053.1, read on the forward strand.
GATTCTATATTGACTTCAACACGATATTGACAGCTTCGCATTGTGTGTGGAATTTGGATGAAACAAATCCAAAAAAGAGACTAGCAAAAAACGTAACAATCCGTCGTGCAATGAATGGCCCTGTTGTACAGCCTTATCCAGCCGTTACTACAAGTGCATTTTGGGTGAATTCAAATTTCATGGAGATCGATACTAGTGAAAAGATACCTAAGTCTGTTTCACAACATGATTTTGCAGCGATTCAATCACCATCCCGATCAAATGCGTGGTTTAATGTACGTAACTGGAGTCATGCAGAGGGTGAACAAGCTCTCTCGGAAGGGTACCCAGGTGAAAGTCGGCAGTTTGATGGAAAGTACCCATATAACAGCTTAGGTATTCTGAATAATTTGTATAATCAATATTTTAAAGTTTCATCCTATGTCGAGGGCGGTATGTCGGGAGGACCGATGTGGAACTCAAAGTCTGGATACACAGCTACTATTGGATTGAATAGTATGGGCAACAATGGAGATAATGGTGCATGGTCTCCACGTTTCGTTGGTGCAAACTATGAGAAAGTAGTGTATTGGATGAATCTCTAGAAGTCATTGTGTCAGTGATATCAATTGATGGTTCGGGCAGTTTTTGTTAGGAGAGTAGGCAACAAATGAACTTGATCGATCAGGTGAGCCAAAGCACAGGGTTGGAGTTAAAGGAGATTAATATTCTCCCTGCACGGAAGGACTTCGTAGCCAAGGTAGAGAAGGATGGAATCATGATGCTACTAAAGGCTGTGGAGTTAAGCGAGGAAAGGGAGAGATCCTTACAGAAGGAGGCTCGTATTCTTCAGAGCCTTCGTAACTTTACTGGGGATCTATATGTAGCAAATGGGGAAGTAGATGGTCATTTTTGGCTACTTAGAAAATGGCTGGATGGGAAGACTGCGACGAAGCAGACCACTTATATCAGAGAAAATCCTACCGTACTAGGCAATAAGCAACAGTTTATAGCAGATATTTGTCAGATGCTTGAGAAAGTCGTGGAACTTTATGAATTAGGATATCTGCATGGTGATCTCCAGCCAGGTCATTTCATTTTCGCACCAGATGGAGAGATGTACCTAATTGACTTAGAGTTGACAGTTGATTTAAGAGAGACGAATCCTATTTATCGTGGTGCTTTGGCGCACTACGTTCCTCCAGAAACAGCGAAAGGGATGCTAGCCAGTAGCCAGAGGATTCCGTTGGATGCTGTTTCTGAAATATACAGCTTCGGAGCAGTCGTTTTCTACTTGTATACACGCGTTGTACCAGTAGCGTACAGTCATTCGATGGAAGATCCCAGCTATGACTTGGAGTTTAATGATATGCTTCAAGCAAGCAGGAGCAACCCTATTCGCAGAGTTGGAATGTATACTGACCGTGCTAAGAGATGCCAGTCATTTAGTGAGCTTCTATGTGTGCTGAAGGAAATAAATGTGATGATGGAAAGAGGCTGAACCAAGAGGAGAAGTGTGGATTTGGAGCTTAAAGGGCCGTTCATTCTACTAAGCTTGGACAAGCTGTATTTCGAGGAAATAAAGAATGGTGTGAAGAAATACGAGTTTAGAAAGAAATATCTTAATGCTCCATCCATAGCATTTATCTATTGTCCATCTCCCGATCAAAAAATAAGAGGGATGATACAATTTGATACCCCTATCATTGGTTCACCAGAGAAAATCGCATCCATTTCACAGGAATCTACAGGTGAAGGAGATCTTACTGCTGAGTATTTAAAAGGAAAGAAACAGGGCTATGCAATACCAATTATGGAATGGGAAGAAATAAAACCCCTTACGTTGCACGAAATCAGGTTTCTTTTTCCAAACTTTGTTCCACCTCAATCATATTACCGTTTGGATCATAAGCCTGATTTGCTGGAATTTCTTTTGAAACGACACTTAAAAGCTGAATTGTGATTTTTGCTGGATTAACTTGCTTTCCAGTAAGTCTACTTTTTGCATTGTAGACATTGTCAACTGTGTGATATGGTTTCATCAGAGGATTTTTTTCGAAGTGATGCAATATGGAAAAAGAGAATGAAAAACAGAAACACAACACGTGATACTGTTTTATATAAGAAATTTTTGTTAGTAGAAAGGAGACATACATGTATGGATAAATCCCAAGATGTTTTAGAAAAAATTCTTTCGCGATTGGATAGCATGGATTCTCGTTTTGATAATATGGAAGTAAACGTAACGGAGGGCCTAGACAAGATGGGCGCGCGTTTGGATAAAATGGACACTCGTTTTGACAAGATGGAGACCCGCTTTGACAAGATGGATGCCCGTTTTGATAGCCTAGAGTCTAAGGTAGATGAAATCAAACAGGAACTGAACTCTGTAAGAGAACAGGTAATTAAAAACAGCGAGGGTATTGCTGATTTAAACGTAAAAGTCGATGAGGTTAAAGAGGACATCTCATCTTTCCAAGAAAACATGGAGTTTCTTAACGATCAGCAAGTGGAAATTAAGAAAGATGTATGGAAACTCAAGAGAAGAGCATGACAGTGAGCGATCCTGCCCGGATAGGGGAGGATTTTTTATTATAAAAAACAGTAGACCCGCCCATAAGGTCTACTGTCAGATTGCTAGTCATCGCTGACTAACGGTAACTCTCAATTACTCACCAATTTTAAAATTAGGACCAAAATTCATTTCATGACCATACACAGACTTAACAATCTTATCAGCAGATAATTTTGTAGGGAACTTAACATACTTAAATTTGCCTGTGCTTTTTAGTGATACTTGTTTGCCATCAACTTTCCCTTTAAAGGTAACAACGTAATTGTAGCTAGTACCTTGCTTTAATACTTGGGTAGCATCAAAACCCGCATTGAAATAGTTAATCGGGTCCCCCTTCTTAGTTCGATCAACTTCGAATGCGCCCGACCCGTCAATTGGATGCGAATTCCCGACCTCTAGTAGATCTAATTCCCATTTTCCATCCATGGTTTTTGGGTCTACGCCACTAATTTTCGTGGGAAACTCAATTGTATCAAACGTGTTGTATATAGATCCAAGAACGGTTGTCTCCAACTTCAATTCTTGTTTTTTCTCACTTTGGGTACTTTGCTTGCCTTCTTTGGCTTGAGCGTCATTACTGCTGATATTCGTGAATACTCCTACAGATAGAGCGGCAACGGCGGCAATTCCTAAGATTGACAAACGGTATGCTTTTTTGTTAAATTTTTTAATCATGATGATTCTCCTTTTAATGTGTGATTTTTTTCCCACAAGTCGCGCTGAGATGGAGAGTGAGAGGGAATGAGGTTTTATTTCATTCTCAAGTAGTCGAATGATGGTGTGTCCGTAGCTTTCTTTTTGTTCTGATCCAACAAAGGTGAGAGCCAGTGCATCACAGGCGATTTCCTGATCTTCACGCATACGGTAATATGCGCACCAGAGGATCGGATTAAACCAGTGTAAGATGAGGAACACGTTCATCAGACTATTTACTCCTACGTCTCTACGTTTGATGTGAGATAATTCATGATAGAAAATATATCGTAATTCATCGTCATCCAGATCACGGATATGCGCATCGGATAGGATGATGCGAGGACGATAAAAACCGAAGACAGCTGGACCCGGAATTTTATTTGAGTGAACTAAGGGGATGTGTTGATTCATCATCGACATGTCCCTTTTGCATTGTTCAAAAACTTGAACGGCTCGTTCATCCGTGATAAGCGGTTGTTTTTTAAGGTTCGAGTTAATGCGTTTATGGATCAAAAAGAGTAAAGCACTCAGACAGACAACACCCGAAAGCCAAATAGATAAGAGAGGGATATCGCTCGGAACACTCGGGATATAATGTGAAATACTGTATGGATCCTGCTGTTGCTCCCCTACCACTGGGAACATAGCATTCTTTTCGGAAATAAGTTTTTCTTTCTCAGATAATGAAACATCTGTTGTTGCGATTTCTTCACTAGGAACAGCACGATCGAACAAGGAAGAGACATCCTGAATCGAGGGAAGAAAGTTGTAAATGCTGTACGAACTCTCTGGTGCCCATGGGAGAAGCAATCGTACCATGACGATGGTCCATAACAGATACTGCCACCGTATTGTTAACTTGTCTCGTAATAGCCCCTTCATCAATAAAACGAGGACAACTAAGACACTCGCCATGATCGATGCGTCTAATACCCAACTAAAAAAGTACTGGAGATAGATGTACATAGTGTTCACAATGATTTTCCCTTCTTTTCATTACTTCCGATACTACTTGTCCGATTTCTCATCGAGAATCTGTTTTAATTCGTTAATCTCTTTTGCCGAGAGCTTCTCTTTTTGTAGAAAGTTCACTAGGAACGGTTTCAGTGCTTCACCAGAGACGCGCTTGAGGAACGAGGTTGTTTCTTCTTGGACACATTCAGCTTGCGAAACCAAAGGATAGTACATATAGGAACTGCCATTTTCCTGATGGTACGAAATCGCTTCTTTTAGAACCAATCGATTGATTAGCGTTCGAATGGTTTTCGGTTTCCAGTCGGTATGTACCGCAAGTGTTTCGATCACTTCATTGGCTGTCAGTGGTGACTTCGACCAAAGAACTTTCATGACTTCCCACTCGGATTGAGATATCTTCGGTAACTCTCCCATTTGTTTTTTCTCCTTCCTGAGATTACTGTTGTAATCCTTATTTATGATATTACATTAGTAATCCAGTTTGGTCAACTAAAATATTAAAAAAACGATATTTTTTTTGTGTAATGGCGAAATCTACTAGATAGGGGAACGGATTATCAAAAAAAGAATAAGATAGATAGTATGAATTAGAATGGTGGGGAGAGGGTGTTTGCATGTCTCAGTGGAGAGTAAGTCTTCCAAAGGTAAGTATCTTAATACCTACTTACAATCGTCCTCATTATTTGAAGTTAGCTTTAGAGAGCGCATTAGCCCAGACGTATCCGAATATCGAAATTATTATCGGTGATGATAGTACGAATAATGAAACAGAGGTTATGTTGAAACCTTATTTAAAGAAATATCCATTCATCAAGTATCTGAAAAGAACAGCTAGTCTACCTTGTGATAATATGAAAGAATGCTTTCAATTAGCTTCTGGAGAGTTTATTAATTTCTTAATGGATGATGATCTTTTTTACCCAGAGAAGATAACGAAAATGATGAATTATTTCTCTAAAAATTCGAGTGTTTCGTTAGTTACTTCAACCAGAGATCTAATCGATGAAGAAGGAAATATCATGCATATACCGGGCTTTCATAAGTATATAGCTGCTGAGGATACATTGATTAGTGGAAGAGAGTTAGGAACACGTTTCATGATGCATGGGTATAATTTTATCGGGGAACCTACCACTCCGCTATTTAGAAAAAGAGATCTCCCAGAAGGTTGGGCGAGCTATCAAGGGCTTCAGTATACTGCACTTGTAGACATGGCTAGCTGGTTGAGCTTACTTACTAAAGGAGATTTTGTATATATTGTAGAACCATTAAGTTGTTTTAGAATCCACTTGGGTCAAGGAAATCATGGTCAAGAATGGCAACAAGGAGCCTTTTATGAGTTTGGGATTTTGATTCATGATAGTCATTTTCTGGACCAGCATCATGCTGAACGAAATGCTTTGCTCGATGGGTATATGCAATTACACGGGGAACAGTTTGTATACGGCATATCCGAATGTATGAGTCCGTATGTTTCAGAAGAGGTGCGTGGGAGGTATCTCGAAATATTTAATGCAGATTCAAGATAATTAGAAATCGCCTATGGTAAAGGCGGCGGATATCGAGCCACCTACCATAGGCGATTTCTGATTGCTTCCTTTTTATTTATAGAAACTAGTAGGATGCTGATTAGAGTTTCCCATTACGCGTTCTTTTGTTTTCTTCCAATACGAACCAGATCCATCGATATCGATCAGAGGGTCTGTTATGCCAAATTGATTTCGGAAATCATGTACCGCTTCCTGACAGAAGGGTAGGAAGTAATCGTCAATAATCACATATCCACCTAAAGAGACTTTGTCATAGAGGTTGCTTAAGGCATCCCAAGTAGAGGCGTACATATCTCCATCTAGCCTAGCAATGGCAATTTTTTGGATTGGAGCGGATGGCAAGGTGTCTTTGAACCAACCTTTTAAGAATGCGACTTGATTGTCTAGTAAGTCGTATTTTCTAAAGTTCTCAAGTACTTCCTCCAATGAAACCTTTAAAAAATTCATCGTATGGAAAGCAACGCTTAACGAATGCTGATCAGCAGGATAACTTGGATCAGCCATTGGTAATCCTTCAAATGAATCAGCAGCCCAAACGGTTCTGTCTGTAATATGATGGGCTTTTAAAAATCCCCTCATAAAGATACATGATCCGCCTCTCCAAACTCCCGTTTCAATGAAATCACCAGGAATGCCTTCTTTTATAACTGAATCCATACATTGATGTAAGTTATTCATACGCTCGCGACCGATCATGCTGTGTGCAATGGAGGGCCAATCTAACCCTTTTTGTCGCTTTTCTTTTGTAGGGTCAAATACGATGTTATCTGGATTATGAAAATTCCTTTCAACTTCAAGCCAAATTTCAAACAGAATGGTTTTTTTTAATAGTTCGAGATACAGTTCTGCATTCTGCTCTGCATTTGACTGCTCATTATATGTGTAGATCATGTTACAAGCCCCTCTCTATCAAGTCACATAACACATAATATGAGAAAAGCTACGATTTATACCCTTAATGTAGGGGTGAGATGATCAAGACATAATGGAAAAGAACCATCTATATATATGAATGAGAAAGGCTAGAGATCTCGATAACAAAGAGGTGCATGGGTATGGATCTGTGGAAGGACAAACGTTTTCCGAAAGTAAGTATTTTAATACCGACCTATAATCGTCCGCAGTATTTGAAACTAGCCTTAGATAGCGCGTTAGCTCAAACGTATCCGAATATCGAAATCATAATCGGTGACGATAGTACGAATAACGAAACAGCGAATATGTTGCAACCTTATTTGAAGCAATATGATTACATAAAGTACTTTAGAAGAGCTGCGCGGGTACCTTATGATAATATGACCCAATGCTTCCGATTTTCTTCTGGAGAGTTTATTAATTTCTTAATGGATGATGATGTTTTTCATCCAGAGAAGATACAAAAAATGATGGACTACTTTTTTAAGCATCCAAATGTATCGCTGGTTACTTCCTATCGTGGGTTAATTGATGCAAATGGAAATACCTTGCCGATAGAAGGATTTAGTAGACCTGTATTTTCTCAGGACACTCTTGTAAATGGAAAAGAATTTGGGTCATTTTTTATGAAGCACCGGATTAACTTTGTGGGGGAGCCTACTACGGCTCTATTCCGGAAAAGTGCTCTACCGCAAGGTTGGGCGAATTATCAAGGGATCCGGTATTTTGCACTTGTTGACATCGCGAGTTGGCTGACCTTACTTAGTCATGGAGATGTTGTATATATCGCGGAACCATTAAGTTTTTTCAGGAGACACGCAGATCAGGGGAATAATCATGAAGCGTGGAAAGAAGGAACGTACTATGAATGGGGTATATTGATTCATGAGAATCCATTTATCGATCAAACGGAACGTGATTCTCAAATCAATGGATATATCAGAGAGCATGGAGAGAGGCGGATACTTGGAATAGCCCAATGTACCAATCCATATGTTTCAGAGGATGTGCGGGCAAAGTACATGCAGATCTTTGACCGAGATTTCATTCGGGCAAAACAAATTCAATCCTGACATAAAAAAAGAAAGGGCTGGTTTGAACAGAAGCCCTTTCTTTTTTATGTCTAATTCTTCGTTGCTACAGTCTTATGGACATAGGCAGTTGCACCAGAGGATGTTTTGATTCGATACCATTCGTTACTAACACCGGTGAGGGTCAGGATAGTTCCTTTAGACACTCGTTGAACGATTGAGGCGTTTAGAGCAGGAGCGGATCGGACGTTCACGATATTCTCTATGGCCACGATCTTGCCAGAGGCATCGGTAAAGTCACTACTTGGTGGATTTTGCTCTGCCAGTTTCGTTGCAAAGGCGTTGTTGATGAAGCCAATTTTTCCTGATTGAAGGCGTACTTGGTACCAATCTTTTACGTATCCCGTATTTTCTAGGACAAGACCATTATCTACTTGTTCAATGGTAAAGGATCCTGTAGACGGACCGGTTCGTATATTAACCTTATTTCCTTTTACTTTTACTTGCCCTTTAGAAGGTTGAACTGCATAGGAAGAATCGCCAAGCCATTTATTTGTGGATTTTCCACTATGAATCCAAATAGGTGTTCCTTCTGGAATCAATTTATAGAGTTCGAGTAGATTTTCTTCCCCCATACGGACACAGCCGCTGGAAGCATTTGACCCAATTGATTCAGGTTGGTTCGTTCCATGAACTCCATAGATACGACCTGAGTCACCTTTGACCGAAAAGCCCATCCAACGCTTACCAAGAGGGTTTTTCGGATCCCCACCGGGAATCCCTTTCCAGCCAGGAGCCACAATTTTAACAACCATGGTGAATGTGCCTTCCGGAGTAAGGTCTTTCGTTCTACCTGTTGCGACAGGATAGGTTTTTGTAACTTGTCCATCTTGATAAAGATAGAGTTTGTTGGTCTTTTTGTTAATCTCTACTTGATAACCCGGGGTTGTTGCTGCTTCTGCTGTTGAGGCTGGGATAAGACCTCCTAGTAATGCAGTGAACGCTAGTGCGAAAATAAGTAACCACTTTGTGTATTTCAACTCTGATACCTCCTACATAGATGAGAGCACTAAACTAGCTTAAGATATTCACTGTACAACAGTAGGAATCCTTCATAGAGTGTGAAATGTAACATTTATGTGACATTTGGAATAGGGGTAAGAGTTGGAATTTAGAGGGCATGTTGACTAGTGTCTATAGGTCCGATAACTAGAAAAGGGGCAATGTATCTGACCATAGCTCACTATTGAGCTGTGGTCAGATACATGCCCCAGGATAGTTTCAAACCAACAAGCCCATATCTGAATCGTAATCAATACATCCTAATTTCTAATCAAGCCAGAAGTCAGTTGCCAACTACTTTGCCTACTCTAAGCACTTACTTAGCTACTGTTTTATGCAAATAAGCTGTTTTCCCATTTGACAACTTCACTTGATTCCAATCCCCATTCATACCTGTCTTCACAAATGAAGTACCTTTCTTTGCTTTCCCCACTACTGCACCTGACATCGATGGTGTCGATCGAATATTGGCGACATCGACAAATACCGTTACTTTTCCGCTATTAGGGGGCGTGGGTATGGAGACCGTGCTATAATTTTTATGAACAAACACCTTACGACCGTTTGACAACTGAACTTGATACCAATCGCCTGATTTTCCAATAAGGGATAAGCTGATCTTGGCTTTTAGTGTCGTAACAATAAAGGAACCTGTAGACGGACCTGTACGAGCGTTTACCGTTGTGGTTGTTTTGAGCGTGCCAGAGGCTGGTTTTAACCCAACGGATGCGTTGCCACGCCACGTTTTATTGCTTTTCCCACTGTGAATCCAAATCGGTGTTCCTTCATAGACACGACTATATAAATCGATGACGTCACTATTTTTCATGCGAACACAGCCACTTGAGGCATGAGTGCCAATTGATTTGGGATTATTCGTTCCATGGATTCCGTAAATACGGCCGTTATCCCCGTTTACGCTTATTCCGTTCCAACGTTCACCTAGAGGATTTTTCGGATCCCCACCGGGAATTCCTTTCCAACCAGGCTTCACAATCTTGACCGCTAGAGGAAATGTCCCTTCTGGGGTAAGTGCTTTTGTCTTCCCTGTAGCGACCCGATATGTTTTCACTACGGTCTTCCCATTGTACAAATAGAGATAGTTTGTTTTTTTGTTTATCTCAATTTTGTAATCCGGAGCTGATGCGGCTTGAGCTTCAGTGGGCTGATATAGCCCGATGACCAGGGTAAAAATGAGGGCTAGTGTGACCCAAGAATACCAATGGCGTTTTTTCATTCTGTTCCTCTCCTTATCTTCACTATGACTTCATAATACTCGATTATTTAGAATAAATAAATAATTATTATTAATAAATAATGATGAAGTTGTGAAGAATAGCTTGTCTGTACATATATGTATCATTACAATAAAGCGATATAGTCTTAAAACAATCAATCCATGAGGTGTTTACATGATATATGATCTCGTATTGTTTGATGTGGATGGAGTTTTCTTAAGTGAAGAACGTTGTTTTGATACCTCTGCTTTAGCAGTATGGGAGCTACTTTATGGGCCTCATTTTTTGGGGCTGAACGGGGAACATTTTACGACAAATCCAACGGAAGAAGAGATTCGTCGTATTCGTACAGATGTTTTTTGTGACGATCAGGTGTTGACGTGGATGAAGGACCGCGGGATTAATGCGAACTGGGATATGGTATATCTCGCTTTTACTGTGCAGTTATGCCTTCTTCTTAAAGAAATGAAGAAAATAGAGGAAGAGAAGGTAACCGCGTGGCTACGTGAGGGAATCGATGAAAGTGTCTTACAAGAGTGTAGAAGCTTGATTAGACAACACGACTTACCTTTTCAACCTGATTTTAAAAAATTCCTTCATTTTTTTGAAGAAAAAGAGACTAAACTAAACCGACAAGAGTTGTTATGTTACTTTAATCCATTTTCAAAGCAGAGCTTAGGTGTGGATACTGAGCAATTTTCTCGTAATAGTGACTTATGGAGAATCGGACATTCTGTGTTCCAAGAGTGGTATTTGGGCGATGATCTATATACAGAAGTGCCGAGGGTGAGAGGAAAGAAAGGGTATGTATTTCAAGAGATTGCGTTAGCCGAGCCGGCAAGTATTCGTAATGCCATAGAAAAGTTGAAGAAACAAGGAATTCGGTTGGGAATTGGAACAGGTCGTCCGACGATTGAGACAGAGATTCCTTTAAAAGAGCTCGGCCTTTATGATTATTTTGAAGAGGATCGCATTGTGAGTGCGACGGATGTGGTGGTGGCTGAGCAAACGTATCCGCACTATGCCCCGCTTGGAAAACCAGGTCCCTATACATATGTAAAAGGATACTTAACGAAGAAATCGACAGTGGAGGAGTGCGTACAGTTACCCCTTCCGCTTCCTACCGACCAAGGAAAGCGGATTTTAATCGTAGGAGACTCTATAGCCGATTATTTAGCTGCCCGAAAAATGGGCTGTGACTTTGCTGCTACGTTAACGGGACTTACGGGACAAGCCGCACGAGGTAAGTTTGAGGAGCTAGAGGCAGATTACATTTTGAATGATGTGACGGAAATTCTGGATATATTCGACATTGACTAACGGAAATCATTTTAAGCATAATAGATATGGGCAGCTTGCATAGTTTCAACTGTTCAACAATGAGTGAGGCATAAAAGGAGGACTATTATTATGGCGAAACATGAACTTCCAGCTTTACCTTATGCTTTTAACGCTTTGGAACCACACTTCGATGCTCTAACCATGGAGATCCACCACGATCGTCACCATGCTACATATGTAAACAACTTAAATGCAGCATTAGAAGCGCATGAAGAACTTTCTTCCAAATCGGTTGAAGATTTGATTGCTTCATTGGATTCTCTACCAGAATCAATTCGTACCGTTGTACGTAACAATGGTGGTGGACACGCAAACCACACGTTGTTCTGGGAAATCCTAAGCGCAAAAGGTGGCGGGGAGCCAGTTGGCGAACTAGGAGTTGCTATGAACGAGACGTTTGGTAGCTATGAAGAGTTTAAAAAGCTCTTTGCAGATGCTGCTGTGAAACGTTTTGGTTCTGGTTGGGCTTGGTTGGCGTTAAAAGATGGTAAGCTACTTGTTACCAGCACAGCGAATCAAGATAGCCCAATTATGGAAGGGGCAACTCCTATTATCGGTTTAGATGTATGGGAGCATGCGTACTACTTGAAGTTCCAAAACAAACGTCCTGACTACATCGGTTCTTTCTGGAATGTAGTAAACTGGGATGAAGCAAACAAACGTTATCTAGCCGCCCGCGGTTAAGATTAAATATACGTGAAAAAACGGTTTCCTATGTAATGTAGGATGCCGTTTTTTTATTTGTCAATGGAAATCGATTACAGGGAATGAATTCCTATTGTTCGGGTATGGTTAGTCCCATATAATGAAACACATGTTTTGAACAAAGACGCCGAATTTCGTATTGGAAGGAGGAGCTACGAATGGATAGTAAACGTTTCATTCGCAGGTGGGGTTTATTCGGTTTGGGAATCATCATTGTCCTATCGTGCACCACTGTTTTTGCAAAAAAAGCATCTTTTAATGCTTTCCATATAGAGCCTACTGTACCTCCTACGATGTCAGTTCCTACGGATGTTGTGTATCAAGAGATGAGTGCAACGATTAAGCAAGCAGCACCGGAGAAGAAGACATCGATGTCTACGGATAAGGGACAAGAGGTAAAGAAAGATAGTAAGAACGGTAAATTAGATAATAAGTCCAACTTGGATTTACTCGCCCGTGCTATTTACAGTGAGGCTCGCGGTGAAGAATTTCAAGGTCAGGTTGCCGTTGCATCTGTCATTATTAATCGCACGGAATCAGGTCAATTTCCACGAAGCATCCGTGGAGTAATCTTTCAAAAGAATGCTTTTACAGCTGTTTCCGATGGCCAGTTTTGGTTGAAGCCAGATGCTGAAGCTTATCAAGCAGCAAAGTCAGCATTAAATGGATCTGATCCAACGGATGGGGCTTTGTTTTATTATAATCCTAAGACAGCTACTTCGAAGTGGATGAAAAACAAGGCAGAACAGAGTAGCACAAAACGTATTGGTAATCATGTTTTTATGCAGTAATAGAGATTCGATCGAGCCATTCCTTGCATGTGAACTGCACCCCAATTGTTGGACACGAAAAATCCACCAATTGGAGGTGCTTTTTCTATGACTAAGTATTCAATAGAGATTAGATTGGAAGCTGC
>NZ_SLXV01000054.1 GCF_004341445.1 Baia soyae
AGCTTCTAATTTTGTCTCAAACGAATACTTAGTCATGAAAAAGCACCTCCAACTGTTGGATTGTATTTCGTGTCCAACAATTGGGGTGCAGTTCACTCCCGGATCTGTTCTTTTACAGTTTTACATTTCGTCTGCTTTTCGAGCGATTTCACTCCGGTAAATAAAGGGTAGTTCTACTTCACCGTAATAAGGCTGCCCGCGAAATACCTCAGATAAGCGTCTCATCCCGTTATTGATTCCTTCATAACTCGTATGGTCAACTTGCGCTTCAAAGTCACCATCAATAATGAGTTTGGAATCTTCTCCAACACGTTGGACAGCGAGCTTCATAAGGTCTATATCTAGGTTTTGGGCTTCGATGATATAGACAATCGCTTTCATACCCGTTGTATCAAACCCCCTGATGTCACTAAATGGAAGTAGTAAGAGCTTAGGAGGTTGCTTTTCTTTTTCGTTCCCTTTCATCAGCTCTTCGAGCACCATTTTATCTCCAAATTTACTACATAACATCGATCCAATAGCTGAATCCATGATTTTCTCATCCCGTGTCCCTGGATAAAAGCCTAATTTGGCACTATTTCTAGCGGCCATAGGGTTTACGAAACAGATGAGACGATCATATTTTCCTTTTTCAATCTGATGCATAGCGTAGTTCAGAGCGATTAGTGATTTTCCAGTCCCTGCTTTTCCTTTGACGACTGTCATAGGGTTATTTCGTAAACTGTCGAGGGCACAACGTTGATAAGCATCTCGAGGGGAGAATTTACCAAAAAAGATGGTTTCAAATCCTCTTGGACGAACATGCATGTGAGTTTCACCAGTCCATCTGAGCAGATCTACATGCTTATTGTCATTGTTGATGACGAGGTATTGATTTGGGAGCAGTTCAAAGATGTTTTCATCTAGATTATGGAGTAAGCTTGCATAACGCTCGTCATCCACCTCTGCTTCGATGTATCCTGTATATGTGCACTCATCTTGATCTTGTTCCAAAACTTGAATCCCTAAACCTCGAGCCTTCTGCTTTAATAGTAGGTCATTTGTGAGAATCCCATACTGATTATCCACACAACATTGTAGGATTTTATTATCAGCATAGTTTGGATCAAATTGATCTCCCAGCTGTACCTGGTAATCGTTGGTGTCGAAAACCATTTGTTCTTGATTTTGTTCAATATATCGAGTAGCCACACGAGCATCATAAGCTAGACGTGGGTTATGACTTAACTTATGTTTCTCTAGCTCTCGAAGTACCATCGCTGTGATGACGAATGTTACATCCTGTAGTTCTTCTGGACAGCTTATCCCTGTCAAAAGTACATTTGTATCAATGACATATCTCATACAGGGGGAACCCCCGATCCCTTTGATGTTAACTCAAGGTTTTGGAACACTAAGGCCAAGTGTATGGTGTACATCATAAGTGTTACCTGTTTTATAGAAAATTAGATGCTGTATATATTGGCATGGAAAAGACTGGATAGTGTTCAAACGGAAGCCCTCATATATTTTATGAGAAGGGTTTGTTTTTGGCACGTACATGAATTGATAGTCATCTGGATGAACCAAATGTGACTTTTAGGATTCGCATCATCCTCCGTGAATATGGCGTATAATAAATTTTTTTATTGTTAGCCTAATTCTATGGTACAAGTGATGGGAACCATTTTGCAAGTGAAAAGATGGAAAAATCAAATTCTTAAGGAAAAAAGGATCAAAAAACCAAAAAAAGTTTCTCTTAGCATCTCCAATTTTTTGCTACAATAATATTGCTATGTAAGATTCATACTGAATAAAAAGGGGGCGTCAATATGGCAAATCGCCATAAACAGAAAGGAAAACGCGATAATACTACCGTTGTCTTTATTACTTTATTAGTATTGTTCTTGGGTGTTGGTGTTTACGCATTAGTAACCATGCTTAATTCTGATAAAAAATCAGATGCAGTTCAACCAGATAAGGTAGTTGATCTAAAGGTTGAGAAGCAAGCTACAATCGGAAAAGCAGATGCACCCATTAAGATTGTGGAGATCGGAGATTTTCGTTGTCCACACTGTAAAATGTTCCATGATCAGCACTATAAACAGCTAAAGTCGTATATTGATTCTGGAAAAGTACAATTTACGTTTGCTCCGTTCCAATTTATGAAACCGGAACCACTTGTAGCAGGGATGGCAGCCAAGTCCGTAATGGCACAAAACAAAGAGGCTTTCTGGAAATTTTACGATGCTGTTTATAACAATCAAGAGGAATACAATAAACAGACAGAAGGCAAATCGGCTGATTTCTTAGTTGACTTGATCAAGAAAAATATCCCTGAGGTAAATGCCGAGCAAGTGGGCAAGGATATTAAATCTGACAAGTACAAAGCAGATGTAGAAGCAGACAATAAGTATGTAGAATCACTCAATATATCAGGTGTTCCGGTTGTGTACATCAACGGTAAAATGGCAACTGATGCTGAGATCAACGATTTCCAAGCTTTTAAAGCGAGATTGGATAAAGAACTAGGTGGGAAATAAATGAGTTTCTTATCTAGATACGCACTATACTTTGCCTGGATTGTCTCGATTATCGCCACTGGAGGCAGTCTCTACATGAGTGAAGCATTAAGTTGGATACCATGTGATCTTTGTTGGTACCAGAGAATTTTTATGTATCCTCTTGTCGTACTACTTGGCATTGCCACCTTTCGAGATGATCGAGAAGTGGGGAAATATGTATTCTCTCTTGCGGGCATGGGGATTTTAATCTCTAGCTATCATATTTTAGTCCAACAAGTGCCCTCTATTGGGGGAATGCTCAAATGTAAGGTTGGGATTCCGTGTAGCCAAGATTATCTGAATTGGTTCGATGGCTTCATTACGATTCCAGTCCTTGCATTTGTTGGCTTTTTCTTGATTTTGCTTTTTACTTGGTTCAGCAGAAAAGAAGCCGAATAAAAATAGGTGATCTACGTTCGGATACTAGTCCAGCCAATTAGATATCTTGTACATAAATTAAATCATGGGAAACTTCCCAAAGAGGAGGTATTCACATGAGTGGTTTAAATGGCGGATGTTATGATGGCGGCGGAGGCGGCTTCGGTTTTGGCTGGGGTGGCGGTGGTATCTGGATCATCCTCGTTATTTTAGCCATCGTCTGCGTCTTCTGCTGTTGCGGCTTCTTCGGCTTTGGTGGCTGGGGAGGAGGCTGGGGCGGTAGAGGAGGTTTTGGCTTTGGTGGTTGCTAATCATAACCCATTGATCTAACTAAGATTATTGGGATGGATGATGATCACCGAGGGATGCCAATAGAGATCTCTTAAGGGATTAAGAGGTCTCTATCCTTATCAGTTTAACAGAAAATGATACATAAAATTGGAGTGTCAGAATAATGGGGAAATCAACAGGAGGTAAGGTGTCGTTCCAATCCATGCTGAAGGATCTAACGGAGGCGGCAGGACCACCAGGATTTGAAAGAGCCGTACGGGAAGTGATGGAGCAGTATGCTGCACCTTATGCAGATGAGATACAGAAGGATCGCCTAGGAAGTTTTATCGCTCGTAAGGGGAAGACAGGACCTAGAATTATGATTACGGGACACATGGACGAAGTTGGATTTATGGTTACCCGTATCACAGATGATGGTTTTCTACGATTTCATCCATTAGGTGGCTGGTGGGGACAAGTCCTCCCTGCTCAACGTGTAGAAGTAATCACATCGAAGGGAAGACACTTAGGTGTTGTTGGCTCTGTGGCTCCTCATTTATTGGAACCAGATAAGCGAAAAAAAGGTGTCGAGGTAACCGATTTATTTGTTGATTTGGGTGTGGAGAGTAAAGAAGAGATTGACCAATTAGGAATCAGGCCAGGGGATTTTATCATCCCATATTCTCCTTTTACCACGATGAGTAACGAAAATCGCTGGCTAGCCAAGGCGATGGATAATCGTCTAGGTTGCGCGGTGGCATTAGGTGTATTGCAAGAATTGTCAGAGGATGGCGTTTTGCATCAAAATCAAGTATTTTCAGTAGGGACTGTGATGGAAGAAGTAGGTTGTCGAGGGGCGATTACTTCTGCGCAGGTAGTGGATCCAGATATCTCGATTGTGGTGGATGTAGGGATTGCAACTGATTCCCTAGGAACGACGAACCCACATGCGGATACCAAGATGGGAGACGGGCCACTTCTGGTCCTATATGATGCAGGTCATATTGCACACTGTGGCATGATTGATTTTGTGAAGCAGGTTGCCGAGGAAGAAGGTATCCCGTACCAGTTTGAGGTAATCACGGGTGGTGCGACAGATAACCATTTTATCCACACTCATAAAACAGGTGTACCAAGTATCAGTCTAGGTGTACCAACTCGTTATATTCATAGTCATTCTTCGATCTTAGATCGCCGAGATTGTGAAGAGTTGGTTCGTTGGATTGTGGCGATTGTGAAACGTCTAGATGAGGCTAAGGTGAAGGAAATTCAAGGGGTTTTCGCAGCAAAATAGGTTTCATTCACAATAAAAACACCAAGTTGTTTCACTAGCTTGGTGTTTTTATGGCTATTTACAAGTGATTTGTTCGGACCAAATCCTCTTCAGTGTAGTACCTTTGGGGCAAAAAGTGATTTGAAACACATCCGGATTCGATAAGGATTTCCACTCTTGAAACCCAATTTGTGGATCAAAGTATTTTAGGATGCAAGTCATGAGATTCCCATGTGTAACAAAGACAACCGTAGACTCTTCACTTTCTAACTCGCTTCGGATCAGAGGAGCAACACGTTGAAATGCTTGTCGGTTGGACTCTCCTCCTTCGACTGAAAAGTCAAGGTTTTCGAAGCTTTTTTCCAATAGCTCGGTCCAATTATCAAGTGGAGTAGGAGAAAGAATTCTTTCAGATAACCGTGCATCTTTGACAATCTTTTTTTGTAGATGCTGTGCGAGCGGCTGAATCGTTTGGAGTGCACGTTTATAAGGGCTTGAGATAATTTTGGAAACGCTATCATTTCGGTTTATGAAAAATTTAGTCAATTCGTCTGCTTGCGTAAATCCTTTAGTAGTTAGGGGAGCTTCCCGATCTTGCCCCTCTGTTTCACAATGGCGGACAACGATAAGTGATTTCAACGGGCTCCCTCCTTTTACATTTATATCTATCATAACAAATCGTGAAGAGTTGAACAATGTTGTTTTTGAAAACGTTTTTAAAAAAGAATATTCAGTATTTATAACCCGAAAAGAGGCTGAAATAATCAACCTCTCGTGTGGTAAATTAACTTTTGTTTAAGGACCAAATGGATTTGGCTTAGGACCTGTCATGATTTTATTGTGGAGTGTATCAATCATTTGGTCGCGATCTTGTTCGTTGCTATTATTCCAAATGACTTCAAAAAGCACGCCTAATCCTGGTAAGAGTTTTTCATCGCCTTGTTTGATCGAATCGACGATCATTCCCTCTAATTCTTGTTCGGCCATGCCACTCAGATTATGTAAGACGGCACCACGGATATTGAAATTCAATGGATGTGCCTCCTTTACCCTATTTTTCAATAGAATGGCCGATTATGAGTCTCTTTATCCAATATGCCCGCAATGGTATAATGAATGAACCAATTTGAAGGAGTTCGGATATATGCTTTGGACAATGATTACTTCGGTACAAAATACAGCCTTAAAAAGATGGAAAAAGCTAAAGACGAGAAAAGGGCGTAAAGAACATCAAACGTTTTTGATTGAAGGAGAGCATCTGATTCAAGAAGCGATTCGATCTGGAGCGAAGTTCGTTGCTTTGATGGTAGAAGAGGAACAACGGGACAAATGGGAGATGTTTTTTAGCACTCATCAGGTAGAAGCTCCATACTATGTACTTTCTTCCTCGATGTTTCAGTCACTTGTTGAAACAGAAACACCTCAAGGAGTGATGGCAGAGGTTGAAATGCGCAAGTGGGAGGAAAGCGATTTATTAGAGAAAGACCATTCCACTTTTCTCTTGCTAGATGAAGTTCAAGACCCAGGAAATCTAGGAACACTATTGCGAACGGCACAAGGGATGGGGATTACGGGAGTATATCTCGGCCATGGTACGGTAGATCTATATAATCCCAAAGTAGTTCGTGCGACTATGGGCGCGATCTTTCATGTACCCATTTTTCCACGTAACCTGGAGTTCGCGATCCAATCAATGAAGCAAAAAGGGATTACCATCGTAGGCACGTCTCCGCATGCAGGGCAGTGTCACTTCGAATATCCATTTCCGAATCGAACGGCGATCTTGCTAGGGAATGAAGGACGCGGTGTCAATCCAGATGTCCTAGCCGAAGCAGATGTTGAGGTTCAAATTCCGATGCCGGGGAATACAGAGTCGTTTAACGTATCCGTAACGGGAGCGATCTTAATGTATGAGCGAGTGCGCCAGTCTTATCGATAATCCATTGCAAGCTGGGGCTGACTTCGTTATAATAGCGATAATCATGAATGTGGAAAATGAATGACAGCGATGAGCAAGATTAGTAAGTAGAAGTGCTCCTTTTCAGGGAAGAGGCATCCTAGACTGCAAGTGCCTCTATGGAAGCGACTGCTGAATTCACTTGGGAGCTGAATCTTTGAACAGAAGACCAGTTAAGTGTTTTCTAAATAGAGGATTTCCGGTCTAAGCCACCGTTACCAGGTTCGAGAGTGGAAAGAAGGTGCTTTGTTTGTCTAGCCTTTCTTTCAAAAAGGGTGGTACCACGGAAAGACTTTCGTCCCTTTATAGGGAGAGGTCTTTTTTATTTTGGCTTGAAAATTATTGAATATAGGGGTGTTTTCCCATGCGCGAACGTTTAGAAAGTCTACGTACTGAGGCATTGCAGGAAATCCAATCTGCTACTGAAATGGAATTGATCAAGGAGTTAAAAGTAAAATATCTCGGCAAAAAAGGGGAACTAACAGCCGTCTTACGTGGAATGGGTTCCTTATCCGCTGAAGAGCGCCCTGTGATTGGTGGGCTTGCGAATGAAGTGCGAGCTGCACTCGAAACCGCTTTTGCCCAAAAAAGTGAATCGCTCGAAACCGAGGAGCTAGAAGCTAAATTGCAAAGCGAAACCATCGATGTAACGTTACCAGGTGCCTCACTTGAACCAGGTTCGATTCACCCACTTCATTCTGTGATTGAGCAAATTGAAGATATTTTCATTGGAATGGGCTTTGAGATTGCAGAAGGTCCGGAAGTAGAGTTAGATCACTATAATTTTGAAATGTTAAACCTACCGAAAGATCATCCAGCTCGTGATATGCAAGACTCTTTCTATATCACACCTGAAATTTTGCTACGTACACATACCTCTTCGGTGCAAGGGCGTACTTTGCTTGCTAAAGAAGGAGAAGTACCGGTCCGGATCATTATGCCAGGGAAAGTATATCGCCGTGATGATGATGATGCGACCCATTCACACCAATTTACACAAATCGAGGGCTTGGTTGTAGATCGTGGCGTATCGATGGGAGAATTAAAAGGCGTATTGCTACAACTGATTCAGAAGATGTTTGGTCCAGATACAGAAGTACGCTTACGTCCTAGCTATTTTCCTTTTACCGAACCAAGTGTCGAAGTGGATATTTATCATCCGGAAAAAGGGTGGCTCGAAATCCTAGGCGCAGGTATGGTTCACCCACGTGTATTAGAAAAAGCAGGCTATGACTCAGAGCGCTACACTGGATTTGCTTTTGGGCTCGGAGTAGAGCGGGTTGCGATGTTGAAATATGACATTGATGATATTCGTCACCTATATAACAACGACTTACGTTTCTTACGTCAATTTAAATCGGTTTAAGAGAGGAGAGGGGATACATGTTAGTCTCCTATGATTGGATTTCGGAGTATGTAGATTTGACGGGAATTACCCCTGAGATGATTGCAGATGAGTTAAATCGCACCGGGATTGAGGTTGAAGTCATCTACACGCGTGATAATGGAGTGAGTCATGTCGTAGTAGGACATGTTTTATCAGTAGAGAAACATCCTGAAGCGGACAAATTAAATATCACACAAGTGGATGTGGGTAGTTCTGAGCCACTCCAAATCGTATGTGGTGCAGCCAATGTAGCGGCTGGACAGCTGGTTCCCGTTGCGATCAAGGGAGCCAATCTACCAGGCGGAATTAAAATTAAGGATACTAAGTTACGCGGTGTGGCCTCTCGTGGGATGATCTGTTCGGCGAAAGAATTAGGAATCCCAGATAAGTTCCTAACGGAGCATCAAAAGCAAGGGATCCTTGTGCTTGGACGAGATGCAGTAATCGGCCAAGATATCAAAGAACATCTTGGTATGAACGATCAAGTAGTTGAATTGGAGCTTACTCCAAACCGCTCTGATTGCTTAAGCATGATGGGAGTTGCTTACGAGCTTTCTGCCATCTTTAATCGGGAGCTTCGCTTACCAGAAAGAACCGAAGCGATCTCATCTACTGAAAAGACACGGGTCGAGATCACGACAGATCTAGAAGAAGATTGCCCGTTTTATGCTGTACAAGTTGTAAAAGGAATTCAAGTGGGGCCTTCCCCACAATGGCTCCAAAATCGGTTGATTTCAGCAGGAATTCGCCCGATTAATAACGTGGTAGACGTAACCAATTATGTGATGATTGAGACAGGCCAACCTTTACACGCCTTTGACCTTCAGACGATTCCAACGGGAGAGATTGTCGTACGTCGTTCCCGTGCAGGAGAAACGGTTGTTACGCTAGATGGAGTAACCAGAGCATTAGATGATGAAACGCTACTGATTACCGATGGTGAGCAGATCCTAGGGCTTGCTGGGGTTATGGGCGGAGAATCTTCGGAAGTTCGCTCGCATACCACGACGGTATTATTGGAATCAGCGTACTTTGATCCTACCCTGATTTGCCGTGCATCTCGTAAATTAGGCTTACGTTCGGAAGCGAGTAATCGTTTTGAAAAAGGCATTGATCCAGAGCGGATCTTACCTGCATTAAGCGGTGCTGTTCAGTTATTGCAAGAGGTCGCAGGTGCGCAAATTGGCTCGGATGTGATCGTAGAGCGTTCGGGAGAGATCGAAGAAGTGACGGTTTCCTTGCGTCACGATCGTCTCATGAAAGTATTAGGAACGAGTATTAGCGAGGAGCAAGTAGGAGACATCTTCCGCCGCTTGAACTTCTCTGCTCACTTCGATGCGGAGAAAAAAGTGTACCACGTTCAAGTTCCGACTCGCCGTCCAGATATTCAATTAGAAGTGGATTTAATTGAAGAAGTGGCGAGGATCTATGGATATGATCGCATCCCTACCACCTTGCCATGGGGACAACAACAGCCAGGACGTTTAACTGATTCACAACGTTTGCGTCGTAAGCTACGTCATCTCTTGATTGATCTTGGATTATCCGAAGTACTTACTTACAGCCTTACTTCAAGCAAACGTGGCAAAGAAGTAGGTTCTCTGACTCCGTCCACAGGTCTTGTTCGCTTGGCGATGCCGATGTCTAGCGAACATGCCGTGCTACGTACGACTCTCTTACCAGAGCTTATTCAGACGGCCGTTTATAACGTCAAACACGGAAACGAAGACCTTGCTATCTTTGAGATGAGTAAGGTATATGTAACGCAAGAGAAAAAGCTGACTGAACTTCCTGAAGAACGGTTGGAACTCGCTTTCCTATTAACAGGCGATCTTCGCTCGGCTCGTTGGAACCGTCAAGCATTACCGGGTGGCGATTTCTATGTAGCGAAAGGGATTGTGCAAGCTATTTTTGAACGAATCGGCGTGGCTAATGTTGAGATTCAAGCAGCAAGCCATCATGAAGGATTCCATCCAGGGCGTACGGCTGAATTGATTTATAATGGCGAAGTGCTAGGTGTACTCGGACAGATGCATCCACAGTTGGCGAAACAACAGGATCTCAAAGATACCGTGGTGGTTCAACTTGACTTAGAGCGTCTACAACAAGCGATTCAGGCAGATGTTCGCTACCAAGCGATTCCACGCTTCCCAGCTGTCACTCGCGACTTGGCTTTGGTTGTGGATAAAAATGTAGAGGCGGGAGTACTGGAGGCAGGAATCCACGAAGTAGCTGGAGAACTTCTTGAATCGGTACGCTTATTCGATGTATTTATCGGCTCCCAAGTAGGAGAAGGCAAGATGAGTATCGCCTACTCGCTTGTTTACAGAGCCGCAGATCGCACTCTAACGGATGCGGAAGTAACCGCTACACACTCAAAAGTAGTGGAACATTTACAGACAACACTCGGGGCCGTATTAAGAAGTTAGTGTGACAATTTGATTCCATCAGCTCCTGATTACCCAAAATAAGCCTAATTAGTGATAGACTTGGGATATAGGATCGTTTTATTTCGATTAATATCGGGTAATGAACACTTCAATTGGTATGTAAGACAGTCTACATGTGGGTTGGTGATATGAATGGTACAACGTTCTCGCATGAATGTGGAGATCTATGGACAGACCTACCCTATCATTGGGAAAGCAACCCCCAGCTACACTCGCCAAGTAGCTGGGCTGGTGGATTCAAATATGAAAGGCATTGCCGAAGGAAATCCTCGTTTAGATATGACACGTTTGGCAGTATTATCTGCTTTTAATATCGCAGATGAATACTTGAGATTAAAACAGGAATACGATGAGATCATGCACTTGATTGAGGATAATCAACCCTAGATGAACTGGATTGATATCGTCCTATTGATCGCGGTCGCAGCTGCCTGTTTCCAAGGATACCGTCAAGGATTAGTCCGTCAAGTCCTCGCTTTACTTGGCACCATCTTGAGCATCTATCTCGCTTATAAATTTAGCGGGCCATTTGCTCAAACCATCTCAGGCTGGTTCCCTGGAATCGTGCCTGAAACGGGCGTATGGGGACTATTCCCGATTAGCAACTTTGTTTATTCATTCATCGCATTTGTGATCATCTTTATAGTAACGAAAGCGATTTTCCGCATCATTGGCGGAGTTGCTGGTGGGATAGCGAAGATTCCGGTTATATCAGCGATTAATCACACAGGCGGTCTGGTTTTCGGGTTTCTGCGAATGGCGATTTTACTTGTTTTAGTGGTAAATGTTTTCTCATTTGTCCCTGTGCCAAATGTACATAGCAAAGTGCAGGATTCCTTCTTATCTCAACAGATTTTGGCGATTACTCCTGATTTAAAGGATGAAGTAATAGACTTGTTTAAAGGAAAGACCCCGTAAAATAAGTGCGGCTCCCTTCTTACGCATGGTAGAAGGGAGCCGCACTTATTTACTATGAAGAAAAGCTTAGTTCCACAAACATTTTACATCTTTTTCAAAATTGGAAGAGTGAACATATGTGTTTGCCCACATATTGTGAACGACATACCATTTGTCTGAACCGTTAACCATTTCTCCATGAACAACACCAGTGAATCCGTGAGTTCCGTAAAATAGTTTTGTCGGAAGTGCTTCATAAGGCTTAGAAGAAAGAGATGGTTCTACTAAAGTAGTAACCCCGCCTTTATCCGCTACTTCTTTTGTGATAGTAGCTTTAAAATCAACAAAGCTTGATTTACAAGGATGATCCGCTCCTGTGTATGGGGTCGGCTTATAGCTAGCGAAAACCCCTGTGGTTGCTCCCATAACGATACTACATCCAATTGCAAATGATGCTACTCTTTTCAACATGTTATTTCCTCCTAGTAATGCCTCGAGTGAACGTGCTTGATAAACATAGCAGGAAAGTTTTTTCTTGTAAATCTTACTTTATAATTCTTTACATTTATTTATAGTTCTATAGTTGTAATATGAGCGGTGAAAGATTAGTATGAAATTGTATTCTTGCTATATATAATTCAATCTACTTAATTTCACATGGAGGTATGAAGATTATGAAGAAGAAAACCATCTCTGCTGCTCTTGCAACATCCCTAGTGCTCGGAGGAATGATCGTCAATTTTACTGGATCACAGCCTGTTCACGCAGCTGAAGCAGAGCAAAAAGCAACTCAGAAAATTGTAGTAGAGGACACATTTGATGGTGGGTATAATGGATGGAGCGGTGGCTTTTCGGACTATCCACCAGGAACAGAAACCGAGTGGAGATTATCATTCTCTTTACAAGACCTTCCTAAAAATTTAACTAAACAACAAAAAGGGCTTCATATTGCTGGAAGTAATCACAGTGATGATTTGTTCATGTATGTAACGAAGCCAGTACATACGACACATAAAGTAAAGCCAAATACAACGTATAAGGTAGACTTTGATTTTGATATTGCAACCAATACACCATCAGCCACATTTGGTGTAGGTGGATCCCCAGGGGATTCCGTATTTGTAAAAGCAGGAGCTGCCACAGTTGAGCCCAAATCGCATGTGGTAGGTGGTCACTATCGATTAAATGCGGATCATGGTCAACAAGCTCAAGGTGGAGCAAATGCTGCTTTAGTCGGTACGATTGGGAAAGTAAAGAGTACTGATGAGGAAACTTTCGAAATCAAGAATTTCAACAATAAATCAAAACCTTACTATATACAATCAGATAGCGAAGGTAAACTTTGGTTGTTGATCGGAACTGATTCTGGCTATGAGGCCTATACTCAGTACTACTTCTCGAAAATCAAAGCAACTTTGACAGAAGTAAAGTAAGTAGAGAGTTGTTCACTGATAAAGACCGCTAGAGAAATCTAGTGGTCTTTTTGTCGTGGATACAAGAATGAAGTGAACCCAAAAAGTTAGACACGAAGTTTTAAGCAACCCGCAGGGTATGCGTTCGGTATTGAACCGGACTCATGCCCTTTAGTTTTATCTTTAAGCGTTTGTGGTTGTAATAGTGAATATAATCCTCTAGTTTCTGTTTGAAATGATCCATGCTATCGAATTCATGGAGATAAAGCAATTCACTTTTGAGCAAGCCAAAGAAGTTTTCCATGACACCATTATCTAGGCAATTGCCTTTGTGGGACATGCTTTGTGTAACTCCACGTTGCTTTAACGAGTGTTGATATGGGCGCATCTGATAATGCCATCCCTGATCTGAGTGGAGGAGGGGAGCTTCGCTCTCTTCTAACTGTTTAAAGGCTTTGTCCAGCATCTTGTAGACAAGAGAGTAGACGGGACGGTTTTCCACCTCATAAGCAATAATCTCTCCATTGTATAAATCAAGAATGGGGGACAAATAGAGTTTTTCACCATACAGGTGAAATTCAGTTATATCCGTGACCCATTTCTGATTTGGTTTGGTTGCTTGGAAATTACGTGCTAGGACGTTAGGAGTAATTTTCCCTGCTTTCCCACGATAAGAACGATATTTCTTCATGCGCACTAAGCATTTCAATCCCAGTTCCTTCATGAGACGGAATACTGTTTTATGATTCAAGGTATAACCTTGATTTCGTAATTCCCATGTGATTCGACGATAACCATAACGCCTTTATGTTCATGAAAAATCGCTTCGATTTTTCCTTTTATCTCTTTATATTTATCAGGCTTGTTCATCTGTTTAAACCAGTAATAATAGGTGTTACGAGCAATACCCGCGATTTTTAATAGAGCCTTTACAGGATAGTTGTGCCTTAATTCATAGATTACTTGGGCTTTGTCTTGTTTGTTGACTTTGCTCTGTCTTGAACTAAGGCATTCAACTTTTTTAGATAAGCATTCTCCATTCGTAGATGCTCATTTTCTCACATAACTCTTCTTCTATGCTCAATACCTGTTTTTTCTTCGTCTTTTTTTCAAGGATTGACGCCCCTTTTTTCTTGGTTTAAGAGCGTCAAATCCCTATGTTTCGTACAAATATCGCCACCTGCGAACTGTACTAGGAGCGGGCACATTAAAAACAGCGGCTGCTCTACTGTTGGACGCTCCCGTTTCGTTTATAAAATTAAGTACGTCCATTTTAAACTCAACAGAGTGATTTGTATATCTTTTCTGGAAAGCTTGGTAACCATGTTCTCGATACAGCGATACCCATTTTATTAGTTCACTTTTTGTCATTTGATATGTCTTAGCAATATCTTTATACGACTCGACTCCGTCGAGGTAGGCTTGAACAGCTTCCAATCTGATTTCTACCGAATATTTTGCCATAGAAAAAGCACCTCCAACTGTTGGTTTTCTGTGTCCAACAATTGGGGTGCAGTTCATAAGGACTGGGTTGTTTTTATAATATCTACAGTTTAAACGGTTTCATGGATTCTATATTAAGTTAATCTGTGAACGGACCAAACAGTGGTTGAGTCATTGATCGGACTTAGTGTCAAGTTGACTCCTAAAGCGTCTGACACATAGAAGACACCAATCACATCACCCGCTGTTAGTTCAAAATCTCCTGTTAATGTGATGGAAGCATTTCCTAAAGGTCCTCTTATTGTTAGAACCACTACAGCAATATTTACTATAGGGAGTAAACCTGTTACCAAGTCTGTTACTACGGGAGAGGTCCGGCGTACGACGAATCTTGGGTTCGGTCCAGCGCCAATTGTGACCGCAAGGGCTGCAGTCTGGTAGCTGATAATCAGTTTAATAGAATATCTTCCCGTTGCCTGGATCGTGTAGTCTCCTGTTGTTGTATTAAAGCCAGTTCCGGTGTAGTAAGGGCTAGTCACGGTCCAGTTTCCTAGCTGTGTATCCGCGTTAACTACAGTAGAGGCACGTTGGGCGGAGAAACCGGTTAGTGCTACATTGGGTCCAGTTGGTCCGGTCGTGCCCGTGTTTCCAGTAGCCCCCGTAGCTCCAGTAGCCCCCGTAGCTCCAGTAGCTCCGGTACGTCCAGTAGCCCCCGTAGCTCCAGTAGCTCCGGTACGTCCAGTAGCCCCCGTAGCTCCAGTAGCTCCGGTACGTCCAGTAGGCCCTGTGGGTCCCTGAGGTCCTTGAGGTCCAGTCGGTCCGGTAGGCCCTGTAGGTCCTTGAGGCCCTTGAGGTCCTTGAGGTCCTTGAGGTCCGGTAGGTCCTGTGGGTCCTTGAGGTCCTTGGGGTCCAGTTGGTCCCGTAGGTCCAGTAGGCCCTTGGGGTCCTTGAGGCCCTTGAGGTCCCTGAGGCCCAGTCGGTCCGGTAGGTCCTGTGGGTCCTTGAGGCCCCGTAGGTCCAGTCGATCCCGTAGGTCCTGTGGGTCCCTGAGGTCCTTGAGGTCCTTGAGGTCCTTGAGGTCCTTGAGGTCCAGTCGGTCCGGTAGGCCCTGTGGGTCCTTGGGGTCCTTGAGGCCCCGTAGGTCCAGTCGATCCCGTAGGTCCTGTGGGTCCCTGAGGTCCTTGAGGCCCTTGAGGTCCTTGAGGCCCTTGAGGTCCCTGAGGTCCAGTCGGTCCGGTAGGCCCTGTGGGTCCTTGGGGTCCTTGAGGCCCTTGAGGTCCTTGAGGTCCCTGAGGTCCAGTCGGTCCAGTAGGCCCTTGGGGTCCTTGAGGTCCAGTCGGTCCAGTAGGCCCTTGGGGTCCTTGAGGCCCTTGAGGTCCCTGAGGCCCTTGAGGTCCTTGAGGCCCCGTAGGTCCAGTCGATCCCGTAGGTCCTGTGGGTCCTTGAGGTCCTTGAGGCCCCGTAGGTCCGGTAGGTCCTGTGGGTCCTTGGGGTCCTTGAGGTCCTTGGGGTCCTTGAGGTCCAGTCGGTCCGGTAGGCCCTTGAGGTCCCTGAGGTCCTTGAGGTCCAGTCGGTCCGGTAGGCCCTGTAGGTCCTTGAGGCCCTTGAGGTCCTTGAGGTCCGGTAGGTCCTGTGGGTCCTTGAGGTCCAGTCGGTCCAGTCGGCCCTTGGGGTCCTTGAGGTCCTTGGGGTCCTTGAGGCCCTTGGGGTCCTTGAGGTCCTTGAGGTCCAGTAGGTCCGGTAGGCCCTGTGGGTCCTTGAGGTCCTTGAGGCCCTTGAGGTCCCTGAGGTCCCTGAGGCCCTTGGGGTCCTTGAGGTCCTTGAGGCCCCGTAGGTCCAGTCGATCCCGTAGGTCCTGTGGGCCCTTGAGGTCCTTGAGATCCTTGAGGTCCTTGAGGTCCCTGAGGCCCAGTCGGTCCCGTAGGTCCGGTAGGCCCTGTAGGTCCTTGAGGTCCGGTAGGTCCTGTGGGTCCTTGAGGCCCTTGAGGTCCAGTCGGTCCAGTAGGCCCTTGGGGTCCTTGAGGTCCTTGAGGTCCTTGAGGTCCTTGAGGTCCTTGAGGTCCTTGAGGTCCCTGAGGCCCAGTCGGTCCCGTAGGTCCAGTAGGCCCTTGGGGTCCTTGAGGTCCTTGAGGCCCCTGAGGTCCTTGAGGCCCCTGAGGTCCCTGAGGCCCCGTAGGTCCTGTGGGTCCTTGAGGTCCTTGGGGTCCTTGAGGTCCTTGGGGTCCTTGGGGTCCTTGAGGTCCTTGGGGTCCTTGAGGCCCTTGAGGTCCAGTCGGTCCAGTAGGCCCTTGGGGTCCTTGAGGTCCTTGAGGTCCTTGGGGTCCTTGGGGTCCTTGAGGTCCTTGAGGTCCTTGAGGCCCTTGAGGTCCCTGAGGCCCAGTCGGTCCCGTAGGTCCTTGAGGTCCTTGGGGTCCTTGAGGTCCTTGAGGCCCCTGAGGTCCCTGAGGTCCCTGAGGTCCCTGAGGTCCCTGAGGCCCCGTAGGTCCTGTGGGTCCTTGAGGTCCTTGGGGTCCTTGAGGTCCTTGAGGCCCCGTAGGTCCAGTCGATCCCGTAGGTCCTGTGGGCCCTTGAGGTCCTTGAGGTCCTTGAGGTCCTTGAGGTCCCTGAGGCCCAGTCGGTCCCGTAGGTCCTTGAGGTCCTTGAGGTCCGGTAGGTCCTGTGGGTCCTTGAGGTCCAGTCGGCCCTTGGGGTCCTTGAGGTCCTTGGGGTCCGGTAGGCCCTGTGGGTCCTTGAGGTCCTTGAGGCCCTTGAGGTCCTTGAGGCCCTTGAGGTCCCTGAGGCCCAGTCGGTCCCGTAGGTCCAGTAGGCCCTTGGGGTCCTTGAGGTCCTTGAGGCCCCTGAGGTCCCTGAGG
>NZ_SLXV01000055.1 GCF_004341445.1 Baia soyae
ATTTCGGATACAGGGCTGTTACCTGCTATGGCCGGTCTTTCCAGAACCAGTTCTCCTATTCCCATCCTTTGTAACTCCGTGTGAGACGTCCTACAACCCCGAAGGCACAAGTCCTTCGGTTTGGGCTAATCCCGTTTCGCTCGCCGCTACTCAGGGAATCGAGTTTTCTTTCTCTTCCTCGGGGTACTTAGATGTTTCAGTTCCCCCGGTATGCCTTCCACTAGCCTATGTATTCAGCTAGCGATACCTGCTCTTCAAGCAGGTGGGTTGCCCCATTCGGAAATCTCCGGATCAAAGCTCACTTACAGCTCCCCGAAGCATATCGGTGTTCGTCCCGTCCTTCATCGGCTCTTGGCGCCAAGGCATCCTCCGTGTGCCCTTAGTAGCTTAACCTACAAAGGTTTGTTTATTTCTCGGTAATCACATTTTCGGTGAATGCAACATGACGGAAGACTCATGTGTTTAATGATGTCTTCTATCTTTCTTCATTTCTGTATCTAATTTTCAAGGTGCATCATTTCGTTGTTTGTGCACCGCATCTCGCGGCGACATGTAATAATGTATCATGCCCAAAACAAATCGTCAACAACTATTTTTAAAAAATGAACTCGGAATTTAAAAAGCAAGCAAATCCCCTATTTCCGTTGTAGATATCTCTTGTCCTTTAAGAACAAAGCCCAGAAAACAATGAATCCAGGAAGTAAGATTGCTAATCCCAAGCCGAGCACATTTAACAGGGAATAGAATGTATTAATATTTGTGAAAGCATCCCCGACCGTGAGATATGGGTACACAATATACGGAAGGTGTGACGCACCATATGCAAAAGTAGCAATCCCATATTGAAGAATCACAAAGATAACAGCGATCCTCGGCTTTCCCTCTGCCTTTCTCCCACGGTCACTCCACCATAACGCGGAATAACCGATAACGAACATGATAATCGAAAGGACAAACCATTTCTGATAACGACTGATGTTACTAAGTAACCAGCTTGCTTCTGGCCTAAAAGATAATAGTGTAACGACTGCCACTACTAACGTGATGGGACCAAATAAGATTGCATTCCGCCGATAAACTTTATAAGCCCCTTGATCTTTGCTTTCTTTTGAGTAGTCTGCCAAAAACAAAGAGGACAAAAATAACTCAGATGTAAGTCCAAATAACATGTACATATAGACAGATGGGCTCGTGAAAAAGATCCCGAAATCCAGTTCAGGTCCTCGGGGACCCACATGAACAAAGCCGCCTTCGGTCACAGGAAGTGCACTAATTAATAGAGCTGGTACTAATACTCCTGTTAAACCGGATACGGTACGCAAGGTTCGGTTATAGCCTTGTACTGAATAGGCAAATACCATAAAGGAGCTTCGGAGCAAAATGAGTAACAGGATTAAACTTACTGGGACAAGCAAGACCGTTCCAAACGTAAAAGCCGCTTCCGGGAAGAATCCGACAACTGCAACAACCAGCAATACCAAGATTGTATTGTTGATCTCCCAGGTAGGGGAAAGAAAGCGATTCGCAATTTCACTCGCCTGTGTATCTTGTTTGGTATAGATCATCGCCCAAAAGCTAGCTCCAAAGTCAATCGAACCTGCAATACTATAGATAAAAACTAAGATCCAAATTACTAAAATAGCAATTTTCGGCTCAATCATGTACTTACTCCTCCTTCATTCTCATCTATGATATATATCGCTCAATATCCTTTTGAATTGGATTTCTACGAAAATAGGATTTCATTACAATCACGACGAGAACTGCTAAGAACAAGTACACAGCCCCGAACATAAAGAATAAGAATCCTAGATGTGGTGCTGTTGTTGCTGCTTCACTGGTTCGTTGAATCCCATAAATCGTCCAAGGTTGCCTTCCACTACAACTGAAAATCCATCCAAACTCAATCGATAGCATAGACAAAGGGCCTGTGAGAGCGAGCACCCATAACATCCATCTAGGATAGGAATCTCCTCTGCGTATCATCCTCCTCCAGTACATATACAACCCGATTGCCGCAATCATAAGTAATAATGTGCCTAGCCCAACCATGACATTGAATAATAAATGGGTATAAAATGGTGGCCATGTATCTTGCGGAAAGTCATATAACCCCTTCACTTCGGTATCAAAGCGCCCCGCCGCCAACCAGCTTAATAGAAACGGGACCTCCACTCCAAACTTCACTTTATGGGTTGCAGGATCTACATATCCCCCAACTGCAAGGGGTGCGTATTTTTGCGTCTCAAATAATCCTTCCGCCGCGGCTAGTTTGGCTGGGTTATAGACATGAAGTTTTTGAGCAGATGTATGTCCACTTAAAGCAGTTAGAAAAGAAAAGAACAAGGCAACCACGAGTGAAAGAACCAACGCCTTTCGGTGAATAGTAGACTCCTTTATATCCTCTCTCTGCTTCAACCACTTATAAGCCGCAATGGATACAATCGCAAATCCTCCTGTCATCAAGGCAGTAACCACTACATGGTATGAAGTACTCCAAAAAGTAGGATTGAAAAACGCCTTCCATGGATCTACGTTGGTAATCGTTCCATCTGGCTTCATTTGAAATCCAGCGGGTGTATTCATCCATGTATTCGCTGATGTAATCAAAATAGCGGAAGCAGTCGCACCAACCGCAACCAAAAATACAGAAAAGATTCTTGTCACCGGTCGCAACCGATCCGCGGCATAAACATAAATGGATAACGCAAGTGCCTCTAAAAAGAAGGCAAAGATCTCAATTTTAAACGGAACCGCAATAACTTGACCTACTATCTTCATAAATCCAGGCCATAGTAGGGAAAGTTGCACCCCTACAATGGTACCGCTAGGGATGGCAACACCCAATAAAATGGCAATCGCCTTTGTCCATCGCTTCGCCATGATAAAGTAATCGTTATCTTTTTTCCATAGATGTAGCACTTCAGCTAGGAAAACCATAAACGATAAGCCAATGCCGAGTGTGGCAAAAATAATATGAAAGGCAAGAGAAGTTCCAAAAAATGCACGGGCTAATGTAACTGTATCCATAACTACCAACCTCATCTAATCATTCCAATTTGCAGATATTATGCGATATAGATCGTTTTGATATGCAAATTACAGCAAAAAAGCCAACTACACTCCAATTGAATGTGGTTGGCTTTTTTGCTGTCATGGGTCCGATTTTATTTTTTTATGAAGTAAGCTCTCGCCAAACAGTTTGGGATGTCTTAAAATCCAGACAACCATTCCAATTAGTAAACACAAGCTACCCGCTAAGAAGTATCCCGTTGAAAGGGAATGATCGGTGCCATAACTGACCAAAGGAACCAAAATACTGGTTAAAAATAATACAGACAATTGACGGAGTGACGATATTCGCCCTCGAATAGGTCCGACACAGCGTTGTTGTAACGTGCTAAGCATCACGACAATCGATAGCACATTCCAAGAGGCTAACCAGAAGCTAATCAACATAATCGCCAGCCAGTGATCGAAGAACGCGTATAGAACGAGTAGTACGCCTTGCATCGTAATCCCAATAAAGGATAGTCGTGTCGCTCCCACTCGTCGAATAATCCGAGTCGTAAAAAGCGAAGTAACAACTGCTCCAGCAGCAAAGCTAAACTCAAAGGCAGACAACCAAAAATAGTTCTCTTGAAATTTCTTAGTCACCATGGGTACAAGTGTCAAATTAAAAAACATGATAACGAGAAAGTCAGTTGCTGATATAAGTGAGTGAAGCCAAAGCGATGTCTCACGTTTGAGTAAATAGAAAACTTCTTTCCAATCACTCCACAAATTTCCGATCCAAACATCCGCTACGATGGACTCTTTTGTCTCAATTTTAGGAATGAGTGCCCATGCAATAGCTAGTCCAGCTAAGATGTAGGTAACACCGTTGATTAAAATGACGAAGCTGGTATCCATAAATGCAATGAGTGGTGCGGCTGAAACGGTTCCAATAATCGTCCCTAGCTGAGAGCTAGTGCCTACCATGGCGTTAAACTTTTGCAACATCTCGCCTTTGCACAAGTTAGGTATGATACTAAATGTGGCTGATTGATAAAATGGTTTACATATGTTGATTACCAATGTAAGAGCGATTACATAGTAGAACCATTGATCCGTCAAACTCATCGCAAGCGAAATGGCGATAATGATGATTCCTCTCCCTACATCACAGATCACACAGATCCATTTTGGATTTCCACGATCCACCATCGACCCTGCTATGAATTGCAGTAAGAAAGAGACGAAATGTTCGAATATAATGACAAAACCAAAGGCTACGACGGAACCCGTATTTCTGTACATTAGCAAACTCATCGCAATGGTATGTGTGCCGTTACCAATATTCGTTAGGAAGACAGAAAATAATATTTTTTTAGCCTCTAATGAAAGCTGGGTTCTCATAATTTTTTTCTCAATCCCTTTATTTTGTAGAAAATTATTTATCATGATTAAGTATATTTTTATATGATATATTAAAAAATTATTTTTTATTTATTATTGCATAATATTTTTTAAAAATCAATTATCTTTCAACAGCATAAATCTATACACCAGGGGTAAAATGCGAAAAATGTACCAAATAAAAATAGAAGGGCACACTCTCCCTCCTACTTCACTTAGTTAAGATAATATAGAAAGCATTTTGCTGGGCTCTTGGGTGAAGATCTGTAATGCTTCTGTAAAACGAATCGCATCCGCTCCATCTACAATCCGATGATCAAAGCTAAGCGATACGTTCATCCTCCAACCCACAGCCAATTCACTTAATTCATTTACGATGGGGATTTGCCGAATGGGGTGAATCGCTAAAATCCCAATTTCGGGTGATTGGATAATCGGTGTGGCCCACTCTCCTCCTAGCGCGCCTGCATTGCTTATGGTAAAGGTACTTCCCGTCATTTGATGGGGTCCCAACCTACCCGAACGTGCCAAAGTAGTGAGGTCTTGTAATTCTCTTGAGATGTCAGTTATATTTTTTTGTCCAATCTCCTTCATGACAGGGACCAATAATCCTTGTGGCGTATCGGTTGCAACTCCGATATGAATGGATGAATGTTGATGAATGATTTGTTCCTCTTCATCAAAATGAGAGTTCCATAACGGGTATTGTTTCAAAACACAAGAAATCATTTTTAGCAAAATCGCTGTATATGAAATCTTAGAGCCATTTAATTGAGTTGATTGAGCCCTCCATCGAACCAGTCCTGAGACATCTAATTGATCAAAGTGAGTAGCATGCGGCTTTGTGGTGGTGGATAAAAGGAGTCGCCTGGAAATGACTTTTCGAATGGGTGTAAGTGGTATTTGAATGGTTTCTATTTCTGATGTATTGATTGATGGGCTAGAGGAATGAGGTGAATGGGAGCTTGAGATAGGATGATCGTGGGATTCTTCTGCTTGAGTAGCACAAATGGGGGAAGATACGATATTTTGTTGTTTCTCTAGATCACTTTGTAAAACCCTGCCCCTTGGACCAGAGCCTTTTAGGAGTGCTAAATCAATACCTAGTTGTCTGGCTCGTTTTCTTAATGCGGGTGAGGCTAGCACTTTTTGAGTCTGGGGTTGAGATTGGGACTGTGTAGATTTGTGATGGGGAATCGTTACGGTTTGCTGGTTACCCACTTCGCATATGGATTTGGTGTCATCGGCTTGGTCCTGATGTGTAGCGGAATCAATATAGAATAAAGCTTCTCCCACTTTCACCGTCTCATTTACGTGACCATATAGCTGACAGATACGCCCTGCTTGAGGGGATGGTAGCTCGACTACTGCCTTATCGGTTTGTACTTCTATTACCGGTTGATCCTGTGTGACGATTTCCCCTTCTCGGACAAGCCACTTTACAATCTCAGCCTCGGTTACACCCTCGCCGATATCTGGCAATCGGAATGGAATCAAATTTATCTCCCTCCCTCTTGGACCACTTTGTACACTGCTTGGGCAACTTTCTCAGCCGTTGGCCGAAAGTCATCTTCTAGGGCATACATCGGCACAGGCACATCATAGCTAGTGACTCGGACCATCGGTGCTTCCAAAGAGTAAAAAGCCTGCTCTTGAATCATCGCCATCAATTCAGAACCAAGTCCGAGTGTACGAGGTGCTTCTTGAACAATGACAACACGACCTGTTTTGGTAACCGATTGGATGATGGTCTCTTCATCTACGGGATCTAACGTACGAAGGTCAATTACCTCACAGGAGATGCCGCTTTTTTCACATTCACTTGCTCCCTGCATGGCAACTGGAACCATGGCTCCCCACGCTATGATCGTTACATCTGTTCCTGTTTGCACCAATCGAGCTGAACCTAAGGGGATCTCATACCAACCAGTAGGAACCTCTTCTTTAAAAGCGCGGTATAACTTCATTGGTTCTAGAAAAATAACGGGGTCTGGTTGTTTAATAGCTGCTAACAAAAGACCTTTGGCATCACTTGGGGTAGAGGGTACGACTACTTTTAATCCTGGGGTATGGACAAAGAAGGTCTCAGTGGAGTCGGAATGTAATTCAGGTGCACGAATCCCGCCACCGTACGGAGCACGAATCACAATCGAATTGGGAAATGCTCCTTGCGTTCGGGTATGAAGCCTGGCAATATGCGAGATAATTTGTTCGAAAGCGGGATAGATAAACGTAAGAAACTGGACCTCTGCAACGGGTTTAAATCCATTTACCGCCAAGCCGATTGAGCTACCGATGATTCCCGCTTCTGCGAGAGGGGTATCGATGACTCTCTCATCACCAAATTGTTCCCACAATCCATCCGTGGCGCGAAACACACCGCCGTTTTTCCCAATATCCTCTCCTAAGAGAAGTACCTCTGGCATCTCCTCAAGCGCAACTTGCAACGCATCGCAAATCGCTTGTACCATCGTTAGTTCAGCCATGGTATCTCCCTCGTTTCGCATTCTGTTTTCTGCCGCATTAATTTTCGAGATACCTCGTGATAAACGTATTCAAATAAATGAGTGGCTAGTGCAGGAGTGGAGGATTCGGCTTCTTTTATTCCTAGATCAACCTGCTCGTCACAGTGATGAGTCCAACTTTCGACTTCTTCTAAGCTAATTAATCCTTCATGCAAGAGACACGCTCGCCATCTTTCAACGGGGTCTCTCTCTTCAATCCATTCCTTTACCTCATCAGAAGGACGATATCTAGTCGCATCATCGGCCGTCGTATGTGAACCTTTTCGATACGTAACGGCTTCGATGAGCGTGGGACCATCCCCTTTACGGGCCCGTGCAATCGCTTCTTCCATTACGCCACGTACTGCGAATACATCGTTTCCATCTACGAGAACGCCTGGAATTTGATATGCCTTTGCCCGCTCCGCAATCGTTTCGCTAGCAGACTGACGGTTAAAAGGAACACTAATCGCATATCCGTTATTTTGACAAAAGAAGATAACGGGCAATTTAAACACACCGGCAAAGTTTAATCCTTCATGAAAGTCTCCTTCGGATGTAGCTCCATCTCCAAAATAGGCAACGGAGACAAACGTTTCTTTCCTTAATTTACTCGCCCAAGCCGCGCCTACTGCTTGCGGGATCTGGGTAGCAATAGGCACCGTTGGAGGCATCAACCGTACTCCTTCCGGTGGCTTGCAACCTTCTACTCTGCCCATCCAATAGAGAAATACCTGTGAAATCGGCATCCCTACTTTTAGTGCAACTCCATGCTCTCGATAACTAGGAAAGACCCAATCTTCTGGATGAAGTGCCATCGAACTTCCAATCTGGGCCGCTTCTTGCCCTTCCAAGGGAGCATATGTCCCGATTCTTCCCTGTCGTTGTAACAAAATCGCGCGACGATCGAATTGGCGAGCGAGTATCATCCAACGAAGCCATTCTCGTTTCTCGTCATTTGAGAATTTTGACCAATGCTTCAAGCCTTGTTTGGTCAACTTACCTTCTGGCGTTACCCACTGAATCAACGTTATCTCCTCCCCACTTAGTCTATGACTATCCAAGATAAATTCTGCGAATATCAGCTATTTTTTCTAGCCGTTCCTCTACAATTTCATTGGCAGCCTGACAAGTTGAGATCTGATGTTGTTCGGCTCGTTTGTATACCTGAAGAAGCATATCGTAGATAAAGCGAGCCTTTTCTTCGGCGCATTCTTTTGTTTTCTGCAAGATCTCCATCGCTACTTGGATCAAACCACCCGCATTTACCAAATAGTCTGGGGCATATAAGATTTCTCTTTCGGCTAATAAATCCGCACATTGATCATTTTCCAACTGATTGTTCGCCGAACCAATAATCGCCTTACAACGAAATTGATGTATGTTGGAAGTATTCACAATCCCGCCTCTAGCACAAGGAACCAAGAAGTCACAAGGAGTCTCCAAAATTTTATGGGTCGTTGTAATCTCAACTGATTCGGGAGACATCCGTTGAATGATTAAACAAGATGGGAGATGTACATCGGCGATGATTAACTCAGCACCTTCAGCCAATAAAAGGCCCGCAAGTCTCGCACCCACTTTTCCGATTCCTTGAATGGCGACCACTTTTCCCTCTAATGATTCAGATCCATACATATACTGGGCTGTGGCACGCATGCCTTGGAGTACACCCATCGCAGTGGAAATAGATGTATCTCCACTCCCACCGTAATATTCGGGTAGGCCTACAATATACTTTGATTCCTTTGCCGCATGGATAAAGTCTTCAGGAGAAGTTCCCATATCAGTTCCCGTAAAAAATCGCCCTTGTAAACTCCCTACAAATCGCCCTACTGCTCGAA
The DNA here is from genome assembly GCF_004341445.1 of Baia soyae. Classification (GTDB taxonomy): domain Bacteria; phylum Bacillota; class Bacilli; order Thermoactinomycetales; family Thermoactinomycetaceae; genus Baia; species Baia soyae. The sequence continues at coordinate 8,747 of NZ_SLXV01000055.1, forward strand.
AAAGCTCGGGTGACTTTTCAGTAGAAGAAGAATCAGGTAAGATCACCATTTTCCCACCACCGAAATCCACATCGGCAATGGCGCATTTATGAGTCATCCCCTGTGATAGTTGTAATACATCATCCAGAGCCTCTTGAGTAGAAGCGTAGGGAATCATTCGGCAACCACCTAGAGCAGGTCCTAAAGTAGAATCATGAATCGCTACAATCGCACGTAATCCCGATTTTTCATGGCGAAAAAAAGTTACTTGCTCATGACCCCCTTCCTCCATACAAGCAAATATATCCTTCATCACATACTCATTTCGATTCTCCTCCACCAGTCCTTCACCTCTTCTGTTTTAATACTCAGAAAAAATAGATTCTGCCCATACGATGATGGGCGGTTTAGGACTTGCTTGAAAAGCGTTTCGATGAGTTACTTCCCTTTGAAATCTGGCAAACGCTTCTCTGCAAATGAACGTACTCCCTCAAGGAAGTCTCTGGTACGTCCAGACTCACCTTGATTGACTGCTTCTTGCTCTAACATTTCATCCAATGAAGACTCCATGGATTGATACGCCATTTTTCTAGTCATGGCAATGGCTCTGGTAGGTCCTTTGGCAAGTTGTTTCGCCAACTGCAATGTTTCATTTTCCAATTCGGAAGCTGGAACCAATTTATTCGCCATCCCGATTTCCACTGCTTCTGTAGCAGAAACATCTCTACCTGTAGTCAGAAGCTCTAGAGCCCGGCCCACTCCCACTAAACGCGGTAAGAAAAAGGACGCTCCACTATCTGGAACTAATCCAATTCGTACAAAGGCAAGTGTAAATTTCGTTTGGGAAGCAACAAGGCGCATATCACACGCCAGAGCTAAACTGCATCCAGCTCCTGCAGCAACACCATTTACCGCGGCAATCGTCGGTTTATCCATCGCATACATCTGCTGAATGAGAGGGTTGTAGCGCTGCCGAACTTCTACCTCAAGCTTTGGCTGTGATGTCAACAACTGACTTGCTTCTCTCAAATCTTGGCCAGAGCAGAATGCTTTTCCAGAACCCGTTAAGACCACTACACGTACTTCTGAATCTTCATTTGCCACACGAAATGCTTCTGTTAACTCTCCTAACAACTCTGTGTTCAGGGCGTTAAATAGTTCCGGACGGTTTAAGGTAATCGTAGCTACACCGTCCTCTAATTGATATAACAATGTTGAAAAAGTCATGTCATATTCCTCCTAGCGTGTTAGTTTCCGTGAAATTGGGGCTTCCGTTTTTCTAAAAAAGCTTCGAATCCTTCATCTTGGTCATTCGTTGAAAATAAGAGATAAAAGCTATTTTGCTCGAGCAATAAACCTTCAGCAAAGCCAACTTCTGCCGCATTTAAAACGGATTGCTTAGCTAGCTGAACAGCAAGCGGAGCATGGGCGGCTATGGACCTTGCTAATGATCTAACCTCACCTTCAAGCTCATCCGCCAGGACCACTCTGCTAATTAATCCCGTAGATGCTGCCTCTTGGGCTGTAATGGTTCGACCGGTTAAGATCATTTCCATTGCCTTTGATTTACCCAACGCCCGAGTGAGACGTTGTGTGCCGCCTGCACCTGGCATGACACCGAGACGAATCTCTGGTTGACCAAACACCGCTGTCTCTGAAGCAATAATGCAATCGCAAATCATCGCCAGTTCACACCCACCACCCAAGACAAATCCGCTTACTTGAGCAACGATAGGCTTTTTGATGCGCCGGATTCGTTCCCAATCTTTAAAAAAATGGGAATGAAGGAAATCACTTGGAGAAAGAGATTTCATCTCATTGATATCAGCACCGGCCGCAAATGCCTGATCGATTCCTGTCAGAATCATACAACGAGTCTCTTCGTTTCGATCACATGTCTCCAGCGTATCTGCAATCGCACGAATCAATTCCGTATTAAGTGCGTTTAACGCTTCAGGTCGATTGATCTGAACTCTACAGACTCCATCATTTATTTCTGTGATTAACCAACGGTTCTCCAGCTTGGATCGCCCCTCTTATTATCATAATGTTGATAAACATTATCACAAAAAATAGATGTATTCAGACATCATTATTTTATCAAATATGCTTGCTAGTGTCAGGTAATTATATTAACACGGTTATGCTTTTAAGTACTTGGAAAAGGAAAAGAAGCCTACTTGGGCTCCTTTTCTTTGTTTTGTTCATTTGTTTTACTATCCGTTTTTGACGCGGACGGCACGGATGCTGGATCTGCTGGCTTACTAGGTTCCTGCTTCCGTTCTTTGGAACTTTCTCCATTCTCTTGTGCCGGACTTGATGGAGATGGGACTAATTCATGGTTCGATTTGTCGTCAGACTGTTTCTTGAGTAAATCGCTTCCTTCTGTCTGAGGAACGACTGACTTGAATTGCTTCAATTCAATTTGCTTCTTGTCTGCTAGTATATTCTCGATCGACTTGTTCTCTTGAACAACTTCCGAAATCGGCTTACTTTTTAATTCCTTAATCGGAATCGGCTGTCCCTCTTTTTTGGCTAATTCCCATACAGCATATTTACTAGGTGTCAAATTTTTAGACTTTACCTGACCCCTCGCTTCTGCTGGGAGAGTAATCGCAGCTAGTGTGACTTGATGGAAATTGGTTTGGGCGATAAATTCCTTCTGTATCTCTTCTTGCTCCGACCGATACTCATCATCGTCAAATAACGAGAGAATAATAGTATCGTTCGCATCAATTAATCCTTCGCGCTCCGCCTCACGAATCATTTGCTTGGTAAATCTACTTATACTTTGTTTATCTTTTTTTAGATTCTTATTCAGCTTAGTAGCCAAGTTCTGAGCTCTTGCATCGCCTTTATCCATGGCTGCGATGGAAACGACATCATTTTCCTCATTAATACCAATCTTCATCCCCGCATTAATATCTACATAGAAATACGTTTCAGCCGCATGAGTTTCTTCTGAAAAAAGAGAAGAGAAAAGGAACATCGCTGCACAAGCCGCCGCAGTTGCTACGCCACCAATCGGAACAAGCCACTTTTTCTTTAGTCGAGACGGTTTCCTCTCTACCACACGAGGGAGCTCTACTTCTTCTCCTACCTGGGCAAGTGGGTCTATGTTGTTTACTTTTTCAAAGGATCCGTCAGGACTCATGACGATCCAATGCTTTTCTTTCACTTCTAAAATGATACCCCGGCGCATCATTGCTCCTCATTTCTATTGACAAGGTAACTTTTCATATACGGAACATCTTCCGACAAAATAATCGTCAAAGCAATTAAATATACACGATGTCTAGTAAGGGTTCGACGATGAAACCCTAACTCGTTCATTAATTCTTTATCTAGCTTGGCCAATTGGTAAAAAGATTGAAGGTATGTAGGCTTTGACACAATCGTCTTGGCAATTTCAAACATACTTTCACGAGTATCTCTATGTTTCGGACACTTCTTCACGACTTCTTCCAATGTGATGCCGTGTACCTCTAAAGCACTTGTGAAGAACGCAATATCGTTGCGAAATTGCTCAGCCTGGCCCATTGCTTGATACTGTTCAACTGAGTGATGATTTAATTCTGGATGAAGCATTTCACTCTCAGAATCGGCATATCCCGGTACTTCTAGCGGTATTTGATTCTGATGTTTCTTTTCATGACGATAATAATCAATTAGACGCCCTCTAATCACTACAAAAGCAAATGCTAGAAACGAACCCTCTTCTATGGTTTGAAATCGCTCAATTGCCTCATCCATAGCAGAGTAAGCAATCATATATTCATCATCGTGTTTAGTGATTACTCTTTGGCAAACTCGTGAAGCCATTCGCGCCACATGAGGTTCTAATTCACGTAATAATTGATCTCGTTGCATGGGAGAGTCGGTAGATTGGATTTCTTCTACTCTCTTTTCAAAATCGGGCTGGTTGATAACGTTCTCTTTAAACACCCGGAACATTCGATAACCGACACCTCTCTATATATTAATACGTAAGTAAGGTCTTATTTGAGTCACATTTTAGTTGACGAAAATATGAATTTTATACTACAAGATACTTTGTTTAATTGTCAGATTAATATAAGTATTATTATTCAAAGCGTAAACTATGTAAACCCTTAGTTGATAGAATTAATAATATGAAAATATAATTATACTACTACCCATTTTTATATTACCAAAACTAACTTCTTTTTTCCCCTAATAGTAGACAATAAAAAAGAAAGAGACTAGTAGAATTACTAATAGTCTCTTTCTTTTTCCATTATTTGCACATTAATCAAACACCATCGACAACTTGTGTATCTCATCAACCGATTGAGGGTTTTCTAGCGAGGATATATCCCCTAGCGCCTTCCCCGTATAAGCCGCTTTCACTACACGACGCAGGATTTTCCCATTTCGAGTCTTCGGAAGCTCTTGAATCAAGTGAACCACCTTTGGACGTAATGCTTTTCCCATCCGTTCCCCAACAAAGTTGCCTATTTCCAAGGAAAATTCTGTAGACGAATGATCTGGAGCGGCTTTTACTACCACGAAGCAAACCGCCACTTCTCCTTTATCCGCATCCGGAACACCTATGGTAACCGCTTCGACCACCCCCGGATATGCAACTAAAACGGATTCCATCTCGGCAGGCCCTAGCCTTTTCCCGGCAATTTTAATCGTGTCATCCGAGCGACCTGTAATATAGTACATCCCGGATTCATCCATCTGAACCCAATCACCATGCACCCATGTCTTCGGCCAACGACTCCAATAAGCCTCCAGATACCGTAGGTCATCCTGCCAAAAACCTTGTGTCATTCCCACCCACGGTTGCTTGATTACCAGCTCTCCTACTTCACCTCGAACTGGCTGACCCTCTTCATCATAGATCTCCACATCCATCCCTGGAATCGCCATATTAAACCCACATGGAACTTGGGGCTTTACGATTACATTTCCAAGGATGCCACCTGAGATTTCGGTGCCTCCCGAATAGTTAAAAATCGGAACCTGTTTCTTCCCTACTTTTTCAAATAACCAATGCCATGGGTCTGGATTCCAAGGCTCACCGGTAGATCCAAAAACACGTAGACTACTTATATCATGAGCTTCTATCCAACTCTCTCCTTGCTTCATCAAAACGCGAATGAGCGTTGGAGAAATTCCGAGATGCGTAATTTGGTACTTTCCTACTAACTCCCAAAGTCGCCCTGGATTCGGGTAATCAGGTGTTCCATCAAATAATACGATCGTCGCACCATTTAGTAGAGTTCCAAACACTTTCCATGGTCCCATCATCCAACCCATATCGGTAACCCAGCAAATCACATCATCGGTACGTACATCCATACAGTATCCTTCATCAAATGCTGCTTTAATCGGGAATCCTGCATGTACATGAACAGTCCCTTTTGGACGGCCCGTTGTACCCGAAGTATAGATAATCATAAACGGATCATTGGCATCAGTTGGGTGACATGGAAGCGGTTTCATATCTGTCATCACAGAAGACCAGAGAAGATCTCTACCATCCATCATAGAGACATCCTTGCCGATATTGGAGACAACAATTACTTTTTCAATGGAAGGTGATTGTTCCACAGCGCGATCGGCTTCCTCTTTCATCGCCACTACCTTACCACGACGAGTAGAGCCATCTGCTGTAATCAGGAATCGAGCTCGGCAGTCATTGATACGAGTGGATAATGCATCGGCCCCAAAACCTGAGAAGCAAGGAGTGAAAATAGCACCTATTTTCGCAATCGCTAGCATCGCCACGACATTTTCCACAATCATCGGTAGGTAAATCGCGACACGATCACCCGCCTGTAGGCCCAGTTTTTGTAATCCGTTGGCACACTTGTTTACTTCTCCCCACAACTGTTGATAAGTCCACTCGTCATGCTTCCCTGACTCATTTTCATATATAATCGCTACTCTATCACGTGAGATCGGGTCTTCTAAAAATTGATCCAAGGCATTATATGCTAGATTCATCTTGCCATCTACAAACCACTTCGCATGTTCAATACCGTCTGCTTTCTCTAAAACTTGACGGTATGGAGCTGTCCAGTGAATCCCTAAATCTTGAACGACTTTCTCCCAAAACCATGCTACATCCTGAATGGATTGCTTTCGAAATTCCTCTACATCGGAAAAGCCCAATTTTTTCATGAATTGAACCATTCTACTTTGTTCTATTGTTTGTTGACTAGGAGTCCATGCTGGTTGAGTCATAGAGACCCTCCTTCATTTAGAGATCACTCTAATATGTATTTTATATGTATTCATACTATAAGGAAATAGAGTAAATAAAAAGCGAACTCACTCTCACTAGGAGAACGAATCCGCCTTTGTTCCTACTACATAGCCCTCTTGTTTAATCATTTCTGTCATATAAGTAAATTCGCTGTAGAGTTGGGCATACATGGCCAGAGCGTCTAAATCAAGGATTGGAACACATATCGCTATCTAGCGCTAATAGCTCTTTTGTAACTTCGTTGAATTTCTTCTTCTATGAATCTTGTTATGACAAGCATTACACAAACTTTGCAGATTTATTAACTCCAGTCGCTTGCTCCAGTCCTCCTTCCTCTAAAAATGTGGGTGCTTATTATACTGCATCCTCTTTCTTTTTTGTCTCCTAAGTTGTACGAACTCATCCGGTGACTCCTTGACCAATCTACGCACCGTGCTTTTCAAAACTTGATACATTCGGGCTGTTTCGGCTGTACTTCCAGTACATGCATAGTGAGCAAGGATACCCTCTCTCGTTTGATCGTCTAGCTTCTTTCCTCTATGTGCCATATGCTTCACCACCTCAACAAGAAAAGCCCCACCCTATAAAAGTAGAATGGGACCCATATGTCCTTTTGCTCTAACGAAAGCCGTGTCTTTCTCACCTTCTCATACTACTATCTTAGCACGTTATTTCAGCTTTTTGTTCCCAATAGATTCCCAGATTTGTCCCATCGTATATTTTTGCTCTTAGTTGTAAATTAGTTTCTCTCTCTATCTGTATCAAGGGCATGCGGTGACAAATGCTTTCGTAATTCTTGTGAAATAAGTGAAGTTCATCTTGAGTTGAAAGATTCATCAAAAAACGCCATCCCTCCTGATATCTCTTCAGAAAGAATTAAGATATTTTCATAATATTCACCAAAGCGGGCAGTGTAGCCTGATTTATAGGAAAATCAATTGGCCCTTGAGTGACGACTAAAGTCAATGCACTTGGGATAGTTGGGACTACTATAATTGATGGAGTAGCATTTATAAGTTGACCTCCTGTAACACCATCCCATGTAGATCTACTACCAAGGATTGCCACACCGTTTAATCGCAATTCTAGTGATATATTGGCCGGTGGCGTAGTCGGCCTCATATGAACATCATAATTCACCCAATATACACCAGGTGCTAAAGTTATTGTACTTGACGGCGTGCCCACGGTGCCTGTAAATCCAATGTCTGAGCCACCATTTGGAACAAGTAAATTATTAAAAAGAACTGGACTCCCTGCGGCTACATTCACCTGTGACGTGTTAGTTCGTGCAATTAGTGCATTTACTGTCGTACTATTTACTCCAGTAGGTCCAGTAGGGCCGGTGGCTCCCTGAGGTCCGATATCCCCCGTTGGTCCACTTGGTCCCGTTGGTCCTTGAGGTCCGATATCCCCCGTTGGTCCACTTGGTCCCGTTGGTCCCTGAGGTCCGATATCCCCCGTAGGCCCACTTGGTCCCGTTGGTCCCTGAGGTCCGATATCCCCCGTAGGCCCACTTGGTCCCGTTGGTCCTTGAGGTCCGATATCCCCCGTTGGTCCACTTGGTCCCTGAGGTCCGATATCCCCCGTTGGTCCACTTGGTCCCTGAGGTCCGATATCCCCCGTTGGTCCACTTGGTCCCTGAGGTCCGATATCCCCCGTTGGTCCACTTGGTCCCGGAGGTCCGATATCCCCCGTTGGTCCACTTGGTCCCTGAGGTCCGATATCCCCCGTTGGTCCACTTGGTCCCTGAGGTCCGATATCCCCCGTTGG
>NZ_SLXV01000056.1 GCF_004341445.1 Baia soyae
GAGCCGTATGATGGGAAACTGTCACGTACGGTTCTTAGGGGGGAAGGGTTCCGAAAGGAACCTGACCTACCCGACACATAAGCCTTATCGGACATAAAAACAAGGGTTATTCATTTTTGATTAACCCTTGCTACAAGGCTTGGTCACAGGTGAAGTAGGGAGCCAAGCACCAGAGGTGCATCAACTCCCCCTTCCCGAACCGTACGTGCGACTTTCACCGCATACGGCTCTTCAAGAATCTACAAGACTATCTGGGATCATAAGCTAAATGGGGTATGGCAACCAAAAGCAATATGCAAATAGACAAATCAAAACTTCTTATGTCTTAGATAGCCTAGTTAAACTAAATCTCAAGCCGAGGAAAATAGCTCTCAATACATTATCTAATAGAATGGCAACCCATACTCCTGGTAATCCCCAACCTAGCCATATTGCCAGGACATACACACCAACAAATCGGACTACCCATATACCAATTGTAGTTGAGATCATGGGGCCTTTTGTATCTCCGGCTCCATTCAGCGCCCCTGTTAAAACTAATACAATCGCTAACGGAATTTCCTTAAAAGCATCAATTTTAAGTGCCAATTCAACCTGCTGGATCACACTAGTGTCTGTAGTGAAAAACTGTGCACACCACCCTCCACCAAAAAACTCAAATATACCTAATAAGCCCATAATGACCGCACATATCCCAGTTGCAATCCAACCATATTGCCAAGCATCTTTTATTTTTTTAGCACCTAAACTTTGCCCCACTAATGTGGCAACCGCTATGGCGAATCCGTATCCTGGTAAGTACGAGAATGATTCAATATTTCCCGCAATTTGATGCGCAGCGAATGTGTATGTTCCTAGGGAAAGAATGACTCCGAAATAGAGTACCTGCCCAAATCGCATAATTAAACGTTCGATAGCCGCAGGCGTACTTATATGGGCGATGGTTTTAAGAATAGACCGGTCAGATTTCCAACCTTTTGACCATCCTTTCCCGATATTCGTTTTGCTTTTTTGGAGATGCTTCCACAAAAGGATTATTCCTACTATACGACTCAAAACAGTTGCGATAGCCGCACCAGTAACACCTAATTCTGGTATAGGGCCGAGGCCAAAAATGAATATATAATCCAAGACAAGGTGAATTACATTCATCCAAATACCAGCTTTCATAGGCGAAACGGTATCTCCTGCTCCTCGAAGAAGGCTTCCTAAGCCAAACATTAAAGAAATGACAATAGATGGAACAGCTACAAAACGCAAATAGATCACTCCTTGCTCTAAGACAGAAGATTCAGCTCCAAATGCTCGCAAAAGGGGTTCCGCTACAAATAAAGTTACGATTCCAAATATAACTCCGATCCAAACGCTTAATAGAACAGATTGCTTCGCAACTGTTTGAGCTTTTTGAATGTCATTTGCCCCAATCGCTTTGGCAATTAGAGAGGTACTTCCCACTCCAATCGCCATGAATACAGCAAAGTATACTTGTAGAATCGTTTGTGTAATCCCTATGGCTGAAACCTCTATAAGTCCTAGCTTTGAAACGAATAGTGTATCTACAAAGCCAACTAATGTTTGAAGTGAATTTTCTATAATAGCTGGCCAAGCGAGAGATAAAACAAGACATAGCTTCTGCCAGTTTGAAGAATAGTTACCTAATGAATTTGTTGAGGGCATCTTGTAGATCCTCCAATACCTTTTCTTCATCTCCAGCACGAACGGCTTCTACTACACAACCTTCGATACGGTCCTGTAAAATTAGTTTCCCTGCGTTATCTAACGCATTTCGTACAGCCGCAATCTGAATAAGTAGATCTCCACAATCACGATCTTGTTGTGTCATTTCTTTGATACCACGTACATGTCTTTCAATACGTGCTAGACGATTTACGATAGCTGGACGATGCTTAGATGGGACAAGGAATCTCATTCCTTAGGGTGGAGGGAGGAACGTCGATCAATCAAAACCTAAATGAAAAAGCGACTTGAGTTATCTTAAAGGCAGCTTCTTTCACTGCTTTATTTCTTCTAAAGTGTGAATAAGATACTCTTCTAAAATATAACCTTCTTGAATAGCTTGGATCAGTTTTGTGGCCAACCCGGGTCGTACCAATCCGTACCAATTTCCTTGAGGGTACTCAATTACAATAGGCCCCTGTTGGCACTGCCCGTTGCATTTCGTGAGTGTAGTGTGGATTTGTTCGGTAAGTCCCTGTCTATCAATCTCTTGACGAATGGTGGAAGCGAAGTAGCTTCCACCATTTCGTAAGCAAGTCTTCCCGTTACAAATAAGTAAGTGTGTACGTACTTGTGTTAGATCAACCATTAGGATACTTTCACCACAAACGGAACGGTAAATACTTTCCCATTTCGTTGAAATTGCCCCCAGATTTTATAGTTCCCTTTCACTGGGAATGTGGTATGAAACTTTGCATCAGGACCTTTGGCTGCTTCATCCATCGGATGAACATGGAGGTATTTCTCTGTATCTTCACTGATAATCACGACATGACCAACGGCTCCTAGATAAGGCTCTAGATCTGTAACTGGCTTTTTTGATATAGCATCTTTGAATTGGAAGTTGAGCATGACTTCTTCGTTTACTTTCGCTTGTTTATCGAAAGAAAGAGTTATTTCTTTCCCATCTACTATCTTGGTAAGATTAGAGTCTGGCTGTAAAGGTTGTTTTGCTTGTTTCTCTCCTCCAACCTCTGTCCAATGGGTTTGAACGGTCTGTGTCCCATTTTCAGGAATAAAATCAGCAAACATTTTATATTTTCCAGCTGAAGCGAATGGTACTATTACTTCAAATCGTCCTTGTCCCTTGAATTCAGGATGTATATGCTCGAATGTAGCTAAATCTTCACTCACCACAATGAGATGCATTTTCCTTTCATGATTCATTTTAAAATCTTGAATGGGTTTCCCACTGTGGTCGTTGACTTGAATCGTAAGTTTCTCCTCTTGATTAGCAGTAGGAGATTGATTAAAAGACCACTCCAGATGAACCTTTTCCTCTACTTTTGGTTGGTCTTGATTGGCTTGATGATTTCCATGTTCATTCTTTCCCTTGATTTCATTCGTATTACACCCCGATAAAATCAAAGCCCCACTCAAAACGATCATTCCTAGCACGGTTTTCGTTTTCATTCGAATCACCTCTCCTTATTTTCATAAAGCTAGATTTTTACTCGTTGAAGACGTAGTGCATTTAATACAACGGAAACAGAACTAAAAGCCATCGCTGCCCCTGCTAACCAAGGCGCTAGTAATCCTAATGCAGCAACAGGAATTCCTACTACGTTATAGGCAAGTGCCCAAAACAAGTTTTGTTTTATATTTCTCATGGTCTTCCTGCTCAAGAGTATAGCATCAGTAATTCGGTTTAAATCCCCTTGAATCAAAGTCACATCAGCGGCTTCCATCGCTACATCTGTTCCAGTTCCAATCGCCATCCCGATGTTTGCAGTGGCAAGAGCAGGGGCATCATTGATTCCATCACCTACCATCGCTACTTTCTTGCCTTCCCTCTGTAATTTTTTAATTTCTTCTGCTTTGCCTTCGGGCAAGATCTCTGCTAAGACTTGGTGGACTCCTACTTCATAACCAATCGCTTGGGCGGTACGCTCATTGTCTCCTGTAATCATGATGACTTTGAGGCCTAGTTCTTTCAGACGATGAATGGCTTCTTTGGATGTTTCTTTCACAGTATCTGCAACAGCTAAAAGCCCTGCAAATTGACCATCAACCGCCACTAACATGGCTGTTTTCCCAGATATCTCTAACTCGGACATGGAGTGTTTAATCCATTCTATGTTGACTTGGTGTTGAATCATGAGCTTTCTTGTTCCGATTAGGATGTGTTTACCATGCATATTGGAACGAACACCATAGCCCGGGATTGCTTCAAACTCATCGACTTCCGGTAGTGTGATTCCTTTGTTTTGAATTCCTTCCACAATCGCTTCTGCTAGGGGATGTTCTGAGTTTTTTTCAGTCGCCCCGACCCACTCAAAAAATAATGGTTCATTCATCCCATCAGCCAATAGAACATCTGTTAATTGAGGCTTTCCTTGCGTAATCGTTCCTGTTTTATCTAAAACAATCGTATCAATCTGTTGGGTTGATTCGAGATGTTCACCACCTTTAAACAAGATGCCAAGTTCAGCCGCACGCCCCGAACCTGCCATAATGGAAGTCGGAGTTGCGAGTCCAAGTGCACAAGGGCAAGCAATGACGAGAACTGCAATGGCTTTTTCGAGTGCACGGGCAAACTGACCCGTCTCGATCACGAAGAACCAGATAAAAAAAGTAATGATCGCAATACCTACTACAATCGGAACAAATACACCGGAGATACGATCGGCAATTCGTTGAATAGGGGCTTTAGAACCTTGTGCTTCCTCCACCACTTTAATAATTTGAGCGAGAGCTGTCTCTTTTCCAATTCGAGTCGCCTTGATGATGAGTCGTCCATTTTTATTTAAAGTAGCTCCAATGACGGGATCTCCTACTCGTTTTTCAATCGGGATGCTTTCTCCTGTCAACATGGACTCATCCACGGCAGAACTACCTTCCGCAACTTCTCCATCCACAGGAATTTTTTCACCTGGTTTCACTAGGAGGTAGTCTCCGATCTTCACTTGTTCAATTGGGATCGATTCTTCCTGTCCATCTCGAATGACAAGTGCTGATTTGGCTTGAAGCCCCACGAGCTTTTGGATGGCTTCTGAAGAACGTCCTTTGGCACGAGCTTCAAGTAGCTTCCCAAGGATAATCAGGGTAATCAAAATCGCACTCGTTTCGTAGTACAGTTCCATGGAATGTCCCTCTTGGCGACTCAAAGAGGTAATCGTTATATAAAGACTGTAAAAGTAGGCAGCTGATGTACCTAAAGCAACCAACACATCCATGTTGGCACTTTTGTTGCGAAGTGCTCTATAAGCACCCACATAGAAATGCCCTCCTATGATGAATTGGACAGGAGTAGCTAATGCCAGTTGGAACCATGGGTTCATAAAAAGATCAGGAAGCCAAATCCACGAAGTAAAGGAGAAATGACTCACCATCGCCCATAAAAGTGGGAGAGTAAGAACTACTGAGAGTATCAACTTTCGTTGTTGTTTCTGAATTTCATTTCTTCTAGAATCGGATGGATTTAATTGATCTTGTTTCATCAGGGTCTGATAGCCAAGTTGCTCCACTTTTTGAATCATATCTGCCGAAGTCACTTGGCCAGTAGTGTACTCTACTCTGGCTGTTTCAAGAGTAAAGTTCACTGTCGCTTGGATAACCCCTGGTAAACGACTTAACCCTTTTTCAATTCGATTTGCACATGCTGCACATGTCATCCCAACTAGCTGGAACTCGACAGTCTCTTTAACGATTTGATATCCTAATGATACAATTTTTTCTTCAAGCTCATGAATATTCGTTTGATCCGGATCATAAGAAACGGTTACTTGCTCTAAGGCAAAGTTAACATTAGCTTCGACGACTCCATCGATTTTGCTTAATCCCTTTTCAATCCGGTTGGCACAAGCGGCGCATGTCATACCACTAATCTGTAAAACAATTTGTTTTGTAGACATAAGGATGCTCCCTTCTAAAAAGGATGTACATATACCCTATATAGGTATATAAAAGACAAAAAAATTTTGCGCCTAGTTTTGGATTAAACGACATTATATCCTTGATCTTCAATGATTTGTTGAATCTGCTCTCGATTCATCTGAGTTTCATCATATTCTACGGATACAGTTCTACTCGCAAGATCCACTTTGGCTTGAACATTGACCTTCTTTAATGCTTCTTCAATGGATCTAACACAGTGATTGCAGGACATTCCTTCTACATGCAATACTTCCTTTTTCATCTGAGTTTCCTCCTATTATTTCATCAACTTTTTTATGGTTGTCATCACCTCATCAATGACTTCCGTATCACCTTCCTGCAAACGCTCCATCACACAACTCTTCATGTGAGCTTCCAGAAGTATTCTGCCTACGCTATTTAATGCAGACTGAACGGCTGAGATTTGATTTAGTACATCGTCACAATAAGTATCCTTTTCGATTAGGTTTTTTACACCACGAATTTGACCCTCAATTCGATTTAAACGAGTCGTTAAGTTATGCTTGGTTTTTTCTGAATGATGACTTTTTCTATTACTAACACAACCAGTTTCAGTTGGGCCTATGTGATCCGAAGCCTCTGTCATGACAAATTCACCACCTTACTTTGAGGATAATATACCATACCCCCTTACAGTATGTAAAGGATGGAATGACTTATTAAAATTGAGTTGTTAACGGTAAAGAAGTCCGTTCTACTAATAAAAATGGCTCACTGTCCACACAGTGAGCGGTTAGTGCCTCGAGAACGAGTAGTCATTAGGGCTTTTGTATTGCTTTAAGTTCACTCTCCGTTACCCACTTGTGATTCTTTACTCGTTTTCCTCCAGTAGTAGGGGTGTAGTCGATCATATATACAGTCGTTTTTTCACCTGATTCAATGATTGCAGTTGCCCCCTTCATCCCTTTGTGGTGATCGGCTTTTAGAATCACTTCTGTTCGTGGTTTGAAAGGGATATTTCCTGCATTTTCGATCTCTTCCTGAACGACCCATTTATGATTTTTTACTTTTTCTCCCCCAGTGGTGGGCGTATATGTAACGATATAGGCAATCGTATCATACGCACCTACAATGGTTGCAATTGCTCCTTTCATTCCTTTCATGTGATCAGCTCTGATGATAGCTTGACTTCCAACTTTATAAGTGGGATTCTCTGCTTTTTTAAATCCTTTGGTTTCTTTATCAGAATTGGAATGATCCATCTCTGTAGTTCTATTGTCGGGTGGAGTGTTATGATTAGCGGCTTTTCCTCCGCTTACATTACTAAAACCAACAAGGGTAACAAGAGCAAGGCAAAACAGAAATTTCTTAATCAAGACCACCTCACTTGATTAAGCTGTCATCTGACTGGATCTATGTCAAGTTAGTGGACAGAAAATAATAGACAATCAAACGGCTATGTGTGAATGGAGGAAATCCTCCATTTGTTGAGGGGTTTTGTAACCAATCCCACTGTGAATACGATTTCGATTATAACGGCCCTCAATAAATTCAAAAATTCGATAGCATCCTCGTAAGAATGCAGAGTGGTTAAGTAGACAAATTCCTTTTTGAAGATAGCATGAAAACTTTCGATAGGAGCATTATCATAGGGACATCCTTTGGCTGAGAAGGATTGCTTAAAGCCATTCGTATTTACTGTGTGACGATATTTGTTGCTGGTATATTGGCTTCCCCGGTCAGAATGAAGGATGCATCCCTTAGCTGGTTTCTGAGTTGCTATGGCATGATCGAGAGCTTGCAATACACATTCTTTGTCCATCGTTTTACTGAAATGCCAGCCGACAATTTTATTGGTTGCTAGATCCATAATAGAAGCAAGATAACACCAACCATTGCGGGATGTGTGGACGTAAGTGATATCACTTACCCACTTCTCGTTTCGCCTGGATGAATGGAAATCCCGTTTTAACAAATCTTGTCCGCCTTGATAGATTTTCCTATCCGACCTGAAAGGTCGATATTTCTTCAGTACCACAGATCGAAGTCCTAATCGTCTCATGATACGTTGAATGCGCTTGAGACTATAGGCGAATGGCAAAGCATTTGTTCGCTTCAGCTCTGCATATATTTTAGGGGCGCCGTAGATCCCTTTCTGCGCATGATAAACACGCTTGACTTCTTGCTCAAGCTGTTTATTTTCATGTTGAAGTCGTCCTGCTTCACGAGGAGAGGTACAGAAATAATAGCTACTCCTTTGAAGTCCTAGGACTTCACAAACCGTTCGGAGGGGATAGGATCGATCTTGGGTTTTCACGAAATAAGCAAGCTGGGTAGGGCCTATCTCTTGGCGAATATGGTCATAGCCTTTTTTAAAATATCGTTCTCCATTTCGAGTTGCCGAATGCGGGCTTGGAACTGCTTTACTTCCAAGACAGTAACAGACTGATGATCGACTGAGATTTCTTTCGCATCGTTTACCCATTTATAGATTGTTGCTCTGCTGATACCATATTCGCGTGTTATTTCTGCTCCAGATTTCCCATTGTGATAAAGCTCTACGATTGTATCCTTGAATTCTTGGGTGTAGGGTTTGCTCATCGGGGGTTCACAACCTTTCAGATTTTATTGTATCTGTCTTTTTGGTTGTGTCCACTAACTTGACATAGATCCAGAATCTGGGTGTTTGAAAAATGACACAAATAAGAAGGACGGCTCCAAGTTTCCAAATGATTAACAATCCAAACTACATTGAAATACATAGTATATAGGGTGAATCCCTATATACTATGTATGAAGAGGTGGGCATATTGTCTTATGAGCTTGGCATGTATGGTCGATATCCTAGTTGCGCAGGCGATATAGAAAACATATTTTCTGTAATGCAAAGAGAGGCTACTGCTATTGATTGTTATAACCGGTTAGCTCAGTACTCCTCTGATCTAAATCATAAAAATAATATCCTTCAAGCTTTAGAAGATACAAAACTTCATCTGAGTCAACTTACCGAATTCTATGTAAATATTACTAGAAGACAGCCTAGGCACGAAATTAAGAGAGTTACATTCAATACCTACAAAGAGGGTTTACAAAAGGCACAACGAATAGCAGAGAAGACCTACGAAAAATACCGAAATCTGTATTTACTTACTCAGCATTCACCACTTCAATATGTATGCTGGAGAGCATGCAACAGCAAGGTAAATCTTGCTCATTTGTTTCGTACTTTATCCTTCACTCAAGACAAGATTGATTTACAAGATTATGGAAAAGATTCATTTGTTGTAGATATTAATAAGGCAGCCAAGCAAAATAACACATTTCGGACTGCCTTATGGACAGGAGATCATCTTCAAGTTACTCTGATGAGAATCAATGTTGGGGATGACATCGGATTAGAGGTTCACCCTGCCGTGGATCAATTCTTACGAATTGAAGAGGGGCAAGGTTTGGTTCTAATGGGGGATAGCAGGAATCAATTGAATTTTAAAGCTAAGGTCTATGATGATTATGCCATTATGATACCGGCGGGTAAATGGCATAATCTAATTAATACAGGAGACAAACCATTGAAACTTTACTCGATTTATGCGCCACCTGAGCATCCTTTCGGTACTGTTCATGAAACAAAGAACGACGCGATGGAAGCTGAGGATAAATGAACAGATTGGACGGAAACACCCAAGCATCTCTTAGAGTAAGAAAAAACGCTAGGCCTATCACTTTTGATGGCTTAGCGTTTATTTTCGTTAAAATGTTGGCTGCCTCTAATGCTTTATGGCATTCGACTAATTTTTCCCAATCTAACATCATTTATCACCTCATCAATATATAGACATATGCTTATATGATTGTCAAAAAGACAGCCCATTATCGCGGGCTTCAAATTCCATTATTTGAGCAAATTGCACTTCGTCGTTCAGTTGCTGGTTCTACCCCTCATAGGCTATCTGAAACGCTTCATCCCCATGCCTTTTATACTTATTTACCCACTGTTTTAAAAGAGTAAGGTTTACTTGATGTTTCTTCGCAATTCCTTCATATGACTCGACGCCGTCGAGGTAGTCTTGTATAGCATTCAATTTTACCTCTAAAGAATATTTAGTCATAGAAAAAGCACCTCCAACTGTTGGTTTTGTGTCCAACAATTGGGGTGCAGTTCATGAGACGGGAAGACAACTTCTTTCTTTATTTGGGTGAAATCGGAAATCGCCACGATACGTATATCATACCATATATACAGAATATATACGACTCTTACTATTCCAAAACTCATCTACAACTGTATGGAAACCATAGTCGATTATTGATGCTATTGACACCGATGCTATAAATTTACCTTTATAACATCGGTTTTTATGAGAGGACCCCCTATCAGATGTTCATTTTTTCTTTTGCGGAATGAAAATAGTGAAAATCCTTTGTTAGGTCTTTTAATCCAGTTTCTAATATTACTAGTGCCTCTGGACTTTTATAGTAATTCAATCTGTCCAAATAGAAATCTAGATCGGCATGGAGCCTAATCACATAATCAAATTGATTACTTTCCATGATTAACTTCGATAAATCTTTTGCGAATGCTTCGCCTAATAACTGAACACTAGGAGTTTCTAACCACTTATTAATGACCACAACAGGAGGAGTAGAATCTTTTCGAAAGTCTTTTCCTGGTATCTGTTCCCAAAAGGAATCCCATTCGCTAAGAAGGCCTGTTTCGTGGAAAATAAATTTCAAAAAACCACATAACCATGCTGTGCAACTAATGTTTCGCTGTTGACAACCTACCCCTTGTTTTAAATGAGAGCAACCTGTACAACAAGAACCTCCGTGCAGGATGCAAACTTGGCAAATAGATGGAGACCCAATCCCTTCGAGATATTTTAACCCGAATTGTATCAATTCTTCTTTTGTCGTTAGATGTTGATCGCCTTGTGTATTTTCTTTGTGAGGAACAAACATTTCTCTAGCATCATTGACGTTCTTATCTCCCACGGATAACAGTCCCTTTTGTTCGAATATGTTTTATACTGAGCTAACACCAAAAGAAGAAGGCCTGCTGACCTGTGGGGCCCTTATTCTCCTAGATTTTTACCTTCAGTTATAGCATAGCTTGATGGAGATGTACCAAGATGCTTTATAGATCAGTTTTTGAGGGCTTACGTCTTCTCAGGAGAACGGACAAGAGAAGGCCGATGCCGACCGCTGTAGTCAGGCTTGTAAAAATAGTGAGGAAGAACGTTGCCAGCAATACAAGAGAATCGCCTGTCTTTGTTTTTAGCACTTGTATAAAATATTTTCGTTCACTCATATTCCAAGCAACTACCATTAAGATCGGAGTCATACTTGCTAGTGGAATATGAGCAGTGTAAGGAGCCAGTAATAGCAACGTCAAAAAAACAAACAATCCATGAGTCACTCCCGAGATTGGAGATGTAGCTCCGCTTTTAATATTAGTAGCTGTCCGAGCAATTGCGCCGGTGGCTGGGATTCCTCCGACCAGAGGTGTGATGATGTTTGCGATCCCCTGACCAAACAGCTCACGATTACTATTATGCTTTGTGTGGGTCATCCCATCTGCAACAACAGCAGATAAGAGAGACTCGATCCCACCCAAGATGGCAATCAAAAAAGCAGGAGCCAACAACATTTGAATCCGTTCTAATGTAATATCAGGCATGTGGAATGATGGAAGAGTACTCGGAATCGAACCAAATATAGTACCGATCGTAGGGACATGACCTGAAAAAAATAACGTTGCTATGGCGGTGGAAACAGTCAAACCGATTAATGACCCTGGTACTCGGGGAAGTAGCATTGTTGTAAGCAAGATAACCACCAAACAGATCACAGCAGTAGTGACACTATATGGGTTAATCGAACCAAGATGAACGATGATTTCTGTGATATTCGCGATAAATTGCTCATGCTTTTCCATTCCTGTCAAACCCAAAAAATCGGCAATTTGTCCTGTGAAGATAATAACGGCAATTCCCGAAGTAAATCCGATGATAACCGGTTGTGGGATGTATTTAATGAATGAGCCCAGTTTAAAAATCCCCATCAAACACAGCATGATTCCTGCTATCAAGCCAGCGATCAATAAATTTTCATATCCATAATTGAGCACAATTCCTAGGAGGATCGGAATAAAAGCCCCCGTTGGACCCCCAATTTGAAATCTCGAACCACCTAACAGTGAAATCAGTACACCCGCTATAATCGTAGTATAAATCCCATACTCAGGCTTCACACCAGAAGCAATGGCAAAAGACATAGCCAGTGGAAGGGAAATGATACCTACAATCGTTCCTGCGAGGAGATCCTTTCGAAGATGTTTCCATGAATATCCTTGATACCTACTAAAAAATGAACCTTTCATGATGTGATGAACTTTCTTTTCCATATAGTCGTAACGATTTCTGATTTCTTCCAAAGAAGGCATCTTCTTTCTTTTGGATTGATTACTTATAGATTCCGCCCCGTGAATCAATAGTGCGTATGTATACCATTTTTTCAGTTTGATCTATTTCAAAAAGGATCCGATAGGTCCCAATTCTTAACCGATAAAGACCGATATATCCTTTCATTGGTTTGATATCACCAATAGGAGGATTTTCAAGCAGTCCCTGCAATCCAGTTGCAATTCGTTTCTGGATTGCTTTTTCATTCTTAGCTAGAAATTTGGCTGCATCTTTACGGTAGATCAACTTGTAGCCCGAACTCACGCTTTGCTTCCTCCCCCGTGACATATCCAGCCTTACTTTTCAACTGGCGAATTTCTTCTTCGCTCAGTGGTTCATCATCGGGTTCCATTTTATCGATCTCTTCCCAACTGGGGCTAGGATGCCTGGGATAACGAGCAGATAGGAACTGCGCATAATCAAAAATGGACTGTTGAGCATTTTCTGGAAGAAGATCAAACAATTTAACTAAGTCTTCTCGATTAATTGCCATGTGAATAGTCTCCCCTTTCAATGTCCGATAACATAGATTAGCGGATATAACATTTTGATTTTTATACTCTTGATGTCCGATAAGGCTTTAGATAAGATAAGAATATCATGTCCTGTAAGGTAAGTCAATTTTAACGGAGGTATATCATGTCATCATCCCATCGTATTTCTGGGCAAGCCGAAGAGTGGATCCAGCGTTTTATTTTTGATCTGCGAACAAAAGAAGATTTAAATCCGAAAACATTAAATCACTATGCAAGTGATCTTCGACACTTTGCTCAATGGATCGAAACCAGTTGGAATGAGCATCAGGAACAAGAGACTTTATTTGATCCAGCCAAAATTGCAACTCCTATGATGATTCGTTATCGGGAGTTTATGCAAACGGTTATCTCGTTAAAGCCCACAACGATTAATCGCCGACTCAATACGTTAAAACGATTTTTCTTTTGGGCAACCCAAGAAGGGATTATATCTATAAACGTATCGAAACCAGTGAAGTTGGTGGAGGAAGAGAAGACCAGTCCCATGCGTATGACAGATTGGGATGAGTCATCCCTAGTAGGAGCTGTGCAGAAGTTCGGGAACCTACGAGATCAAACGTTAATTCTTCTCATGCTTCATACGGGCTTACGCTCGATGGAAGTCTGCGATGTAACGTTAAAAGATATTCAATTAGGAAAGCGTAGCGGTAATCTCCATGTAATAGGGAAACGAAACAAACATAGAGATGTACCTCTGAATGCAACGATTCGTAATGCCTTAGAGATCTACCTAGCCACTTTGCCAGAAAATAGTGAGTTTCTTTTCGTCTCCGAAAAAACAGGAGGTCGCTTGGGAGAACGGGGCTTACGATATATCATTCAGAAGTATATGAAATACGCTAAGCTGGAGTTTAGTGCCCATGATCTCCGTCATCGCTTTGGTTATGTAATGGCGGAAAGAACTCCCCTACACCGATTGGCACAAATTATGGGTCATGACAGCTTGGACACTACTATGATCTATGTTCAAGCTACTCAAGCCGATTTGCAAACAGAAGTCGAGAAAATTGCATGGACCTAGCCGTATTATAGCGTAAATGGGAAATGAATCATTGGCATCTATTGAGAGAACAGCTTACCCTAGACTGAAGAAAAGATATTCGAATGATGATCTTCGTAGTGTGAATACACCCACTACTCAAGAATTAAGCTTTATTTATGCACAAGCCCGTGGGTCAGAGAACATATTAAATATGACTCTGTTGCTAAAAGTGTTTCAGCGATTAGGGCACTTTCCGAGACTAGAAGATATTCCAGATCAATTGGTTTCACATATACGAACTTGCTTAAACATGGAGGCAAATATTATCTCCAAATATGATAACAAAAGAACCTTATATCGACATCACAAAGCGATTAGAGAATTCTTGCAGGTTTCTCCTTATAATAGTGCTAATCGAAAACAGCTCATAAAAATTATGTCCGATGTAGCTCTAGTAAAGGATAATCCAGCTGATATTATCAATGCTACCATTGATGAAATGATTCATTCTCGTATGGAGTTACCTGCATTTAGCACATTGGATCGCTTATCGAATGAATAACCTTCTAATAAAGAAGGCAGACAGCGATTTCAGTAATTTCAATCGGTTTAAAAAGCTCCCTAAAAACCCAACATTAGGTAATTTGAGAAGCTTAATCGATCACCTGATCTGGTTGCAATCTTTTGGAGATATGAAAGCGTATGTACAAGGGATCCCAGTTGCTAAAATCAAACACTTCGCAGCTGAAGCGAAGTCCTTAAAAGCTAAGGAGTTGAGAGATTACACTGAACCAAAAAGGATTACTCTTGTCATATCCTTATTACATCACGCTCAAATGAAAACTCGTGATCATATAACAGAAATGTTTATGAAAAGAATGGGTAATTTACATAATGTAGCAAAAGCTGATTTAAAAACCATGAAAGAACAACATCAAGAGAAAATGGAACACCTTGTGATGGTTTTTAAAGATGTATTACATGCTCTAGATCAGGATGATAACGAAGAACAAGCAAGCCAGCTAGTAATAAGTACCTTAAAAGAAAGAGGTAGCATTAAACAATTGCTGGAAGATTGCGAAGCAGTTTCTGCATCCCACGGCAATAATTACCTGCACTTTATACTCCCTCACTTCCGAAGCTACAGGGCTACCTTGTTTCGTTTAGCAGATCTACTTAACTTCAAATCAACAAGCCAGGATACAGCTTTGATAGATGCGCTAACATTTATCCAGGAAAATCGGCATCGGAAAAGTGATTGGTTACCAGATAGTTTAAATTTGTCTTTTCTAAATGCAGATTGGAAATCATTAGTTCGTGTAAAAAAACGAGTCGGTGGTTGGGAAATATCTCGAAGGCATCTGGAAGCCTGTGTTTTTTCACAAATAGCGACAGAGTTAAAATCAGGCGATATTTGCGTATCAGGTTTCGAATCATTCGATGACTTTCGAGAACAGCTAATTAGTTGGGAAGAATGTAAACCATTGATATCGGATTACTGCAAAGAACTAGACCTACCTGATAAAGCACACGATTTCGTGACTCGTTTAAAGGAAAAGTTGGTGACCTACTCCCATCAAATTGACAAAGAGTTTCCTAGAAACGACAACCTTTCCATTGATAAAAATGGCAAGTTGATATTGAAGAGATATAAAGCAACAGAAGCGAGTGTTGCGGCAAAGGAGTTAGAACGGTTAATCAAAGAACGGATGCCAGAAAGAAATGTAATTGATATTCTTTGTAATGTAGAGCATTGGGTTCGTTGGTCACGACACTTCGGTCCTTTGTCGGGTTCAGATCCAAAGCTACATAATCCTCGTGAAAGATATATTCTAAATACGTTTGCCTATGGATGTAATTTAGGGCCTGCACAAGCAGCACGTCACATAAGAGGAGCTACTACAGCTGATATGCTTTCATATGTAAATCAGAGGCACGTTACAGTAGAAAAGCTCAATCAAGCATCTCGTGATATCATTAATCACTACCATAAGGATTTTGATTTGCCTAAGTTATGGGGAACAGGAAAAAAGGCTGCTGTAGATGGAACTATGTATGATATTTATGAACAAAACCTATTGGCGGAGTATCATATTCGATACGGAGGTTATGGGGCTATTGCATTTCATTTGATAGCCGATAACTATATTGCTCTTTTCAGTCACTTCATTCCATGTGGTGTTTGGGAAGCCGTATATATCATTGAGGTGCTTCTTCAAAATAAGTCCGATGTTCAACCAGATACAGTTCATGCGGATACACAAGGTCAATCCTATCCTGTGTTTGCACTTGCACATCTCTTAGGTATTAAACTTATGCCAAGAATCCGCAATATTAAAGATCGAAGTTTTTTTCGGCCCACAACCGAGACCACTTATCAGCATATCGATTCATTATTCAAAGGTACAATCGATTGGGATCTCATTGAGGCACATTGGGCTGATCTTATGCAAGTAGTGCTTTCGATAAAAAACGGAAAAATTTCTTCTGCCATGATTCTGAGGAAGCTAGGAAATGAGAGCAGGAAAAACAAGTTATATCAAGCCTCTAGAGAACTGGGTAAAGCAATTTGTACGCTTTTCTTGCTTCGTTATGTTTCTGATATCGAGTTAAGACAACAAATTACTAGTGAAACCAACAAAGTAGAAGCGTACCATGGATTTTCGGGATGGTTATGTTTTGGTGGCGACGGAATTATATCTGATAACGATCCAGAGCAGCAAGAAAAAATCATCAAGTATAATGAGCTTGTTTCCAATACCGTCATTTTCCAAAATGTTGTCGATATAACTTCCATTTTACGAGGGCTTGGAAGAGAAGGCTATATAATAGATTCTGAAGATGTTCAACTTGACTGGTCATATAAAGCGCTTTGGAGATTATGTCATTGATTTAGGACAATCACCACAACCGTTTGAGGGTAAATTGGATTTTATGGATACATAGTATTTGTGCCCAACAATTGTTGGGCTTTTGAATTCAATGTCCGATAAGGCTTATGTGTCGGGTAGGTCAGGTTCCTTTCGGAACCCTTCCCCCCTAAGAACCGTACGTGACAGTTTCCCATCATACGGCTC
>NZ_SLXV01000057.1 GCF_004341445.1 Baia soyae
ACCCATTTCACTACATCCATTTCTCCTACTTGATACCGTTGAGCAACGGTTTGATACGACTCGACGCCGTCGAGATAGGCTTCTACAGCTTTCAACTTTGTTTCTAATGAATATTTAGCCATAGAAAAAGCACCTCCAACTGTTGGGTTTTAATTTCGTGTCCAACAATTGGGGTGCAGTTCATCTGTGGTCAATGGTTTTTGTACATATGTTTTTTTATAAAGAGATTCAATCGATTTAGCATCACCTGTTATAGCAAAGATGATTAAAAATCCGGCGACCAATAATACAGCGATCGAAAAAAAAATCACACCTACATAGGATAGAAGAAATCTCATTTTAATAGACATTTATTCACTCACTCTTATTTATTAAAAATTTTTATCAATTCATTTGTAATATGGTCATCATATCATATTTATAATCAAAATTATGACACAACAAAAAAACAACTAGGGTAGCTATCCATAGTTGTTTTTTCATTTATCGGCGAGCTTTAGCCTTTTGGTCTGCTTTTAAGTGGTCTTGATAGGTAACGGTAAAATCATGGTACCCCGTCCCATCTTCTTTCAATACATAATAAAGATAGTCATGTTTTTCAGGAGAAAGGGCCGCTCGATACGCATTTGCTCCTGGACTTCCAATCGGAGCTGGGGGAAATCCTTGAATTTGATATGTATTATAGGGAGATGAGTATTTGTAATCTGCTTTCATCACCTGTGTTAATTTCTTACCTGTGTCTATTTGAATCGCATAGACAACACTCGCATCTACTTGAAGCTTCATACGCTTCTCCATTCGATTTTCGAGCACTCCAGCAATCTTCGTCAGTTCATCTTTCTTCTGACCTTCTCGCTCTAGGACTGAGGCAAACGTAACCAATTCATGTAAGGGCTTTCCATTTGGTTCAGACGTGGTAGCCGTGTTTACATTTAGTTCTTTCATTTCCTTTTCAAATCTGCTAAGCATCGTGTCTACAATCTTTTGAGGGGAATCTTCCTTGTGAAATTGATAGGTGCTCGGAAATAAGTAACCTTCTAATTTATACTTAATCTCAGGCTTCACAGGGATCTGTTTTTCAAAAGCAAATTTCCCATTGGTACGGTTTACTTCCTTTAAAAATTCCTCCTTATTCGTTCCTATCTGTTTATTCAAAGTCTCTGCGATGTCAATCGCTGTAGAACCCTCGATAATCGTCACTTTGGTTGTATTTTCTTTTCCAGAAGTGAGGATTGTCAGAATCCCATCTATGCTTTCGTCTTTTCCAATTGCATACGATCCAGCCATGATATTCGTTTTCCCTTTCCACTTTGCATAGTACCGAAAAAAGCGATCATCACGAATGATTTTTTGCTTCTCTAGAATACTTCCCACAGTCTTTACCGAGCTTTGGGGTGGGATCTCAACTACGATCTCCTGTGTTCGGGTGGGAGATTGAAGGGTGTAGTCAACGTAGAAATACCCGACTAGAATAAATCCGATGATCAATAGTAGTGTGTAAACAGTGTTCGGTAGCCATTTCATTAGGTACTTCCTTTCCGACCTTGCTTCGAATTAATATCATCTAATATTAGCATAATTTAATTGGTCTACGTATTAGAGATTGCTTGGATAGTTTGACATGTTTGTTATGAATTTGAATCAATATTTGTACAAGTGTAGTTTTGTATATAAACAGTATGACAAAAATGGTGGTGTTTTAGACAACATTGCCACAAAACGCCCTTGCTTCAAAGGACTAATAAATAAAAAGCTCCTACTGTTAGATTTCATTCTGTATCTAACAGCAGGAGATTCAGTTCATTTATACAATTGCTGGTTATTACTATTGTTTTGTGGCATTTTCTTTGGATTTTTCGATGTTTCTTCTATGCTCTGCATCGGTTTCACCGAAATAGTGTTCGTTTGAGCCATCATTTTTAGCAACGTAGAAGAAGTACTTAGACTTCTCCGGGTTTAGGACAGCCATTAGTGCTTTCTCTCCTGGGCTAGCGATTGGTCCTATAGGGAGTCCTTTGTTTTCGTAGAGGTTATACGGACTATCGATCGTTAGGTCTTTCTTCAATAGCTTTTCCTTTTTCTCTCCTTGTAGTGACCATGCATATATGACTGCTGCATCAATCTGTAGTCTCCACTGATGTTTCGTATCAATAAGCCGATTTTCGATGACACCCGCAACCATCGGATATTCTTTATCCACCGCAGCTTCTTTCACCACGAGAGATGCTTTTGTTACCCAGTCGTCTAAGGATAAATTTTTCTCTTGCAACTTGTTTTTGTAATCAAGCTTTCCTATTTCCTTCTCAAATTTGTTTAACATTTGATCGACAACTTCCTGTGCGGTTGCGCCCTTTTTAAACTGATACTTCGCTGGCATTAGATAACCTTCTAGTTTGTAAACACGCCCTGGCTTAGTCGGGATCTCCTTTTCGATGTTGGTCCTCGGTTCTTTCCGATTCACCTCTTTAAAGAAATCCTCTTTTTTAATATTTAGCTTACTACTTAAGCGAAGTGCAATTTTTTCCACATCAAATCCATTTGGAACATCGATCGTAACAAGATCTTGCTTTCCAGATGAAATCTTACTAATAATCTTATCTATGTTATCTGATGGTTGAATGATATACGTCCCGGCAATGAGATTCGTTTTGCTTCGGAAAAAGGTATAGTACCGAAAGAAGCGATCATCTCGAATTAAGTTTTTTTGTTTCAATATTTGACCAATTTGCTTCAACGACGTATCTTCAGGAACCTCGATTACAGTCTCTGTATCACGCTTTGGACTTTGCAATGTATAATCAATATAGAAATAGCCTACTGCTGCAAATCCAATGATTAATAAAACAGTAAAAATAACTCCTTTAACCCACCTCATCAAATTCTCCTCTCGATAGGGCCTGTTCGGTATTTTTCTATATTAACACATTATCACCATAAAAAAACGAGGATTTCAAAAAGGCCCCTCCTGAACTTGCGATTCAGGAAGAGCCTTTTACCCATTTCTTTTAGAGTAGCTTCTGGAAATATTGATCATCTATATAATTTGCAACATTTTCCCACTCAGTCAAATCATGAATCTCAGTCAATTGATCTTGATCCAATCGAAAGAGGTACACATCATCCGTAGGGTCGTGTTGCCGATGTAAGATGTAGTAGGTCTGATCTTCATGTTCAAATTGATGAAGTCGTCGATAGTGCTCGACTTCCATCTCAGAACGTTGAAAAGGATATCCATATTTTTCCCCGTGAAATGATTGAAACATAAGGCTTAGTCTTCGTCCTCTGGAAGAGCATCCATAAGTGCATTAAAAACTTCTTCTACTTCGTCCCATTCTTCATCTGTCTCTAGAGCTTGCAATTCAAAGCCTTCTTCTGATTCTAAATAACGAAATGGAAAGACGTCTTGTACTTCATCATCGTCTGATTCGCTCACAGGAACGAGAAATACATATTTGCGGCCTGTTTCTGGATTTTCATGCTCCAGAATCTTCTCGCATAATAGCTCTTCGCCATCTTCGGTAATGATGGGAATAAAATCTTCATTTTCCCCTAATACAATCGGTTGTTCTTCTGACATGTGTGTTACCTCCTGTGTGCATCTAAGTATCCTTGAAGGATCCAAGACGCCGCTAGTTGATCTACGACTTTCTTTCGCTTTTTCCTGCTCACATCTGCGGATATAAGCGTTTTTTCTACTGCTGAAGTGGAAAGACGTTCATCCCACAATCTTACAGGTAACGAGGTATGATTTGCAACTTCCTCAGCAATGACTTGAACGGCTTCTCCTCGTGGACCGATGGATCCATTCATGTTCCGCGGTAGTCCTACGACAATTTCCGTTACTTCATACTCTTTGATAAGCTGATCTAACCGCTCAAGCCAAGGAATCGAATGTTTGCGATCAATCACTTCTACTCCTTGAGCAGTCCAACCAAGTAAATCACTTACAGCCACTCCAATCCGGCGTTCTCCTAAATCGAGACAGAGAACGCGGGGCTGACCATTACTCCCAAACAAATTCATGCCGTATTCCTTTCTAGCTGTTCGGCTCAAGATAAGCGATGACCAATTCCTCAATCAGCTCATCTCGCTCTACTTTTCGAATGATGGTACGTGCATTATTATAGCGTGGAATATAGGCGGGGTCTCCTGAGATAAGATAACCCACGATCTGATGAGTCGGATTATAGCCTTTATCTTTTAAGGCATCATAAACGAATAACAGTACATCGCGTGCGGAAACTTCGGTATCGTCTCCACGAAACTGAAACTTTTGGGTTTCATCCATAGATTCGTTCCTCTCCTCTCCCAGATGACCAACTTTTATACCTTTCTTCTCAAACAAAAAATGTCCTCTTTTTAATGCTGATTTGCTACCCATTCGTGAACAAATGAAATGGCTTTTTGCACATTTGCCGGATTTTTACCGCCTGCTTGTGCTAGATCTGGGCGACCGCCACCGCCACCGCCACAAATAGTAGCCACTTCCTTCACTAGTTTACCCGCATGGAAGCCTTCTTGAACATATTTTGGCGAAACAGAAGCTACAAAATTCACCTTATCCCCACTCACAGAACCTAAGACGATAATTCCTTCTGTTACCTTTTGACGAAGGTCATCTACCATCTTCCGAAGGCTATCCATATCTTTTGCATCCACCTGAGCGGATAGGACTGGAACGCTTGCAACTTCCGTAAGCTGGTTCTGTAAATCGGATGCGGCTGCTTGGCTTAGTTTAGCACGTAAGGATTCATTTTCCCGAGCCACTTCACGGATGCTTTCCTGTAGTTGCTCTACGCGATCCATCACTTGCTCTGGCTTCGCTTTCACCGCTTCTGCTACTTGGCGAAGCAAGCTTGCTTGTTGCTCCAGATACTGATAAGCCCGGCGTCCTGTAGCCGCTTCAATCCGGCGCGTACCCGAACCGATGCCGCTCTCACTCAAGATCTTAAAGAGGCCAATCTCACCCGTTTGCTTTACGTGTGTCCCTCCGCACA
Organism: Baia soyae; assembly: GCF_004341445.1. Taxonomy (GTDB): domain Bacteria; phylum Bacillota; class Bacilli; order Thermoactinomycetales; family Thermoactinomycetaceae; genus Baia; species Baia soyae. The sequence goes on from NZ_SLXV01000057.1 coordinate 4,998, forward strand.
ATTCTAAGCTGTAATCGCCTACTTGAACCACACGAACCTCAGAACCATACTTCTCACCGAATAATGCCATTGCACCCATCTCTTTGGCTTCATTGATGCCTTTAATGGAGATGTCGACTGCAAGATTATTCCATACCTGCTCGTTTACAAGGCGTTCCACTTCTTGGATTTCGTCAGCGGTCATCGATCCAATGTGACTGAAGTCAAAACGCAAACGGTCTGGAGTAACAAGTGATCCAGCTTGGTTTACATGCTCACCTAGCACTTGCTTTAGGGCTTTATGGAGTAAGTGAGTAGCCGTATGGTTTTTCACGGTTTCATTACGTAGCTCTTGAGAAATGTGGGCTGCTACTTGCTCCCCTGTACGAATGATCCCCTTTTCCACTACAACCTGATGGACATGCTCACCACGAGGGCCTTTTTGGACGCCTTCTACTCGCAACTTGGCATCGTTTGTAAAGATTACTCCCTGATCAGACGCTTGTCCACCACTCTCTGCATAAAAAGGTGTTTCTTTTAGAATCACCAGTGCCTGACTACCTGCACCTAACAAATCAACTAGCTCATCTTCGAAAATGATCGCTTGAACTTGTGTTGGGGTTTCAAAAGAAGTATATCCCACAAAGGTCGTTTCTACTTCTAAATCTGCGAGGGCTCCACCTTGAACCTGCATACTGCCTACATCTTGTCGTGCGGCACGAGCCCGTTCCCTTTGTGTTTCCATCTCATGCTCAAAGCCATCACGATCTACTCCGAGTCCATGTTCACGAGCAAAGTCTTCCGTTAGATCGACTGGAAATCCATAGGTATCATACAACTTAAATGCGTCCGGCCCATTGATTTGATCCCGATTTTCCGCTTTTGCCTTCCCAACCAGTTCTTCTAAAATCGCAAGTCCATCCGATAATGTCTCTAAGAAACGTTCTTCTTCATTCCGAATCACTTTTTCAATGAACTCTTGCTTCGATAATGGTTCTGGGTAGAAGTCTGACATAATCGAGGCAACCGTTTCTGTTAACTCATATAGGAAAGGACGTTCCATGCCTAATTTACGCCCGTAACGAACCGCACGGCGCAACAAACGGCGAAGAATGTAGCCTCGGCCCTCATTGGAAGGAAGAACACCGTCCGATACAGCAAATACGATCGTACGAACATGATCGGCAATGACCTTTAGTGCAATATCCGTTTGCGGATCTTTTCTATACTGTACTCCTACTTTTGCGCAGGTTGCTTCAATGATCGGGATAAACAAATCAGTATCGTAGTTAGTTGGGACACCTTGTACAATCGATGCCATACGCTCCAAGCCCATACCGGTATCAATGTTCTTCTTTGGTAGCGGAGTATAGGTTCCATCTGGATTATGGTTGAACTGGGAAAATACGAGGTTCCATACTTCTAGATAGCGATCATTTTCTCCGCCTGGATAGTTCTCTGGATCATTTGGATCGGCAAGATGTGCTCCGCGATCATAGAAGATTTCCGTATTTGGTCCCGATGGGCCTTCTCCGATATCCCAGAAGTTTTCTTTCAACTTCACGATGCGCTCTAATGGGATGCCAACCTCCGTATGCCAGATTTGAAGCGCCTCTTCATCATCTGGATGAATCGTCACAGAAAGCTTTTCTGGATCGAAACCCATCCACTTCGGGCTCGTCAAAAACTCCCATGCCCACTTAATTGCTTCTTCTTTAAAATAGTCACCGATCGAAAAATTCCCTAGCATTTCGAAGAATGTATGGTGACGTGGGGTGTACCCTACATTTTCAATATCATTGGTACGAATGGACTTTTGGGAATTGGTAATGCGAGGATTTTCAGGTGTACGTCGACCATCGAAGTACTGCTTTAACGTCGCTACTCCTGAGTTAATCCATAGTAGACTTGGATCATCTACGGGTACAAGTGATGCACTCGGTTCGATTTGGTGACCCTTCTCCACGAAAAAATCAAGGAATTTACGGCGAATCTCTGTTGCTTTCATATGTATGACTCCTCCTTCTTATGTGAACACAAAAAAAGCCTTTCCATCCCATCTTAGGGACGAGAAGACTACTCCCGCGGTACCACCCTAGTTGCCACTCCCTCATGAAACATAAAGTGGCCCCTCGTATGTAGATAACGGCACATGGCCGGCAGGGATTAGCTGCATTCAAGAACTGGCTACCTTGTGGCCGGGTCCGGGAAAGCCTCTCAGCAAATGGCTCTCTTCTCTGACGGCTTAGACACAAGCTTGGTTCTGTCAACATGTTCATGTGATGCTGTTAGACAATTTATGAGTATTATACACAAATGAAAAATGAAATAAAAGGGCTTCGTAGGAAAATCTCTTGTAAGACGGATCGGGGCAAGGTAAGCATTTTGTTTGAGCAACTTCATGAGGACACCTTTTGTCGAAAAGTAGTTGGGGTATTATCTGGAAAATATTTTCATATGATCCCATGATAGAATGAGAAGAGAAATTAATCATCTAAAGAAAGGGCGTAAATATAATGGCCCAAATATTCAAGGTTCATTGTTCGAATGGTCTTAATCATCTGCCACACATAAAGATTGCAGGAGCAGTGGAAGCAGTGCAATATGTAATGTTGAATAAAGAAACTTATCCAGAAATCATCCTTAAGGATTCACAGGGCTGTACAGTTATGAAAGTCGAGAATCATGAAGTGGTTTTTCCAGAAAAATAGTAGGCATGACTAGCCATAGAAGGGATGAATTATATGTGAATCGTAGTTGGAGTCAAAAAGGAGGAGGATATCGTGACAGGCAAGAGAACAGATGAGCAAGTTGAAAAGCTACTAGCCGAGGACCTAGCATCCCAAGCGATCGAAGGGATAGAGCTAACAGGGGAAGAAAAGAACTCGTTGGGCTACGTTTGTGTGGCGATATCACAGAATTGGAATTTCTAGAGAGAGAATTGCGAAGGTTGTGTTGCAAAAAAACTTACGATTGCTAATGAGAAAATCGTAGTAGAAAAGGATGAATCATGCAATCAGCTAATCCGGTTTAAATGGCATCATTATCAACCAAAGATCCATTCCTCTTGCTTAGGCGGCCTTAGTCCTAAATTCCATCGGACTGAGGCCGTTTAGTTTTGCTTGTAAGTGTGGGCGTAATGACGAGCGCTTAAATACATTTCGCCTCTACAATCACTTGTTCAACTAACTGTAATACATGAGAATTCAGTTCTAATCTTGAAATAGTGTCAAACTCATTCTCCTCCCATATTCTACCCTCAAGACTCCTCCTGTAGCCATTGTTTTTCCTTGATGAAGAAAAAGGCCGTTGACATAAGTATGTCAACGGCTTCGTGAGTTATCTGTAATTGAGGTGACCCGTTTGTAGTTTTTGCACGTTAGCGGCTTGATCTCCGCGATTTCCTTGTGTAATTTCTAAGCTCACTCGGTCCCCTTCATCCAGAGATTTGAATCCATCTGAATTGATTGCGGAGAAGTGGACAAATACGTCCTCTCTTCCCTCAACCTGGATAAATCCAAATCCTTTTTCTGCATTAAACCATTTTACGTTTCCTTCAACCATAGATGTGATACCTCCAACTGATAGTGTATTGATCATATCTCCAAAAAAATTCAGATATTGGAAAGGACTGTACTCGAAGACTATAATCCTTTCCAATATCTGAAATTACATATTCAACATGTTCAATTATTTAGAGTATACCACATGGATGTGATTTTGTATGTCCTTATTTTGGAAAATAGGCTTTTTGTGATTTTTTTGTAGACACATTGTATAAACTATGTTAAAATAATATATTTTACAATTTTAAAAGAATATGTTATCCTGAATACATAGAGGTGAGGATATGTTTCAAGTCGGTGATCGATGTGTGTATCCATTGCATGGTGTCTTCAGTGTAGAAGCAATCGAGGAACGAGAATTTTTAGGGGGTAGCCAACTGTATTACATTCTAGAAGAGACGGTTAAATCACTCAATGGAATGTGCCTGATGATTCCCTTCAAGATGAAAAGCGAGAAAAAGGTTCGTCTAATTGTAGATACAGCGACGATGAAGCATGTGTTACTGACTCTTTTTAGTCATGAAACAGACCAATCCATTTCGTGGCGTGAAAGATGTCGTATTAATACAGATAAAATGGGAAGTGGAGACATTTACCAAGAAACGGAAGTCATTCGTGATTTGACCCGATTAAATGAGATTAAAAAATTAGGAATGGCTGAAAAGGATATGCTCCAAAAAGCCATACACACTCTGATGAGTGAACTTGCTTTAGTCAATAACATAAATGAAGAACAAGCAAGAGATCTTCTTCAACGCACGATCAATGAACACTAAGAAATGTTCTGTCATACAGCTTGATCCCCATGATATAAGCTCAAAAAATGGGCGACGACTATGGTAATGAGAAATAAAATGTGAATTTATTAACTCAACTCAATTACTTTTTGCATGCAAAAAGTAAAAATAAACCCCATCATCCACGGTTACAGCTCTAAAGAGCCTTTATGCACCATAAGATGATGGGTTTCCCTTTCCTTTCTATTCTTTATCCAAACAATACGCACCCCTGAAAACCCCGTCTCCTTCTCCACCTACTCCGTCTTCCGCTGAATATAATGCTCCAACACATGCTCAATCACCACTTTCCCCACAGCAAACACCGGCACCGCCAGAATCAGCCCTACTAATCCCCCCAACTCATCCCCCACGATCAAAGCAAAAATAATCATAATCGGATGAAGATGAAGCGACCTACCCACGATCTGCGGAGAAATGACATTACCTTCCAGCATTTGAATGACCATATTAACCACAACCACACCTAATATCATCTGCGGAGAAGAAGCCAACGCCACCAAAAGAGCCGGGATCGCACCTAAAAAGGGTCCTAGATAAGGGATAATATTAAACAACGAAACAAAACTAGCTAACAACAAAGCATACGGAATCCCAATGATGAGATAGCCGATATAAGCCAAAATCCCGATAACCATACAAACCAGGAACTGTCCCCGAATATAATTCCCCAAAGCCTGATCAATATTTTGAAACAAGCGCACAATCTCAGAGCGACGATTTCGAGGGAGCCATCTCAGCACCCGATTCTCGATCTGATGCACATCTTTCATCATATAAAAGGCGATAAACGGAATCACAAACGCGAGAAACACTTGATTAATCGTCGTCCCGATCCCATTCATAAACCCTGTAACCACATCACCTAGGCCCGCTTCCAAATGGCGTAATGAATCTTCCACCCCTGTTTGAATGGAAAGCGGTAACCACTCACGTCCCTGATCACTGTATTCCTTAATCATTTGCTGAATCTGAGCATTCCATTGCGGAAAATGTTCAATCAGCTCTTTTAGTTGATGTTCAATCAGCGGAACCATATTCATGATCAAGATCACAACACACGTAATAAACACACAATAGATAAGCAAAACGGCAATGGAGCGAGGAACCTTACGAACAGCTAATACATTTACGATTGGATTAAGCAAGTATGAGACAATCATCGCTAAGAAAAAGGGGATGAAAATAGTGCCTAAGAAATCAGCAACCACCCCTAAAATAGAGCGTATTTGAAATAAGAAATAAAGTATCGCTAGGATCAGTAACGTAAATACCGTGCGATACAACCCTTTTGACTCCAACCAACGGTTCATCGTCCACCTCCTTCATTATGCTTGTCTCTCACTACTTAAGATACGTCAATTTGACCAATTTATAACAAGAAAAACTAGCCCCCTTGATCGAGGAGGCTAGTTTTTACCTTGCCGTACGGAGTTGCCTGATCAACTGCTTGATCATGACCTTGGAAAATGTCATTCCCATAAATAGGTTTCGCCTCATCATACGCATGAGCCGAGATCGCAGAGATCCAAAATCAACATTCATCGTAAAATTCAACGCACGAGGCACACGACCGGTCCGAAATAAGTAATAAACAGCGTAAGCAATTACGCCACCTACTATCATAGAAGTTACGCGACGATTCACGATTCTCCCTCCTCTGGCTATAGTTTAGAGTTAGGCGAAATTTTGCTGTTCTGGCAATGAATCATCATCAAGGAACAAATCGTCTAAGGACGTAAGAGAACCGTCTTCTTCCACTTGATAAACGTGTACAATTTGATCGTTTTCGAGTACCAACTCAATATAACATTGCCAACAATAAAGTTGGTTTGTTCCCACTCGACCTAGATCATGAGAATTGCAATTAGGACATCGAAGTAACATAGGGCTTTTCCATCCTTATCATCTACTTCAGGTCGAATCTGCACAGGTTGCCAGCACCGTCATCTGCTTCCAGATATACGGCTGATCTGGGATTACCTTTTTTCGTCCGTGCAGTAAATCATTCCACCATCCGTCAGAAAGTTCATACCCTACTATCGTCCCCACATTTTCCAGAAAATAGACATTCATCACTTCTCCAAGTTGCAATCCGGCTGCCGTTTCGATTGGCCGTCCACGAAGCGGATTCACTCCTGTTACGACTCCCGTCCATCCTAAGATCGGTGCTCGTTTCGAGAACTTTTCTTCACAATGTACCCGTACCGTTTCGAAACCAAGCTCCACTATACACTCGATTGGAATATAACGCCGGAAGCGTAACCAGCCTCCTCGTTCTAACAATAAGCCGGCTAGCACCTGCTCACTGTTAAATAATAAGTCCGTTACGACCCCAAGTACTTTATTTGTTTCTTGATGAATGACTGTTGCGCCAAGAACCTCTTGTGATTTCCGCAAAAGGAATAGCCCCTCCTTCCGCTGTTCTTAGTATGGTTTTTCACTCTGTAGAAATACCATCAACGAAAGGGAAGGAAGTGATTTCCAATTTACCAATCTTCACTAATGATTTCACTGAGGCGGCTATTGCGATCATCGCTTTGTTCTTCTGTGATCCCGTAAGAGAATGCCGCCTTTTCCCCGCAAAGAATTAAATAGGACTTAGCTCGAGTAATCCCGGTATAAATCAGGTTCCTAGCTAGCATTCTACGATATGTATGGAGAATGGGCAGGATCACAATGGCAAACTCGGATCCCTGCGACTTATGAATGGAACAAGCATATCCGAGTGTAAGTTGCCCTAGCTGACTCCGTTTATAAGGAACTTCTAGCTTTTCGTACGAAACATAGAGGATAGGCTCATCGCTACTCGCTTCCTCTTCTACTCCTGTTACGATGCCCATATCTCCGTTATAAACAGGGAATTCAGGGTGATTCGAAGTCTGTAATACTTTATCCCCCATGCGAAATAACGTATCTCCCCATGAGACTTCTTTTTTTAACGAGCTCTTCGGATTAATCAATTGCTGAATCTCTTGATTCATCCGATCCACACCCGCTGGCCCCTTATAGATAGGGCATAAAATTTGCACATCAAATAAAGTGTAGCCTTTTTGAATCGCATTTTCGTACGTTTGTAATACGACTTGGACCGCTTGATCTCTGTTGCAAGGAAAGAAGCGTCGATCGGGCTTCTTTTCCATTAAATCTTCAGGAGTATCTCCTTTTCGCACTTGGTGAGCCAATTGAATAATCGATGAATCGCTTGCTTGCCGAAAGATCTCATCCAGTTCGACCCGCGAGATCCGTTCTACTTCCAGAAGATGATGTAAAACTTTGCCTGGACCCACAGAAGGAAGTTGATCACGATCTCCTACTAAAATGACTTGCATCCCAGGTGGCAAAGAGCGAAATAGTTGGTTCGCCAGCCATATATCCAACATAGATGTCTCATCCACAATCAGCAAAGAGCCTTCGATCGGGTTCTCCGCATGGTGTTCAAAGAACTCACCTTTCCATCCCAATAATCGATGAATCGTCATCGCCGGAAGCCCGGTCGCTTCACTCATCCGCTTAGCCGCCCTACCTGTTGGAGCAACTAATCGAATCGGATAAGGCTTATCGGTCCCTTTATACGTCTCAGGGTCTAGGGAGCATTCATGAAGCTTGCCAAACAGATGACAAATCCCCCTGATGACGGTCGTCTTCCCTGTACCTGGACCACCCGTCAGAATCATGATAGAAGAGCGTAGTGCTTGCATAATCGCCTCTCTTTGGCCATCTGCATAATGAATATCAAACGTTTCCTCTACTTCCCCCAGCGCCTGATAGATATCTTGAACGGCAAATTCCTTCTCCTGCACTTGCTCAAGCAATTGCTTCATCTTGAGAGCCAATCCATACTCCGCATAAAATAAAGTAGGCAGATAAACCCGTTCTTCCTCTAGTAACACACGCTTATCGCCTAATAAGTCTGCATAGCACTCATTTCGAATATCAAGCGGAAACCATTCTTCTGCCTTACTTCCTAACAATTCTTTCACTTGTTCCCAAACTTCTTCCTTTGAAAGATATACATGTCCGTGTGAATAGGAAGCTTCCTGTAATAGATACAAAATAGCTGCTCGAAGCCGTTCAGGTGCATCTTCTGCAATCCCTTGTTTCCGCGCTAACTCATCCGCACGACGAAAACCAATTCCTTCGATATCATCAATCAAGCGATACGGATTCTCTTTAATCATCTCGAGAGTTTCATGCTTATACAATTGCACGATTTTCAGAGCCATAATCGCGCCAAACCCTGATTCATACAGAAAAACCAATGCTTGCTCCAAGATGCGATTTTCGCCTAATCCTTTGATAATCGTGTTCTTTTGCGTCTCATTTAATCCTTCCACTTGATCTAACTCGCTTGGATTGGTAAAAATCCGTTCCAAGGCATCCTCACCTAAACACTTCACAATCCGGATCGCTGTCTTTTTTCCGATTCCATGGAAGAGGTCACTGGATAAGTACTTCACAACGGCTTCCTTGGAACGAGGAAACTCCTTTTCCAAGCGCTCGATAAAAAATTGTTCTCCAAATCGAGCATGAGTCCGCCATTCACCGTAACAGATGTACACCTCTTCCTCATGCGGACGCAAAAAGTTCCCGACAACAGTGACTGTTTTGGTGTTAAGCTCACGAGATGCTTCTATCACATCCATCAGAAATACACCATAGCTATTTTCTTCGTTATAAAAAAGTTCGCGAACAAATGTGCCGCGAACATAGGAGTCCATTGAAGGAAGCTGTTGCTCAGTCATATTCACAATCCATCTTTCATCTCCTCTAAAACGGATGATGTCGCGCACGCAGTGGAACAATAGGCTGGCTGCTCTTGCTCGATATCCCAATGATCAGCATCCTGAGGATCATACTCATACTCACAATAGAGACAACATTTCATTTGGACCGCTTGACCCAGTCCCTCATCTAATCTTTTTAATTGATTGGAATCAAGTCGTAAAAATTGCTCAATATATTGGATCAGCTCTGTCTTCGATTGAAAGAAAAGCGGGTCTTCTGCTACATACGTTTCAACATTCCACCAAGCCCATCGCCCATCTGAAAGATGACAAATATAGTATTCGCCAGCAACCAATTCGGAGGCCTGTTCCAAACGTTCAAATGATGAAAATCCGATTTCCGCCGCTAGATTGTCTGCTAGAGCCTCATCGATTTCGTGAAGAATTGACTTCCAATGGATGTTATCCACATCATGTTCCCATTGTGCCATCCCATTTTCAAATCTCGCCGTCAACAGCCAATCTCTCCCTTTTCCTTTGTTATCGTCTATGTCTTGGAAAGTCTTTGAATGGTATTCGTTAGTATATCTACAACGTAGGAGATCTCTTCTGTCGTATTTGATTGGCCAAAACTAAAGCGGATCGCTGAGTCCACCCGTTCCTCGCCGACATGTAGTGCCTGGATCACATGAGACTTGCGAATGGTTCCAGAAGTACACGCAGAGCCACTGGATACGGCAATTCCTGCTATATCTAAATTCATCAACAGAGTCTCCGAATCAATGCCCGGAAAGCTCAGGTTTACAATATGAAGCAACGATTGATCAGCGTGCCCATTTTGTACAAAATCAATCTGTTTCTCTTTTAATGCGCGAAACAACTCGGTCCGCAATTTCTCTAGATGTTCGCGATATCTCTCTCTTTCCTGCATCCGTAACTCTACTGCCTTGGCAAAGCCTATAATACCTGGCACATTTTCCGTACCAGCCCGTCTTTTGCGTTCTTGATATCCACCAAACATCTGGGGCATCATTTTCACTTTTTTGTGAACATAAAGAGCGCCAATCCCCTTTGGACCGTAAATTTTATGAGCAGAGATCGACATGAGATCGATCGGCAGATCGCGTACATTGATTTCCTCTAATCCTAGCGCCTGCACTGCATCAACATGGAAGAGAATTCCCCGCTCACGAGCAAGCCCACCGATTTCACGAATGGGTTGCAACGTACCGATTTCATTATTTCCAACCATAATGGAGATAAGGGCAGTATCAGGGCGAATTGCATTTTGTATGTCTTGTAGATGTACGCGCCCTGAATCATCTACGGGTACATAGGTTACTTCAAATCCTAACTTCTCTAGATATTCGCATGTATCTAATATGGCATGGTGTTCAATCTGACTCGTAATGAGATGCTTTTTGCCAGACGACCTCGCCTCTACCATAACACCTCGCAAGGCCATATTATCTGCTTCTGTTCCACCACTCGTAAACACAATTTCGCTCGGATCAGCATGAATCGAATGAGCCATCGTCTCTCTTGCCACATCGATCGCGGCTCGTACATCGCGCCCATATGCATGAATACTGGAAGGATTGCCGAAAGCAAATTCCAGGTACGGATCCATCGCTTCTTTTACTCTTGGATCAATAGGAGTTGTTGCTGCATGATCTAAATAAATTGACATACCGTCCACCTGTCTTTAAATATAAAACATGAAGTTTTCATTATTTCCCTCAGCCGAAAACTGGATGAGATGGGCAAGCGTAGTAGAATCTAATTCACTTGCAATGGCATCGCGAATTCGTTTCCATAAATCCCGACGAGCAGGGTGGTCTTCATCCGTAAACTCTACAGGGCTAATAGGACCCTCTAGTACCCGAATCACCTCTCCAGCTGTAATTTCTTCTGGTGTTTTCGATAATTTATATCCCCCGTAGGCTCCACGAATACTTCTTACTAATCCTGCATTTCGGAGTGGAGCTACAAGTTGCTCTAGATAATGTTCAGATAAATCATGTCTCTCTGCAATTCTCTTTAAAGGAATAGGACCTTGCCCGTAATGTGTTGCTAAGTCCATCATAATGGTCAGGCCATATCGGCCCTTGGTAGAAATTTTCAAATCAAACACCTCTTTCTTGACCCTGTAATCCTTATCCAACTTAGAAAGACATACAGGAAGCCATGGTTAGTTTATCATATTCCCCAATCTTTCTCCATTTGTACACGAATTATTACACACATCGTTTCTAGTAATATATTTTACAGTTCAAATAAGATGATTCAGGCTTATTCCGCACACACAAAAATAAGATGATTCATATAATATACTGAATTTTTTTATTATGTAACATCTAGAGTTATCGATCAAGTGACCACCTTGTAAGGTAGAAGGGAGATAAGAATGTCTCAAGCGAATATCCCTAATATTTCACCTAATATTTCGATTACCAGAGAAGATGCAATCAATCTATTGCTGTCATCCATTGCATTAGAAGAGCTAGGTCTTAGCCATATTAT
>NZ_SLXV01000058.1 GCF_004341445.1 Baia soyae
AAGATAAAACTAAAGGGCATGAGTCCGGTTCAATACCGAACACATACCCTGCAGATTGCTTAAAACTTCGTGTCTAACTTTTTGGGTTCACTTCATTCATCTTTAATAGTCTTTTTATCATTCATTGTTACTTATCCAAACTAGTTACCAAAGATTGCTTCTCATCATAACGCTCAATTGCTAATTGAATCAAACGGTCCACTAACTCTGAATATGGAACCCCTGTCTCTTGCCACATCACGGGATACATGCTAAACGGTGTAAATCCAGGTAGTGTATTAATCTCATTGATTAAGATCTCCCCGTTATCCCTACGCAGGAAGAAATCTACACGAGATAAGCCAGTACAATCTAGTGCTTGATATGATTTTATCGCCATTTCTCGTATTTGCTTCGTTTGCTCTTTTGTAAGTTTAGCTGGAACCTCCATCGCCGACTTACCATCTATATATTTGGCTTGATAGTCATAAAAATCGCCGGATGAAATAATTTCGCCTGGAAGGGAAGCTTGTGGATCATCGTTTCCAAGCACAGCTACTTCGATTTCACGAGCGGGGATAAACTCTTCGACTAATACCTTACGGTCATAACGATAAGCCAATTCCATTGCTTTCTCTAACTCACTACGATTATTTGCCTTCGAGATTCCTACACTTGAACCCAAGTTAGCAGGCTTCACAAAACAAGGATACCCCAGCTTGTCTTCCACTTCACCCAGCACCGCTTCTTTCTGCTTAAAGAAACGACTGCGTAGATAATAGACATATTCACCTTGTGGCAAACCTGCTGAAGCACACACCATCTTCGCCATTACCTTATCCATCGCCACAGCAGATGCGAGCACCCCTGCCCCTACATAAGGCACATTTGCCATCTCAAACATTCCCTGAATCGTTCCATCTTCGCCATATGTACCATGTAAAACCGGAAACACAACATCCACAAACTCATTCGTTAGTGCAGGTAATTGCTTTCCTTTAGCAATATTCGTAACAGCTGGCAATTGAGATTGTAGTTGATCCAGCTTCTCAGCACCTAGACTCTCTTCTAGAGTCGGGAAAGAAGTCGTTCCAACCTGCCATGCTCCCTCTTTCGTAATCCCGATAGGAAGCACTTCATATTTCTCTAAGTCCATCGCCTTCATCACCGAAGCCGCGCTAATTAACGACACCTCATGCTCTCCCGACTTCCCACCATAAACGACAGCCACTCGCAACTTCTTCTGCATGTTCCCCCAGCCTTTCTTTATGTAATTTTAATCAACAGACTCAACCCCTACCTCATCCTCACCATCACTCACACGCCTCATAATCTCTCCCCAAAGCTCATCTCTCCCCACCTTCGTCTCCGAAGAGAAAAGAATCACCGGATCACTCGGCAAAACATTCAGCGTCTGCTTAACCACTTTCAAATGCTTCTGCCAATGTCCCTTCGTAATCTTGTCCGCTTTCGTCGCAACAATGATAACCGGGATGCTATGATGCTTTAAAAATCGATACATAGAGATATCATCCTGAGATGGAGCATGACGCAAGTCTACGATTTGAATAACCGATCGAAGCGGCTCACGCTTAGTAAAATAAGTCTCCAGCATTCGTCCCCATGCTGCACGTTGCACTTTGGAAACTTTTGCATATCCATAGCCCGGCACATCGGCAAACATCACCTTTTGATTCACCGAAAAGAAGTTAATCGTTTGTGTTTTCCCAGGTCTCGAGCTGGTATGTGCCAGTTTCTTTCGATTAATCATGGCATTAATCAGAGATGATTTGCCCACGTTGGAACGCCCAGCCAGAGCAATTTCTGGCAGGGCGTCTTCTGGATATTGACTTAACTTAACTCCACTTGTTATAAAATTCACTTCAGTTATCTTCATTCGGATCCCTCACAAGCGCGATTTTCAACACTTCATCCATGTGTGAAACCGCAGTAAACGTTAAACCTTTCTTAACGCTCTCTGGTATTTCAGCAATATCTTTTTCATTATCTTTTGGAATGACGATATGAGTAATTCCTGCTCGGTGTGCGCCTAAGGCCTTCTCTTTCAAACCACCAATCGGTAGCACTCGTCCACGCAAGGTTACTTCTCCTGTCATCGCTACAAATCGAGAAACAGGTATATTCGTTAAGGCAGACACCAAAGCAGTCGCCATCGTGATCCCCGCAGACGGACCGTCTTTTGGAATCGCTCCTTCAGGCACATGAATATGAATATCATTTTTCTCATGAAAATCAGCTTCCACACCTAGCTCATTCGACCGTGAACGGATGTAGCTAAATGCAGCTTGAGCGGATTCTTTCATCACATCGCCTAATTGACCGGTCAGAGTGAGTCTCCCTTTTCCGGGATATAACGAAACCTCTACTGCTAATGTATCTCCGCCTACCTCTGTCCAGGCAAGACCTGTTGTCACTCCAATTTGGTCTGTATCCTCAGCTCGGCCGAAGCGGAATTTCTCTGTTCCTAGATACTGCTCCAAATTTTTAGGTGTGATGACTACTTTCTTCTTCTCTCCTGCTACGAGTTGCTTCGCTGCCTTACGACAAAGCGTACCCACCGTCCGCTCTAAACTACGCACGCCGGCTTCTCTCGTATAATTACGAATCAGTTTGAGAATCGTGTCACCGTGAAGCTGCATCTTCTCACGAGATAGTCCATGTTCTTTCAATTGCTTCGGATACAAATATTTTTTCGCAATCTGTTCTTTTTCCACTTCCGTGTAGCCTGATATGGTAAGAAGCTCCATCCGATCTAATAAAGGCCTTGGAATGGTGCTGATCGAATTGGCAGTTGTGATAAACATCACTTTGGATAAGTCATACGGAACTTCCAAATAGTGATCACTAAAAGTAGAATTTTGGTTTGGATCCAAAACTTCTAATAAAGCTGCACCTGGATCTCCACGGAAGTCCATGGCCATCTTATCAATCTCATCCAGAAGAAACACAGGGTTGTTAGAACCTGCTGTCTTCATTCCTTGAATGATCCGGCCCGGCATGGCTCCCACATAAGTGCGACGATGCCCACGAATCTCCGCTTCATCACGAACGCCCCCTAAGGAAATCCGGACAAATTTACGGTCAAGAGCTCTCGCTACGGATCGAGCCAGCGACGTTTTCCCTACTCCAGGTGGTCCAACTAGACAAAGGATCGGCCCCTTCATCTCATTCACCATCTTTTGAACAGCTAGGTACTCTAACACGCGTTCTTTCACTTTCTCTAATCCATAATGATCTTCATCTAATACTTTTTCTGCTTTTAACAAGTCCAAATCATCTTCTGTAAATAAATTCCACGGGACATCTAATAACCATTCGATATAAGTGCGGATCACGCCGCCTTCTGCAGAAGAAGTAGGAATTTTTTCGAGTCGATCTAATTCCTTTTCCACTTTTTCTAACACATCCGGAGGAAGGTCGACTTCTTCCATTTGGTCACGAAGCTCTTCAATTTCTCCAGCACGGCCTTCTTTTTCACCTAGCTCTTTCTGGATCGCTTTCATCTGCTCACGGAGATAATATTCTTTTTGCGTCTTCTCCATTTGACGCTTGACACGACTGCTTATTTTTTTCTCTAATTCGAGAACTTCTTTTTCATTATGAAGAAACCCAAGTAATTTCTCTAGGCGAGCTTTTACATTGGCTTCTTGTAAAATTTCTTGTTTATCTGCCATCCGAATTGGAAGATGCGAAGCGACCAAATCGGCCAAACGGCCTGGCTCTTCGATATCCGACACAACCGAATGGGTCTCAGTCGATATTTTCTTGGTTAAACGTAAGTATTGTTCAAAATAATCGAGAACGGATCTCATAAGTGCCTGTAAATCAACACTTTCTTCTACCTCATCCTCTATCGTGATGACAGATGCTTGTAAATACTCATCTCCATCTTCCAAACTTATTAGGCGAGCTCGTTCTAATCCCTCAACTAACACACGAATAGTACCATTTGGTAGCTTCAACATCTGTCTAACTTTGGCAACAGTACCAATATCATAAAGATCCTCGCGAGTAGGGTCCTCTAGTTGAGCATCTTTTTGTGTAATAAGGAGGATTTGACTATCTTCCACCATAGCCTGCTCTAAAGCTTGAATCGATTTCTCCCTTCCCACGTCCAAATGAATTACCATGCTTGGATATACAAGTAATCCCCGGAGTGGTAGAAGCGGCAGGTTACGTTCTTCTTCTTTTCCAGCCATAAATGCACCTCCACTTGCTGTCTGTACAAGGAACCAAACTTTGTACGATTTTATCCTATTCGATTTCTTTTGTCTATGACAAAGCAAAAGCCGGTACTCCCAAGTATTTCTTAGCACCGACTTTATACCCCTTCAACCAAAAAAGTGGCCTAACTTCTTAAAAGGCAGACGTTGTCCAAACTCCTTGAGGATTGGGCAGAATCAAGGATCCCGTTTCTTCTTGAACAACAGGCGTGAGCGCATGCTGGAATACCTCTTCTAGGAGTTGGACAGGAATTACCTCAACCCCTTCCATCCTCTCTAAAATATCCTGCATATTCTCCATCGGAATAATGACTTTTTTCGCTCCTGCATGCATCGCTGCTTCTACCTTCGCGATCACACCGCCGATCGGTTTTACCTTTCCATGAATCGAGATCTCACCTGTCATGGCTACTTCATTACTAATCGGAATCTCCTTGACGGCTGAGTAGATCGCAGTTGCGATCGTTATACCCGCTGATGGACCATCGATAGGCGTTCCACCTGGAAAATTAATATGAAGGTGATATTCATCCGGATTAATATCTGTATTTCGCAAAACCGTAATGACATTTTCAACCGAACCGCGAGCCATACTTTTACGCCTTATGGTTCTTCCGCCACCACCCATTTCTTCTTCATCCACGACACCCGTAATTTGAAGCGAGCCCTTCTCTCCTGGAGCTACAGGAGTAGAGGTAACTTCCACCTCTAAAATCAGCCCCATATTCGGTCCATGCACCGCAAGACCCGTTGCCAGACCCACTTTCGCACTTTCGGGCATTCTGCCGTCTGGGCGTGGGCTTAACTGGCTACTATGAACCACCCACTCCACATCCGCCTTTGTTATCATACCACGTCCCTCAGTCATCGCGACACTAACTGCCGTCTGCACCAAATTTACTGCATCACGGCCATTCATCGCATAGCGAGTGATCACATGAACCGCGTCCGGATGATATGCGAAGTGAACACGTTCCAATGCTTGTGTTGCCACTCTTTCAATCTCACCTGCAAGCAGAGGGCGGAAAAATATTTCCACACAGCGGGAACGGATCGCAGCCGGAATCTCTTGTGGGGTCCGCGTCGTTGCTCCAATCAACCGAAAATCAGCGGGTAATCCATTTTGAAAAATATCATGAATGTGACTTGGGGTGTTCGAGTCTTCTGAGCTATAGTAGGCACTTTCTAAAAACACTTTGCGATCTTCTAGCACCTTCAATAACTTATTCATCTGGATCGGATGAAGCTCCCCAATTTCATCAATAAACAACAATCCACCATGTGCCTTGGTTACAGCACCTGGTTTAGGCTGTGGAATCCCCGCCATTCCCATGGCTCCTGCGCCTTGGTAAATCGGATCATGGACACTGCCGATGAGCGGATCTGCAATTCCTCGCTCGTCAAAACGGGCTGTAGTCGCATCAATCTCCACAAATTTAGATTGTTCTCCAAAAGGGGAACAGGCGATTTTCTTCGCTGCTTCCAATATCACGCGGGCAGCAGCTGTCTTCCCTATCCCTGGAGGTCCATAGATAATGACATGTTGCGGATTCGGTCCACAAATAGCCGCCTTGAGCGCTTTTACACCATCTGTTTGCCCTACAATCTCTTCTAAGTTAGCGGGCCGTGTCTTCTCTGCAAGCGGAACCGTAAGCTTCATTCTACGTAGCTTTGCCAGCTTCTCCAGTTCTTTTCGTGATTCACGATCAACCGCACTTTTGCTAGTTTGTTGATTCCGTAACAAATTCCAAAAATAAACGCCTATAATAACCGAGAACACAATTTGCAATACCATCAACAAAGCAGTAAAACTCATCCTCGTCCATTCCTTCCCTGTTTTACATACAGTTAGTATGACCGTGGAAGGAAAGGGATATTTACCTTTTTTTCATATACATATCAAAAGCCCAGTGAAGCATTGGTATTACTGGATAATCCCACTCACCCATCAGCTCACATGCATCACCTGCATAGCCTAATCGGAAACGTAACATTTCAAATAGAGGATCTTTATCGTTGAGCTTCGTGCTAATTCCGCGGAAGTCATACATTTGATCGCCTCGTTCATAGCTATCTGCAATCATCTTCCAACGCAACAAATAACTCGCAGGGTGATCGGACTTCCCTAATTTAGCACTATATAACTCTTCCGTATGTCCTCTTACATGAATCGCTAAACAAGCGGCCAGTAATTGTTTATCTTGAATTGCCATATAGAGACGAATCCGTTCTGGACACTCCTGACGAAGTGCTCGAAACATCTTTTCAAAATATGTACTTTGTCTTGCCTGTGTCTGCTCTTGTTGTGCCGTATGTGCTAAAAGATGGTAGAAATCTTCAAAATCTTTTTCCGTTCCAACCCGAACTTCTACTCCTTCCCACTCAGCTTGATTAATTTTCTTTTGCCAAATAGGGTCAAATTCGGAGAACAGGTCGTCCAACGATTTTCCAGACAATCGCAAACGAAACACATATTGTGGTTGAACCGAATCAAAGCTCTCGACCACTGCATTTTGTTGCCATCCCATTTCATTTAACTCTTGTTGGATAAATTCAACACTGTTAAAAGTGGTGTCTGAAACCAAATCCGTCATTCGCTTATTTTTGATTCCATGGGTTTGGTACTCGAATATTCCTTCTTTAATGGAATGACTTGACCAAGTTCGCTTAATTAAAGGAGGGTCCATCTTCACACTAAAAACATGTCGACTTTTTAAGTGAGCAAATAAAGGGGCAAACCAATCCTCTAACTTATAATCCTGTGAAAACCAATCAATGAGTGGTCCACGAGGTATGTATGCTAAATATTTATTTATTCCAGGAACTTTCCGATACAAGATAACAGCAGCCCCTACCATGTGTGCATCTTTCGAATACCACCCCAACAATTCACTCGACCATCTCATCTCTGTCTTTAAGTCAGCCCACGATGGGTACTGTAAAAAGTTTCGATAGGGATGAGTATCGGCAAACTTCACAAATCGCTTCCGATCGACTAACGAAATCTTCAACAACACGAGGTACCGTCCTTTCCAAGAATGATAGCTTTATAGATTCATTTGCTAATTAGTGAACTATCTATATTTATGTAAACTATTTTAACATAAATAAAAAGAAAGATGTCAGAAAGAAAGCACCCACCCTAAGGTAGATGCTTTCCATTGCATACGTTATGCACTCTCTTCTTTTTTCTTGCCAGACTTCCCATCTTTAACGGTATATAAAGTGGGCTTCGTCTTATTGATAACCGTCTCTTTTGTGATGGTACACTTCTCAACATCCTCGCGAGAAGGTAATTCGAACATCACATCAAGCATGATTGACTCGATGATTGCTCGAAGGCCCCGCGCACCTGTTTTCCGCTTAATCGCTTCTTCTGCAATTGCTTGAAGTGCATCTTGATCAAACTCTAATTTCACCTGATCTAGCTCTAGTAGCTTCGCGTACTGCTTCACTAAAGCATTTTTAGGCTCTGTTAAAATTTGAACCAAAGCACCCTCGTCTAACGGCTCTAAGGTGGAAATCATCGGCAAACGACCTACGAACTCTGGGATTAGTCCAAATTTTAGTAGATCCTCAGGAAGGGATAAACGTAAATATTCGCCTGGCTTCAGATCTTCTACTTTCTCTTGATCTGTTCCAAAGCCAATCACTTTTTTCCCGATCCGGCGCTTAATAATCTGCTCTAAGCCATCAAAAGCACCACCACAGATAAATAACACATTGCTTGTGTCAATCTGGATGAACTCCTGATGAGGATGCTTTCGGCCTCCTTGTGGAGGTACGCTAGCAACAGTACCTTCTAAAATTTTCAAAAGTGCCTGCTGAACACCTTCACCCGACACATCACGTGTAATAGAAGGATTCTCAGACTTACGAGCAACCTTATCAATCTCATCTATGTAGATAATTCCTCGTTCTGCCTTCTCCACATCATAGTCAGCAGCTTGAATTAACTTGAGCAAGATATTTTCTACATCTTCCCCAACATACCCAGCTTCCGTGAGTGAAGTTGCATCCGCAATCGCAAAAGGCACATTGAGAATACGAGCCAATGTTTGAGCTAGCAAGGTTTTCCCGCTACCTGTAGGCCCGATCATCAAAATGTTACTCTTCGATAGCTCTACATCATCTGACTTCTGAGAACTATTTACTCGCTTGTAATGGTTATAAACCGCTACAGAGAGAGCCTTTTTCGCTTGATCTTGCCCAATTACGTATTGATCTAGAATCTCACGAATTTCTAGGGGCTTAGGAAGATTCTTGAGGTCAACTTCTTCTTCACTTCCAAGCTCTTCCTCTACAATCTCATTACAAAGCTCGATACACTCGTCGCAGATATAAACACCTGGACCTGCTACCAGCTTACGCACCTGATCCTGAGATTTCCCACAAAAGGAGCACTTTAGCTGTCCTTTTTCTTCGTTAAACTTAAACATCCAGATCACCCCTTTCTGATGATTACCGGGTGATTACCTCGTCTACCAAGCCATACTCTTTGGCTTCCCTAGCATCCATGAAGTAATCGCGGTCGGTATCCCGTGCGATTCGTTCGATTGGTTGTCCGGTTTGAACCGACAAGATCTGGTTAATTTGTCTCCGTGACCTCAAAATCCAGTCTGCATGAATCTTTATGTCTGAAGCTTGACCACGCGCTCCACCAAGAGGCTGATGAATCATGACTTCACTGTTCGGGAGAGCAAAACGTTTTCCTTTTGCCCCAGCTGTGAGAAGAAATGCCCCCATACTAGCCGCTAGTCCAATGCACATCGTAGATACATCGGGCTTGATGAAGTTCATCGTGTCAAAAATTGCCATTCCAGCGGTTATCGAACCACCAGGAGAGTTTATGTACAAATGAATGTCTTTTTCTGGATCTTCTGCTGCTAAAAATAGGAGTTGAGCTACTACCAGATTTGATACATCGTCATCAATCTCTGTACCCAAAAAGACAATACGATCTTTGAGGAGACGAGAGTATATGTCATACGAACGTTCACCACGGTTCGATTGCTCTACAACCATCGGCACGACAGGCACAGTGTCCACCTCTCTTATATGTATTCTTATTTAGAAAACAAGGCACGTATGCACCGCGCCTTGTTTTTTCTCTCCCTAATTCCATTATGCCGTAACTTTGCTGTTCAATACAAGTAGGTCCACAGCTTTCTTCAAACGCAACTGTGTGCGAACTTGCTCGATGCTACCTTGAGCTTCTAAAAGTGTACGGATTTCTGCTGCATCACGCTTCATTTCTTCCGCCATGATTGCAATCTCTTGATCGATATCTTCTTCACTTACTTCGATGTTTTCAGCTTTTGCTACTGCTTCTACAACGAGATCAGCGCGTACTTTCTTCTCAGCGTCCACTTTAAATTGCTCTTTCAAAGTCTCTACTGATTGTCCAGTGAACTGAGTGTAAAGCTCCAAATTCAATCCTTGGTAGGAAAGGTTTTGTTCGAAATTACGAAGCATTTGTTCCACTTCACCATCCACCATAACAGCTGGAACTTCTACTTCTGCTTTTTCAGAAGCTAAGTCTACTACAGAAGTACGGATATAGTTTTCTTTATCCTTCTCAGCACGCTCAGCCATGTTTTTCTCTACATCTGCTTGTAATTCAGCAAGTGTTTCGAAGTCGCTTACATCTTGTGCAAAATCATCGTTCATCTCTGGTAAGTTTTGGCGTTTCATTTCGTGTAGTTTCACGCGGAAAGTAGCTGCTTTTCCAGCCAAGTCAACAGCATGATACTCTTCTGGGAATGTAACTTCAACATCCTTTTCTTCGCCAAGACCCATGCCTACTACTTGATCTTCAAAACCTGGGATGAAAGAGTTTGAGCCGATATCAAGAGAGTATTGCTCTCCTTTACCACCTTCGAAAGCCACGCCATCCACAAAGCCTTCAAAGTCAATCACAGTACGGTCGCCTTGTGCTACAGTGCCTTCTTCAACTGGCTCCCAAACTGCTTGTTGTTTTTGCATACGGGTTAATTCTTCTGATACTGCTTCTGCTTTTACAGAGAAGTCTTTTTCTGCTACTTCAAGACCTTTATAGTCGCCTAGTTTTACTTCTGGCTTCACAATAACGGTTGCTTTGAAGATAAGTGCTTGGCCTTGCTCCAATTGTTCGATATCCACTTCTGGACGATCTACTGGTTCGATGCCTGTTTCGGCTACTGCTGCTTCATATGCTTCTGGCAACAAGATATCAAGTGCATCTTGGTAGAGGGATTCTACACCAAAACGTTGTTCGAAAAGAGCACGAGGTACCTTCCCTTTACGGAATCCAGGTACATTTGCTTTCTTTACTACTTTTTTAAACGCTTGATCAAGACCTTCTGCAACCTTTGTAGAATCTACTTCTACCGTAAGTACTACCTTATTTGCTTCTACTTTTTCAAAACTTGCTTTCATCATTAGCAACCTCCTGCAATCTATTAAGTAAGGAATCACTTTTCCTTGGCATGCCGCTTCTGTATGCAACGCAACCACTATATTATATGGCACAAAAGCCCTTTTTTGCAACAGAATCTGCTGACGCATCCCCTACTCTCTCATAGTGAATCTATTCTACTACAGAAATAAAGCCCTGAGAAGGCAGAGGGATTAATCACGCCTCTTAATCGAATTTCGAAAAATTTTCACTCTGAAAACCGTAACTTAGTAGTATAATGAATGTATATGAACTAAGTAGATAATCTGGTCAATAAGGAGTGATTCCTATCAAACGCCCATCCAGTAAACCAACTTCTAACTTCGAAACAGTAGATTTAGAGCTCACTCTTCTACAAGATGAGCCTGAGGAGGAAACCATGATACAGCCCACTCAATCAGTAGAACTTCCATCCAAGGGTGACAAAAAAGAGAAAATCCATGAAAAAATTAAGCATGCTTTATCTCTAATCGATCAAAGCTTTGGAACAAGTGTACAGTTATATGTAAAAGATGAAACAGGAAACAAAGATCTAATGAAACAATTACTCTATATTGAACAAGAGCTACGTGACATTCAAAAACTAGTAGATGAAACAAAATAAAACCATACATACAAAAAAGCCTTCGATCGGTACATCCGAAAACGAAGGTTTTTTTGTATGTAAATAAAATTTACCATTTTAACAAATGATAAATGCATCATCAATTAGGAGATGTCGCACATGGACCGCGCAAATTCCATTTCTATCGTTCATATTTCCATGATCGGTCTCGTCGCAATTGGATTCAAAAGTCATGTCCTTGTAATCCCACCACTTATTCAAACAGCGGGCCGAGACTCTTGGATGACTCCTATCATCATCCTGTTTGTAGCCTTGCTGTGGGCACCTCTATTAATGTATATACATAAAAAAACACAAGATCAAAACCAATCATTGTTCCTTTGGCTTAGAGATCATATCGGAAAAATCCCTACCTATATTATTTCGTTCCTTGTTATGCTCGAATGCATGTCCATTGTCGCTTTTGCCTTAAACGATACCATTGTTTGGACCAGCATATCCTATCTCCCAGCCACACCCAATTATTTCCTTACAGTGATATTAGCGACTACCTCTTTTTACTTAGCTCTCAAGGGATTAAAAACTCTCGCTGTAGTCAATTTTGTGCTCATTTTTGCCATTGTGGCATTCGGTTTTTTCGTCAGCATTAGTAATATACAAGTCAAAAACTACTCATTACTCATGCCTTTCTTAGAAAATGGAATAGGGCCCGTTTTAAAAGGTTCGATCTATCCAGCTTCTGGCATAGTCGAAATGGTCATCTTTCTTTTGCTTCAGCACAGAATCAAAAAGCCATTGAAATACAAACATCTTGCGTGGAATATCGTCCTCCTATCTTCTTTAGCAATAGGGCCGCTTATGGGAGCTATTATTGAGTTTGGTCCGAAGGAAGCAGCACGATTACGATACCCCGCATTTGAAGAGTGGGGGCTGGTTCAGCTCTCGGAATTCATTGGGCACCTTGATTTTTTATCTATTTATCAGTGGCTATCAGGAGCCTTCATCCGGATCTCCTTATATCTGATTATCATAGCGGAGATTTTCCCATTGCAAAAAAAACAAACGAGAAAATGGATGATGTTTGGCGTCATCGCGCTTTCCACGATCCTCGTTTGCATAGGAGCAAGTGACACCGTATTTTACAAATGGGAAAAAATATTGTTTCTCCCACTTACAGCCTATATATTTTTTTCCATCTCTCTCATATTAGGATTCAGTGTTTGGCTGGGTAGTAAAAAGTCTAAGAAAAAAGCGCAGGGGTGATTCGTATGAAATTTAATTTTAGAAAAAAACAAACCAAAAATAAAGCCCTTAGCGACCTATTAACCGACTCCCATCCAAAGCAAGAACCTCTGAATGAAAGCACCTTACGTAAACTATTTCAAAAAAGTCCAGATGTCCACTTTCAAGAATACCTAGTTGGAGAACCTTCACAGCGGGTTCTACTCATCTTTTGCTCCGGCATGGTGGACCCAGAGACAGTGACTCATCTACTACTTGATCGCATCAATCAATTTTTAGATACACTCGATCCTCACGACGAAATTACGGATACTCTTGTACAAGAAAAGTTACATGTACCGAATGTTCAAGAAATCCACCTTGCAAGTGAAGTCATATCCGAGGTGTTTTCTGGAAAATCTATCCTCTACTTTGAAAATACAGATTACCTTTTTTCAACCAATCTATCGAAACGACCACAACGAAACCCCGAAGAAAGTAAGATGGAAGTTACCATTAAGGGGCCCCGTGATAACTTTATTGAAGATCTCACAACCAATATCGCACTTGTCCGCAAACGCCTTAAAACAAATTCCATGTGTGTCGAATTTTTCGAAGTTGGAAGGAGAAGTAAAACAACTATTTCTCTTCTATATATGGATGATATCGCTAATCCAGGCTTACTAGAAAATATCCGAAAAAAAATTGAGGCAATCGATATTGATGCCATTTATGGTGGAAATCAGCTTATGGAGTTAATCGAGGATAACGGGAGACTCTTTCCGCTTCACAACTACACCGGCAGGCCTGACTTTGTCGTTCAATCTCTTTTAAGCGGGAGAGTTGTGATCCTTCTCGACGGTGTTGCATATGCCATTATTATTCCATCCAATATCTTATTACAGTTAAAGACGGCAGAGGATAGCGAATACACAGCCATATACAGTTCCTTAGCGAGATTTCTTCGATTTATAGGGGTCTTCATCGCCACACTCCTCCCTTCATTTTGGGTGGCTGTTACCGGATTCCATCAAAATCAAATCCCTTTTGCCTTATTGACCACTATTATTGAATCACGAATGGGAGTCCCCTTACCGATCCCGCTGGAAGCTCTCTTGATGTTGATTCTATTTGAACTATTTCGTGAAGCTGGCTTACGACTTCCGATTGCGATTGGTCAAACATTAAGTGTAGTAGGCGGACTCATCATTGGTGATGCCGCCATACAAGCAGGGCTCACAAGTCCCGTAACAGTCGTTGTCATCGCCGTTTCTACCATTGCTACATTTACTCTTGTGAACCAGTCTATTATCGGTGCTATCAGCATCTTACGCGTTCTTTCTCTCATCTTGGCATCCATTTTTGGTCTATTTGGCTTCTGCCTTTCGTTCTTCTTCATTTTGATTTACTTGGCCAGCCTACAAACGTTTGGCTACCCTTATTTGGAGATAGCTACTAGAGCAAGCTTCTCCCATTTCATGAAATCGTTATTTCGCCTCCCTACTGATAAATACATTAGTCGTCCACAGGAGTTTCATCCTAAAGACCCGACAAGAAAAGGAAGCGACAAAGGATGAAAAAGAAATTACTACTCATGATGGTTCTCCTCTTATTATTCCCACTAACGCTTTCGGGTTGTTGGGATCTAAATGAGCCTGAGCAAATGGTGTATGCAAATGGGCTGGGTGTCGATTTTAAAGATGGCATGTATACCGTCTACTCCCAGCTATTTGATCTTGGAACATCTGGAAAATCAGACCAAGCCCGTCCCTCCAGTCCCCATGGCGAAATCATTTGGGGAGAAGGTCGGGATGTGGATGAAGCCGTTTTTAATGTTTATAAATCAAGTGATCGAAAAATATTTTGGGGTCATCTCTCATTTGTCATTATGACAGAAGCAGCTATCAAGCATGGTGGGCAACAGGAGCTTGTAGATATGCTGGATCGTTTCGTAGAAATTCGTTATCATCTATGGTTTTATGTCAGTCACGCACCTATTAAAGATCTTCTCGTAGCATCCAATTATCCATCTAGTTTAGATAACCCAAAAACGATTTTTGAACAAGGCTCATTTGTAAAACCCGTTACTATGAGAGAAGTGATTATTAAGCTGGATGAACCTGGACATGAAGCGATTATTCCAACCGTTAGCATTACGCCTAATCGGATTGAAGAGAAAGAGGAGGTTACCTCTGGTATTCGCCTTCACGGAGTTACCATCATCACAAATCATGGCTATAAAGGATTTTTAACGGAGGATGGGGCAGTCGGCCTTAGATGGCTAACAGATAAAACAAAACGTGGGCAGATTTCCATACACAAAGATGGAAAACCAGCCGCATCTATTATCGTCCAAAAGCTAAACACAGATATTATTCCATCTGTACAAGGAAACCAAGTCCGATTTGATCTTAAAATCAAGGGAACCGCCGTTGTAAGTTCACTCTATCAAAAAGTAGATCTTGACTTTTTAAATAAAGAGATTTCCAAAAAAGTAGAAGAAGAAGTCATGCATACCTACAAGGAATCGATGAAGTATGATACAGATATTTATCGACTTTCTGAAAAACTGTATCGATCGGACGTAAAATCATGGAAAAAAATTTCGCAGAATGGAAAAATCCCATTGAACAAAGACTCCATTCGTTCCATGCAAGCAAAGGTTGATCTTCGTTACACCAACCAGTTGCATTTGGTGCCCTCACTAGAGTAGGACACTGTAAATAACTCGTTCCATAGAAAAAAGACGAATCCTTCAAATGAAGTGAACCCAAAAAGTTAGACACAAAAGTTTAAATAACCTGCAGGGTATGTGTTCGGTATTGAACTGGACTCATACCTTTTAGTTTTAT
>NZ_SLXV01000059.1 GCF_004341445.1 Baia soyae
TTGGATTCGTCAGACTTAAGTGAACCGCCTAGTGCGGAACCGCATGCTAGGTGGTGTGAGAGGTCGGGGGTTAATCACCCCCTCCTACTCGATTGTGGAATAGGCTTGCCTAAAATGGAATAAGGATTACATAACCCGTTTTTTTGAAGTTGACTAATGGTAGAGGTGGTTCATTTCATGCTGTATATTCAATATTCAATCCAAGGAACTGAAGGACTGTGTAACCAATTGATGGCCATTTTTAGGGCAGTGGGAGAAGCCTTATTCCATAGGGGTCAAGGGATGGATGTTTGCCTTGTTTTAAGTGATGTTCAAACACGGACTTCGGTTGATTTAACAAGCGTACCTCCTTTTCAACGAATACAAGTCGATTCATTTATCGATGTAGAGGGCTTATCCAAAATGCTGGAAGAAAAAGAAATACAAGTGAAACGTGCCGAGGAAGTTCAGATGCTGGATTCGGATTTATTACTCACCTGCAATCGAATGCCTATGCGAGCACCTACTCCAGCCGAAATAAAGGACTTAGGTTTACTATTCGCAAACGCTTTTCCTTGGTCTAAGGAAGTCATAAGGCTATCACATTTTATTATCGACTCCATGGCTGAATATCCTCTATGGACTGCCGCCCAGTTGCGAATCGAGAGGGATTTATTAAGTTTTTCGGATATTGGAGAATCGAGATTAGAATCCATTCGACAAAGTCAATTTGATAGTGTGATCACATTTTTCTCTGATACGAAAAACATATCTGCTCTCTATGTGGCTTCTGGATCACAGGCTGACGAGTATGCGGTCTTAGTAGACAAGTTAAGAGAAAGAAATCCTCATCTAGTGGCTATAAATAAAAAGGATATTTTTGAAAAAGATATAGAGTTACAACAAGAGTTTGATGAGTTATGCCTAGAGCAACAAGCGTTAATTGATTGGATGGTATGTACGAGGGCTCCGTTGTTCATAGGACCACACTCTTCTTCTTTCTCATACTTGGCAGCTTATATTCGTCATTATCAACACTTCACAAATCTACATCCTGATTATCAAGCATGTTGGGAAGATTGGTTCCCTCGTCTTTCCGTAACGGGAATGGCTTAGGATTATGCTTCTATAACTTTACCGTAGTACTATCGATCCATTTCTCGCATATTTATTTTATATCATGATGTGAGAGGGGATTTTAGATATGACGGTTAGTAGGGAGCAAGCAAACAGAGAGTTGTATCTGGAACTGTTAAAAAAGGCCATTCTGTTTGAGATTTATCTTGAGCATGAACAAAAATATGTGCAATTTCTGGATCCCAATAATGCTCTTTTCTCTCCTACAAAAGAAAATAGACAAAGGGGTCAAGACTGGCCTCCGATTGCGCACACTATGGTTGGCAGGGAACGTATAAATAATCTACATCAATGTATGACTTCTGTAATAAATGAAAATATTGAGGGCGACTTTATAGAAACAGGAGCTTGGCGGGGTGGATCTTGTCTTCTTATGAGAGGATTTTTGAAATCACACGGAATTACAGATAGAAAAGTCTGGGTTGCTGATTCGTTTGAAGGATTACCTGCCCCTGATCCACAGTATCCGGTTGATGCGGGCTTAACCCTTCATGAAGTAGACTTTTTAAGGGTTTCTGTGGAAGAGGTAATCGATAATTTTAAAAAATACGATTTATTAGATGATCAAGTCATCTTTTTAAAAGGTTGGTTTAAAGAAACGTTACCAGTAGCGCCAATTGAAAAAATTGCGATAGCTAGGTTGGACGGTGTTATGTATTCTTCTACAACAGAAGCCTTTATGAATCTATATCATAAGGTGTCCGTTGGTGGATATGTCATCATTAATGATTATTCAGTACCTATGTGCCATCGTGCAGTGCATGATTTCCGGAATAAGCTTAACATTACGGAATCGATTATAAACGTGGATGGATTTAGTGCATTTTGGAAAAAAACCAAAGAGATAGAAGTAGCTCAGCCAACCGAACCAGAAGTCCGGCCAACTGAGCCAGTAGTAGCCCAGGCAACTGTAGCCTCACAAGGTCATGACCGAATATACAGGTTTTAAATCGATAAGTCGCCCCACGTCAAAAATCCCTCTGCAATGTGATAGCAGGGGGATTTTTGACGTGGGGCGATACGAAAATGAAATCCTATTTATGGTATGGTAGGAGTAATAGAGAATGAAGGAGATTGTAAGGGATGGGTACATCACGAATTTTGATCGTAACTGCTGTAGAGGTAGAAAGAAAAGCCGTTCTTCGCGGGCTCGGACATGAAAATGAGAGAGTGAAAGTGATTGCTGCTGGAGTTGGCCCGGTCTCATCAGCCGTTCAAACGATACTTGAATTGGTACAGAGCCCGATTCCATTTGATCTCGTGATCATCGCAGGAGTGGCAGGTGGGTTTGTTGGACGAGCTGAGGTGGGGCATATCGTAGTCGCAGACCAAATACGATCGGGCGATTTGGGAGCAGAGTCACCAGATGGATTTATCTCCATCGATGAATTAGGATTTGGTTCGGGATCGATTGAAGTGGAAGAGAAGATGACGAAACGGATCTACCAAACCCTCATGCAGGCTGGAGTTCCCGTTTCTATGGGCCCGATCCTTACGATGAATACGACAACGGGTACGACAGAGACGGCCAAACGGTTGGTAGCAGACTATCCGGAGGCACGAGCGGAAGCGATGGAGGGGTTTGGAATCGCTACAGCAGCTCAGAAGATGAACATCCCTGTGTGTGAGATTCGTTCGATCTCCAATTTAGTGGGGCCTCGTGATCGGGATGGGTGGAAATTACAAGATGCTTTATTGATGTTAGAAGAAGCGTTTTCAAAATGTAAAGAGGTGCTATAGACGATGAAAATAGTATTTTCTTCTTGTCCAAATGATACATTTATCTATCATGCTTGGGTACATGGCTTGATTTCTGGAGCTCCGAAGCTGGATGTTACATATGCAGATATTGATAAAACCAACACTTGGGCATCCGAGTCCACTTCGTATGATGTGCTGAAAATCTCTTGTGCGGCTTTGCCATGGGTGCGTCCTGAATACGCCTTGTTGCCATGTGGTGGAGCGTTAGGTAGAGGTTGTGGTCCTTTAGTGCTGGTAAATGGGCAACATACAGAGGTAGGAAGTAGCTCATTATCAGGCAAGCGAGTAGCGGTTCCGAGTGAGAGATCGACGGCTTATCTACTGTTTCGCTTATGGGTTGCCGGACATGTTCCAGGTGGAGTAGGCGAGATTGTAGTGATGCCTTTTCATGAGATCATGCCTGCTGTGCGGGATGGGGTGGTTGATGCTGGCTTGGTAATCCATGAGGCCCGCTTTACATACCCGACATTTGGCCTGCAATTAGTGAAGGATCTCGGTGAGTGGTGGGAAGAGGATACAGGGCTTCCGATTCCGCTAGGAGCCATTATTGCCCGTCGTGATCTAGATGTAAGAGGGATTGCTTCTATCATTCAGCAATCGGTTCAATATGCTTGGGAGCACCCAGAAGCTTCACAAGAGTATATCCTCCAATTGGCTCAAGAGATGGATCTAGAAGTTGCACAGGCTCATATCAATTTATATGTAAATGAGTTTAGTGCCAATTTAGGGATCCAAGGATATCAGGCCATTGAAGCATTGCTAGGAAGAGCGGCGAGAGAAGGCTTAGTACCCGAAATGCCTAGTCACCTTTTTCAACCATTTTACCCGTGACCGACTTAATCTGTCGGTCCTGCCATTTACTACATAATAACAGAGCGATCCCTCCTAAAAGAGCCATTACCATATCCCAATGAGAGTCAAATATATCCCCTTGATACCCCATAAATTCTTGCACATTTTCGGTAAAGAGATACCCAATGAGAAACTCCCATAGTTCATACGCTGCACTAAGAGCTAACGTGACACTAAGAATCCAGATGGGAAATAGCTTCTTTTCTCGAATCTTGCTGGTCCGTATGGAAATCTCTCTCAAAAAAGCGGCCACAATCACCCCAAAGAAAAAATGTCCAAAACGATCAAAATGATTCCTTGAAAAATGAAATGTTTCCGTTATCTTTTCGAAGAAAGGGACCTCTGCATATGTATAGTGACTGCCGATCATCATAATGATGCATGAGATAAATGTGATGGTATAGGTCAGAGTAGTAAGCGGAAAACGACGGTACGTAATGAGTAAGGCAAGAATGAGGAGTACAGCTGGTCCTGCTTCAAAAAACCAGAGTGATCTTTTAACAGGCTGAATTCCAGACCAGATGAGTACTCCAAATAAAATACATAACATAATCCCCAATATCCACCTACGATTCATCTTTGTCCCCTCTTATTCTTCTTGATTATCAAATATTATTTCCAATCGAATGCGTGTTGACTCTCTCGTTACGTAATACTTTATAGTTGGAAACAGAAAGGAGCACCATTCATGAGAGTGAAAGAAGTAGCTGACTTAGTGGGAGTGAGTGTGCGCACGCTCCATCATTATGACGAAATTGGATTGCTCGTCCCAGATGAGACTTCTGAATCAGGTTACCGCCTATACTCTAATGCAAATTTAGAGTTGCTCCAGCAAATTTTATTTTTTAAAGAATTAGGCTTCTCCTTGCAAACGATTAAAGAAATCGTTCATAGTCCTACATTTGATCAACAGGAAGCACTGCAGATGCATCATCAAACGTTACTAGAAAAACGGCACCGTCTCGATAAAATGATCCAAACCGTGGAGAAGACGATTCAACATGACAAAGGGGAGATTCAAATGACAACAGAAGAAAAGTTTGAGGGATTTGATTTTCGTTCGAATCCGTATGAACAAGAAGCGAGGGAACGTTGGGGGGATGAAGCCGTAAATCGGTCGAATCAGAAAGTGGCTCAGATGGGACCCGAGATCCAAAAAGAAATGAATGATCTCTACTTCCATCTAGCAAGTATTCGGCATATGTCTTCAGATTCAGAAGAGGCACAATCCGCTATTGCCAAGTGGTATGATCTGTTACAAAGCTTTGGTGACTATACGCCAGAGGCATTTCGATCTTTAGGAGAGATGTATGTATCAGATAAGCGATTTACGAAAAATATCGATCGTTTTGGTGAAGGATTAGCTACGTTTATGTGTGATGCGATGGGAGTTTATGCAGACCGTCATCAAAAGTAGAGCAAAGAACTTCTTCCTTATTTTGAAGGGAGAAGTTCTTTTGGCTATGTTTTACGAATGACGCTTGCTAGATCGTCTTTCATCATTTGCAATCGCTCAGCACCTACTTCATCTATTAAATGTTGTTCGATCTCATTCAGAATTTTTTCTTTTGTTTCCACGACTAATCGACCACGTTCGGTTAAGACAACGATTTTTCCTCGTTTATCGGTAGGATGTGGTTTTCTCAGTACATAATGTTTTTCCTCTAGATAATCGACTATTTTGCTCACTGCCTGCTTAGTAATTCCGAGATGGTCAGCTAGTTCGATTCCTGTAGCCCCATTATTTATGGCGATATATTTAATTAGATATCCATGTACAGGCCGGATATCATGAAAACCTAATTCAGATAGTCTCTGGTGTAATTTATCGATTAGTATTTGAAAAGATGTGGATAGTAGGGATACCAGATCCATATTGCTCATTTCGAAGCCTCCTGATTTATTTAGTCTACTAGGTTGACTACATGTGATAATAAGTGTACTATGTTGTATATGGTCAATCAAGTTGACTATATGTGAGTGAGAGACTATAACAAATTAAATGGAGGCTTTTGATATGGCTAACATTGTAAAAATAAGAGCGAGTGTATTTTCTCCGGTGTTTTGGACAGAACCTAAACCAGATGGCGATACAGGTAATATAATTGAATGCTTAGGTGATGGACGTGAGTTTACACCTCATGCAGGGAATACATTTCGTTCCAGAGTGGAGCAAGAGGTGGTAGTGGACTTTCAGAAACGAGAGATCTTTTCGTTTGAGAGCACAGGTATCACAGTAGAAAAATTCACTCACCCAGATGGATCGATTAGCTATAAAGAAGATAGAGCGAGTACAGAAAACATCAAGTGTATTCATACGAAATGGGAAAAAGATGGCGTTCATTTTCAGATGACAGCAAGTGCGCGTAACCCATTGCAAGATATACCTACTGTGGATTATCTATTAACCGTTCATGTGAAGGAAAGCGGCAGAGTGGAAGTGACAGGTGAACATGATGGATTCCCTTGCTTTGAGTTTTATAAGCAAACGGATTTTGGTCCATTTGTAGAAATTTATACTCATGACTGTAGAAAGAATGGTGAGACTCGGGAAGCGCTGGGTGGAGATATGGAGTACAAGTTTCATAAGGTGATCTCATAAGATGAGTGAATAGGGTTGTCGGATGGATATTTCCTCTGACAACCCTATTTCTCTACTTACCTGATTTGACCATAACCTTATCTAGTTGCTTTAAATATAGAACTCGAACGATAAAGAAATAGATGAACTGGACTACGAAGAACCCAGATACACTTATTAAAGAAGGGGTCAGCATCTCCCATAGTGGAAGATGACCAAGTATATCTTTATTTAAGATCTGTAGACTCAGTATAGCTTCCAATCCTGCAACGATAAGCGGGATGAAAAACAGCATAGCAATTTGAATCGTACCAGTCCGTCTCATCTGGCTAGTGCTGAGGCCAACTTTGGAAAGCATATGATAGATACGCTGATCCTGATTTAAATCGGTATATAGTTTGAAATATAGGAAGCTGGCAGTGGCAAGCGAGAAAACAGCTGCGATAAAGATACAGATAAAGCTGAGTAGACTTGTTGAATGTTTGAATTCTATATAACTACCTGCTCTAGTCGAAACATAGCCATCCTCGCTCATAACACTCTTCTCTATTTTTTTACTAATCTTAACTTGATCAGAATCTGAGAGAGGGGGCTTTTCCCCGGACCAAGCTGGAACAGAATAGTATACAGATCTAATCCCTGAGGATAGATTTTTTTCTTTTACTGAACTGGCTTGAATCTGTTGAAAGGCTTCATCATTTACAACTAAAAGGGGGCGATAACTGGTAATCCTTTTATCGATTCGCTCCACGATCTGATACTTCGATACTTTTTGACCTACCTGTATTCCTCGCTTATCTGACTTAGGAGCGATATAGATAGCCTCTCCAGATTTTAATTTATAAGAAGCATTCAGTCCAAGCAGCTTAGATAACTGCCTATAACTAGATTCATTCGTCACATTTACGGAATTATCATCAGTCAGCTGAATCTCAGATAGCTCAGCAATCGCCTTATCATACTTAATCCCTGAGTTCTCTAATTCTTGATCCATTTTCTGCATATCTGTTTTCCAGTTTTTGTACTCTTTGGTAACATTGAAAGTAATAGCAAAAGGCACTTCTTTATAAGAATCTTTTCCCACATAATCGAATGACTGGACAAGGCCAATCGCCACAGAAGCCATGGCAGTCACAATCGTGATCATGAAAAACATCCGTGCATTATCCTTTATCTTATAAGCCATCTCTGAAATCCATAACATCCTAGTACCTTTCCAGAAGAAAGAGCGATTTTTTTTTAATAGTCGCATCACATACACACTAAATTGAGTAAAGAAGAGGTACGTTCCAATAATCCCTAGTGTGAGGGCCAAAAGGATCGTATTAAAGTTTGTGTACAATAAATAGTATGCAGTGACGATTAACAGGATGGATAAAAGAACGAGCAGGATATGTGCTTTTGGTTCTTTCTTTGGCTTGCTTGTCCCCATTAATAGCTCCAACGCTACTTTTTGACGGATAGAGAAGAGGGTCAAAAAGGAGATCACAATATATAGAGCAGAGAAGGCCGCTATCGTGAGCCCTATCGCTTTTACGGGTAGGTAAAAGGAAAGCTCTGTCTCTACAATATTAGATCCATATAAGAGAAACAGTTTTGCAAAAAGGAGTCCACTCAGGATTCCGGTCACAATCGAAGCGAATCCAATCAGTATATTTTCTAGGAAAATCAGCTTATTAATCTGTTTTCGTTGTGCCCCTAAGATCGTCAACAGCCCAAATTCTTTGTTTCTGATCTTCAAAAAAGCACTGATTGAATAGAGCACAAATAAAAATGAGAAAACAAAGGTCACATAGGCTGCTGCTGTCATTCCCATTTTAGCCTGATCTCCCAGGTCTGATTTTGCCAACTCTGGATGAAAAATGAATAGAGCATAGGCAAAGAAAATCATAACGGCAAACGAGCTACTCAAAAAGTAGGCAGAGTAGGCACGTCGATTCCGCTTGACGTTATTAAATGCGAATTGGCGAAAGTTCATGTTCTATTCCTCCTAACTCCACGATAAATTTGGTTAACACATTTTCTATTTTTATAATCCACTCTTAGTATGTTCATTACAAAATCACTCCTCTTTTCCTATCATGTGCGTGCAGCTAATAATGTATCATGTATATAAGGTAGTAAATATCGATAAACCTTATATGAATCTTAAAAGATTGTAAGGTAGGGGGATGAAAAGGATTATGAAAAATGGTTCTGTGGGTTACATGAAGTACGTTGTGATGGTGTTACTAACCGTGATGGCGGTTGCAAGTCCGATTGCTTCTGTTTCCGTTCTTGCGGCACCGGATTATACGGATTTGGCGTATCGATGGGCGCCCGTTCATTATCAGGATACGGACGATACGGATTCGGATGCAGATTACATCACGGCTATGAATTATGATGGAGACTGGGTGATGAATAATAACTGGGAGCACCAAGATGATGATGCGAGTCGTCTCAAGGGATCGGTTACATATTCGGTTACGGAGACACAATCCCATTATTTCTTGATCTATACTTTTTATCATCCTCGTGATTGGGTGGATTATCCTGATTTTGGGCTGGACACACATGAAAATGATGCAGAAGGCGCGATGATGATTGTCAGGAAGGATGGCACGACCCATGGTAAGTTAGAAGGAATGGTGACGGTTTATCATAATGACTTTTACTCGTATACGCCAGCGGGAAGTCAATTAACAGATGGTAAGGAAAATATCGATGGTCCGATTCGCATGGTGGATTACGGCGGAGTGAGTCGCCCAACTACTTACCAAGATGCAAAAGGACATGGCATCTATAATTGGAATGGTAAAAACTTTCCTGGTGGAGATGGTGTTATCTATTATCCAGATCGCCAGACATCCGAAGCTCCTTCCAGTGGAAATGATCGCTCTGTCAAATACACCTTGGTAAACACATTTGCTCCTGGTGGCCTCTGGGATCATCGTTATGATCCAGACACATTTGCTAGTTGGGGAACCTTTAAGGGTGATAACGGGAAAGACAATGCTGCGAATACGGCATGGAAATGGAATGATTCCAACGATGGCCCTGTTGAAGCAGGAGAGATGGCAATGGATCCTGTCCATTTG
The DNA here is from genome assembly GCF_004341445.1 of Baia soyae. Classification (GTDB taxonomy): domain Bacteria; phylum Bacillota; class Bacilli; order Thermoactinomycetales; family Thermoactinomycetaceae; genus Baia; species Baia soyae. Next base: position 9,391 of record NZ_SLXV01000059.1, read on the forward strand.
ATGGAAGTTTATTTTGGTAACCTAGGTTCTTATAGCCGCACATATGTATATAATGGGTATCGCTAGGCAATCGGGAATCTCTTATGAGGAGCGATCTAGGATGGACGAGCGTGAGAAATCAGAAGTCGTCGAAACAGATGTGGTGATTGTGGGCGGTGGGCCAGCTGGGATGGTACTCGGAATGATGCTGGCTCAGGCTAACGTAGAGGTAACGATCGTAGAAAGCCAAGCGAATTTTGATCGCGAATATCGGGGTGAAGTGTTGCAACCCCGATTTTTGCAGTTAATGGAGCAACTAGGAATGCGTTCATATATCGAGAGTCTCCCGCATGCGCAAGTGAGAGCGGGTACTTTCTTTCAAAAGGGACGAAAGTTAGGGGAGTTTGCCTTTCATCGATTTATCCCTGAGATCCCGTACGCTATCTGGACCCCACAACCGATCTTGTTACAAGCTTATTATGACTATATGAAAGACTCGCCTCACTTTCATATGAAGTTTCATGCATCCGTAAAAGCATTGCTACGTGACAATGGGCGCGTAACCGGTGTCGTGATTGAAACAGAGAAGAAGGAACGAACGGAAATCCGGGCCAAAGTGACCGTAGGAGCGGACGGACGATTTTCTGCGATTCGCCGATTAGGTGGGTTTCAGCTCGAATATGAGGATTATCCCGGCGATATCATCTGGTTTAATATTGATCAACCTGAGAATCCACAAGATGTATTGCAATTTCATATGACAGATAAATATCCCTATCTAACCTTGCCCAAATACCCGAATCTCCTACAAGTCGGGATCGTATTGGGAAAAGGGAGATGGAAGCAGATCCAACAAGAAGGGATTGAATCGTTTAAAGCAGATTTGGCGGAAATGTCTCCTGCGTTTCACCCCTTCTTACAAACGGTTACCAGCTTTCGTTCGTTTTTTCCTTTACAAGCGAAGACACAATATGTGAAGGAGTGGGCGCAGGATGGGTGCCTACTGATTGGGGATGCTGCACACTGTTCCTCACCAGCAGGGGCTATTGGCGTATCGTTGGCTGTCACCACTTCCGCGATTGCCGCTGAGACGATCTATGATTCGCTAAATAAAAACGATGTATCTGCCAGCTCACTCGGTCGTGTCCAGCAAGTGCGTGATTCAGAGATCCGTATGATTCACCGAATTCAAATGCGGATGGGGCGGATGCTATTTAATCGACATCCGATTCTCAATAAGCTACGCCCCTATTTTCTCGCACTATTCACTCGTACGCCTATTGCCACGACCGTATTGAGGAAAATGATGACTTTACCAAAAGATATCCACATAGATGAGAGGTTTCGATTTAAAGATAAATCTTCTAGAAAGGGGTGAACCTTACCATATGGAATCGCAAAAAAGAAAAATTGATATGAAAAAGTTTATGGGGCTGATTAACCTACAATCATTACCAAAAGCCATGATCGTTTTAGTGTTAGCTCTCAGTTTGCTTTCTACGGTAGCGAGCCTCATCGTTCCACTCTTTACCAAAAACCTGATCGATGTCATCTCCCTGGATCACTTTCAATACCAATTTATCTGGTTTTTGTTAGCTGCTTTCTTAGTACAAGGAATCGCCGGTGGAGTCTCTACCTACTATCTGGCGTATCTGGGAGAGAAAGTAGTAGCCAATATTCGAAAGCAGATTTGGAAGCAAACACTTCATTTACCTGTTACCTTTTTTGATCAAAATCGTTCAGGCGAGACGATTAGCCGTATTAATAATGACACGGCTGTGATTAAAGAATTGATCAGTAACCAGCTTGTTTCCATTTTTACGGGGATGATTTCTCTAATCGGCTCTCTATCTATCTTGCTATACCTAGATTGGTCGATGACACTCGTGATGCTAAGTGCCGTGCCTGTCATATTTCTCATCATGCGACCGCTGGGTAAGCAGATGAGGCAGGTTTCGAAGCGGCTACAAACGGAAACGGCCCAGTTTACCAGTACCATTACCCAAGTGATCTCGGAAATTCGCTTGGTGAAAGCTTACGTGGGTGAGCCTGTAGAACGGAAAAATGGAGATCAAGGAATTGACCATCTTTTTGACATAGGGCTAAAAGAAGCTCGCATATTTGCGATCTTACAACCCCTAATGGGCTTTGTGATGATGTTTATGTTGGTCGTCATCATCGGATACGGAGGGTATCGTGTATCGACGGGAGACCTGACGGCAGGAGATTTGGTAGCGTTTATCTTATATTTGTTCCAAATCTTGCTACCGATTACGATGTTAACGCGTTTCTTCACAAGCTTGCAGAAGGCAATGGGAGCAACGGAGCGGATCATTGAAATCCTCGAACATGACCGTGAACCAGAGATGCCTGAGGAAGAAAGCAATCTGCTTAAAGTAGATACTACCGTCCCGATTTGTTTTGACCATGTTAGCTTCTCGTACCTCAATCATGAGGCAGTGCTACACGATGTTACCTTTACGATTCAGCCTGGAGAAGTAACGGCAATTGTGGGACCGAGCGGAAGTGGAAAGACGACAATCTTTTCCCTAGTGGAGCGCTTTTATCATCCGAGCTCAGGAACCATTCGGATCGGGGATGTTTCGTTAGAAGATTTAGATCTGAGAGAGTGGAGAAGTTGTATTAGTTATGTATCTCAAGAGAGTCCTCTTCTCGCAGGAACGATACGGGAAAATATCTGTTATGCCATGCAGAGGGAAGTGACGGAAGAGGAGATTCTTCGTGCGGCTGAACAGGCGTATGCTGCTGAGTTTATTCAAGATTTGCCACAAGGGCTTGATACTCAAGTAGGCGAGCGTGGGATCATGCTTTCAGGTGGTCAACGTCAACGGATTGCCATCGCACGAGCTATCTTGCATGATCCGAAGATTCTCATGTTAGATGAGGCGACTTCGGCGCTGGATTCTACTTCGGAAAAGGTTGTTCAGGATGCGTTGCAAAACTTGATGCAAGGTAGAACAACGTTGATTATCGCTCATCGATTATCAACTGTTGTGGATTCGGACCGAATTCTGGTGTTAGAAAAAGGGACATTGACTGGGGTTGGAACGCATGAGGAATTGTTGCAGAGTCATTCGCTTTATCAGCGTTTGGTGGAACAACAGTTTCGGTTGGAGATAAGGGATTCGGTTGATTTATAGGTATGTATGGGAGTAAGAAAAACCATCTATTGGAAGTTGATCTTACATTCCAATAGATGGTTTTTGTTTATTCGATAAAAATATGGGAAAGTTCCCTATTCTTTTATGTCTAGAGGAAGACAAGCCTTCTTTATTTGCAGCAACAATGACGACGACATAGGCGTTTGCAAAGATGATGACAATGGTGGCGACTATGACCGTGTCGACGACAACGGTGATAACAATGGTGATGACACTTGTGATGACAATGACATTTGGAACCAGAAATCTTCATCTTATACACCTCCTTGTTTTTCATACTTTAAAAGTGAGGAGGTCAATTTTAGAGAAAAAGAAAGTGATGGAAGATACAATATATTATATGATTTGAAAACGATAAAAACACGGACAAATTCAATTTTTGGCTTATGTCTAGAGAAACTGATTCGCTATTCATTTCTGTGAATTTATTTTATACTGTAAAGTAAGTATGTTTATGGCGAGGGATTTTACATAACAAGGGGAGTGAAATCTGTGACAAACCGACCGGAGTGGAAAGAGTTTATAGAAGGAACGTTAATAGAAGCGCTTGATATTGAGTTAGTAGAGTTAGGTGAGAGTAAGGTAGTTCTCACTATGCCGGTAGGTCCTAAGACTAGGCAGCCAATGGGGCTTTTGCACGGCGGGGCATCTGTGGCTCTAGCTGAAACGGCGGCCAGTATCGGGGCGTATTTTAAAGTGGCACCTATGGGAAAAGGGACAGTGGGTCTAGAGATTAATGCCAATCATATTCGCTCAAAAAAAGATGGGATCGTGACCGCGATTGCGACGGTTCTTCATGAGGGGCGTACGACGATGGTGTGGAACATTGAGATTGTAGACGAAGAAGGGAATTTGCTCTGTATTTCGCGTTGTACGATGGCGATTATCGGTGCGAAATAGAGAAATGGATGAAGCCTCCATTTAGAATTCACTAAATGAAGGCTTCATTTTTAGGTCTAACTTGCTTTTATCTTTGCTGGAGTCTGACTCTGACTCACTTTATGAACAGGTATTTGTATAAACAGAATTAGACTTATGATGCCAAAGAAAAAGATGATCCCTCCCATTGTCCAAGAAGGGAAGATGGCACCTAATGAAACAGCTAAAGATCCCAATATTAAAGCTCCTAAATTTCCAAATTCATTGGTCGCCATATACGATCCTCTACTTTCCAGAGGGATGATATCAACCATTAGAGATTGTTGAATGGGTATGTACATTAATTCACCTGCGACAATGAGAAATTCAGAGAATTGTTCCAGGGGTATCGCGCGAACTAAGAACAGATGATGTAACTTGAAGTGAAGCCAAAAAGTTAGACACGAAGTTTTAAGCAACCCGCAGGGTATGCGTTCGGTATTGAACCGGGCTCATGCCCTTTAGTTTTATCTTCAAGCGTTTG
>NZ_SLXV01000060.1 GCF_004341445.1 Baia soyae
CGTATGCATCTCGAAGAGGGAAGAAGTGTAAACAGCCTGACAAAAGAATACGGACTGGGAGCAGGGAGTCTTAATAGCTGGATCAAGAAATACCGCGAAGAATGCAAACAAACCAATGGAATGAATCAACCGAACCAAAAGGATGTATTTGACCAACTTGCCCAATTAAGAAAGCAAAATGAAGAACTTGAAAAGGAAAACCGCTTTTTAAAAAAGGCAGCAGCATTCTTTGCGAAGGAAAGCGAAAAATAGTTTATCAATTTATTGATCAGTACGCCAAAGAATTTGGCGTTAGATGGCTACTAAGACGATTCCAACTCTCTCCTCATGCATATTACAATTATCGCAAGCAACGAAAATCAAACTATCTCAAACAGAAGGAAGTGATTCTTACCTGTATTAAGGAAATTTACCATCGTTATGGTGGGAAAATGGGTTACCGGATGATCCAGAGAAGGTTAGCTCACGAAGGGCATTTATGTAGCCAAGTAACAGTCTATAAATATATGAAGGAACTAGGTTTGCGATCCATTGTGTTCAAACGGAAACCACCTTATGTAAAGGGTAAGAAACACAGGGTGTTTCCTAACGTTTTAGCTAGAGAATTCACTGCTGAATACCCCAATCAACGATGGTGTATCGATTTCACATACCTTCATTTGGCCAGTGGGCAACTTCATTACAATTGTTCTATTTTAGACCTGAACAACCGCAGGATTGTTGCTACGAGAACAGCTTCATACATAACTGCTGATTTAGCTATTGAGACACTCCAAGTGGCTCTCCACAAATGTTCACCTAAAAAAGGATTGGTTCTGCATAGTGATCAAGGTGTTCAGTTTACTTCGAAATCTTTTACTGAATTCTGCTCGCAGAACCGTATTGTACAAAGCATGAGTAAGTCAGGATGCCCTTATGACAATGCTCCAATGGAATCATTCTTTGGAAAACTGAAAAACGAGCACTTGAATCACTACGTGATTAAAGATCTTGATCATTTAAACCAATTAATTGATGACTATATTTTTCGCTATTATCACCATATACGACCTCACAGTGCCTTAAATGGAAAAACTCCAATGGAGGTATAGTCGATTTGTTTTTTTCAATAGGGTGTTACAATTTTGCTTGACCAGGTCAGTAGTATCCACGTTTCAATTAAATCATTCTCCAAATATATAATCTGATGAAGTATAAAAGCATGGGATAGATTAGAACGCCCCTTGAATGTGGAGTCTAATTTGCTAATGTATCAACTTGATTCAGCTTTTTTCTAGCAAAGATCTTTCCAAATAAAATTAAACTACTGATACCACAAGCAAAAAATAAGCTTCCCATGATCCAAGAAGGGAAAAATGCTCCTAAAGATACAGCTAGGCCACCTAGCAAGGTAGCACCTAAAATGCCTAAATCATTAGTAGCCATATAGGAAGCTCGATTTTCAACAGGTACAATATCGATAAATAAAGATTGCTTTACTGGAACATAAAATAACTCGCCGATCACTACTAGTATCATGGCAATTATTAAGACATAAGAGCTATTACTTATAGAGATAATAGTAAATCCAACTGAATAGAGGAGTAATCCAATAGTAAGTTGCCATGTATCTCTAATATGTGTGGCTAAACGAGTAAAGAAGAAACCCAGACCTATAACTAAAAGGCTGTTAATCGAGTTTAATACTCCGAACATCTCCATTCCATTAACTTGAAATGAGAATAGGGATTGTGGTTTCATTTCGTTTGCTAAACGAACTACTGTAAAGTCCATAGTTTGAATTTGAACGGACAGACTAAGTAAATTAGCTAGTAAAAACATTCTTAAAACAGAATCGCTTAAAACATTCTTGTAATTAAAAATGATTTTTTGTAGTAACTTTCTTTCTTTTGTAGCTTGATGTGTATGTCTATATGTATCTTTAATAACAAAAAGTATCAGAAGTAGGGAAAAGAGGGAGAAAGTAGCGACAAGTATCAAAAGTACTGATAGATACGATTTGAAGAAAAAGCCTCCAGCCAGAGCTCCCAAACACATAGCTACATTGTAAAACCAATAGTCTAAGGTAAAAATATATTTCCGTTCTTCGAGTTGGCTGGAATCAGCAATCATAGCTGATCCAGCGGGACGGGCAAAGCCAATGCAAAGACTATTTATTATTACCATAAGTAATATGGTCACAGGTGAGTTAATAATGGGGGTGCTTGCGATGCACATTATAACCATAGCTATGAAACGCGTGGTTTCTGCACCCACCATTATTTTTTTACGACTGAACTGGTCAGCAAAGTAGCCACCACATAGAGCCGTAATGAATGTAAGAACTAGATTGCCCATCAATATAACACCAGTCAGAGCCTGTGAAAAATGACTAGAGAAGTAAATAATCATGAAAGGTGTTATCATGTGAAAGGCAATGGCTCTTAAAAATTGATCCAAAAGGCGGATTTGAATATTAGTATGCAATTTTATCAATTTCAAAATAATGTCACCTCTAGATGAGTACTAAAGACTACATGTGTACAGGTTCACCATATAAATACATGCTATCTTTAGCTGTGATATCTACCGACTTTGCAAAAGATTGTTCATCATAATTTGTATTAGCGTGGGGGGAGAGTAACGATAGTAGAGAGACAACACTCAATGTACAAAGACCGGATATCGTAGATTTAATCATCATAACCCAACTCCTTTTTTTGTGAGGACATATAAAGTCTATGTGCAAGTTCCAAATAATGAATAGACCTTTCTCGATTAATTTCTTTCCAACAGTTTACCAGCTCCATTGCAATGAGGTATTGTTTTTCCTCTAAGCCTAGCCTTTTCGCTAAAGGTAGTGCTTCTTCAAAATAGAAAATAGATTCTTTGAAATTCCTTATTTCTGAATTTAGTTTACCTAATGCGATTAGGGCTTTTATTTTTAGAGGATCATTATTGTGTTTTTCAGCTATAGATAATGCTCTGGAAAGAGCATCATTAGATTCATGGTATTCTTCTTTTAGCATACACAAATATCCTAATTTTGTATATGCCTTTGAAGCCAAAAAACCTTGAGTAAGCTTATTCTCAAATGTCAATGCGGTACTAATACAGTTTTCTGCTTTTATAAGTTTTCCTTCGATTAGATAGGCACTACCTAATACGATCCATAGTGCGAAGTTGCGGTCGTGTAGTTGATTTCTACGTGCAATACCTCTCCCTTTTTCAGCAAGGTAAATAGCTTCTTTTGTATTTTTCATTTTTAAGTTTACATCTGCAAGTACCTCGTATATGCCTGCAGTTATTATGCCACTATCAATATGTTGGATGTTTTTTATCAATTCTTTTAGAATCATTCCACATTCTTCCATTCTCTCTTGCTTTTCCAAGTATACGGCTTTATTGAATTTCATCGTATAAAGCATGTAATTTTGATCATAAGAAGAACTTAGTGAATCAAAAGAATTTAGAGCTATATCAATATAAACTAATGCTTTTTGGATGTTATTTTGCTTATAATAGATGATGCTTAATTCGCTATAACATTGACAGAGAACATTTTGAATGTTCCCTTCGGAACTATTTTCAGCATATCTGATACCAGATAGGAAATGCTTTTCGGATTGTTTTAGATTCCCTTTTCTAAAATAACATCTCCCTTTTAGATAATGGACAAGGGTTATATATGGATGTTCTGATGAAATATTAAGTTGTTTTAAACGTTTTAAACCTTCGGCAGGGTTTCCTGAATCTATCGTATGCGAGATAGATTCAAGTACTTCATTTAGATCATTTAACTTCTGTTCCTCGGATTCGAGAGTGATGTCTACATCACTAAGATCAAAATCTAGTTGCTGAGCATAAAGAGTAATAGATTTGATTTTAGTTGGTACTCCTCGTTCAATATTGCTTATCGTTGGCTGAGTTAAATTTTCACAAACAAGCTCCTTCGCATGCTTACCTAGTTGTTTTCTCTTGTGTCGTAAGGCTTTCCCTATTTTGACAAAATTCATGTTGACTCACTCCAGTTGTATAGTGAATATTTATTTATTCTATATTAACTTAATATATTATTAAAAAATAAAACTGAAATCAAATTTTATTTGCATAAATAACAAATAAACATACTGTATATAAATATAAATTAAATTAAAAAAATTTATTAAAATCTGTTTATTGATATAGGAATATTACTTTGATTAAATATGCTGTAAGAATTATTAAGTTCGAAGATTTGTTTCGTTTAAACTGATTATAGATGTAGATAAAAAATATGTTTTTCTCGCATCTATAATCAGTTTATTTAGAAAAAAATATATCTGCCGGAATTATTGATTTAAAAGTGCGTGGTAGATGGTGAGTATAGTTTTGACTAAACAAGAAAAAAGGTTGCATGTTTAGTTTCCTAAAGAATATACAAACGATCAGATATCTGGAGTATTTTTTATTTCTAATCGTAGGGAAGTGATTACGTGGTAAAGCTTGAAGTTACAGGATCAAAGGAAGAAGTCAATTCATTTATGTACAAGTTATATTGCAATCCTATTGTGAGGGTATTGGAACAAAAGGTTGAAATTAAGATAGTAGACAACAAGATTCGACATTGTGCAAAGTGTACGATTCGTTACTATCTGAACAGGAAAAGAACTTAAATAGGATCACATATACACAATGTGAATAAAGAGATACAGGATATATGTTGTAGATTAGCCAACAATCTTTAGTGCTATTAAAAAAGAAAATGAATCTATAATTTTCTGAGGGAAGATAAAGGGATCCTGTTGAAAGATTGAGATTTTCATAAGGAAGGATGTGATACCAGAAACCTATTTATCTTATCAAGCAGGTTGGAACAATATTTATTCCATTGGTTAAATACCTCATAAATAAGGAGAAGAGAAGAAGATGGAGTTGCCGAAAATTCGTTCATATAGTCGTTTTTGTTGGATATTGCTTATCTCCATTGTAATTTGGTTTTTGCTGTTTTTTACTTCTATACATAGTGTAATGCCTGTCAATGGAATTCGTATTACAGAATTCGAGAAAAAAATAAAAATCGCAACATGGTTTCCTCAAGGATGGGGTTTTTATAGCAAAAATCCACGAGAAGAACAATTCATGACTTTCGATATTTCAAAAAAAGATATTGCTGCCAATTGGCCTAATAGTAGGTCTGAAAATTGGTTTGGTTTAAAGAGATTCGGAAGAAGTCAAGGAATAGAAGCGGGGTTAATTAATAGTAAAATCCCACGCTCTCATTTTCAAGAATGTAGAGACGAACCGTTAAACTGTCTAGAAAAATCAAAAATTGTCTTTGAACTAGAGAATCCCACACCAGAACCTACTATTTGTGGTGATATCGGCATTGCCTTTCAACAGCCTATCCCTTGGGCGTGGAGTAATAGTAGGAAGAAGATAGAAATGCCATCAAAAGTTGTGAGGGTGAAGGTTATATGTTCGAAAAAATAGGACAAAAGGTATACAATTGGGCGATTTCAAGTAATCCATGGACAAATGTATACGGATTTGCTAGGTCATTGTTAGCGATTGCAATGGCAATCACACTGGTATTTAATGAAGCTCAGATTTTTTTCCGGCCTGTGGCAGGGGCAGACGTGTATCCTAATTGCAGTGGTAATATAAGTATTTTCTGTATGGTACCCAATGATTATTTTTCATTAAACTTTGTTAAATGGATAGTGTTTATTCTGCTTTTGGTAATTGCTTCAGGGTGGAGACCGAATGTTACAGGGATTATTCATTGGTGGATTGCTTATAGTATGCAAGTTTCTGCCGTGACAATAGATGGGGGAGAACAAGTTGCGGCAGTTTTAACACTTCTATTGATCCCGATTACTTTGACAGATCACAGAACGTGGCACTGGCAAAAAGCAAAAGATCATGCCGATTTATACAGCAATAAATTTGTCTATTTTCGAATTATTGCATTGTGTTCGTTAATCGCTATTCGAGTACAGGTTGCAATTATATATTTTCACTCGTCTATTGCCAAGATGTATGAGCCTACTTGGATTGATGGTACAGCAGTCTATTACTTCCTACAAGATCCTATGCTAGGGATGAATTCTTTCTTTCTACAATTAGTTAAGCCAATATTGACTTCGCCAGCAGTTGTAATACTCACATGGGGAACACTGCTTTTGCAAATCTTCTTATTTGGAGCGCTGTTTGCATCGAGAAAATATTGGAAATATTATCTAGTTGTTGCGTTACTGTTGCATGAAACTATTGCGATAATGCTAGGGTTAATTAGTTTTTCTATTGTTATGACTGGAGCGTTGATTCTATATTTGAATCCTGTTAACAATGAATTTAAATTCATATACAAAATTAAAAAATATTTTAATAGTGTAGGGTTGTCTAGGATAAGAAAGAAGTTTATCACAGAGAATGATCCAATGTTAGATATACGTAAAAGGTAAGGTATGGATCGTTTAAAGGGGGTGGTTATATTCAGAATCATAATTTCTTATATACTTGATTGACCAGAAAAATATTTGGAGGTTATGGAATATGGTTAAGAAGTTTATTTCAGCTCTTTTAGTTTTGTCAATGCTTGTAATAGGCACGTCAGTTTACGCTAAGGGTAACACAGCAGGCTTTTCTAAATATGATGGAGAAACGATTTATCGAGGTATCGCATTTGGTCAAGGACCAGTTGCAGAACTTTTTCCAGAAATTTGGACTAAGGAGGTCTTAGCAAAAGCTAATACAGAGGAATCAAAGAAGGCTGTAGATTTGATTATGAAGGAATTCAAAGCAAAAGACTCGAATTTCTTTAAAGAACTGGAGTCGTCCATATACGCTAGAGATTTAACAGAAGTAGATACAACTCTACAGAAAGGTGCTAATTTGTTGCAATCAATAGCAAAAATAAACTCGACTACCCAGAATGCACTGGGTACTGGGACAGGTCAATGTATTGTGGTTGCGGTTGGAGTTGCAGTCGTAGCAGTTACTGCGACGGCTGTATTTAACTATGGAGCTCTTGTAAATGCGGCAGCAGGAGTAAATGTTTATGCAGCTGTAGTTGCAAAAACGAAAGTTTACTTGAAAGCCCCATCTCCAGACGATATTTCAAATGAAGATAGCTCATTAGCAAGAGAATATTTTTTACAAGACTTGACTGAGAGATTAGTGACAAGTTAGGTTTAAACTAGTTATTGCTTGGGAATTTAGAACATATTAAATAATATGTTCTAAATTCCCGCCCTTTGTTGTGTTGATCTGGTTTGTTGGGAACCAAATAGAGGAAACTTAATGGAGGTTGGAAGACATGAAGAAATTTAAGAGCAAAACAGATTTTATTTCGTTCTCTATCCTATGGGGAATCCCTGTTGTGGTCACTCTTTTCTTACTTTATTCTTTTGATACTGTAAAGGATGCAGTGATTCCCATTGCGATTTTTTGGTTGTTAAATAGTTTGACCATCTGGATTTATTTTTCAACCTACTACAAATTCACAAATGATGAAATCATTGTAAAATCCGGCCCTATTCGTCGGAATATCCCTTACCAATCTATTTCTAGTGTAAGGAAGACAAAGAGCCTAATCGCTTCACCAGCGCTTTCGATTCTGGACCGTATAGAGATCGTCTATAGTAATGGTTCGGTTATCATTTCTCCAAAAGATAAAAAGGATTTTGTTAATATGTTAAAAAGCAAAAATCCAAATATCTCCTCTGATATTTAAAATAACATAAAAAACAAAATGTAGTAAATCGATGGGTACCTTTGGGTACTTTTTTGTTAGCTTGAACAGGAGATGAGGTTGAAGTCTTGAAGAGAGAAATAACTCTTTCATGATGATATCCAGATTTTATCTCTATATAATATTTTGTTAGTAAATATGCCTGAATATTATTTACTTTGGAATGTGAAAGGATGAGTGATTATATGAATTGGAATAAAAAGAAGTGTAGCGGACAGGAATTAGGTATTCAGGACTCCATAGAGATTCAACCACTCCGCTCTGTTCTTATTTTTTATGATGGATGGTGTCCTTTCTGTATGAGTAGTATCCATAAATTGGAGAAGTGGGATTTCTTAAAACGTTTGAAGTTTATGTCGTTTAGAGAAAATGCTGTTGTTGAAAAGTACGGCTTAGATATAGTTAAGTTGGAAAAACGAATCCATTCGTTAGTCATTAAACAGGATAGGATCGAAGAGGGAGTTGATACTCTGATAAGAATATCTCGGAATATTCCACCTTTATGGGTGTTCAGTCCGATTCTCGTGCTGTCCGCTCGACTAGGATTTGGCAAAAGAATATACGACTGGATTGCAAGTCGGCGAACCATTATCCCAGTTGGGAGATGTAAGGAAACAAATTGTTTGATATCTAAATAAAGACGAGGAGTGTGAATTATTCACTACTTGTTTTTTAATGAAACTAAGTACAATACATAGGGATAGTCGGCACTCTTTTCATAGACCACAGCCCCCTATCTACGAAATAGAACCCTGTGAATAGGAGGCCATCTCCGACGACGGTTATCACAATCACAGGGGCTTGTTGTTACACACAATCAGCGAGTTGCAGATATTTGCAATAAGATATTTTACATGAAGGAAGGAAAATGCATTAATCATGTATCGCATAATTTTTTGGAATAGCCAATATATTTCTTCTGATGAGAGGTAGTGATGAAATGGTGAAAAGGATACTGTTCCTCATGATCCAAACTTTGTGTGTGTCCATTCTTCTGATAGCGTGTCAAGCAAACGGAATGAATGAAGAGTTAACAAAGAGTTTAAATTCTAGACCGCCCTTAACGATTGCTGTTGTAGGAAAGCCCCCTCAAGTCGCAGAAAAAAATATTCAGTTTCGGCAAATAGAGTTAGGGAATTTAAAAGAAGGTAAAGGTTATCATGCACTTTTTATTATGCCAGAGTATCAAAAACAAGCCTCTGAACCTCAATTCAAAGCGATTTACAAAAAACTTAACTACCCTATTTTTATAATGGGTGCTAAGAAATCGGTAGATGTATATATGAATGATGATATTGGATACGATGATCTTCCAGATAGCAAAGATGGTATGTATGCCATAGGATTTGCACCATTCGAATCGAAAGAGGAGAAGCAAACGTTTGGATTTGGATTGTATAATGATGTAGAAAGTAAAGAAATTATAAAAGGAACATATAGCCTTGTTTTTCAAAAAATTTATGAGGTGTTAATCAACAGAAGTCTTTAAATATCTAGTATTGTATCCCCTGTAATAGCTATTTCCCACGAGATTAGGCTATCACAGGGGTTTTGTATGTGTTTGCTATTAACCTGAAAAAGTTGACGGTTATGTATTTGTATATTGCGTTCTTGCATATATTAAAAGAATAAATACATGTCAAAAATCCTGCACTCCTGCATACCTTGAACAGAGGTGATGACATTGGAAGAGGATTTTTGTCCAGATGCAACCTATTATATAGGGAATACGACGATTCACATAGTAGCACCAAAGATAACAGAAGAAGAGCGGCAGAAAAGGTTAGCCGAAATAAAGAAGTTAATTATACAGCTCAAGATAAATAATACACAAGTCTGCAATACAAACAATAATAAATAAAAATATATCAACACATATAGTAACAAAAGAAGCTCCTGTAATAGTTATCTCGGACGAGATCTGGCTATCACAGGGGCTTGGGTTGTGCTTGTAATGGCGGAATGATTTGAGCCACTTTGTATATAACCAATCCCAATACGACTGATATCTTTTATATGTGTATCTGTATTATGTCTATGGAATTCCTTATTTTCCAATATCAGTCTACTCCTTGCAAGATATCGTAAACGAAGAAGGACCGCTAGGGACGATGATGGGTTAGAATTGAGTTCAGTTCTATGTAGAGTATTGATTTTGTAAGCATAATATCTCATATTTGTGAACAAAAAAATCAGCTTTAAGGGGCTTTATCTTTTGAAAAATTAGGCTATGAATAGGTTTTTATGTAATATCCAACTAATAGAAGCCTCCTGTAATAGCGATCTCCAAAGAGATTTGGCTATTACAGGAGGTTTTGTATGTGGCACTACTAATCTTGTAAAATAGATAGATACACTTGATGCCAAATATAGAAAAAAACATATATA
>NZ_SLXV01000061.1 GCF_004341445.1 Baia soyae
GCAGCTTCCAATCTAATCTCTATTGAATACTTAGTCATAGAAAAAGCACCTCCAATTGGTGGATTTTTCGTGTCCAACAATTGGGGTGCAGTTCATCGATCAGCTTAAGGTCTTTCTTTTTGTTTTTGTGCAAGTTGATATATCTCTGCTACCAGTGAGTCCGGATCAACGCCTTCCTTCGGCAACGGACGAGCTATTTCGATCGGGACTCCATGGCTAGCTATTCTCTCATAAATAATTAAAAACTGGCCTTTCTTATAGAGAGGAGAATTATAATTATTTAAGTCAATGGGGTCACGATTTTTGCTGTCCACGATAAACTGGAGTCGGTATCCGCCTTTTCCGGTAAGTGAACTTTCTTTGCTATAATCTAAAGTTAGTTTCTCAATACTGGACCATTCTTCGATCTCATTTTGATTTAAGCTCGTAAACGTGTTGTATGTAATTCCATGAGGTGTGGCCAGTAAATAGTTATCAAAGGCTAAAACAACGATTGGAGCCATAATAAGATAAAAAGCGGTAAATAAGTAGAAGCTACGTTTGAGCGCGGCTACTCTTTTGCGATTTCGAAAGATGTTGTACAAGAATATCGGAAGCAGAAGAGCAAAGATAAAAAAGATAGTGTATGAGAGATGGGTACTCATTAGATAGCTTTGATCGCGTACACGATAATTGATTTGTTGGGCATACATGAGTAAGATCCAAGTTCCTCCGGTGAGGACAGCGAGTAGGGATAGTCTCAAGAGCCACCTGACAAGTCTCATATGGTGAAATCCCTCCGTTCTCTAGATTGGATGGGCTATGGGTTTATCAACCAATTTTGTTATATGAACAAGGAACGCAAATAGGTAAGAACTTGTGAGAGATGCTGGATCATGATATCGATGTCTTCTTGGGTCGTATCTTTTCCTAGGGTGATACGCATACTTTGGTGGGCTACTTCGTCTGAACGGCCCATAGCACGGAGCACGTGGGAAGGACGATGTTTCCCAGCACTACAAGCGGAACCGCTAGACACATAAATTTGTTGACGATTTAGCTCCAGAAGGATTGCCTGCCCCTCTACTCGATGAAAGCTGAGATTGAGGTTGTTAGGGAGGCGAGTGGTAGGATGTCCGTTTAGGTCCACATCGCCGATTTCCTGATGAATGCGCGACCAAGCATATTCTCGTAATGCAGTTAGGCGCTCGGATTCTTGCTTAATTTCTTGGACTGCGAGTTCAGTTGCTATCCCGAAGCCAACAATAGCAGGCGTGTTTAAGGTAGAGGGGCGAATCTCTCTTTCCTGTCCGCCGCCGTGGAAAAGGGGTTCAATCCGGACTCCTTTGCGAATATAAAGAGCACCGATTCCTTTCGGGCCATATAGTTTGTGGCTTCCGATGGAAAGGAGATCGACTCCCAAATCTTCGACGGAACAAGGAACCTTCCCTATATATTGTACCGCATCTGTGTGAAACAAAATGGAACTATCTTGTAACAATTGACCGATTTCCGTAATCGGTTGAATCGTCCCCACTTCATTATTAGCGGCCATAATCGTAACGAGGATTGTCTTCTCTGTTATGGCATTTGCAACGTCTTTTACTTGTATGCGTCCATACGAATCCACAGGTAAATAGGTTACCTGGAAACCTTCTCGTTCCAAATATCGGCATGCTTCTAAAACGGCGGGGTGTTCGATGGAACTGGTAATAATATGGCTACCGTGATGTTTTCTTTTTCTCGCGCCCCCGATGATGGCCAGATTATTGGCCTCGGTACCACTACTGGTAAAGATGATTTCACGGGGACTCGTTGCTCCTATGGCTTGTGCGATCTGGACTCGTGCACGCTGAATCGCATCGCCTGATTGTTGTCCCAAATCATGGATGCTTCCTGGATTGCCATATTCTAATTGAAAATAAGGCATCATAGCATGAAGGGCTTCTTCGCGGACGGGACTTGTAGCACCGTAATCTAAATAAATGGTCTTCAAAGCGAAATTCCCCTTTGCAAACGTCTGTTTTCACTATTCATTATACCGAATCAGAGAGCAAACTCATCCTCCTAAAGTAAGAAATTGGAGGATTTGTGGAATTGGTTATTGACATTATTTGATTTCCTGAGAAAATGAAACTGAAGTAAATTGTTAACATTTTGTGAAAGAAGGATGCCTAACGATGTCGATGGTACAAACCGATTATATCGTTATCGGCAGTGGAATTGCTGGTCTTACTACTGCTCTGTCTCTTGGTCGTACTGGTCATGTGATGATTCTCACAAAGGCAAAGCAAGAAGAAAGTAATTCTTGGCGTGCCCAAGGTGGAATTGCCGCTGCTGTCGGAGAAGATGATTCTCCTATCTTACATCAAGAAGACACTTTGCGAACAGGAGTGGGGCTATGTAATGTCGAGTCCGTTAACATGTTAGTTCAGATGGGACCGAACACCATCGATAAACTGTCTGAGTGGGGAACCCGTTTTGATCGCTCGGATGATGGTTGGTCGTTAGGTCGAGAAGGATCTCATAGTGTCTCACGGATTTTGCATGTAACGGGAGACTCTACGGGAGCTGGGATTACCTCATCCCTTTTAGAAAAAGTACATGAACAATCAAATATACAATTACACCCGCACACAGTGGTACAGGAACTAATCGTAAGGAATGGAATCTGCCACGGTGTCATCATGATGGATGCAGAAAGAAAGCAACAAGTGCTTACCGCTCGCAAAGGAGTCATATTGGCTACGGGTGGTTGTGGACAGGTGTTTCGTTATACAACCAATGATCTGGTTACCACAGGTGATGGATTTGCTTTAGCCCATCGAGCTGGTGCGAAGCTAGTTGATATGGAATTTATCCAATTTCACCCGACCGCATTAGCAGTGGAACAAAATCCGATGTTTCTCATCTCCGAAGCGGTACGAGGAGAGGGCGCATTTCTCGTGAATGATTTGGGTGAGAAGTTTATGAAGCGCTATCATGACTGGGAAGACCTAGCCCCTCGTGATGTCGTATCTCGTTCTATTTATACCGAAATGCAGCAAGGGCGCTCTATCTACTTAGATGCGACTGGGATAGGGGACTCCTTTCCAGAGCGATTCCCGAAGATTTTTCGCCATTGTATGAAGCATGGAATCGATCCTCGGACTGATTTGATCCCTGTGACACCCGCTACCCATTTTATTATGGGAGGCATTCAAACCGATTTAGACGGTAGGACCAATATCGAGAGATTATTTGCTTGTGGAGAAGTGGCCTGTACAGGTGTTCATGGTGCAAATCGCTTAGCGAGTAATTCCTTATTAGAAGGTGCTGTCTTTGCCCAGCGAGTGGCGGATAGCGTCTCCGCCCTTCCTGATCTTCTGATGCAGGAAATCAATTTTCCAGAATATGTTCATGATTACACAGATCCTGAGCAAGCAAAGATCTGGAAAAACGAGATTCGGGAGATTATGTGGGATCATTGTGGAATTGTGCGAAATCGAGAACGTTTGGAAACAGGATTGGTACACATTAGGCAATTACGTGATAAAATAGAACGTGGCTTTTTTGAATGTAGAAATATGTTAATTACTGCACAAATCATCTTAGAATCTGCGCTCGCTCGTGAAGAAAGTCGCGGGGGGCATTATAGGGAAGATTTCCCAGAAACGAAGGATAAATGGGCAGAAAAACATCATGTAATCTAGGAGAATAAAAGATGAATTCCATTCAATTGCGTCAGTTTATTCGTGATGTATTGAACGAAGATGTAGGAGCAGGGGATCTGACGACCGAATCCATCGTACCTGCGGGTCATAAGAGTGTCGCGATTTTACTTGCGAAACAAGATGGCGTGATCGCAGGATTGCCAGTGGCGGAGATGGTCTTTCAAGAGTTAGATCCGAGCATTCGCTTTAGGATAGTAGTGGAAGAAGGAGAGCGAGTAAGCAAAGGAACGGAAGTCGCTCGCATAGAAGGCTTGACCCGTACGATTTTAACAGGCGAACGCGTTGCACTAAATCTTCTACAACGGATGTCAGGAATTGCGACATTGACTCGTCAATTGGTTGATTTAGTAGAAGGGCTTCCTTGTCATGTCTTAGATACTCGGAAGACAACTCCCGGCTTACGGCAACTTGAGAAGTACGCCGTTCGCATGGGTGGCGGAACGAATCACCGTTTTGGACTAAGTCACGGAGTTATGCTGAAAGATAATCATATCGCGATGGCGGGAAGCATTCAAAAAGCAGTAGAAGCTGTTCGCAGGCGTGTCGGTCATATGGTGCAAGTGGAAGTAGAGGCCGATACATTGGAGCAAGTGAAAGAAATCCTTACCGTAGATGTAAATGCGATTTTACTTGATAACATGTCTGTGGATACTTTGCGTGAAGCCGTTCGCTTGATCGATCGTAAAGTGTGGGTGGAAGCTTCAGGGGGCATCACGCCTGAAACTATTCGCGGGATTGCCGAGACAGGTGTAGATGCCGTGTCTCTCGGATTCTTAACACACTCAGCTCAGGCACTCGATATTAGTTTAGACTTCGTGGAGGAATTGGAGGGAGACTCATGGCAGTAGGAATGGTTCCAAATGTGGTAGACCATCTACCAGTAGAGTACCGTAGCTTATCCGATGAAGAACTGGATCGTCGGATTAGCGCTGCAAAGGCACAGCTTGGAGATGATCTCGTCATCCTAGGGCATCACTATCAACGCGATGACGTCATCAGGCACGCTGATTTCCGCGGAGATTCCTTAAAGCTCGCGAGAATTGGTGCAGAGCAGAGAGATGCGAAGTATATCATCTTCTGCGGAGTTCACTTCATGGCGGAAACAGCCGATACCTTAGCGGCAGACGAACAAATCATCATCCTACCCGATTTAAAAGCTGGTTGTTCGATGGCCGATATGGCTGATATCGAGGATGTAGAGGAAGCATGGGAAGTGATCACCGAGAAATTTGGCGACACCGTAATCCCAGTTACTTATGTAAACTCAACTGCGGCGATTAAAGCATTTGTTGGGAAACATGGTGGGACGACTTGTACCTCCTCTAATGCGCATCAGGTACTCAAATGGGCGTTTGAACAGAAAAAGCGCATTCTTTTCCTACCTGACCAACATTTAGGGCGTAATACAGCCTTTGAAATGGGAATTCCACTCGAAGAGATGGTGATCTGGAGTCCGGGAAGCGGTGAATTTGAACAGCAAAAAGGCGACCTAGAAGATGTTCGCATGATCCTCTGGAAAGGTCACTGCTCCGTTCATCAGAAGTTTACCGTTGAACAAATTGATCGCCTGCGCAAACTGGATCCAGAGATTAACATTCTCGTTCATCCAGAGTGCTGTTTTGAAGTGGTGCAAGCATCGGACTATAACGGATCGACGGACTACATTATCAAAAAAGTAGCAGCTGCCGCTCCAGGGACGAAGTGGGCGATCGGGACAGAAGTTAACCTGGTACAACGTCTCGCACAAGAGTATCCGGACCAACAAATCCAGCTACTCAGCACAACGATGTGCCCTTGTCTAACAATGAACCGGATTGATCGACCACACCTACTTTGGACACTCGATAGCATCATGGACGGCAATCCAGTGAACCAGATTGAAGTGGATGCGGATACGATTTATTGGTCGAAAGTAGCGTTAGATCGGATGTTAGCTGTGTGATTGGCTAATAGACAGCAAAAACAGCGATTATAACAGAAGGATTTTCCTTCGTTATAGTTGCTGTTTTTATGCTTTCTTCAAATAGAAATAAAATAGCACGCCATCCTCTGTGTTATGTACACTATAGGATGAACCATGCAATTCTAATATTTTTTTGGATATAGCCAGACCTAATCCAGTACCACCTGTTGAACGCTTACGCGCGGCATCAACTCGATAAAAACGATCCCAAATTTTATCGAGTTGTGACTGTGAAATATGGGTTCCTTTGTTCTCTACACACACTTTTACCTGCTCGTTCTCCTCTATGATTGAGACGATGATTCGTTCTCGCTCTGGAGTGTATCGAATGGCATTTGTAATAAAGTTGGTAAGTACTTGTTCAATCCGATTCTGATTGGACATGACTTGAACGTGATCTAGCTCTCGATCCAATTGCAATTGCTTTTTGTCCATCTCCCATGATAGCTGATCACAAACTTGCTCTATCACTTCATCAATATAAAAGGGTTCCAGCTCTATTTTGTATGTACCCGATTCGAACTTTGCCAATTCGAGCATATCCACGATCAGCATATCCATTTTATCTACTTCTTTTTCCATGGCATTAAAATAATGATCGCTCTTATGAGCAGCAACCCCATCTTTGAGGATCGAGACACAGCTTTTCATAATACTTAGAGGGGTTTTCAGTTCATGTGATACGCTGGCAATAAATTCTTTTCTAGTCTCCTCTAACTGCTTCTCCCTTTCGATATCATCCTGTAATTTTTCGATATAAGACTGTAACTTACTGGATAGCTCATTAATGTTTTTCGATAAATCCCCAATTTCGTCTTTCGAATGGACGGTTACCATTTCCGAAAAATCAAGGCGTGCGATCTTTTGGGTCGTTTTATTGATTTGAAGGAGAGGCCGTGCAATCCGTTTCGAATAATAAAAAGAAAGGAGCATGGTGAGAAGGAGTACTAAGATAATGAGATAAATATAATACCCTTCCAACATTTGAACGGCTTCGCTAACAGGTTGTAACGAAGTCATAGCGACCATATAGTACGTTTTGCCTTCGGGACCTTTAAATGGTTGTGTTAAGAATTTATATCGAACACCCTCCCCGTCTACATTTTCTTCTACTAATTCAGTGGACTCTGTATACATTCGGGGTGGCTTTTTCATGGCCATGGCTCCTTGAAAAGATACAATCCTTTCGAGGAATAGGCTGTTTGCGTAAATATAACTAGATGACATAGTCGGAAACTCTACATGTTTGATCGTTCCTAAAAACGTGGCCTGACTTTGATTTCCTAACTCACGTCGTAGCTTATTATCTAACTGTTCATTCCGTTTAGACCGTTGGCCTTCATCTCCGATCACTACCCACGTAGGGATAAATGTGTCGTCTTTTTCGAACCCTCCCAATCTAATTTCATTCCCCACTTTTACAGACTCGTCTTTCTTTATCTCATCGATCGTAAAAAAATAGTACAGGGGAAGATGCAGGACTTGTGTCTCTTTCTTCATGGGATTCAGTTGTTTGTTTACTTGGACTTCAAGAGTAAAGTCATCGGAATATAACATCCTTCCACGATCATCTAAGATGGTCATCCAAGTTGCATCACGATAAAATTCCTGTTTAAGGTTACTAACATTAGAAAACTTTGCTTCCTCGTATTTCTTCTGTAAGGCTACCATTCGTTCTTTTGTATTTGCTACTTTTTGATTTTCATAATATTTTTTAAAGAACACCGTTTGCCCGATAAAAATTGTTGCGATAATGAGCATGCATAATCCAGTTGTAAATGAAAATAGCTTCAATACAATTCCGATTTTCATCCATGATCTTCTCCCATGTTTATTCTTTCTCTTATGATAACCAAAGTATAGCGTATACTATTGAACATTTTTTGGTTTTCATATAGGGAAACGGTTGAAATCACTTCCTAATAACTGGATTCTTTATTTTCTAAATCCTATTCTGGATCTAAAAGAGGGGATTTAGGCAATATCGTAGAATTATCATTATTGGGTTTTTAATACATTAACGTACATAAGGAGAAATTTATATGAAAATGAAAGTTGCTTCTCTCGTTTCCACAGCTGTCTTGGCTCTAAGTGCTGTCGTATCCGCTAATGGAGGAGATCGACAAGTAGTGCAGCTTCATGAAGATCAATACCATGTGAAATCGGATATGGTGAGCGTACAGGGTCAAGGGACCATCGAGCTAAGTATTCATAACCAGTCAGGATGGGCTACCAATCCGAGGGCAGTGAGATACAAAGTTCTACATACAGATGCGAATGGCGATTCGAGTGCCGTGGTAGATGGATATATTCTCCCGAATGAGTCTAAGTCTTTTCAAAAGAAGGTGGGCCAAGGTAAGTATTCTGTGCAGTTAGTTTGTGAGCGTCACGTTTATGGCTGTAATGCGACTGCGACGATTGAGAAGAAATAATGGAATATAGGAAAAAAAAACTTGGGATTCTTGTGCGATTCCAAGTTTTTTTGTTGTTTGCAACTTTGCGAACTGTTGTAAAGGGAAACCATTCGTTATATTGGTAGAGGTTTGAATATAACGAAGGAGTGATTGTGATGAAAAAGAAACTTGCACTATTCGCGATGGGATGTTGTACGGTAGTGGGCATGTCAATGGGTGGACACGCATTTGCTAGCGAGGAGCCGGCTCCTTATGATCCGATTCTATACACAGGGAAAGATCATACCTGTACAAGATCTGATATCCAGTTTAATGCTACGATCAAAAAAGAAATAGCTGATAAAGGTGGAGTTGTATCTTTAATGGCTCCGTTCCTTTCTTCGAAGCCTCACGAAAGTAGGCCGACGAAGCTGCTTTTTGGTACGCATTTATTTGCAGGTGCTGTTAAAGGCGAGATGGTAAACGGATCGGATAAATGGTATGTGGTTCACAACTGGTGGGCAGATACGTATATGCATTCTTCTAACTTTGAAGATAAGATTGAGTGTAATGAGTAGGCGATTTGTATGATGAAAGAGCTATCTATGAGTAGAACGTTACTTGTAGATAGCTCTTTGTTTTAGCGAGATTCTGCTACTTCTTTTAGTGCTTTCATTTGCTTTTGAAATATTTTCTTCATAAATCCACTAAATAATGTTCCCATAACTCGGGCTAGGAAGGTATGAAAGGTTTGCGTACAAGTGTAGTGTAATCGAGTTCCGTTTGGAGTTTCAGATAACTGGTATGTAACATCTACGGAGAACATTTTGTTTCCTAAACGGATGGAGAGTAGTTTTGGTTTTTCGTAGGCTAGGACTTCGCCGTCATACTCTGCGATTCGTCCGCCTTCTTTTAGTTTTTGTTTGAACTTGGTTCCTACTGGGTTTTCTGGATCAAATGTGCCTATGTATGTGGTTCCGACTAGTTCTTTCATCCATAGTTTTGTTTTTTCTTCTTCATCGATGAATTGAAATACATGTTCAATGGGGGCTTGGATGTCCATGGAGTATGTAATCATTTGGCGGTTCCTCCCTAAGGGTAGTAGTTAGTACTTTGTGAGTGTAGTTAGCTTTTTATACGTCTATTTGGATGATCGAGGGCTGGGAGGTCTATTCGACCACTGCTCTTCTGGCTATGTAAACAGTAGTTCTAGATGGATTTCAATTTAGAGCATGGTATAGTAATAACAAGCAGGAACTATAGCCACAGATAAAAGGGTGATTTTTTGATTACGAATTTATACTTGGTAAGGCATGGACAAACTCAGTGGAATATCGAAAAAAGATTACAAGGAAGACTTGATTCTCCGCTTACAGATACGGGTGTAGAACAAGCAAAAGGATTAGCTGAGCGGCTTGATGAAATTCCCTTTTCATGTATTTACTCAAGCTCTAGTCATCGTGCATTAGAAACGGCCTCTTACTTAAAAAAACGACAAGATATGGAAATCATACCCACTGATTCGTTAATGGAAATGAGTTTCGGTGTCTGGGAAGGAAGAGAGTGGACAGAAATCCAAGAACTCTTCCCAACAGATTTAATCTGTATTAATGAATCGCCTGAACTATATAAAGCTAGCGAATCGCAAGGAGAGACTTTATACGATGTTGAGAATCGAGCGATTCCCTTTTTACAACAACTCCTAAAGGAGCATAACGGATCAAATATCTTGGTTGTTTCTCATTCGATTACGATAAAAGTGATTGTGAATTATTTTCGTGGTGGTAGCATGAAAACGGTTTGGAAAGGGCCTGATACGACTTGGGCAAGTGTGTATCAAATCCAGTTTTCACCGGATGGTGTTACTATTTTGTTTGAAGATGAGGAAATTTTCTCGAAAATAACAAGGTAGCAATTCTTTGTTGCCTTGTTATTTAATGTGCGCCCGGCATGGGCGTAGTCTATAGGGTGAAAGTCCCGAATGGTGAAGGTAGCAGTAGCCATTAGCTTAAGGCAAGGGTGTCCACCGTG
>NZ_SLXV01000062.1 GCF_004341445.1 Baia soyae
CTATCCCTCCATGTAGTCGATTCTATATAATTAGAATTCGACAAAAAAGACCGCAAACCTTGTCTATAAAATAGACTTTGTCTGCGGTCTGAAAGACCCAAAGGCTTGTCCTTTGGGTCTTTCTTTTGTTTGATTATACAGTAGTCAGTAATTCGTTCTTTTCTTGTGACACAATTCGGTATAGACGCTCCAAATCGCGGAATGTTAATTCCTTTTTGAGTATCTCCTGACATTGGATCACTTTCATTAAGGAAGTTTTGGATTGATGGACAAATCGGTTTCTCTCTGCTTGTTCCAATGCAGATTGATACGTCCGTAGAGCTTCACCGTCTTCTCCTTTTCCTTTTTCACAATCCCCGAGTGCCTCTAAAGCCATCACATAATAGATTTTATTTGTATGGTTTTTCGCTTTTCTAACAGCATCTCGGAGCCAGCCTTCTGCTTCACTCCATCTTTCTTGATAATTATATAAGTTCCCCAAAGATAGATAAGTTTGAATCATCCGGTATTCATGTGAATGCTTCTCTTTATGTGTCGCAGCTTGTAACAAGACTTTCTCTGCTGATTCAAAATCGCCTTCTTCAATATAGATCTTTGACAACACGTGCAGAAGGTCGACTGCTCCCTCACGCCACATGCTCATTTTAGCTAATTCAAGCCCCTGGAAGACAGCAGAAGTAGCTTCAGCTAGATAACCTTGTTTACACCAGAAAAATGCCTTTAGGCGGTATAAATCCACCTTTGAATATGGGTTTGTTATCTGATCGAGGGATTCCCACAGCTCATTCACAATCCCGAGTGCCTTCTCCCAATCTTCTTGACCCGTATAGATCTTTGCCTTTAATAACAATAACTCATAGCAAATCTCTCCGCGATCTCCTCCTTGAACAAACGACTGGCTTCCTAGATCAATCCAGTTTTGTGCAAGTATCATATCACCTTGTTCTTCGATCGCAATCTTAGCGAAGAGATATTGACAAGCTGCCTTTATGTTTGTAGACTCGAGCTCTGTTCCAGCTTCCAATAAATCTAACGTACTTTGTAATTGCCTTTTTGCTTTTTCCCAATTTTGTTTTAGGAAATAGCATCTACCTTTCAAGTATGTATATTGCGCCAACCATTTGCTCTTTCGATCGATTTTGAAACTACGTAATTGCTCAAGTCCTTGATCTGGACCAAATAGATCCATAGAATGCTCAATGAAATTGAGTTGATTTCGTAATTTCATCTCCCGTTTTTCTTCCACTTCTACAAACACTGAGAACTGATCTACATCCAGTTCCAATTTACCGCATAAGTATGTAATTTTCTCAAAAGAAATATTTTTCATTCCACGCTCAACAGAACTAATCGTTGCACTTGAAATATTTTCATCCTGCAAGTCTTTTAGACGTAAAGAACGTTCTTTTCTACAAGAACGGATCAATCTACCCAACCGTTCCCGATCTAAAGGGAAATAGCACATGATAGTCACCTACTTAAATTTTTTAAGTTAATCGTATGAATTATAATACTTCGAATGGTTTCATTCAATCCCTTTATAACAAGCATATGAATTTTTTATTACATTCACACACCATTTAAAGCGAAAAGAAAAAAACAGCTCTTCCCATATCGAGCTGTTTTCCTATATTTCATTATTTTTTTTCTGATAGCCACGTCGACAATTTCTCTAAGTCTTCTGCTTTGATATAACTTTTTTGTGCAGGCATCCGGCCCTTACCGTTTTCTAGGATCTTATGAATATCCTCTTTACCCAGCTTACTACCAACCTTTGTAAGATCTGGCCCAACTCCTCCTTGCAAATTCATTCCATGGCAATTCATACAATTCTTTTGATAAGTAGCCTCTGGGGTCCCAGCATCTACCGCAGGAGGGGCATCAGAAGTTGGCTTTGTTTGACTTGAGCAAGCGGTTATCAGTATAAAACTACATATTAAAACAGCAATCCAACTCTTCTTCATGCGTAAACACTCTCCTATTTCATTACTCTTCTGTGACTGGCTTTCTGGACATAAGTTCTGCCAAATCGCGCTCATCTTCTTTCTTTTGCTCTCTCATCCATCTTTTGAACACAATCCCAATCGCTGAGATATAAACAAGCTCTTGCACGATCTTCATGATCACTCCACCTAGCTGTTGATCGTTTAGTGGTGTGAGAATAGGTGCAAGTTGAGACATTTGACGATACGTTTCAAATAGCACATGGTCCCCAAACATAATCAAAGCACAGGCAGGTGTAAGTAAGAACCCATTTGCAAAAATAAATACTAACTTTAACAACGGCTTTGTTTTATCCCACTCCGGGACTGGACAAACAACAGGCCACCACATACACAAAGCCAAAATAAGTAAAATCGTGTGCGAAACATAGTGTAAAAAGTGACTCTCCATGATAGCGTCAAAAATAATCGGCACATGGTATAACGAAATGGCACCATTAAATAAAAAAAGGATTACGATAGGCCCTGTTAAGAAGCGAAAGACTGGACGTATTCCCTTCAATTCAATGACTGGACGAATCATCCAATCAGGAATTCCTAGCCATAAAAACGGCGGAAGCACGATAAATAAAAGCGACATCTGAAGCATATGCATACTAAACAATTCATGCGCCAAGAGGTCTAACGGGCTACTAATCGCTAAATTGGCGATAAAAATCGCAAACATAAAATAAAGCTTCTGAGAAACAGAAACCGGATCCTTACCAGGAAATTTATGTCGGTACGGTCCTGTAATAAGTAAATAGACAACAGCAAGTCCAATAAATAATAAGTTTAATTGCAAATTCCAGTTAGCAGCATACAAAAATAACTGCATAAAATCCTGAAAAGACATTGGAAGTCCTCCTCCCATACCTTACTTCGAGATTACTACCAACCACATCTTATCACATATTAGACACATAACAAAAAGCACGTTTGTGACACTTTAAAGAATATGTGAATAACTGAACAAAATACCCTCTCTCCTATCATGATAACTTCGAATTAAATATGTAGTTTGTGAATGAGCTCTCCTATGTTTCCATTTTTGTTTGTATAACAAACTAGTCTAGATCTGGAGGAATTCAAAATCCTCCAGATCTTTTACTCTCCTCTCATCAACATCTGATAGTAACTCTTTAAATCCTCAGCAACTCTCTTCCAACTAAACTTCTCTTCTACGATTTTACGAGATTGCTGCCCCATTTCTTTTAGCAACTGTGGATTCTTTAGCCAATGGAGTAGAACCTTCTCGATCCGTTTACTCAAAATATCGGGAGATAATAGTTTCCCGTTTACTCCATCTTGGACCACTTCACCAATTCCTCCCACAGTGGTACTTAAAACAGGTAATCCAGTCGCCATCGCTTCCAGATTCACCAGACCAAAAGCCTCATTTCCTACCGATGGTGTGATCAGCAAATCTGCTAGTTGATAAATGGAGGGTAGTTGATCATTTGGCACATAACCTAACCATTCGACTTGTGTTACACACGGTTCCACTAACTTCTTACATTTTTTGAGATATTCTGTTTCAAACTCTTTGCCATAGTAACTACTTCCAGCAATCAATAATTTCGCATCCGGTTCTTGCTTCACGACTTCTACAAACGCTTCTAACAGATGATGAAGACCTTTTTGTGGAATGATTCGTCCTACAAAAAGCAGGACAGGCCTTCCTCCAAGCTTCCTTTTTTGGCGCTCCAAAATGCGATTTTGTTGGCAATCTGGCTCATGAATAGAAGGGAACATCTTCAGATTAACGCCTAAAGGTACCACATGGCAACGATCCGAAAGATTCTCCTCCATAGCAATCACTCGGGATCGGAGGAACTGGCTATTTACCAAGATCATATCGTATTTCTTTAAAACCTTACTTCTTTCTTTCGGATTGATGTAAGGGGGCCTGATATAGCTTTCTGAGTGAAGAAAGAGAACCTTTTTTCCTTGTAGTTGTTGAATGGGAGGATTCATAATCCAGGTGGGGCGATTTTCAAATTGGATAATCTGGTTCGGGTTCTGAAGCAAATACTGTATTACTTCTTTTCGGTAGCGCCTCCGGTCAGAAGAGAAATTGATTTGACGAGCCGGAATCTGATTGGAACCATGTATACCAATTCCCATTAATGTAACAGGTAATTGATGACTTAGATGGTTTGTAATCTGACGAGAACAAATTTCTACTGAACCACTCCCTGCTTGATCAATGGGTAAATTCCCCGGAGTAACAATACTAACCTTCGGGCTTTCTTGTTGTTTCTGTATCATTTGCTTTACAAGATATCCCGCATATTCCATAGGTTTTTGTATCGTTTTATGCCATGCATCAAAATCTTGCGCTTGATGAAATGTAATTCGAAGATCTCGACCATTCACTTCAATAATCCATATCTTTTCATCTACATCAATAGCAATATCAAATCCTAAATCGGCTAAACCAGGATTCGTTGTTTCAAGCTTTTGGGCCGCTAGGATAACCAACTCTTGGATCTTCTCCTTCATCTCTTGAGCATCCTTTATATTTAGATCGCATAAAACCTCATCTATCTTCTTCGATTTCCCCCCAACAGCTAAATTAGTAGCAATTCCATGCTTCACTCCAAGCCTGGCAACCATACCGGAGACACTCCATTGCCCGTCGGTTCCTTTTTGGACTGCTATACGAAAATCAACCGCTTGATCATTGATCGTTTGGACCGCAATGGCCTGTTGAATCAAGAACTCATCTTTTTCGGCTTTCCTTTCTAACTGAATTTCCAGCTCGGGATTCGGGTATATCTCCATTACTCCAGTGGAATGGATCATCCGCCATTTATTTTCCTGTTGATCGATCCGACAAATATCGATCCCCAAACTTTTTTCAAG
This sequence comes from Baia soyae, assembly GCF_004341445.1. Lineage (GTDB taxonomy): Bacteria > Bacillota > Bacilli > Thermoactinomycetales > Thermoactinomycetaceae > Baia > Baia soyae. Next base: position 4,851 of record NZ_SLXV01000062.1, read on the forward strand.
GGGCTTCACATAGACAACCTCGTACTGCTCCTGAAACGTGCGCCAATTATTTATGGATAGTAACTGCGTTTTAGGAAGATAGGGATCGATTTCTGGAAATTGGGATAAATCCTGGTACACCTTCCACTTATTTAGACGATTATCTTGATTAAATACGGTTACTCCAGTTGTCTGTACTAGTTTTTCTACTTGCTTTTTCGTACTCACTGGCTTCACCCGATTATGAATGATAGCAGGGATGGGAATGGTTATTTCTTTAAAAGTATTCTGCTCTTCTCTATATTGAAATCCCGTAACAGTGCGATTTTTAAAATGTACGTGATGAATCGTAAAGAAGATGGGTGTAAGACCTTCTCGTTTCGCAAATCGATGGTACATCACGAAGGACTCGTAAGGTGATCGCTGACGTAAACAATCAGCAAAAATCCTCTGACTAATGAGAATACCTATTCGCGACAAGACCTCCACCTCCCTCCTATTTCAATTAGACTATGCCCGAAGTAGGGAAAGTCACAAGTATATTTGTCCCCTATCAAAAAAAATAGACGCATGCTGATAGGTTATCAACATGCGTCTATTCTTGACTTACCCAATTATAAAAGGAGAAATTTCCTGCATCCACCTCTGTCGGCTTCATTTGCTTATACAAAACTCCTTTAGATCGAAAACGTCTTGTATATTCAAAAGCTTGCTCCGAAGTTTGAATTTGATTTCTCTCCCATTCCAATAGGATTCGATCTATATAACGAAAGCTTACTTTTCCGCAAAAAACAGCTTCTCGTAATGCTGCCTCTATTAAATCGTCCGAGTATCCGTCATCATCGATCCACCGTGACAATGTCTCACACTCAAACGGTGATAAAGCCCTTCCAAATTCTCGCTCAAATAATTGAAATAAGCCTTGGTACGCATTTGGTTGTTCTTCTATGTCAGGTGTTTGTCGACCAATATAATTAGCGGCTAGCTGTCTGTAAAGTGGGGTTAACGAATATCTTTCAGATTGAAGTCCATTTTCATCCGTAACATCTTCCAATTCGATAAAACCATGTTGTACCATATGATGAAGAGCATTACTTATCTCTTCATAACCCATATGCATACGAGATTCTAGCAGTTGAATCGAAGGGAGTGGATTCCATTCCTTCTCTTGAAAATTGATCAGATGGATGAGAATCATAACATCTTTCTCTGTTAAACCAACCTGCTTATATTCTTGTAAAAGGATTACAGGTACAGACACAGATCCTTGCAACAGAAAATTAACTAATGTTGTCTGAAAAGACCCAGATTGTTCCAAGAAACATCCACCTCGCTTACTTCATCCTTTAACTATACCACGAATTCTTTAATAAAATAGTCTTGAAAATAGGAAAAGCATCTACATCACGAAACTAAGTGAGTAGATGCTTCTTTCCTCTATATATTAAGGATAGAGACGATTTAACATACGAGGGAACGGAATCGTTTCACGCACATGATCCAAGCCACAAATCCAGGCAACGGTTCTCTCTAGTCCAAGTCCAAATCCAGAGTGAGGAACGGTGCCATATTTACGCAGATCTAGATACCAAGCATAAGCCTCTTTGGACAAACTATGTTCCTCATAGCGCTCCGCTAATAGTTCAGGATCGTCAATCCGCTGTGATCCGCCAATAATCTCTCCATATCCTTCTGGAGCAATCAAATCAGCACATAGTACCACTTCAGGTCTCTTTGGATCTGGTTTCATGTAGAAAGATTTAATCTCCGTTGGATAATGCGTAATAAACACAGGTTTATCAAAGCTTTCAGCGATTTTCGTCTCATGAGGTGCACCAAAATCTTCACCCCACTGAATATCATCAAAGCCCTCACGATGTAATAACTCGATCGCTTCATCATATGTAATCCGCGGAAATGGTGCTTTAATCTTCTCTAACTTCGAAATATCACGCTCAAGCGTTTGTAATTCTGTTTGACAGTTTTGTAAAACTGACTGAGCTACAAACTCTAGCATCTGTTCTTGGTATTCCAAGTTTCCTTCATGATCCACAAATGCCATTTCCGGCTCTATCATCCAGAATTCAATCAAATGACGACGCGTCTTGGATTTCTCCGCACGAAAGGTAGGTCCGAAAGAATACACCTTATTGAGCGCCATCGCCGCCGCTTCTGCATATAGCTGTCCACTTTGTGACAAGTAAGCGTCCTCATCAAAGTACTTGGTATGAAACAAATTGGTTGTCCCTTCACAAGAAGAAGGTGTTAAAATCGGCGGGTCTACTAATGTAAAACCTTTTTGGTCTAAAAACATTTGAATCGCCCGAATGATTTCTGCACGGACACGAAGAATCGCTGCTTGACGAGCAGAACGGATCCAAAGATGACGATGATCCATAAGGAAATCGGTGCCATGTTCTTTTTTCGCAATTGGATACTCTTCAGCGACTTGTATGGTCTTCACACTCGTTACGTCTAGTTCGAAGCCCGAAGGAGCCCGATCATCTTGACGAATCATTCCCGTAACGTATAGTGAACTTTCCATCGTCAATAATTTCGCTTCGTCCCAAATTTCTGGAGCTACCTGATTGCGTACTAAAACTCCTTGAATCGTGCCTGTCCCATCTCGCAATTGTAAGAATTGAATTTTACCACTGGAACGTTTATTATACATCCATACACCTATGGTAACTTCTTGTCCTACATATGCAGAGACTTCACGTATTGTTATCATTGACATAACTACCCCCATCTGTTAAAAACGCTTCTTTCCATTATAGACTGCTAAAAATTTCATCGTCAACGAATTCGGTCAAAGGATTTCTTATTTTAGACAGAAATTGAAGTGAAAAAATCTACTATAATGGACGTATTGCTTTAAACACTTAAGTCGGACAAGCAAAGGAGTGAAAACAGTTGAAACGAATTATATCGATTATCACAGCTATTTTAGCTGTCATTCTGTTCGTTATATTTTTCCCATTTGGTAAATCGGCAATCTCTCCGGATAGTAACAGCGATTCACCGAGTAAAGCGGAGAAAAGGGAGAATTCATCTAATAAGCTTCAGATTGCTGCATTTGGTGACATCATGATGCATACACCACAGATTAAAGCAGGTGACCTAGGAGCAAACAAATACGACTTTCGTTCCTTTTTTAAGGAAGTCAAACCTTATATTAGCCAAGCAGACATCGCGATTGGAAACTTTGAGATGACATTGGCAGGGCCCTCTAAACCATACTCTGGTTTCCCACAATTTAATGCACCTGACCAGATCGTGGACGCACTGAAAGACTCTGGGGTTGATGTCGTAAGCACATCGAATAACCATGCTATGGATACGGGAGTAGACGGAGCCATTCGAACCCATAAAGTCGTAAATGAACGTGGAATCCAAACGACAGGTACCTCTCCTTCTGCAGAGAAACGGAAACCACTCATTGTCGAGAAAAATGGAATCAAAGTAGCTTTTCTCGCTTATACAGAGCTTACAAATGGAATTCCTGTTCCATCAGACAAGCCGTATCTGATTGATTTGATTGGAGATGGGACAGGAATAGCCAAAGATATCGCTCAAGCGAAAAAAGAAGGTGCTGAGTTAGTTTGTGTTTCTCTCCATTGGGGTGTTGAATACCAACGAAACCCAAATCCGAGCCAAAAATCAATTGCTGAGAAAGTCTTTAAAGCGGGAGCGGATGTCATCTTCGGTAGTCACCCTCATGTCCTCCAGCCGATGGAGAAAATGAATGTAGATGGAAAAGAGAAATATATTATCTATTCAATGGGAAACTTTGTCTCTAACCAAAAAGACCGTTATACCGATGAGGGAATTATTGTATATGTAGATGTAGAGAAGGATTCAAAAACCAATGAAGTAAAACTAAAGGAATTTTCCTATCTTCCTACCTTTGTCCATAAATACAATGCAAATGGGAAGCAACAATATGCTATTATCCCTACACCTAAGCAAGAAGCAAGCGACTTGCCTTATCCTGGATTATCAGCGTCCAAATGGAAATCAGTTTGGAATGACACCGTTTCACACGTAAGTCCCGGTGATGCAATTCCTGTCTATTCAAATCCAGCTCAAAAACAATAAAACAAAAAAACAGTTGATTCACCGTCAACTGTTTTTTATTGCCTATTTCAATACCTTCTCAATCTCCAATTTTAAGTCCTCTGGCTTGGTAGTAGGAGCAAAGCGCTTCACTACATTCCCACTAGGATCTACCAAGAACTTCGTAAAATTCCACTTAATCGCTTCACCTAAAATTCCTCTTGCTTCCTGGGTCAAATACTGAAAAACAGGGTGAGCATCCGAGCCATTCACATCAATCTTATCCGTAATCGGAAACTTCACTCCATAGTTTATCTCACAAAACTCTTGAATTTCTTCATTCGAACCAGGCTCTTGTCCCATAAATTGATTACACGGAAAGCCAATTACTTCAAGGCCTTGATCGTGATACGTTTCGTACAATTCCTGAAGTCCTTTGTACTGAGGAGTAAAGCCACATTTACTAGCCGTATTTACCAATAGAACTGCTTTTCCGCGATAATCTTCAAATGACTTTTCTTGTCCGTTCGATAAGACAACCGATAGTTGATAAAAGTCCATCATTCCACCTCATTCTACGAGATACCTTTACTATACCATGTATTCAATATTCATATAAATTATTAAACAAAGCAAAACCATCTACACAGCGTAGATGGTTTCAGACCGCAGACAAAGTCTATTTTATAGACAAGGTTTGCGGTCTTTTTTGTCGAATTCTAATTATATAGAATCGACTACATGGAGGGATAGC
>NZ_SLXV01000063.1 GCF_004341445.1 Baia soyae
CATTCCATCCCTCGGTAAATCAGTTCTCATTTTAGTTTTCTAAAACGGTCTAGTTTCGTGCTTGAGGCACTTATCTAGAAACGTGTCGCACCGTTGTATTGATAATCGGTTAAGGTTCCGTTTGGCTTGGTTTCTTGCTTGGTCTTACCGCTCACGGTGTATTGATAGCTGTAGATTTGAGGCTTATTGTCTTGAGCAGATTTCTTTTGTGAAAACTGTGTTACTTGATCTAGTCCGTTGTAACTGTATTCCGAGATATTGTTAGAATACTCTTGCTTGAGCAAGTTCCCGTGAACATCATAGTCGTATTGAATACCTCGTTTGACGATACCATCTACCACTTCCTGTACCTCTTTCACTTGGTTCAAAGGGGTGTAGACAGTGCGGTATTCGTCTACTTTTTTGTTACTACTGGAATCTTTCATTGAAACAATGTTGTCATTAATGTCGTAAACATACTCAAACTGTTTCCGTTCGGTGTCTAGAGAGCTACCTTTGTTTTGTAGCCCTTCATCTACATTTTTCTTCAGTTTGCCATCTTGGTAATAATCCCACGTCATCTTCCGTTCGACTTTTCCATCAGAACTGGTTACGACACGTTCGACTTGACTCCCGATTTGGTTGTAATCATAAGTGGTTTTTACGCCCCAGCTATCTGTAACGGTTTTCAGTAAGCCGTTGTCATAATAGGTGAAGGTAGAGACGTTACGCTCGGTTTGTCCTTCGGAAGGCGGAGTGCTAACCGATGTGACGTTCCCCACTTCATCATAGTTGTAGATGATTTTCTGCTCTTCTTTGAAACGTGGGTTAGAGCTATTCGGGTCACGTGGAAAGATGATTTCTTTCACACGGCCAAGATCGTCGTAGGTTTTCTTTTGCACGAAGTCGTCTGCGTACGGTGTAGCAGTCCCACGCGGTGGATCGACTTGAGTTACATTTCCTAATTTGTCATAGGTGTACCGACTGGTTCGGGTTTTCCCTGACTGATAAGGTGTCTGTTCTTCTGCGACAAGTCCGCGGATGTTATACGAAACTTTATGAACGTTTCCTTCTTTATCTTTGTTTTCAATCGTCTTGCCATCGGCATCATAAACGGTTTCAATCGATTTCCCATCAATGTCCGTTGCTTTGATCGGATTGTTGTTTAGATCAAAGGTCGTGGTGGTCACATAATCATTGGGATTATCAGGAGTGAGATTGCCCTTTGGTTGGGTCACTTTCACTTGATTCCCTACAGAATCATATTCATACGTGATTTTATGCCCTTGACTATTGGTGACGGCTACGACTTGATTCAGTTCGTTATAGTCGTACTTGGTGGTGTAATCATCTGGATCGTCGGTGAGATTTCCTTTCGGCTCCACTTCTTTGATCAGATTCCCAAGTACATCATAGAAGTACGTCGTTTTCTTTTCTGGATCGTTCGGATTGTCTTTCGGTTCGATTTCCTCCGTCATGCGATCATACTCATCATATTTGTATCTAAATTTCGCACCTGTAGGAGTTGTTTTCTCGATTACATTGTCGCTGGCATCATAAACAGGTGCTGGATTGACAATGTATTCTCCCTTGGCTTGATCCTTCGGTATTTTGGCATCGAGTGGACGACCGAAAACATCAAAGTTGAAGGTAGACGTTTTTCCTTGAGAATTAGTGGACGATATCACCTGCCCAAAATCATCGTACTGGGTAAGAGTCGTCTCCCCTAAGGAATTCGTCACTTTCTTCGGCTTTCCTGTTACATCATAGCCAAAGTCGGGTGCATCAGGATCGCCAAAGGTTGTTGTTTTGCCGTTGGCATTGGTGATGCTTTTGACGAGATCAGTATTTCCGTAATAAGCGGTGGTGGTCTTATTCCCTTCCGTATCTTCAACCGCTACTAGATTACCTAATGTATCATAGGTATTTTTCGTGGCCCGGCCTTCTGGTGAAGTGATTTGAATCAATTCAGCTACATGCTTGTTCATCGAGTATTGATAATTGTAGCGGACGAATTTTCGTTTACTTGTGTCCGGGATGGCATTATTGACTGGGTCTGTCATGGTTAAGACGTTGCCCAATTCATCATAGGTCCATGTTGTAATAGCCCCATTCGGATCTTTTTTCCATGTCAAGTTTCGGTTGGCATCGTATTGATACTCTGTCACGTTCCCCTTCGCATCGGTGGATTTGATGAGGTTCCCCTTATCATCCATGAGATACTTGGTGGAATTTCCTTTCAAGTCAGTTTCGATCCGCTCTTTATCTTTATCATTATACGTGTACGTAATGATCTCATTTTTCCGGTTGGTCATCTTACTCACACGGTGCTTGTTTTCGCCATCTGTATAGTAGTCAAACTTGGTAATGTTCCCTTTTGGGTCTTTGATTTGATTGATTACGTTAGTAGAGAGCAAGTCGTAAACAAACTCGTACGACTTGGCTACATTCGTCCCTGCACCGTCAGTAAATTTAACTAAGCGGTTCGATGCATCATACGTAAATTCAACTACTTGTTGTGGAACATCGGACAAAGTTGGTTTAACTGCTTTGATTTGCGAAACTTTGTTGTTGGCATTGTATTCAATGGTTACGGTTTGACGGCCCGCTGCATCTGTGATGTAACGGAGCATCTTCACGGGCTTGTTGTTAACCGCTCTCTCCTCATACGTGTACTTGAGAAGGTTCCCCGTTTGATCGGATGCTTCTGTCATATACCCTTTCTCATCAAAGAAGAATTGGCTACGGCTGGGCTCTGTAATCACCCACTTCTTACTACTGGAACCACCTTGTAGATATTGAAGGTACAGTTCATCTCCCGGTTGGGATTTGAACTCTTTCGCTTTGGAGTCCCATGTAAAGGTATGGCTTGTCCCATCGCTATCTGATAGATTCATAGAGCCTTGTACAATTTGACCCTGTTTATCCATATAGACTAGGTCTTCCATCGAAGAGCCAAGACGAACGAAACTAGAGGTATCAAGGGACCAGCCCGCTCCGATCACAGAATCACTCGTGTCTAAACTGTTGTACGTAAGATCCACGGAGGTCATGAAGTCACCTCGGGACGGGTTGCTAAAAGCAGAGTAGCTAAAGTTGGCATTTCCGCGATATAAGTTCATACTCGCACTACTGCCTGTACCTGTTGCTTCATCTGTTGAAGCATGATTATCGTCATTCCCTAAATCCTTTGCTCCATTTGGATCTTCGACCATAACAAACTGGTTCAGAGTCGGAATTGGGTCTGGGCTTTTGGATAGCCATGTTCCGTTTAGCTTGAGATCCCACTGGAGAATCAAACCTTCACGGAGTTTGTTTGGCTGGCTGATGGCGGGTGCTTTCACGTTCCCACGGACGGTGATCGTATCCCCAGCTGGGATATTGACCGTGGTCACAGATTCATTGCCATTCGCATCAATCGGCTTAAACTGCGCTCCTGCACAATTGTCTTCAGTCGTGCGATCAGTTCCATTCGGTAATGCCCAATGGCAACCGAGTAAATCGGTGCTACCGCTCCACGCTGTATCCGTTGGATTGGAGAGGGTAACCTCCACTTGATAGGTTTCGCCTGCCTTCATGGTAGTAGGTGTTTTCGGCGCATAGTACGAGTTGGCGGCTTTTTTATCGATATAAACGACCTTTAGCTTCGGCTTCAGCTGTGGCGCTAGGGTCATCTCACTACTAACGGTAAGTAGTTTTTCTTTCGCTGTCTTGCTTCCTTCGTCACTTTGCCGAATCATGAGACCTCTATTGCTCGATCCATCTTTCACCCACCTGGCCGCCGCGGACGTGACATCCCAATTGAGCCACTTTGGATCGTTGGTAACATTGGTCACATAATCAAGAACCGAGTTATGGAAAGCATCATTGTGACTGTTCCACGTGGTCTTCGGAACCGATTCAAAATCCTTCCACAGATAATGCGCATTATAGGTAGCATTAGTTGTTCCTGTACTATCCCTTTGCCAACTCCACAGACTAAAATCAGCATCGACCACTTTTGCTGTATTCGGAATGGAAGAGAGGTCGAATTTATAAAGGGAGCGGGTGTTACCAAATGTAGCGCTGTTATTCCCTACAGATGCCCATGGGTTACCTTTTTCATCTAAATAGTTAAAACTCGTATTTTTATGCTCGCTCGATATGGTTGTATCGATGGCATTTTGCAAGACTTGGATGGTCATACCCGATTTCGGCAGTCTCACAAGCTGAGTCGTAGAGGGGACAATCGTACCATCTACTGTTTTCACCGCGATTTGATAGAAATAGGCTCGTCCAAATGGATCACTGCTGTAAGCAGGAGTTGGCGTAGCTGTGGTATCCGTGAAGGTAAGTGTATTTTGATTCGGAATAGGTGCAACCAAGGTGGTCTCGTCTGGAATAAAAGCCTGACTCGTACTCCGATGGATCTGATACTCCACAAAATCAGTCCGGATATACTTTGTCCATTTCAACTCTGCACCGTTGGCATAGATTTTAGTTGGTTCTGCAAGGAGAACAGACGGCTTTCCATAAACGACTTTTAGTTTCGGTCGAATCGAATTTTCATCAAAATTTTGACTCGCCGTATATCTGACTCCCCCTACTTTTTTCGATTCATCCTTGGCTTTGATGAGGACTCCATAGTTTTCTTGACTCCCATCGACCCACGATTGAACAAGATCCCGTGCGGTATAATCATGCCAGCGGTTATTCACATTGGCGCCTTTATTCACTTCCGCTGTCTTGGTAAAACGAAGCGCGTCGGCGATGACGGCTCCGCCCACTTTCTTGCTGGAGTCATAGTTAGATAACGTAATGCTGTGGCTATCTCCCGTGGCAAATTTGAATTGTCCTAATGCTTGATAACCTGTGCTGGATGTTCTTTGATTGATATAGACCTTGGAAGTTCCTCCATTGTGAGTAATACTATATGGGGCAGAAGTGGCACGATCTGATGCTTGGACATTGGATGCCGCTACGTTATACGTTCCACTTTCATTTAGGTAGGGTTTCCACGTAAAGGTGCTAGTAGCGCTCTTATCATTCGGCTGCGCGGCGTGATAACTACCGTTTACTCCCCCAGCTACATTAGAAGACAGGTTCCACGTACCGTTCTTGGTGATACCTGTGCTGTCGGTATTATCAATCGTATAGGTACTCGCTTCCACGTCAGAGCGGTAGGTTCCACCTTGACTCGCCCACGGTACACCTTTCTTTGCTTCTTTCCATGTAGCCTCGGCTGGATTCCAGTCTTGAAGGACTCGGTGGAGGCTAAACGTTACATCTTGGTCGGTGTCCTTACAACCTGTACAGAAGTTTTGATCATAATAAAGCTGTACCTGTGCGAAATCTACCTTACTCCCTGACGGAATGACAGAAGTATCAAACTTTACAAGAGAGCGCGAAGTTTGCGACGAATCCGCTCCCACGGATAATCTCCAGTTATCATTATAGTTCGTGGTAGGTGAGGAGCTGTTAATCATGGTATCCTTACTACTTTGGGCTCCATTGCCGGGAGTCGGTTGTATCTCAATCGTTGGATCGATGATTATGGGCATCACCCGTTTGGAATCATTTAACCACTCTTTATCGGCTGTCACACGTAAAACGTTCTTACCATCTACTTGTACAATCTCTTGCTTCACGTCATGGCTCCATGCATAGCCATAAGGAGAGTTTTCTTCTTTTTGACTATCGTACATAAACGGCTTTGGGATCTTAAAGACCCCCACATCACCTTTATCTACAAATAAAACAGAACCGTCTGATTGTAACTTGGGTTCGAGATCTCCTGTTTCGAGGATGAAGTCAAATACGTTACTCTCTGGCTTCTGATTCAAAACAATTCTTTCTTTTACTTTGCTATTTTCGGTTTGATACTCGATTTTGCTTTTATTCAATACATCAGAAAACGAGATAATGTTTCCTTTCACCGTAGGCGCAACCTGCGATTTATCTGGGGCTTTTAATCCCATTGATATAGCATGCTTCCCACTCGTAATCTTGACTAATTCATCTGCTCTATCGCTAAAGAACGTCTTAAATTGATTCTTTTCGTTACTATAAACATATCCCTTTTGACTTGCTTTCGAGATATCATTTTTTATATCTTGTAATTTACCATTTGAATCTCGGTAGTGGACTGGATCTGAACTAATTTCAGCTTCAACCCGACCATCTGAAAGCTCGTAGAATTTAGCATTAATCTTCCGTTGTTCTACTAACTCCTTGGTCCTCTTAGGATCTTCCACCTTTTTTCCTTTAGGAGTCGTCTCTTTTACAGGTAGACTCTGCTTATTCTCAGTCAGCTCCTTGTTACCATTATTCTTCTCGGACGCGATGGTCCATTGATCCGTCATCTTATTCCATGAATCTTTTACACTCATGTAAGCAGATAGGAATCCCCACTCGGTCGCCTTATACGTCGCACTTGCAAAATCTGCCGCATGTGTAGACGTAGGAAAAGCGGTACCGAAGAAGATCGAAAACGACGTACTCACTAAAAATAATCTACGAAGAAACAATCGTTTCTTTTTCATCTCATATTCTCTCCTTTTGTAAAAATATATAATTATATTTTGAATATACATGAAACAGATTTGATTTGTCCACAATTTGAACACAAAAAAACCAAAAGGAAAACAAGTTCCCATATTGATTTGCTTGTCGATTGTAGGCAACGATTGCTATGTTACACTAGGGTAAACACACAGGAGGAGCCTACGTTTATCTACCTCCCACGTATTTGAACACTATCTTAGTGTTTAGCGTATTGTAGTTTTACTTAGGCCATGTGGCGTGGCCTTTTTTGTTGTCTGCAAAAATGTCGTAGCTCTTTCCACAAGTGATCGTTTCCTCATCCGAAATCCTTACTTGAACTACGTCTAGTAGGGGGATGGTGATAGTGACGCCGTCAATGGTTTCCAACTCGAGGATTTCAACTCGATTTCTTGGAGAACAACTAAGAGCACATTGGGAATAAGTAATAACTCGACCACTCTCTACTTCACAATTTTCTTCTGTTTCATGTAGTTCTACACTTGGATTTCGATCCATTTCGTAGATAAACGATTCAACTTGCTCGTTTGGACCTTCTAAGCGAATCTTCAACATGTAAGTCACCTCATTTTTTAATATATATTTTTAAAATTTCCTTAAACAGATTATATTCTGTAAATGAATGTTATCTCAAGACCGTTTGACTACAGGTTTTTTCTTGGATGAACAACAGTTTATAAATCGTTTAGGCTGTATTTGCTAAGTTCTTGTTTAATTTTTTGTTTTTTATCCAAGAAAAAACTTGGATGTAAATAATGTTTAAAATCTTCTAATATTTTTATATGATAGATATAGGAGCCTAGTAGATTGCGAGGTGTTTTTATGGCAGATAAAAAGACCAGACTAGATAGTGAGATTGCCCGTTATGTTGTCAAAAAAAATCGAATGACAAAAGGATTGAGTCTAACAGATATAGATCATCGCTTTCCATCTTCTACCGCAAGCCTTATTGAAAAAGGGGAAGCCGTAAAAGATGAAACCTTTAAACTATATCTAGAAGCACTAGGAATAACAAAAAAGGAGCTCAAGAAAGAAGTTGGAGAAGTCGAAGAAATAACAACAGAATTGCGATTCAAGTTGAAGCAAGTTGAAAGAATGATTGATAATGGGTACATTGAAATAGCAAAGGCTGAACTAGAGAAATACCAGGTCGAGGACTTTCATCCTCTTGCTCCACATAAGTACCATTTGGACGGTGTGATTATTCAAAAGGATAAGAGTGTGGAAACTAGGAAGAGGTACAAAAGAGCAGAAAAAGTGTTTTTTCATGCTATACAAACATGTACCCAACACAACCTAAATCCCGATGACAATATCATTCCTACATGTTACAACAGGTTAGCAGCTAGTCGCTATTTCTTAAATGATTTAGAAACAGCAATTGATTTTATAAATCAAGGATTAGAAGCATACGATGAAACAAAAGACTGTTCTCAACTAAACAACAAGTATAACCTCTTGGCGAACAAGATGATGTACTTATGGGAACTATCCCAGTATCCCCAAGCAACTTCCATACTTTATGAAGTATGGCCCCAACGATCTAAGATCGATAAAAATAACAATGCCTTGCTCGATTTCTACAAATTTAGGTCGATTGCCCTTCGTAATCAAAAAAACGTCCAAGCAGCTTTGGAGTGTTGTTCAGAAGGCATTATCATTGCAACAAATATTCGAAGCGATAATCGCTATCTAGATTTGATGATCATTTTGGGGAGTATTCATCTAGTAGAAGGTGACTTTACCAAGGCACTTGATCGGTTTATGTTAGTTTTAAATGCAGACGGTAAAAGGGAATATCCGCGCAGGCATATTGATGCTTACACCTATCTAGGAATCCTTTTTAATGCCAAAAAAGACTGGCTTTTAGCAACAGAATACCTCGAAAAAGCAATCATAACAGCTCAAGAAATCCAAGATCCATTTCGGCTAGGTAAAGCATTGATTACTCGTGGAAATGTACTACTCTTCCAAGAGCAGTATACCGAAGCCCTTCCTTATTATAGGGAAGCGGAATCAATTCTCGAATCTAAAAACTACAAGAACAGGCAACTTTCAGCATTATTGAAAATGATCTACTGTTTTGATAAAATGGGTACGACAGATGAGTTTGTGCAATGCCTTATAAAAAAGTACAAACTAGAAGACGAACTTTCTATAAAAAGCGAGGTAGAGATCTATGAAGTTTTTTGAATCATTCATTACGAAAAGTTCATTCCATCCGCAATTTGTTGATGTTCAATCACTCCATACATTAGGTGGAGATGACGAAGATCCACCGTCAATTTCTATCTAGGATTACAATTATAAATCATTGAAAAAAGGTAGCCGGAAATGGCTACCTCTTTCACATATGGTCAAGTCTTCCGTCTATCGCCTGTACAAGTGCCACTCGGAGCTTTATTCGGTTACTTTGGCTTTCATATCCATCCTCTCTGCTTCTATCCTTCTCATAGCACGTTCAATTGAATCTTGGATCATGCACGAATCTAGCTTTACATCTAGAGCTTGTGTTTTGATAAACTGTTCCATACGGTTAAACTCAGCAATATAACGTTCTTTTATTTCAGCTACCTTTGCTCCACGATATCCCATTTGAAGTGAACCCAAAAAGTTAGACACAAAAGTTTAAATAACCTGCAGGGTATGTGTTCGGTATTGAACTGGACTCATACCTTTTAGTTTTATCT
>NZ_SLXV01000064.1 GCF_004341445.1 Baia soyae
ATATGGCAGAGAGGGTGGGATTTGAACCCACGGTACGCCGGAAGACGTACAACAGATTTCGAGTTTTACAAAACCATAAAATAAAGAAAAAACAGAAAATATAATTGTAGATATTTCAACGCTTAAGCTAGTTTTAAATTATCCATAAGCAATAAATGAAAATGTAGTTTGTTAGAAGTTTGTTAGAAGTGTTAGAAAGCCAACTCAAGTATTACAAAGCCTCGTTTGGTTTCCGCTCTGTTTGATCGAGGGACTGAGATTCACTAGCTCTTTGTGTAAATTTTACAACTCTCCTAATAGCCTCACCCGGTTTTTTCTCTATTAACCAAGTTGGAAATCTCATAACCGTCCAGCCATGCTTTCTTATAATTGCATCCCGTATTTGATCCCTTCGTTTATCTTGATGATATGTAACACCATCTAATTCAATCATGAGCATGTACTGTGGAAGCGCAAAATCTGCCCAAAAATCCTCAATAGGATACTGAGGAATAATTTCTTCCTTTCTGTAAACTCGACGAAGATCGTAATACATAGCTCGCTCTAATGGAGACTCTGTTTTGAACATGTTTTTATCTAGTAGTGGGAAATACCCACGCTTAATCTGTTCCTGTATAAATCTTAAAGCCAAAGAAGGCAACTTAATCCATCGTATGATTTGTTTACCAATTCGTATTTTGGAGACAACATTATGCTTTGTTTCTCTATCTTGTTTATTTAACCACTTTCGAAACTGTTGAACTAACCATGATTCATTATTTCTTTTCATCTCAAATCCCTCCTCACAGTTGGTTTATATAGATATTCGAAATTTGATTGTTATCAACCTCCTTAGTTGTATAAGAAAAATTAAAAGAGAGGGAATCCCCTCTCTTAGTCAGTTTATATATCCAATTACACATACATCTGCACCAAATTGCTCTACAGACAAGTTGTTCAATTGGGTAGCTAACCCCATTCGATCGAATCCTTCACCCGATATCGGAGAAATGCTGTTTCTCCCTCCAAGTAACTTTGGGGCTATAAAGATAACGGCTTTCTGTACCAATGAGGCTTTTAACATTGACCAATTTAAATGACCTCCACCTTCCAAAAGTACAGATTTGATTCCATTATCCCCTAGATACTTCATTGCGTGATGTAAATTAACATGTCGTCCATTACCTGTACGAATGACTCTCACACCATGCTTCAATAACTGTTTTTCTTTTTCAATGCTAGCTTCATCTGTACAAAAAATCCATGTTTGAGCATTGCTAGTATCCAACAATGGAGAATCTAATGGTAACCGTAAAGAACTGTCTGCAATAATTCGGACAGGGTTCCTTCCATTTCCTCCGGGTAATCGTGTTGTAAGTTGTGGTCGATCTTTAATCGCTGTCTCCACACCAACCATGATTCCATCATATATATGACGAAGTTCATGCACATGGTGTCTTGATTGTTCACCTGTTACCCATTTACTATCCCCTGTTGAAGTGGCTATTTTTCCATCCAAAGTCATTGCCGATTTCATAACTACATATGGCATTCCAGTTTTTTTGTAGAATGAGTAAGCCTCTTCCTCAAGCTCTCTAAGTTTTTCCATAAGAAAATCCCCTTCCGAAGTGCTCTACAGTGTAAATCGATATGTAAAATTGTATAGGTCTGTGCGACTTGTTAACAAACAATATTCTACTAGATGGCTAGAAGCATCAAATGTTTTTCTAACAATTCTAGCCACAGGTACATCATCTGGCATCTGTAATAGCTTTTTTTCTTCAATGGATGGTTTATCTATAATGATTGTCTCTTCACAATTAATCGGCTTTCTTCCCATTGACTCCAAGTTTTTATACAAGCTTAGAGTTGGATTTTGTTTAACCCCTTCTAGGATTTTTTTCAAATCTTTAAGAGGAAGAGAATTAGGAATATAGGATTCCGAAATCGTCACAGGTACCTCATTTCTTAATTGAAGAACTTTGTAAAGTAATAATGGCGATTGCAATTCTTTACACACACTCTCTGGTAATCCCTTTAAAGTGTTACATATCTGCAAATCAAGATATTTCTTCGTAGCCTTGCTCCCGTGATCTCTACCGAATCCCTTCCGGGTTGATTGAAATTGTTCCGCTGAATAACTTACATCAGTTCTACCAAGTAAATAGTCAGTAGAAGTATCAAAGAAATCAGCCAATTTTTGAATAGTATCAGCATCTGGCGTCCGATCCCCAGTTTCCCACATTGCAACAGTACTTCTACCTACTCCAAATTTTTTTGCAAGCTGTTCTTGAGACAGTTTATTTTTTTTGCGTAATTCCACAATTCTTTCTTTCAATGTCGACATGGCACGTTCCATCCTTCCGATCACATTATATCACGGTGTGTGACAAAATAAAATGTCTCTAAATGTGAGAAAATAGTATTGACAACAGACTTATTGTCACGTATAGTGATATTAAGGGTAGTCACTAATAGTGACAACAGCACATTAATCCTTTATAAACACTAGCACACACACTAATTTCAGATAGTTATGTAAACAGTACTCGCACATCTTAGAATGCATCTCGCTCACTATATGAGACATTATGTTAGAAGTAAGCCCAATAAATCTTAAAGGAGTGAGCCGAATGACTCTTCTAAACAAAATCGAATACCGCTTAGAAGTCCTTCAATTCCAGATAGAAACGCATTCCCAGGGATTTCTCCAGGGCATGTGGGAAGATGGAAAGATCGCACAGATGAAAGAAGAACTCCAATTCCTTAAAGAACTGAAACAGCAAGCCCAAGCCCCTATGAGGAATACCTTATGAGCAGACACCATCACACACTATACTGTCTCAGATGTCTAAGGAAAGGTTTGAAAGTGGAGGTCACAGAGATGCTAAAACGTTGTGTCAAATGCTATCACGATCATTCACGCGATGAAGTTTGCGAAATGTTAGACAATCACATCTCCAGGCTCTCTCACTATCTGACAGACGAAGAATTACAAAGCGAACTCGCTTTTATGATTGAAAAAGTAATGCCCAATCAAATCAAAACTAGGAGGAATTCAAATGAATCAATTTAATGTAGTGGGTCGTGTAACACGTGATGTACAGGTTCGCAGAACAGGAAATGACAAAGCTTACGTATTTCTCACCATTGCGGTCGATGGATACTGGGACAAAAAGCAAAAAAAGACCGTTAGCGATTTTATTCCCGTCACGATCTGGGGCAAGGAAGCCGAGAAGTGCAAAAGCTTGATGAAGGGGTCACTCGTTTGTATCAAAGGAAGAATCAGTATCGGTAACTTTACAGATAAACAGACTGGAAAAGAGAAATACACAACCGATCTCGTTGGAGAAACCGTTCAATTTCTAGCCAAACCAAAGGCAAGCCAGAATGAGGGGGAAAAACGCTATGCTTAACTGGTTTAGTCACGAGCTTTGTTTCTATCCGGAAGAAGATGAATCTGTAGAGTGCATGACTGATAGAGTCTTAGCCGACTTATTTGCAGAAGCCAATATGCTAGATATAAAGTCTGAGGTTGAATCGATTGATTTGACAAACGAGATTGCTGAGCAATGGGAGGATATAAAAAGAGTTCATGCACATGGTCTGTTCCATTGCAAACAATGTGATGCGTACACAATTAGAGAATGTCACCATCAGGAGGATGATAATGATGAGTTGTAAATATTGTGGAGGTTCATTTGCGACGTTTGTAACCAATGGTGTTGAGCTATGCATCTATAATCCAGAATGCTTAGATGACTTCATGTGTGATCCAAAAGCAGATCATGACTATCAAGTGGTGTTTGTTGCAGAGGAAGAAGATGAATTTGGAGGGATTGAATGATGAGTAGCTTTGGATGGGGTAACTCCAGCGGGGGTGGCAGTTCTGATTTTGGTTGGAACAGACCCGGCAAAGGTTCGGGTAGTAGTTCAGGCGGTAGTTCAGGGTTTGGCTGGAGTGGTGGATTTGGTTGGGGTGGCGCTAAGACTGGTGACTCTTCCAAAGTAAGAAGAGGTCCACGAAATAACTAGGGGGTTAATCCGATGAAGAAACAGAAATTAACTTTCTATCTAAAAGAGCCTTCATTGCCATACAAAGGAATTCGCTTCTTGTATGGAGGGCTGGCGATTTGGTCTCCAGCCTTTCTAGTTAGCTTGTTACTTGGATATGTTCCTTGGGCATACGGAGTTACTTATGGAATGATCGGTAGCTGTATCGCCTTACCATCAACCAGAGGAAGTATCTTAAGTATTCATAGATCCTTTTGGAACACGTGGGCAAAATTTCGTAAGAGTTACCGAGTATCAAGCCTACTCCGTGCGATTTTGCAGACCACGCGATTGATACAGCAAGATCAAAAGATTCATTATGGTTGGGATGGACGAGAAAGAAAAATCGATATTACGACGGTTCCTAATGTAGACTTTTACGCAGATCAATATAACTACTATTTAGATTTGCATATGTTAGCGGGTCAAACATCAGCAGATTGGGAACGCAAACTAGATGCTTTCTCTCATGCGTTTGGCTCTCTCTTAGTCAGTTCGAAAATTAGAAAAGGCGTTGTCTCCCTTGTATTGCAACATACGAGCATGGATGTAACAAAGCCAGTCAAGAAGACAGATGATAATCACGTATTATACATCGGATATGAAGCAGGCGGGATAACAGAATATCACTTTGATGAGAACCCTCATCTCTTAATATCGGGTGTCACATCAGGTGGTAAATCGACTTTCCTTCGTGGATTCTTGAGTCAATTCCCTTCCTCATGGACATTACGAATCGTGGATGGGAAACAAGTCGAGTTCACTTATTTAAAAGACTTCGGTTACGACATTTGTGACAGTAAAGAAGGATTCCTTCAGTATATCGATGATGCCATCACGGAAATGGATCGGCGCTATGATCTGATGACCAAACAAAGAAAGAACCATTATACAGATGTAGCTGGATTGGAACCGTACTTCTTAGTGTGTGACGAATGGATTAGTTTAGTGGAGGTACTACCCAAAAATGCTAATAAGAAGGCAGGGGAAATGGTTAGTGAGCGAGATCGCTTCTTTGAAAAAGTGAAGATTTTGACTACAAAAGGTAGAGCGGCAGGCATTCAACTCATCGGAGTCCTTCAACGTCCAGATGCTGAGTATCTGAGTGGGCTTGTTCGAGATATGTTCACAACAAAGGTTTTGCTGAAAGGCTCTAAATCTGCAAGCAAAATGATGTTTGATGATGATGGTAAAGACCTAGAAGCATTAGAAACAGGACAAGGTTACTGTAGCATGATGGGTGCCACGCCCAAGCCATTTAGTTTCCCTAATTACTCACTAGAGGACTTCCTAGAAGATTTGTCCGCCAAGCACAATGTGAGTCTCACGGATTATCCTTCTGAACCATCGAATGTGGTTGAACTTCGCAAAGATGCTTAGTTAGGATTGAAACCCAACGTACAGTAGATGGCCTTTCGTTCTCTGGATGAAAGGCTTAGTAATATCCCTCCTAGTGAGTAAGATCAATCCACACTCGTCAGCTCTATAGTCTTATCAATATGATACTAGAACTTGAAGTGAGTATCTCCGATAGCACGAAAAGTAGTAGTCATTTCAGTAAAAGAAAAGCTCGCAAGATCTATTTCAATCCGTTTCGTGTTATCCGTTGAATGAGAAGCAAGTAAGCTTTAAGCTCTCCAACATATTCCAGAAGGAGCATTGGGAGGCGCTTTTAAATAGTAGCTTGGCGCTTTTTCTTCCTATGAGCAAAGCGAATCGCATGTGCTAAACTGGCGTACCGAACGAGCTAGATGTATGTTTGTCATTCCGTCAGTCGCTCGGTCGGCACGACTATGGTGGCACATGCCTCAGGAAGAAAAACAAGGGCGTAGTAAAAAAAATCGTGTTCTTCTATTTTTTTTATGAAGTTCATGGCGCTCTTTGCCACCCTTGAGCTGAATAAATTCAAGTTTGCGTTTATCCAATTTGGTATATCAAGGAGGATACTCGATGCCAACAAAAAGCATCTCGCCCCCGTCCAGTAACACGGGGGCACAAAATACATCCCGAACTGGTCTGAGAGTACTAATTGACTGGCTTCAAGCCACTTTGAAAAATGTCAGTTTGGAAGCATTAATTAACGGCATTTTGGATCTAAATATCGACAATTTTGCCGAAATGGATAACGGGATGTACGGCTATCGAAAGTCACTTAGATTAGGGAACATTGCAGTCTATTACGACGGTAACGAGGGTATGGGGATTCATTTGCAAATGTCTGGTGGTGGATGTCGGGAGTATGAAGGATACAAAAAAAGAACGTGGTCTCATCTACTAGCAATGATACTTGATCTGGAATCAAACATCACACGGCTAGACCTCGCCATTGATGACTTTACTGGATATTTCAAAATACCCGAGATTGAAAAGAAGATCAAATCAGGTGAGGTTCAAAGCAAGTTTCGAGAAGCAACGAACTACGAAAAGATTCGTTTAAAAGATGGTTACAGACGAGGACAAACGTTGTACTTGGGTTCTAACACTTCTCTGCTAAAAGTTAGATTCTATGACAAGTTCAAGGAAGCTTTTGAAAAAGGAAAAGATGAAGAACTGGAAGGCATTGAAATTTGGAACCGTACAGAATTGCAATTAAAGGATGAAAGAGCGGTTAAGGTTGCATGGTTGATTGCGAATGAAACAGATGTAGGCGAAATTGCAACGGGTATCTTGAACTACTACGTTCGATTCACAGTTAAGCGAACTGACAGTAATAAAAGCCGTTGGAAGACTTGGAAGAAGTGGGAACGCTTCATTGGGGATGTCCAGAAAATCAAGTTAACCGAACTCCCGAAAGAAAGAACCATTGAAACGAAACTTGGTTGGTTGGATCGTCAAGTAACTCCTACCCTAGCAACCATCGTGAAAGCAGAGTCCCCAGAGTTTTTACTTG
The DNA here is from genome assembly GCF_004341445.1 of Baia soyae. GTDB lineage: Bacteria > Bacillota > Bacilli > Thermoactinomycetales > Thermoactinomycetaceae > Baia > Baia soyae. Next base: position 6,923 of record NZ_SLXV01000064.1, read on the forward strand.
AGTTGGTGCAGGAGGCATTTAAGCGATTGAAAGATCAGGACTTCATCATGATCGATCAGTACAAGGATGCAAAGCAAGCTAGAGATGAGCGTTTGAAGAGTTTAGTAAGCATGACCCATGTTAAACCTGAATCATCCAAATCAGAAGCTATATAAGGGGGAAACTATCAATGAGAGAATATGTGCGCAAAGGTAATCCTAATACGACACATCCTTACTTCTTATCTACACAAAATAGTGATCAAAATGACATGTCAGCAATCGTTAATATCTTTGAAAGAATGGTTCAAATCGTTGAGGAAAAAAGCCAAACTGAGTCATCACTCGTTTTAACTGTTAAGGATGCAGCTGAAATGCTTCAAATATCAATACCAAGTTTGAGAGATCACTTTCTCTGTCGACCTGACTTCCCTAAAATCCGTGTAGGCTCTAAAATCTTGATTCCACGAAAAGCTCTTGAAGATTGGATAAATGGACAAAGTTAGGAGGTGTATGCATTGAGAGGACATGTAACGAAGAAAGGAAACAAGTTTTATTTTGTCTTAGATGTAGGAGTTGATGAGGTTACTGGGAAGCGTAAACAAAAATGGTTTAGTGGATTTAAAGACCCGAAAGAAGCAGAAAAGGCAATGATTGCAAAAATACATGAGCTTAATCAAGGTATCTACTATGAACCCACAAAGTTTACTCTAGCTGATTTTATGGAACGTTGGTTAGAAGACTATGTTACATTCAATTGCGCACCACGCACTCGGGAAATCTATGAGTACATCATTCACACGCATATTTCCCGTTCAAGAATGGCGAAGCTTCCACTAGATAAGATAAAGCCTATCCAGATTCAAAACTATTACTCGGAAAAGCTAACAAAGGGGCGAGTAGATGGAAAGGGAGGCTTGACTGCACGATCGGTACTTCATCACCACCGGATCTTACACGAAGCCTTAGAACATGCTGTGAAATGGCAAATCCTTGGAAAGAATCCTACTAAAGCTGTAACCCCTCCCAGACTACAAAAGAAGGAAGTTAACGTGCTATCCAAAGATCAAATACAGATATTACTGGAAGGCACAAAAAACAAATACTTTCATGGGGCTGTCTTTTTTGCCATCAGTACAGGCATGAGAAGAGGGGAAATATTCGGCTTAAGGTGGAGTGATGTTGATTTTAAAAATCAAACACTTAGTATAAGGCAAACACTTCAACGACTAAAAGGAAAAGGGCTTGTATTTAAGAAGTCGGCTAAAAATGATGGGAGTCGCCGATCCGTCGCTATTTCAAGCGAGATTATTAAATTATTGCAGGTCTTAAAAGCTACACAAGAAGAATGTAAGCAAAATCTAGGTGTTTATTACCAAGATCATGATCTTGTTTTTTCAAACGAAGACGGTACACCTATCAATGTTGATTACGTATCAAGAGAATTTGGAAGATCAGTAAAAAAACTGGACATACCTTATGTAAGATTCCACGATTTGAGACACACACATGCAACTTTATTACTTCAACAAGGTGAGCATCCTAAGATTATTTCAGAACGCTTAGGACATTCGACCATCAGTATTACTATGGATATCTACTCGCATGTTATGCCCAACATGCAAAGAGAAGCCACCGATAAACTTGATAGGTTTTTATTCAGTGATAATTCAGATATCTAATCATCCTAAGCACTACGTTAGAAGGTTTGTTAGAAGTTGGGGCTTTGACAACAATTTTACTTGTTAGTCGAAGCCCCAAACCCTTGATATGGCAGAGAGGGTGGGATTTGAACCCACGGTACGCCGGAAGACGTACAACAGATTTCGAGT
>NZ_SLXV01000065.1 GCF_004341445.1 Baia soyae
GATAAAACTAAAGGGCATGAGTCCGGTTCAATACCGAACACATACCCTGCAGATTGCTTAAAACTTCGTGTCTAACTTTTTGGGTTCACTTCATTATAACCTCCTACTCCTTTTGGTATTCAAGAGGAGTTTTTTATTTTATTAAAATAAAAGGTTATAATTTCCTTCCTGTACCACGTTATATATTGAAGATGCTTATCAAGGTACATACACAATAGGATGGTTGCAATTGCCTAATGGACGTATTACAATGAAAGAAATTGAATACGATTGTTTTGAGTCCATAGAGTAGTTTTGTGGCATAATATCTGATTTTGTTAAACCTACTAGCTCAACCCACCCCTGACACGGAAGAGGTCGCTAGTTCGATCCTAGTACTGCCCACCACGTAAATCCTTGAGAAATCAAGGTTTTTTTGTTTTTTTGTGGACTGGTATTGCAAACATTGGACGTTTAGTTATCATTGAATAACATTTTTCGAAGCTATTTGTCGTCAACGATGTTCCAGTAATTTCTCTATTTGCTCGGAGAGAAACTGGATTCCCAAAAATCCATATTATATTTTTACCATACATCAATAAAAGTGAGTGAAAAATATGCCCATCATCAAAACAGAGCTCTACATCAATGCTCCTATCCAAGTTTGCTTTGACTTAGCACGCTCCATCGATGTGCACATGGAATCAACCGCTCATACTCACGAACGTGCGATTGCAGGTGTTACAAGTGGTTTGATTGAACTCAACCAAACTGTTACTTGGGTAGCTGTGCATTTTGGCATCAAACAGCGTCTCACTGTCAAGATTACTGAGCTTGATGCCCCTACTTACTTTGTAGATGAAATGGTGAGTGGTGCATTTAAACGGTTTCGACATGAGCATCGCTTTATGAAACAAGAAAATGGCACACTCATGTTGGATCATTTCGATTATACTTCCCCACTCGGATACTTAGGCAACCTGGCAGATCGATTGTTCTTGGAGAATTATATGAAAAAATTTCTAATGAAAAGAAATGAATGCATTAAAAGCATCGCAGAACAAATGCAATCGACCAATACCCTTTAAAGATAAACTCTTTCTCGTGCGGAGTGGAAATGTTCATTTCCTCAACCCCTATTAAGCGAACCTATATTCGATTTCGTTATTATATGCAAATGTGTGTTCGATAAAAGAGAGTAGCATGGATTGAAAAAAAGATATATGTTATAGTTGTTTGGGACATCTTTTTGAACTGCGACCCCCTCTCAGACAATAGCAAAATAGTGGTCACGGGCTGTCGCAAGCGCTTGATAACGATAAATAACTAGAAGGTACTATAAAAAGAAAAATACCTTAGCCCCTTATAATATTGGTTAGGAGTCATTAAATGAAACGGCACTTAGTACAATTAGATTCGTTGCGTGGTTTGGCTGCTTTGACAGTGGTTTTTAGTCATCTGCTCTATGTCTATCCATATGTTGAACCAAACACGAGTCAAAATGCGGATTTTTTTTGGTTGAATATAGTTAAGTATAGTCCATTACATATTTTTTTCGATGGACATGGAGCAGTCATTTTATTTTTTGTGTTAAGTGGTTTTGTATTAGCTTTACCCTATTATCGAGAGAGTTTTAAATTGCAGTATATTCCATATATTATAAAGCGTTTTTTCAGAATATATGTTCCGTACATAATAACATTAGCTTTTGCTTTCTTATTAGCAATCCCTTTTGTTGGTGATGTAGTACAGGGAAGTAGTGGCTTTGTTAAACGTCAATGGGGTACGGAAATAAGCATGCAAGACATCTTGGATCATGTTTTATTCATTGGAAATAGTTATGATATAAATCAGTTCAACCCTGTTATTTGGTCACTTATTCATGAATTGAGAATTTCGATTATTTTTCCATTCATTATGATGATTGTATTACGAGTTAATTGGAAGTATATCATTTGTTTGGCTGTATTTCTTTCGATTATGGTAGACTTGGCACGTTTAGATTATACCATTCATTATACTGGAATCTTTATGATAGGAGCGATATTGGCTAAACACTACCAGACTATTGTTCATTGGTTAAAAGAGAGAAATACATTATTTAAGGGATTTCTTTTATTACTAGCTGTTTGCTTCTATTCGTATAGCTTTCTATTTTACAATACTCCTTCAGCTCATATGTATATGATGGATGATTGGTTTACAGCTATAGGGTCGGTCATATTCATTAGTATCAGTTTAGCTTCTATAAGAGTAACAAACGTCTTAAAATGGGCACCCATTCAATATATGGGTGAGATTTCGTATAGTCTTTATTTAGTACATCTTCCAATTGCTCTATTTATGGTACATTTATTAGCTAATTTGATACCAACTAGTCCAATTTTATTGTTAAGTTTTGTGCTCGCATTATTATTTGCTAGCCTTTCTTACCATTTTATTGAAATCCCATCTATCAAAATGGGTGCTAAAATTGCTAGGAAAATAAAAAGAGAGAAAAGTAGTGAATTTAATAGGAACAAATTAGCTAATAAAAATACCTAATAAAAATACCTAATAAAATAGACAGGCTATGTCGCATGCAGGTGCTCTTTGATATGGTGAAGAGGAATGCTAAAAAAGGCATTTTGTATGACTGCTGATCAAAAAAACGCTATTCTCCCAGGTTGTATACTGAAAAGAATAGCGTTTTTTTGATGTTCGGGTATTCTTTTTTAGCTTAGTAAGGGTTTTATTCTCAAATCCAATCTTTGTGTGGAAAACTTCTCTAGCAGTCCCCCATACCTGAGCGGCTAGGCCGACACGGTTTACCTGCTGTCATCCAATCATATACATCTTTAGCAGCGCCTCCGATAGCCTTCCCAACTGTGCAAATAAGGCTTTTATCTGGATCATGCAAGCATCTATTTAAATCTTTTCCAACTTGAGCCCACTCTGCACCATCGTCAGGAGTTCCCATTGGCGTATTCCCTCTGGACTCAGAATTTGTTGTTGATGATTCAAAAATCGGATCATTCTTATCTACAAAAGAGGCAGTAGAAGCAATGTTGGAAAGGGAAGAACTAATGTTGCTGCGGCAATTCCTGTTATAATTAATTTTTTTGCTTTATTCATTTACGTCATCTCCTCTTTTTTGTAATAGGAAATAGATTATTGTTGAAGAGATCCAATATATTTTACAAGGCGATCCCCAGATTCAGTAATCTGTTTCTTTGTAATATTGGTTCGTAGCAATAACCAACCCAGTGGGGAAGTATATTGAAACTTAATAACGAATTTCGTTTTACCTTCGTCTTCTACAAGAGTAGTAATGGTTTTACTTGACAACATTCTATATTTTCTATTTCCTTCAGCATCAGAGAAAAAATCAGTGCGGACAATTTTCTCAGGTTTTATGATTTCTTGGTAGACTGCTTTACCCCATATTTTTTTATCCAGCATTCTTTTTTCTAATTTGCTTTTGCAGAAAAAATCCGGATTAGGATCAATCGTTTTCAAGTAGAAGTGGAGTATACCACCTGTACGGAAATCTGTTTCGCAAATGATAAGTTCTACATTTTCGGGGGTCCACCAGTGTTTTATATGATCGGGCTCGGTTACTACTTTGAACACGAGTTCACGCGGTGCATTTATAATACCTTCTATCACTAGTTCGTGTCCTTTTGTTTTGCGAATTAATTTATCAGATATGCAAATCACCTCCTATTAATAAGTATATTTCCCTACTACCATATCTAAGTAAGAAATAACACATATTATTATGATTCTTCACCGTAGACACGACATATCTAATCTTTAAGTCGTTTTTATTGACATTTACACAAAAAAAGTTGTTCCTGATGACTGGAACAACTTTTTTGTGGATAAACAACCTTATTTAAACAGCTGTAACAAAGAGAAGACAGCACCACAAATGGAGGCAACAAAACTTGATTTTTCTAGTACTACCCCGGACTGTTTAATTTTCTCTCGATCGAGTTGGGGTTGACTAATTTGTTCTCTAATGTCTTGTAAAGCCCTAATGATACTATTCTTTTCCTCTTGATTCATCTCGGTGGTAGCGATCTTGATAAGGTATTGTTCAAAGTTGGTTTTAATCTCTTCAATGTACTTTTCCACCATTTGATTTTCGGTTCCTGGACTGTTATTTGTGATCTGTACATTGTTCACTTGATTACCCACAATACCGCCTGTAACGTTTCCGTTAATACGAATATTTGCCATAAAAAAACTCCTCCTATTTATTGTGGATGGTGGTGTTGTTAACTGTTCCGCCTACGATTCCCCCAGTGACATTCCCAGCTATTTCGATCTTCGTGTATTCCACTTTTCCTTCTCGAATGTACTGTTTCAATTTTTCAGTTCTTTGTTCAGTTAGCATCATCACTTCCATGTCATCAGGTAACCAAATTTTTTCTGTTCCATCTTCAAAAAATGGAAGCAGTTTACCTGACGGTGTTTCAGAGTGGGTGCCAAAATGGCTTTTGTTGCCGAAGATGATAAAGGACTGCTTTGCTCTAGAAATAGCGACATTTAAAACATACTGTTGACGGTCAAAGAAATGCTCGGAAGTAGATGTGGAGTAGGTTGGTGAAAATAGGACAACCTCGTACTCTGCCCCTTGTAATGAATGAACCGTTCCAACCTTAATGCAATCTACGTTAAACTTAATTTCTTTTAGATAAGAAGAGATCAAATTTGCTTGTGCGCTGAAAGGTGTGAGGATAGCAAGTGTCTGGTGATTTGTAGAAATGCTGAGCTTGTTCTGTTTGAAAAAATGGTCAACCCATAGGGCGATCGTGGCAGCTTCATTGTGATTGATGCGGCTGGAGCCAGTAGGTTCTTCATGTCCTTCTACATGAAGAAAAGCCATGGGCAATAAGTGGTACTCGTTTTTTTTACGGGTCTTAACATGTAGCTTGTTGTGGTAATAAACATGGTTGAAGGATTGAGCGATTTTAGGATGGCAACGAAAATGTTCCTGTAACATAAAGGGCTTTTCTTGAACATTTACATAACGAGTCAATCGGTTTGCTAATTTCATTACATTTGATTTGGAGCAGACATGTAGATGGTCCACATGAGGCGTGATCTCTAAAAGGCCTGACTCTTGTAAACTGATGTTATCTTGATCAGCGGTTAAATTAGAAATAGGAGGCAATTGATTGGTGTCGCCAACTACTAAAGCTTTTTTAGCTAATGCAAACACTGGGAAAGCAAGCTCAGGTAATACTTGACTCGCTTCATCAATAATAAGTAAATCAGCAAATTCGTGTAAATACTGGTAGTTTTCGTTGAAGAATTTGGGTGCTGAATGTAAAGTGGAGATGAGGCATGGTGTTAACATAGCAACTTCTGCATAAAATTGACGTAGATTTTTAAATGGTTGCTCACTTTGTACTCGTTGTTTTGCTGTTTCAATAAAACGGGCTTCCCAGTAGTGTGTAGCTAATAGGAAAGCAAGTACACGATAGGTTTTATCAAAAAAAGCCTCTGCTTCAGCAAGTGTATCTGGAATAGAGAGATTTGCCCATCGTTCTTGGTTGTTTGTACGAGTTGTCTCATTTCGATGCCACTGTTGTTGAAGTGTTTGAACATTCAACAGATCTTCTTCTGATAATCGTAGTTGTGATTGATAGTCTTGCTCCAGCCTCTCTAGTTCTGTTTTTAAAATAGTCTCCTCATAAGAATGAAAAGCAGTATCAGGTAGTTGTTTTTGGAGAAGGTATTGATTTTCTTCACTCCACCCCTTTGTTATATACTTTCCTAGAATAGGGATCTTGGAGCACCATACAACTAGAGGGTTACGGTTACTAATCCGATGATAGAGTTCCCGCCTAGCAGTTTCAACCGTCTGAACTTGTTGTTTGTGACTGTTTGCCCGTTGGCTAAGCGGTTGAATTACTTCATCAAACGAAGTCGCGTGATACTCTGCAAAGAGCTTATCTCGTTTAGTAAATAGGAGTTGGTAATCAATCTTTTCTTGCAGATTTTCTTCGATCATTCGCACTGCTTGTCTAAGGGCATCATGGAGTGTTGCTCTTGCCCTTTCTATGTAGGTGATCTTACGGTTAAAATATAGGGATGTACGAGCTAAAAAATGTTGCTCCCATTCGTCTATTTTACTTTGATCTAATTGAAGCAAGTTAGGCCAGTTGACAAATTCGAATTTTTGCTTGTCACGCAAGAGTAGTTGATAGTTATAATTGCGTTTTGATTCTGCAGCACAGAAGGTACCGAGGCTGTTCACATTAGGAATCCATCGTTCTGTTAGTTGTTCCGCCCGATCGAATAATGAATGAGAGGGTAAATCAGATGGAAATGATATTCTTTGAAACATATCTAAAATGTTGGTAATGGATAGATTAGTAGATCCAGATGCTAGAATGGTACTGGGAGTAGCTTGTTGTTGATAGGCAGAGTTAACCCATAATGAAGCAATTACACTCTGTAATAGTGTGGTTTTACCTGTGCCGGGAGGGCCTTCTATGGATAAGAGTTCTCCATTTTGCAAGGCCAGAAAATGGTGTAATGCTTCTCTCTGAGAAATAGTTAGGCCATGTTCTGTGCTCATTTGTCCCAAATGTTTTACGGAGTATGTGATAGAGTCTGTTAACTGCTTGTCTTCTGTAGGCTCTTCTATTTGGATATATTGCTGAGCAAGTGGTTTCAATGCATTTTTATAAAACGATTTATCTAGCATTTTTTCATAGAATTTTTTGACATTATAGACAGAACCACTATTTGAGGATTTGGTACCATCTAAGATTAAGACCTTCTCCTTCACTTTTTTATACGGGAGTAAGTGGAAAGAAGAAATTGGGTTATCAAGAACATGGTCGAAGAAATGTTCACTTTCTTTTAAAACGCTTTCCCATGATTTGGACTGTTCATTTTGAAAAGGATGATCTGACCAGTATTGATTCACTGTATCCACATCACTGATCGTACATTTTTGTGATGATGGACGTAGGTATTTACGTGGAATAAAAGGAGGTTTGTTTTTAGCTTGTATCCTTCCATCGTAAGTAATCTCGGCCGGTATGACTAACCAAATGTGATACTTTGGCTTTATACTGGAATTGCGACTCTTTGTTGTATATAGGGCAGGACAGATGAACACATCTTTTGCATCCGCATTCCCAGTAATTTTTTGCCGAACAGATGGATCATTGATTTTTCCTTCTACCATTTCATCATAAGTAATTTGGGCAAGTGACTTGATATATTTTTCCTCAATATCTAGAAATCCACTTTCATCAATGTTTCCTTTCCAATATTGAATTAACTCCTTTGTAATAAAAACCACCTCATTTGAGCTTTTCTATTTCTTATGTAATAAGTGCTCTTCTCACCTTGTTTCTAATTTTATTCGATTATTACAAATTTTAATAGAGGGAAAATTTTTACATTTACCTTTTTTAGTAAGAGATTGTAAACTCATATACTGTTTTTAAAGTCTGCATTCTATCTAAAAACAACCCTGAATAATCATATCCTTATATAACTCTCTCTACCATGACTGGAGGAACCTAAATGAAAGCTATGATATGTACGCAGTACGGTCCACCTGATGTTCTTCGGTTAGAAGAGGTAGACAAGCCAACTCCTAAGAAGAATGAGGTGTTAATAAAGGTTCGTGCGGCTTCTGTAAATGCGGGGGATTGGCATCTTTTAAGGGCGAATCCTTTTATTGTTCGCTTGGGGATTGGCTTGATGAAACCGAAATATAAGATACTGGGAATGGATGTAGCAGGAACGGTTGAGAGTGTAGGGAGTGAAGTGAAGGAATTAAAGCCGGGAGATGAAGTGTTTGGTGATCTGTCACGTTGTGGCTTTGGAGCGTTTGCAGAGTATGTGTGTGTTCCTGAGAGTGAACTTGCATTAAAACCAATTAGTGTATCATTTGCAAAAGCGGCAGCGATACCTACGGCAGGGGTTACAGCCCTTCAGGCCCTTCGTGATAAGGGGAAGATTCGGACTGGACAAAAGGTTTTAATAAATGGCGCCTCTGGTGGTGTGGGAACGTTTGCTGTGCAAAGCAAATGGGTACCATCCGATTTCTGCTTATAAACGAGCTCTCCATCCACATGGCGCATATGTGATGACGGGAGGAACAGAAGCCCAGATGTTTCAGGCTATGCTATTAGGTCCACTTGTGTCGATGTCTGGAAAGAGACAGATGGGGAATTTGCTAGTGAAGCCCAGTAAAAAAGATTTGATGGAAATGAGTTATTATTTGGAGGCTGGGGAAATTGTACCTGTGATCGATCGGATCTATCCACTAAGCAAGCTTCCAGAAGCGATCGCATATTTGGAAGAAGGACACGCTCAAGGAAAAGTAATCATTTCGATGGATGAGTGAACAATGCAAAATAAAGACGCCGTTACTGAAGTGAACCCAAAAAGTTAGACACAAAAGTTTAAATAACCTGCAGGGTATGTGTTCGGTATTGAACTGGACTCATACCTTTTAGTTTTATCT
>NZ_SLXV01000066.1 GCF_004341445.1 Baia soyae
GCCGAACCGGGCGTTACGTTTATCTCCAGTGTATCGGATATAAAGGTTAGCGTATCTCCAAAGCTCATCGAAGCGCTTCCACTTCCACTTGCCCCCGTACCTTGGACTGTGAATAAGAAATCACCGGTAACAAACGTTCCCGTCGGCCCTTGTGGCCCCGTGTTCCCTTGCGGTCCAGTGTTCCCTTGAGGTCCAGTAGTCCCTTGAGGTCCAGTAGTCCCTTGTGGCCCTGTATTGCCTTGCGGTCCAGTGTTTCCTTGAGGCCCGGTAGCACCCTGAGGTCCGGTAGCTCCAGCAACTCCTATGCCCGTTGGTCCCGGTGGTCCAGGAGGCCCTCCTGATGATCCAGTGGTACCCGCAGGTCCCTGAGGTCCCTGAGGCCCTATCGTAACATCTGTTTCTAATACGTTTACTAACTTCTCATTCAGTATCCATTCTTTCTTTCCAATCACATTAATGGTGTCGCGAACACTACTATTTATCGTAAGTAGATCGCTAATGGAAGGTTGAAAGGATGTTGATACTCCAGGGAGAGTTCCCAGAACGTATTGGAGCTTTTCGCCCTCGGCATTAATAATATGACTAAGTCCTAGCTCTTCTAACGCAATCGATGAAAGCAACAGGTTAATGGCATCTTCTCTTGTAATCGAAATATTAGGCGAAATATTAGGTATATTAGCTTGAGACATGTTTTCACTCCTTATCTTACATAATAAGAACTCTTATCATTAGTATTCATACTTCCTAAGGATAGCAACCTATTCACAGCCCCATTTTAAAATATGGGCTGATTGTTTTGTATCTTCCTATATTCGAAAACTAAATTGAATCCAGGTTGTTGAAATGATTACATCTTCAACAACCTGGATTCGATTAGAGCAATGGCCTTCTAAGCCGTCGGTCGGGCGTTCGAATCGCTCCTGGGATGCCAATGAAATAGGGATTAAAATCCTTATATAAAAAACCTCCTATTCCAAAAATGGTGTAGGAGGTTTTTTGTTGTGAAGATCATCTTCATGGAGCATAAAATCAAAGCATTCCTAATGCTCTCAGCAAGGCATGTTCACTGGATCTCGCGCCTTCCTGATTATAGTGGGCATTCGGAAACATCGGAGACAAATGGTGATAGCCGGGATAGACATGCAATTCAACCAAGACACCGTCAAATACCAACTGTTTTGTAAATGATAAGGCTTCATCAATAAATAAATCAATACTGCCAATGCTGATATAGGTTGGCGGCAAGCCGGCCAACGATTTGGCGCGTGCGGGCACGTAATATTCACTTTCTTCCGCCTGCCCGGGACTATGCCCTAATACAGATTCCCAGCCAAAATGGTTGCTGCCTCTCGTCCAGACAAACTCTCCTGCAAAAGGATGCTTCGGAGAAACACTTGTGCGATCGTCAAGCATGGGGCTGCGCAGTCTTAGATGATGTATGTCAAATTCCTTCTGATCACGAATATATAGAGCGAGACCAGCTGCCAGACCAGCACCGGCGCTACTTCCCGCAACTGCGATTTTGTGTTTATCGATTCCCAAGTGATCTGCATGCTCCACGCACCACTTCAAGCCTGAATAGCAATCCTGCAATTGACTAGGTTGAATATATTCGGGAGCAAGACGGTATTTGATCGCCACGCAGCAGAAGCCATGCTGGGCAGCAAGTGCTGCATTGCCAGCCCGGTCAACGACTGGACTCCCCATCACCATTCCGCCACCATGAATTGTATAGTGTAAAGGCATTTTGTCATGATTAGACTGAAGCGGCTTGATCATTTCGATACGTAGATCTGGGCCACCGAAATAACTTGGAACTGTTCTCTCTTCAAATGACACAGGGAACAATTGCGTAACATCGGCTTGAGGCATTTTGGCTTGATTTTCACGCGATGCCATCAGCGATGCGGTATTTAGATCGCTTGTCGGAAATAAATCAAGCGCACTTGAAATCTCAGGATCAACTAGATGTCTGCTTCTACTCTTTTGTTCACTCATTGCTGCTTCCTCTCTTTGCTATATAGAATATCCCTATTGTAAACCGGTAAATGTGCCTATTTATATGCCAACAATAACTTAGAATGAATGTTGACATAGGTAAACAAAAAGCACTGGTGAAGATCCTCACCAGTGCTTCCTGCTATTTCTTTTGCTTTGTATATACAATTCGCTTAATAGTATCAACTGAGAGAAAATAGTCCTTAGCAAGCTGTTCAATGCTCTTATTATTGCTGAAGGCTTGCCGGATGTCAGCATTACGGCGATCAATCCACTGTCTTCCGTTATTCAGGCTACCCCACGTCCGAGTTGCTTTTTCTTGTTTCGGAATGTACAGGGTCTCTCCTTGAATATATTGCTGGATTTCTTCAATCAGCTTATTAGGCAGAATGTGTTTGGCATTTGTATATTCCATTTGTGCTCTACTCCTTATTCTATATAGCCAAATAAGGTGCAAAGCCAAATTATCAGAAGGGCTTAAGCAGCGTTAATCGTGTTTTGCCCCATGCAAAGTAACGCTTTTCCAATAACAGGCTTTGCATGAGTTGTGAAAGTCACAGACAATCCCAAGAGATTCTCCATCAGTAAAGCACCTCCTATTCTTACCCAGTGTAGCACAAAATCCGTTCGGGCATTCAATTGCTTCTGGAATGACAGTGTATGTAGATGTAAATAAGTTACTTTCTGAAATTCTGAAGACAAAATTGGTAATAAAAATAGCCCTTTTGTATCATGTTGAAATGGATGAATGATGCTACACTCTAATTTGTGATTTTTAATGAGGAGTGTGCGATTTTTGAAGAAATTAGAAGAGAGTCAGTCTATTGACCAAGGGCAATCTAGTTATTCTCAGAAGACAATCTATCGTTCTATCTGGAGATGGCATTTTTATGCTGGTATTATTTTTGCCCCTTTGCTCATTATGCTGGCGCTTACGGGTGCGCTTTATCTATTTAAGCCACAAATTGAAGGGTACCTATATCAAGACTACTACCAGGTGAAGGCTGGGGCGAAAGCTTTAACACCTTCGGAACAGATTGGGAAAGTGGAAAAGCAGTACCCAGGAGCCACTATTAAAAGCTTTCGTCCAGGAGAAGAATCTACACGTTCTACAGAAGTTGAAATTATAAATCAAAATTCATCCAGCACTATTTTTGTAGATCCTTATAATGGAAAGATTTTAGGAAGTTTGAGTAAGGAGGATCGATTTTTCTCCATTGTTGAGAAGCTTCATGGGGAGCTAATGATTGGAGATATAGGAGACCGATTGGTTGAGTTAACTGCATGTTGGGCTATTATTCTTATTATTACAGGATTATATCTCTGGTGGCCAAGAGATCGAAAATCGATTTACGGCACCATTATCCCTCGTTTTCGTCGTGGTAGACAAGGATGGAGAGACTGGCATTCTGTTACGGGCTTCTGGCTTTCTTCGTTTATTGTTCTTTTGGTTTTCACAGGTCTTCCATGGTCAGGAGTCTGGGGAGAGACGATTAATAAAATAGCTACGTCTACTCAAACTGGCTATCCAAAGGGTCTATGGGATGGAGCTCCTCAATCGACGATTCCAACGAAAGACGTAGCTGAGGTATCATGGGCTGCAGAGAACATGCCAGTACCCAATTCGAATCAAAGAAATGGTTATTCTGCATTATCTGTAGAACAGGTAATCAAAATAGCGAATGAAAAAAAAGTGCATTCGGGATATGTGGTGAATTTTCCTCAGGGAGAAAAGGGAGTTTATACGGTTTCTGTATCTCCACCGTCTCCAGAAGATCAGGCAACTTTGCATATTGATCAATACAATGGGAAAGTGCTAGCAGATCTTCGATTTACAGACTATGGCATTATGGCAAAGGCCATTTCGATTGGAATCGCTTTGCATGAGGGACGGTACTTTGGGATTGGGAATCAATTGATTGGACTTATCACCTGCTTGGGGTTGGTTGGGATAACGATTGCGGGTATGGTGATGTGGTGGAAGCGCCGACCAAAAGGGAAATTTGGTGCCCCATCGAGAGTTCCAAATCAGAAAATGTTAAAATCGATTGCTGTGATCGTTGTTTTATTAGGTATCTTCTTGCCACTAGCCGGTATTTCGATATTGTTTGTCTTGCTACTAGACTGGCTGGTTATTAAGCGAGTTCGCGCCTTGAGAGAGTTTTTTGGAGAGTGAGATTCAAAGGCACATTAAAAATGACAACGACTCATTTTCAAATGGTGAGTCGTTGTTCACTAACTTATTTTTTTGCCGAAGGTTCTTCGTTTTTAAACTTTATATAGTCAATCGTGATCGTACCCGTGATTGTACCATCGGACCCCACCAATTTATTCGCATTTAGGTAGGTTAATTTACCTGGTGCTACCCCAACGATAAATTCTTTCGTTTGTCCATTTCCCACCATATAGTTCGGAGAAACTATTTGAGAGGCTCTTGGATCTTTTGTTTTAGGATGCTGTTGGAACATTTGCCAACGAGAAGTCTTCTGATTATCTACGTCTAAATGGCTTGTTGTAATTCTAACACGGACTGGGAACGGCTCCTCAGAACCATTTGGATGCCTAGGTGTGTAGAAAGCCAATGACTTCATTTTATATGAATCCAAAACATAACTTTCAGTCACCGCATTCGATATCACCGTATATTCATCTTCGGTCGGTTCTTGGGAAAGAGAAGCTTTCGTGCTGGTAGTAGCATAGGTTGACGAAGGTAGAGTTAGTCCCATTCCTGTGAACATTGCGCTACAAGCGATCAATCCTGCCATAAAACGTTTTGCTTTCATGTATCATCCACTCCTATATAAGTTAACAAACAGGATTGATGATAGCATGAGTTGAGTGAGGATTAATACTTCACTTTCTTGTAAATTTTTTATTATTTCAGAGGGAAACAAAACTCCTATTCCCAAAATGGTGTAGGAGTTTTTTTGTTTCGGAAAGAAATGGGAGACGCTTACTTACATCGATTTAGGGACTTAATACCTAAGATCCTCAAACATTCCCCAATCACAGTTGCAACTTCATAGACTGGCTCAAACGAGTGTCTCGATCCCTTGAATCTAGTTCCAATCTGTTTGGCCACTTCTTCTTTGTTTTCGAGGGTGGATTCTTCTTGTTACATTGGCTCTGTGACCATCTGAATTTGTGCCGGGCTTTCTACAACAGATCGTCATCATATCCAGACTCTTCTAGTTCCAATTTACGATACGCATCATTGTGAGTGATCTCGGCAAATCCGGTTACGTGTCCAGTGATGTCGGTGATGGCGACTGCTTCGACTAAATCAACATATCCACGTGCTTCGTCGTTGTCTACGTATAGACTGTTGTAATCTTCTCCGTCTCGAAAGAAATCAGGGGGATTGGATGTGCCGTATTGTTCGACGGCTTGCCATGCATCTTCCCCGTCAAACCCGTTATAGTCGGTCTGGTCTAAAAATGTATGCTCGGGCGAGTGTAGGACTTGTTCTTCGATAGGTCGACGAATGGAGGAATGCTGCTCAGGTTGGTGTTCGATACAATATTTGGTCCAGGGTACGGCTTCTAAACGCTCAAACGGAATCTCTTGATGGCATACAGTGCACTGCCCGTAATCTCCGGATTCTAGGCGTGATAAGGCATCTTGTATATCTAGCATATGATGCTCGTCCATGTCTTGTAATCCTAAGTCTTTGGATCGCTCAAATAGCTCTGATCCTAGATCGGCTGGGTGGTTGTCATAACCAGATAGTTCCCCAACCGATTCATTCATCGAATTTTCTAATCCGTAGTGTCCATGTTCTTCGAATCGCTTTTGTAATTCTAGCTGTTCTTGTTCTAGGAGCCCTTGAAGTTGTTTTTTTTGTTGGTTGTTTAGCATATGAAAAAACCTTCCCTCACGCTTGTTAGGATTAGAATGTGCGAAGGAAGGCAAAAGCATGTAATTCGTACCTATTTATTTTCTTTCAGACGAGTTTTTTCGGTAAGCGTAAGGTATAAGTATAGACCTAATCCAATTAGAACAAATACCATGCAAGCGGCAATGGCGACATACACTTTTCCAGTACTAAAATAGCTAAATGCGGATGAGAAGAACCCAAATAAAATGGTGCTGATGGCGACCGTATAGAGCAACGCGCGAATCTTGTGCATCGCAAAGTGAGATCGAGTTTCTCTGGTAAGTGTGCTATATGTGATAAGTGCGATCCCAAGCATGATGAATAAAAAGCCAGATCCTACTACGACATTAGGAGGACGATGCATAAAAAACACGATGGCAGAGTTAAAAAGCCCAAAAATCGTTAATAGTACACCTATGATGATTCCCATGGTAGAGATTCTTTCTTGTGCTCTAGAATGAATGGATTGTTTTACGGGATCTTCTCCATATTGGCGCAGTTCTTCAGCTAAACCGCTTAAATTCCCCATGGAAGCGATCGCATCACGAAATGCTTCCTCTTCATCTTTTCCATTTTTGATTAGATCCATTGAGCGTTCTTTTAAGTTCATAAACAACTCTTCTTTTGTATCAAAAAGATGTTGTGTCTCCTTAATCCCCTCAAATTGACGATTTAGATAGATTTGTATCTGTCTATCGAGCGTTTTATTTTGGTTCATGTTCAATCACTCCTTCAATGAGTTGATTTAAAATCTCTTTGGCTACATTCCACTCATTTTTGCTTTGTTTATAAAAAACGTTACCGGAGTCTGTAATTCGGTAATATTTCCGTCTGCCGCCTTGTGTTTCATCTCCCCAATAGGAGTTGATATATCCGTCCTGTTCTAGTCTGCGAAAGGCGGAATATAACGTTGCTTCCTTTAGTTCGTACTTATGATCGCTAAGCTGGATAATCTTTTGATAAATCTCATATCCGTAACTATCCCCTTGCTGGAGTACATTTAAAATGATGGTACTTGTATGGCCACGAATTAAATCTGTTGATATTGTTTTACCCATAGTTATTCACCTCACAATATACAAGGTAACACACATATATATGTCTGTCAAAGTAATTTCTCTGTCAAAAAGATGGGATGAATATAAATTCATTCCCCTTTCGATTCTGTTCAGATAAAATAATAAATAAATCTACCAAAGGAGCGGGTCGAATGAATAAAGGGATTATTTTTCACGACATTATTGATGCGGTCGAACGACTCCGTGGAGTAGCAAATCGTACCCCAGTACTAACTTCTAGAGTGTTAAATGAATTGTCTCGGCAGCAAGTCTATTTAAAATGTGAAAATTTCCAACGAGGTGGAGCTTTTAAATTTCGAGGAGCTTATAATGCTTTAAGTAAATTGTCAGAGGAGGAAAGAAAACGAGGAGTGATTGCATTTTCTTCAGGCAATCATGCACAGGGATTAGCACTTGCGTGTAAAATCCTTGATGTACAAGCCACCATTGTGATGCCAGATGATGCCCCTGAGAGTAAGGTAGAGGCTGTGCAAAGCTATGGGGGGAATGTGCTCTTTTTTGATCGTTATAAGGAAAGTCGAGAAATGATTGCCTCTCAGTATTCGGAAGAACATGGGATGGCCATTATTCCGCCGTTTGATCATCCTGATATTATCGCAGGAGCAGGGACGGCGGCCTATGAGTTAATGCAAGAGCATCCGTTTTTGGAGCATTTGGTTACTCCTGTTGGTGGCGGAGGGCTTATATCGGGAACAGCGCTTGCAGCAAAAGGCATGAACCCACGTGTGAAGATTCATGGTGTGGAGCCTGAGGGGGCTGATGATGTAAGGAGATCGATGCTTCTAGGAGAACGGGTTCGAATTGATCCGCCTGATACGATCGCAGATGGACTTAGAACCCAGCAGGTAGGGGAGAGGAATTTTCCGATCATCCAGCAAATGGTTCACGAAGTGGTGACGGTTTCGGAAGAAGAGATCGAAGTTGCGATGCGATTTGCGATGGTTCGCCTAAAGATTGTCATTGAGCCATCGAGCGCAGTTGCTTTGGCTGCTATTATGTTCCGCAAATTTCAGATTGAGAAAGGAAGTTGTATTGGAGTCATTCTCAGTGGTGGGAATGTAGAATTATAAGAGGCGGAATGTATACATAGAAAAAAGACGACTCTTTGTGAACTGCACCCCAATTGTTGGACACGAAATACAATCCAACAGTTGGAGGTGCTTTTTCATGACTAAGTATTCGTTTGAGACAAAATTAGAAGC
>NZ_SLXV01000067.1 GCF_004341445.1 Baia soyae
GGACCCACGGGACCTTCAGGGGCGGACGGCGTCACTGGACCCACGGGACCTTCAGGGGCAGACGGCGTCACTGGACCCACGGGACCTTCAGGGGCAGACGGCGTCACTGGACCCACGGGACCTTCAGGGGCGGACGGCGTCACTGGACCCACGGGACCTTCAGGGCCTTCTGGACCTTCTGGACCTCAAGGACCTCAGGGACCTCAAGGGCCTCAGGGACCTCAAGGACCTGCAGGGAACACGGGACCTACCGGATCTATATCTAACGTTTCGATATCCTATTTCGGAGATTCTTCTACAGCCAATCTCCAATTAGCAGCGGGAGCGTCTATACCATTTAATCTACCTGATAAAACAGATCCAAATCTTCCACTAGTCGGGGGTACCGGCTTCCAAGTAGCGATTCCAGGCCTGTATCTTATGATCGCTACGATTTCGGTTGCACCAGGATCTGTAGGCATCTTTGAGTACACGATAAATGGTGCCAACATTAGTAATACTCTCTTTTCAGCAGGTGGTGCAACAGGGGTTGGAGCGGGTTCGGTAACCATACCATATATACGTCAGATGAACGCTGGACAAATCATTGCTGTTAGAAATGGAGGAAGTAATTCAGTAACTTTACAATCTGGAAACCAAGCTATTACTGGAAGAAGGCCGGCATATGCAGGTATTAGTATAATGAAAATTAATTAGCATTTGTTTTAAATAGCTGTCCTTTTGGGCAGCTATTATTTTTAGCTCTGCTAACTAGAAGGAGTACAAGCCTTTACATAATCACTTACCTTAAAAAACTCAAGCGAAGTAGAAACACTTCTCCCTTCTTTCTCTTGGTTCCGTTCGATCATGAAATATCCCTTCGAAGTATATAAAGAGTCAATGTTTCCCTCTTTCGCATGTGGAGTCGTCCACTTTTGAATCGCACCCTTCTCCACCGTAACGACTTCCACGCCTCCACTCTCATTCGTAAAGAACAAGCTGTTCCCATCTAGTGAAGCTTGCTGATTCACTTCAGTTCCTTTTATGACCAATGTCTCCGTCTTCTTGTTCAGATCATAGAGAAACACAGTAGCATTCCCTGAATCCATGTCCTCCGATTTCTGGAACAATACCTTTTCCTGATTAAATGCCCTTACATACCCGGGCCTCCAACCCTTTAGACCATCCGTAATCGTAGACTGTTTCCCACTTTTCAGATCATAGAGTTGAAACATCCCCGTACCATCTTTAAAGTCCGTCCAGATCAATCGATCCTGTTCACCATCCATCTTAATATCATGCGACTTATCCGAATATGCGTACTGAACCAGATCCTTTTCTTTAAACGTGTTTAAATCAATTCGTTTCACTTCGACATGCTTATTACTTTGTGTTTCATACGCCATGATGACCGAATCACCAACCAAAGTAGAGAGCCTCCGAATATGGTTGATATCATCGTCTCGTTGTTGATAAATCTTCTTTTTTACTCCCGTCTTTTGATTTCGCGCCCACACCATCTCCCCCGATCCCTGATCCCGAGACTCGCTCCAAACCATCCAATTCGCATTTACCTGCAACTCACCAATCGTGGCCGCCTTGTAGTCGGATTTGAAGATCGATTCCCTCTTTTTCGATCGGAGATGGATCTTGTGAATCTCATTTGATAAACTCTTCCCCTTATCCGTACTGAGAGCGACATACGCATACTCCCCATCATCCGATACCACCACATCCCCGATACTCGGGCTATCCAGCTGGAGCACGATGGAAGAAGGAGCCTGCTTAGGCACTGGCTGTACAAATCTATCATTCGGTAAATCACCCTTTATCGTGGAACACCCCGTAACCAATAAAGCACTCACAAACACAAGTAAAAACCTCTTCACATACATGCCCCCTACTGTTTAGACTGCTTCACTTCAAACTCCAAAATGGACCGGGTCATTTCTAAAGATGCGTATAGTCCCTCATCTTGCCTCGGCACGGCCCTTTGAAAGGTATTCCCATCTGTACTGAACTTACCTTGATACCCACCTAGCACATGATACATCCCGTCATCCTTGCTCTTTCTCCCGAACAAAACGACCCTCTCATCCTTCTTCATGACCGAAATCCCATTCACTTTCACTTCCACCAGCTTATTTTCTTCTGATTTACGAAGGGGATAATCCCTTCCACTGCGCTCCCTTTCAGCCTTTTTCGTGGTAATGCCTCCCATCTCTTCAAACGTTAGAACATCGCCCACTTGTACATTTCCACTCAAGACCTTTGCCACTTTTACTTGAGAAATGGTAAACGGAACGGAAGGTCCCTTGGGATCATATTTCACGCTAGTACTGAGCACATCGACTTCCAATACAACATCAGCAGCTCTTGTCAAGCTTCGGACATCGGTATACAAGGTGGAGGCATCCGCCTGAACATAAGCAGACTCCATAGGCGGTTCTTTCGGCTTCGTTGGTTTGGACTGGGTGGGGGGATTTATCTTTTTCTCTGGCATTGCCGAAGTGTCATGACATGCACTCAGCAACAAAGTCATAGAACACATACAGGCAATCGAAACAACGTTTTTCATCTTTGAGTCGCTCCTTTTTCGGCATAGGGACTTAACTGCTAAGAGGGCACTCCAGAGTAATGTGGAATGCCCTTATAGACCTACTTTTTAAGTTGCTGAACTTCATTTACCAAACTAGACTGACTCATTTTCAAAGTGGGATAAAAAGATTCGTCTCCCTTTGGAGATTGGCGTTCAATCTTATTACCATCGACCTTGAATTTACCTTGATATCCACCTACTACAAGGTAAATATCTTGATATCTTTCCCCAAACAACAATACCTTTTCGTCCTTCTTCATAGCAGAGAGTCCATTGATCTTGAAATCTACCTGCTTATTTTCTTCGACTTCACTGAGGGGAGGAAAGTCTCTTCCACGACTCCGTTCACTTACATATTTTTGAGTTGTGATACCGCCTGTTTCTTGAAATGTTACAACATCTCCAATCTTTACATCACCACTTATCACCTTAGAAACTTTCACTTGTGAGAGTGTGCACGGCGCAATCTCATCCTTATAATACTTTGTGCTAGTACTCATTACATCGCCTTCGATTACAATGGCAGAAGCTTTTGTTAAGCTTGGTATATCGTTGTAGGCTCTCACAATATCTGCATGAGTATCAACGGTTATGAACCCCGATGCTGTTTCATCAGTCGTTTTCTTTGTAGCTGTAGCATTTGTTTCCGTGTTTGTTGAAAAGGCAGAGACCACTACGAAAGAGCCTAACAAGATAGCACTAATGCCCATAAGGATAAATCCTTTTTTCATTGTACAATCGCTCCTTTAGTTATATATTGCGTTGATACCCTTGTAGTCATCTAGCAAAGGCCTGCTTGTTTTCCTGCCATATGCAAATTGACACATAACAGAAAACTCATTACCATTGTGAGCCAAACCCATAGCGTGCCCGATCTCATGGGCAATCGTTCCTTGTTGGTCTGTTTCACCGATATATTTCAATTCCGCTTGATTCAACTCAATTTCCGTCCATCCCCAGTTGCTCTTCTCTGGTTCAACCTCCTCTTTATACCGGTAAAAGTAAGTCATCCCAGCATATTTTTTTGAGGGGTTATTGATGGAAAAAAATTCAACAACACTTGCTTTTTTGTTGGTCGATTCTCGAAAGGATATAGGTGTCGATAGAATACTAGACGAGTTAACCCAAGTATTCCAAGCATTTTTGATAAGAGGTTTATATTGGTTTGCTGAATCATGTAGGTAGTAGTATTGGCGATTCTTACCCCAATTTCCTACTCCATTGGTTAGCTTGTGACCGTAAAGAATATAGGCAGATGATTCTATTGGAAAAAACAGAACAACAGCTAAAGCCGACAATAATAACGACAGTCTCTTTTTCAAACTATCCACCTCGTTTGTTCTCTTGTAGGAAAATACAAAGGACGAGTTCTCGCTAAAATTCCCTACGTCCTTCATATTTGGCTTGAAATATGTGTGTTTCAAAACAGTATTCGTGACTTGATAGGGGGCATTGGTGTATGCTGGTGGTATACGTATAGTTTGGCATCACCTCCTTAGAGAGTGGTGGGTGTAGGTGATGGGCCGGACTACTGGGGGTAGTCTGGAGCATGTATCTACACTTCAAATTACGAGCCTGTAAGAGTGTGGGAAGTGCTAGGAGCGTTCGTCTTTTTCTTCGAATGTTTCTCGTAGCTTCTTCCATAATCTGAAGGCTTCTTTTTCTTCTTGGATAACGCTGAAGATGTCCACGGATCGGCCGGCGAAGACTTTTATGCCTTCGGTGATGGCTGCTTGGACCATATCGAACATCTTAAATTCGATCTTCTGACCGTCAGTGGTGATGATCTGAATCAGACTCATACGCCGTTCGGGTATGTGATCGATAGAACACTTAACGCAGGGCTGGACTTCGCCATCTTTGATCTTGTATCCAGTCTCTTGCTCTAAGACTTTTACACTGGGATTGCGGTGGACATCATCCATAAAGGACTTGATCTTCTCTCGTGAACCTTCAACCTGAAGTTTTAACAATTTCCAAACACTCCGTTCTTTTGTTTTTAGAAAGTCAGATATAGAGCAGGTATGTTTCTGCGATCTTACTGCTTCGTCAGTTAAATTATATTTTATTGTTTAAATTTTTTCAATATTAAGGTACTTTAACTTTCAAACTGGCACGAGTGGGTTTAATGAGATCGTGAATGCTTATTTTATTGAGCTTGTCTCATTAGAAGGGGATTGATTTTAACGTGGAGAATTAAAATGATAAAAGAGTTTCTATTTTGAATATTTTTCTGTTCACTCTAACAAAGAAAGGTAGATTGATATGGAAAATCCTTATACAGAAGCTAGTTTAGCCCGATATATCGTGAAGAAGACAAGAAAAGATTTGGGATTAAATCAGAAGGACCTCGAAGATTTGAGCTTATCCGCTTCGACGATTAGTAATATTGAGCGCGGAGAAGTAGATCCGAGGGATGAGACATTTGCCTATTTGCTGAAGAAGTTGAATCTCGATCAAGCGAAGCTAGATTCGTTAATCCAACAAGAACAATATGCGATGGAAGAGCTAAGATTTTACTTTGACTGTATTGAAACGATGCTGGATAATCAAAACTTTGGTTCAACAGAGGGAAAACTCGAAATCCTGAACAAGCTAGAAGCAGTGAAACTAGAGGATTTCCACACATCCGCTCCTTGGCTCTCTTATTTAAAGGGTCGCTATTACTATAAAAGTAATGATTTTAAAAAAGCGCGCTTTCACTTTGAACAAGCTATACAGCTATGTAGAATCCATAAGCTAGAACCCGAAAACAATATAATCAGCCTCTGTTATAACCAATTAAGCAGTTGTAGCCACTATCAAAACGACTTCTTAAGTGCTTTGGCACATGTAAAAAATGGGCTTGAAGCCTTTGATGATACTAAAAAAAGGCCTGAAGTTCGGTATTTGCTACTAAGCAATAAGATTCTGTATCTCATGAAATCTTCTCAATCTGATCTAGCTTTACAATTATTGAGTGAAATATGGGAATCACTATCCGAAATAGAAAACATTCCTGTTCGATTAAATTTTTATAAATACCGTTCTACTTTACTACGTGAGCAAGAGGAATTTAATAAAGCGATTCAAATCTGCGAAGAAGGGATTGAACTTGCGCGGAAAACCAAAATGCAAGATGACGGATATCTTGATTTATTAAACATCTTAGGAAGCATTTATCTAAAGCAAAGATTATTCAATAAAGCCCTGTCGCGATTTCAAATGGCCCTAGAGATTGACCGAAATTTGGAATATCCACGAAGACATATTGATATTCATTCCTACTTAGCAGTCCTCTTCCTCGCACAACAAGACTGGAAACAGGCATATGCACACATTCAAGAAGCGATTCAGATTAGCCGAAAGTTACCTGATATATTCCGCTTGTCTAAAGCCTTAATTATCCAAGGTAATTGCTTGAGCCACCAAGGTCACTATGCTGATGCAGTCCCCTTTTTTCAAGAAGCCATTAAACTGACAGGGAAACACGGTTTCAAACATCGGCAACATTCTGCTTTATTGAAACTGACTAACTGTTTTGATATGATGAAAAGTAATGATGAGTTCATCACTTGTATGAAAGAAATGTATATACTACAAAAAGAACTCCATTTTAAAAGTGAGGATGATTTGTATGAGCTGTAAAAGGTATGTAGTCACTCCAACACTCCGCTTAGGCGATGATGACGAAACAGCAACTTAATGATAGATATATAACCAGAACTAGGGCAAATGAGAGGAATTGGCCGATACCATCAATAAGGCTTGTCACCTAACATTCTGCTTGAATAATAGATGTTACAACTCATTCTTACATATACGAGAAGCTAGCACTCGATGGGTGCAAGCAGTGGATAGAACACGAGCCAAATCAGCACCTCCACTTAGACAACGAATCTAAACCATCCACATAGAAAAAGCTATTCCTCTAGCCTTGATCGAGGGATAGCCTTCTTTGGTTTGAAGTAGGTTCTGATGACTCATCAAAAAACTCTATCGTAGAAGAAGGCTTGAATATCTCTATCTTTCCATCGCTAGAAATGCTTCCTTGCATTCCAGCTGGTAGCTTTTGAAGCTTTTCCTTAGGAATCATGTTAATTCCTTCGCCTAGCTTCTGATTATGGAATCCTTTAGGAGGCGTATCACCAAGGAATATAGGTAGGAATTCCGCCTTATTGGATTCATCGTTTTCTATATCATTACTAGAAACCCAAATAGGGATAGTAGATAGAGCTAAACAAACTGGAATTACTCCAAATAATAATGCCTTCTTCATGCTCAATCCCCTCTCTTACAAGTAATATCATATACCCTAACACAATAATAGATTGATTTATCAGTAGTCGCTTTGCTGTGGGAATTCACATATTAACGCTTATTAAAATAAATCAAAATGGGGTTAGCTCTTCTGAATTCATAGCAGGCAGTGTAAATACAAATCCGGTCGTCATCAGAAAAATCATGGGGATGCTGAAACAGGCAGGTCTGGTAAAGGTAAGACCCGGTATTGCAGGAGCAGAACTCGCAAAGGACTTATCTGACATTACCTTACTGGACGTTTATAAGGCGGTAAATGTGGTACAAGATAAAGAATTGTTTAGCATACATGAAAACCCAAATCCGGAGTGCCCCGTCGGGAGAAATATCCAAAATACAATTGGTCCCATCTTTGAGATCGCACAAACAACCTTGGAGAAGGCTTTAGGAAATGTAACCGTTGAAGATGTAGAACGAGATATTATGGAAAAAGAAAAACGAAATAGTAAAATGTTACACAATGAATAAACGAACAAAAGAGATTAGAAGCCCAGTGTAAGCGGGGCTATAAGTTGATCTACCATTTGTTTTAGCGATAGAAAAAACCCAGCTATCCGTCATGAACTGCACCCCAATTGTTGGACACGAAAAATCCACCAATTGGAGGTGCTTTTTCTATGACTAAGTATTCAATAGAGATTAGATTGGAAGCTG
>NZ_SLXV01000068.1 GCF_004341445.1 Baia soyae
CGACTTGCATGTATTAGGCACGCCGCCAGCGTTCGTCCTGAGCCAGGATCAAACTCTCCATTGAAAGTTTGAGCTAAGCTCAATTTAAAGTAATTAAACAGGTCTTGGTTCATTCACTCTTTAGTTTTCAAGGAACACATTTCTTTTTCTAAAATCCCGCCGTTATCTTTCAGCGACAAAATTTATTTTACCATATTCTCAGATTCAGTGTCAACAACTTTTTATTGTTTTTTCAAATCATCTAAGCTTTGGTTGTGTGTATTTCCGTGCGCTTCATCAGCGACGTTGATTAATATAACACGGTCTAAACAGCTTGGTCAATACCTTTTTTAAAAAAAGGAAACACCTTTTGTAATGATCGATTAGTACGCTGATTACACACTTGGATCTTCTCGCTACTATCTACGTCCATTCGGTTATATTTCCTTATTTCTGCAAAGAAAGATCTCATTCCACTCTCTCCGATATCCTTCAATAAACGACGATATTGCTCACGGCATGATTCATAGAAACGAACGGCGTCTTGATGAGATAGATTTTCTAAATTCATCATCTCCAGTTGCTCACGACTCCATATCGCTTCTGACTTAATATGTATCTGTGGTGTAGGAAACAATAGCTCCTCATAGTACATAGCCGCCCCCTCTTGAAACCAGTAAGCGGCATTGTCATGGGTTAAATCACTGATGACTTGATGTGTTAGCTCATGAACAATCCCTGATTTTTCCCACTCAGAGGAAGTAGAATGTTCCGAAACCAACTTAATGGCCTGATTTGCTTCATTCCATCCCCCAACCCAACTAGGAAGCGAAAGCTTTACGGACTGAGCCAATCGATCCGCACGTTGGAATACCTTGATTTCAATCGGTTTTGGAATCCAACCCAGTTTTTGTTGAAAGTAGCTTTTCCCCTTTTCGATAGCCTCCTGATAGATATGTTCCTTACTAAGTAGTTCCAAGCGATCCACCTTTAACATACCCCACGTGGTTTTCTTTTGATGAAAAGGCTGTTCCACCTCCACCCAATGCCTCTTCTGTGGATCATACTCAACAATGAGTAGATACTGATTATTCGTTTGCTTCCCATGATGGGTATAGCTCTGTTTTATATGAGCAACGGTACCTAAAGATGTTGTTTCCACTTTATCAAGTTGTAACCGATAGCTATCTCGATCCAAATAGCGAAAGGCATCATCAAACCATCTCTTCTGTTCCTGAAAATAACTTTGCGAAGAAGGGGCGATCCAATCTGCCCAATCCATCCATGTGCCTGCTTGCAAGACCTGTTCTCTTCTATGAATTAATCGGCGAATCCCTGCTACATCATCTGGCGAATAATGAGAATCCGCGCGGATATATGTAGTAGCACTCGTTTCCTCCGTTCCTACGCATATACCGACTCCTAAAGAAACAATGGCTGTACTAACCCATATAACAAATATCTGCCGTAATCGAATCACCAAGATTCCCCCTTACGAGGTAGAATCTGCTATTCGTCTTATTTCAATACTAGTTGTTCGTTTTTCTCATACTCTTCTCGTAACAACCCAAACACAAGATGGTCTACGTAATGATCATATAGCCACTCTGTTTGGCGAATCATCCCTTCTTGAACAAAGCCTAGCCCTCGTGGGATCGCTTGACTTCTTTTATTACTGATTGCCACACGAATCTCGATCCGGTTAAGCCCCATCTCCTGAAATCCATACCGAACCATCTCAGCACATGCTAGTTTCATCATTCCTTTTCCTTGCATATCTTCGCTCAGCCAATACCCGATCTTGGCAAATCGATTATGTTGATTTACTTCGTTATAACCAATACACCCTACCAACTCGTCCTTATACCAGATCCCAGCATTAATTAGTTCTGCACGCTTATATTCATTTTCACAGAATGAAAGGTAACTACGTGTATCTTCAATAGATTTTGTGCCATCCACCCACGGTAACCAATTACGCAAATGGGATCTATTTCGATCTACTAATCGAAATAACGTTTCCTCTTCACATGGATCTAGCTGTTTTAGACTCACATTTTCATTCATTTTTATATAAAACATATTCGATAACCTCCGAATCAAATAAAATTAAAGATCATTATACATAAAAAGAGAGCTCTGTCACACGACAGAACTCTCTTCTTCTATCTATATGAATATCTCAACACTATTCATTCAGATAAATAAAACGCACAACGAACACCACTGCTAACACATACATGAGCCAATGAACTTTTTTCCCCTCACCTGCAACGAGCTTCGTAATAGGATACAGGACAAAACCTAACGCAATTCCAGTAGCAATGCTAAACGTTAGTGGCATCATGATGATCGTGAAAAATGCCGGAATGGACTCACTTAGTTCTTTCCAGTTAATATCTTTTAAAGAAGAAGCCATAAGCACACCTACGATAATGAGCGCCGGAGCCGTAATCGCAGGAACAGATGCCAACGTTTTTACGATTGGGAAGAAGAACAAAGATGCTATAAAGCAAAAAGCAGTAACGACAGAAGTAAAACCAGTTCGGCCACCTGTTGCAACTCCCGCGCTTGATTCAACATAGGAGGTAACGGTCGAGGTTCCTAAGGATGCCCCCGCCATAGCTGCAATCGAATCAGTAGTCAGTGCACGTCCCGCACGAGGAAGCTTATTATCTTTTAAAAATCCTGCTTGATTCGCCACCCCGACTAACGTACCCGCATTATCAAAGAGATCTACAAACAAGAATGCAAAGATAATCGTAAAGATCCCCACATCCATCGCCGCTGCGATATCCATCTTCCAGAAAGTAGGTTCGATGCTTGGAGGTAATGAGAAAAAGGCAGTCGGTACCTTCACTTGATTGGTTATGATTCCTACAATAGCTGTAGACATCATTCCAATAAAGATAGCACCCTTCACATTACGAACCATCAAGATAATCGTGACAATTAAACCAAATAGGGTAAGCAATATCATAGGATCACTTACCAGCTTAGGACTTAAGCTTACAAAGGTCGCTGGATTGGCTACAACGATTCCCG
Source organism: Baia soyae (assembly GCF_004341445.1). Classification (GTDB taxonomy): domain Bacteria; phylum Bacillota; class Bacilli; order Thermoactinomycetales; family Thermoactinomycetaceae; genus Baia; species Baia soyae. The sequence continues at coordinate 3,025 of NZ_SLXV01000068.1, forward strand.
ATTCTTTTAATCCAATAAAAGAAACAAACAACCCAATCCCAGCCGATACTGCGAATTTTAGGCTAGGTGGTATGGAGTTAATAATCATCTCCCGTACTTTGGTGACGGTTAATAACAAAAATATAACCCCTGAGATAAACACCGCGCCCAAGGCCGTCTGCCATGGAATCTTCATCCCGAGACAAATGGTAAACGTAAAATAAGCATTTAATCCCATGCCGGGTGCTAGTGCCAAAGGATAGTTTGCAATAATCCCCATCAATAATGTTCCCAGTGCAGATGCAACCGCTGTAGCTACAAATACTGCCCCGAAGTCCATCCCTGTTTTGGATAACATGTCCGGATTTACTAATAAGATATAAGCCATCGCGAAGAAAGTGGTTATCCCTGCTAAAACTTCTGTACGTACATTCGTTCCATATTTATCAAATTGAAAATATCGGGCGATAAAGGAACGTTTGACTTTCGCCGCTTCCATGTTCTTCCTCCTGATCTTGTTGAACCTCTTTCATTCTCTAGTTGTCAAAGAAAGTTCGTTCATTACTCCCATTCAATGGTAGATGGTGGCTTGGAGGTAATATCATAAACAACCCGGTTAACTCCATCCACTTCATTTACAATGCGAGTACTAATTTTCTCTAGTACATCATAGGGGATTCTAGCCCAGTCAGCAGTCATTCCATCAATGGAAGTAACAGCCCGAATCCCAACGGTGTAAGCATAGGTACGAACATCTCCCATAACACCCACACTACGGAAATCAGGAAGAGCGGTGAAATACTGCCAAATTTCACGATCTAAGCCTGCTTTAGCAATCTCATTACGCAAAATCTCATCTGATTCTCTAACAATCTCCAGTTTGTCCTCTGATACTTCTCCAATCACACGAATTCCGAGACCTGGGCCTGGGAATGGTTGTCTCCAAACAATCGCAGCCGAGAGACCTAACTCTTCCCCGACTTTACGCACTTCATCTTTAAAGAGTGTATTTAGTGGCTCGATCAATTGCATGGTCATATCTTCTGGAAGCCCACCTACGTTATGGTGTGACTTAATCGTGTGAGCTGTATCCGTACCCGATTCGACGATATCAGTGTAGAGGGTACCTTGCCCTAAAAACTCATGTAAACCAATCTTGACTGATTCTTCTTCAAAAACACGGATAAATTCATTACCGATAATTTTTCGTTTCTCTTCTGGGTCCGTTACACCTTTGAGCTTGGATAAGAATCGCTCTCTCGCATCAACTTTCACCAAGTTCATACGGAATTCCTTACCAAATGTCTGCATTACGCCTTCTGCTTCACCTTTTCGCAGAAGACCATGATCTACGAACATACAGGTTAGTTGGTCTCCAATCGCTCGGTGAATCAACGCCGCCACTACGGAAGAGTCAACGCCACCACTAAGAGCGCACAATACCTTCTTATCTCCAACTGTCTCGCGAATATCACGAATCGTATCCTCAATAAATGTTTCCATCGACCAATTCCCCGTACAACCGCAAACTTCAAATAAGAAGTTACGGATCATCTCGGTTCCATAGATGGAATGACGCACTTCGGGATGGAACTGAACGGCATACACTTTTCTCTCAGCATCACTCATAGCCGCAACAGGCGCAGATTCGGTTTTAGCATCAACTACAAATCCTGTCGGTGGCTTCAGCACCACATCACTATGGCTCATCCATACGGTTTGTTTCGCTTCCAATTCACGGTATAGAGCGCTATCTGATACCACTTCTATCTCTGCTTTTCCGTATTCACGTTTATGCGCGCGATCTACACTTGCTCCAAAGTGACTACTTATCATCTGCATCCCATAACAAATCCCAAAGATCGGAATTCCTAATTCAAAAATAGCCGGATCACACTTAGGCGCATTATCCTCATACACACTATTAGGACCTCCCGAGAAAACAATTCCTTTAGGAGCCATCTCTGTTAATTCTTCGGCCGTGATTTTGTGTGAAACAAGCTCACTATATACTCCTAAATCACGAATTCGTCGAGCAATTAATTGATTGTATTGACCTCCAAAATCAAGTACAACTACACGTTCGATGGATTTGTCCATCTTTTCCATCCCTCTCTACTAATAGAAAAATATATGTATATAACAAAAACCAGGGCACTCCTATCGCCCTATGCGATATAAGTACCCCGGTCCCCCGTATTCTTCATAATATCATGCAATAATCAAATGATTTTATGAAGAAATAAAAAGAGCATCCCGGTGACCTCATAACACGTAGTCCAGCTATTTACGGTAGCTGGGTAGAGACTATCAGGCCATATCCCTGAAAATATACGGTAAGTCTACCTCGATTTATCTTACCAAGGCTTCCGGTAATGGTCAATAAGGGTAACAAAATCGGAAATTTCCCATATTCCGTCTTCTGCTTCCATAGATTCTCCTAATTTTTATATCATCATACATGATAATGTAACGCTGATTCATCTTTTATATTTGAATTAATTTCTATATATTCCACAGGTTCCACATGAACATGTACATATTCGATTTGTTTATTCTTTAAAAGCTGTTCTTCCACTTGCTCCGTTACTTCATGACTCTTTAAAACGGATAAATGGGGATCGACTCCAATTGTCACTTCAATATGATAACAAGAGCCATGCGACCTAGCACGAAATTTGATCACCTTTTGAACTTGGTCAATTTGGCTCACTTCGTCGACCATTCCTTGAAGTGATGATTGATCCACTCCGTCCGTTAGACAAAGTATAGCCGGCTTCGCTACCTCCCAACCTGTTCGAATAATTAGAAAACCAATAACAACCGCAGAAACCGCATCTAGCCATGGATAGCCAATCCACGTCCCCACAATTCCTACCACAGCGCCAATACTTACCCACGCATCAGATCGATTATCCTTTGAGGCGGCAGCTAGCGCCCTGCTTCCAGTCTTCTTGCTTAATCTTGCATTATAGAGAGAAACCATTAGCATCAAGAACGCGGAGAGGAGTGAAATCCACAAAGCAACAGGATGAATCGCTATGGTTTCTGGATTCCCGATCGCTGTAATAGCACGAATCCATACTTCTAGCCCTACCAATACCATGAAAGATGCTGCAACAAGGGTAGCGACTGTTTCTGCCTTTTTGTGGCCATAATGATGATCGTCATCAGCTGGTTGAAGTGAGACTTTCAATCCAATCAAGATTGCAATTGACAACAAAATATCAGTCACATTATTTAATCCATCAGCAGACACAGCTTCAGAGTGAGCCCATAATCCAACCGCCAATTTTACGATAGCCAGTAACAGATAGGCTCCAATACTTAGCCATGCTCCCTTCTGCGCTTCTTCCATGTTTCCTCATCCTCTCCTTTAGATCCTTTTTCATCTTAATGAATGAAAACCGTCTTAGTCTAGAGAAACGTTGTTGACCGCAGATAGGTTTCATGAGCCGATTCAGCAATGTTGCACAGATGAAAACTTCGTTGAAAATACCTAGCACTATAGACAGCTGTGCCACCCCCTGATTCATCAACATATCGGTCTAGAAATATCTGTCCCACGTTGTTTATTGTTAACATGATTTGGGAAGAGAGACTTAGAATAAACAATTCATGGAGGTTGAGTGTGTATGTTCGGAAAAATAGCTGCTGATATGTTGGGGATTAGCGATGTAGGTACTGTTATCAAGCCAAAAGACTATGACAAAGTGGACGCAGATGATTATGTAATGCATGAAGATGGGGAAAAGATCTATTTCCTAATCAAATCGAAGTCAGATGAATACTGCTTTACGAACAAAGCTCTTATTCACCTTGATGGCACCAGTGCAGTAAGCAAAAAGCGCACCCTTCGCCGGTATGATTATTATGCTTACAAAATTTCCAACGTCTCTTTAGAAACAGCTGGAACGGTCGATCTCGATGTAGAAATTAAGTTCACCATGGGAAATGCGCAATACTCTATCGATGTTCATAAGAAACACATCGAGGAAGTAAAAGACCTTTATAAGGCATTACACAAAATTGCTGAAATCTCTTATGACAACGATATCTCCTTGAACCATGCCAAACAGAGTCTAGAAGTAGCTTCCAGTACTGTTAGCACGATTCGTAGCACAGAGAACGACATAGTCGATCAGTTTAAGCAGATTAATCAAATGTCGTTTACTTGGCTTCAAGATACAATCAAGCAATTCCATCCAAAAGATTTTGGATATGTGTTTGAGCGTTACATCAATAACTAGAACTATGATGAATGAAAGACTAGCTCTGATGAATGAACTGCACCCCAATTGTTGGACACGAAATTAAAACCCAACAGTTGGAGGTGCTTTTTCTATGGCTAAATATTCATTAGAAACAAAATTGAAAG
>NZ_SLXV01000069.1 GCF_004341445.1 Baia soyae
ATACTAGATGGAACGCCGTATGACGGGAAACCGTCACGTACGGTGTGGAGTGGGGGAAAAGCTGGAGATGACCTCAAAAGCTTACCTATCACTATTAGACGGCTCCGTCGCGCAATGGGAAACCAAGAAAACAAACGGGACCTCCCTACAAAAGCATACTTACGAGTATGACCTGCATGGAAACCCAACCAAGGACATTTATACCGGTCTCGATGCGAACAACAAGACTATCAATAACACGTACGCATACACCTATGACCCACGAGATCGCCTTGTCCGCTATGACAAATCGGGAACCCAATCTTCCACAGAAGAGTACACTCTCGATGCGAATAGCAATCTAGTTCAGAAAACGAAGGACGGAGTACTATCTACCTACAAGTACGATAAAAACCGTCTTATCGAGGAAACCGAAGCAGGACTTGCATCTAAGTACATCTACGATGCGATGGGCCGTGTTGAGAAGATTACCTCCGAGGGCAAAGATAAAGAAACCTTCGCCTACGACCAGTTTGATCGCACCGTCGAGCATACGAAACTAGACAAAGATAAGGCTACCACCATCAAGTCTCGTTTCACCTATGACCCACTCGATCGAACTACCTCTAAAGTAGAAAAAGCAGGTACAGATCACGAAAAGACAACTGCCTTTAACTACCTAGGTACAAGCGACCAAGTCCTATCTGAAGAAATAGCCGGTAAGATGACGAGATCCTACACCTACTCCGCATGGGGTGAGCGGATGACCATGCTAAAAGAGGACACGAAAGAGCTATCCTACTTCGAAGCAGGGAACCGTGGGGTCGAGATGCTCACCGATGAACAGGGCAATGTTCGTAGCACGTACGGATATACCCCTTACGGTGAGGATGACAAAGACATGTTCACCGGTGTCGACAAGATCGATGCAACCAAGCCCGATCTGGAGATGTATAACCCCTTCCGCTACGAAGGCAAGCGCTGGGACCCAAATACCAAGTCCTATGATCTTGGATTCCGTGACTATCGTCCGGGAGAGGGAAGATTCCTCAGTAGCGACTCTTACAACGGTGCAGGTGCACATCTAGCTCTTATGATGGATACAGGGAACTACAACTTGTATGGTTATGCTGGAGGAAACCCGATTTCCAATAGCGACCCAGATGGTCATTTCTGGGGCGAATTATGGGACAAAGCCAAGTCGGTAGGAAGCGCCATCGTTTCAACTGTTTCTTCCGCATACGAGACCGTTTCTACCGGAATTAAAAAAGCTTACAATGCCGCTGCTTCCGTAGTGAAAAAGGCTTATAATGCGGTAAAGAGCGGAGTTAAGAAAGTATACAACAAGGCCAAAAAGTTAGCGAAGAAAGTTTATAATACGGTCAAGAAGGCATATAACAAGGTTAAGAAAACGGTTAAAAAGATAGTGAACAAGGTTAAGAATGTTGTCAAAAATGTGGTCAAACCTGCCGTCAAGAACATCGTCAATAATGTCAAGAAAGCGGTCCAGTCTGCCACAAAATCGGTTTCACAGTTTATTAACGGAGCTAGTGATCGAATCAAAAGTAATATCTTCACCTTTGGTCTGGCGGATTTAAGTGACCCTAACGAGGAAAAAGGAGTCGCTTATCACGTAGGAGCTATTGTAGGGGATGTCATCTCCGTGATGGCTGGAACATCCGCAGCAATTGGAGGCGGAGGAGAAGTAGTTATAGCCTGTGGAACGACGTTATGTATGGCAGGCGCTCCAGGTGCAGCCGCCGCTTCTTGGGGTACTGGAACAGCTGCTTTTAGTGCAAAGAACCTCTACAATGATATTGGTGATTTGATCAGTATGTTCTCTAGAGGTGGAGGTTCTAGACCTAGTGCTAAAGGTCTTAAAGGTAAAGAGTTTGAAGACTTTCTCACTGATAATTTAGGTGGGAGTGGGAGCTTTAGTAAAGGTGGTAGAGACTTTGATGGAGGCGTAGGAAGCAAATGGTGGGAAGCTAAGTCAGCTGATTATTGGGAAAATACACTAAAAGATCCAGCAAGAGTTGGCAAATTTCGGTCTGATATGGGTGATAGATTGAGAATCGCAAGGGAAAATGGTGTAACGTATGAGTTGCATTCAAACACACCTATCCCCCAATATTTTAAAGACTACATGAATAAAAAAGGCATTTCGTATCACGAATGGCTTGATTAGGAGTTGAAGATTATGTCAGTACAGGCATCCTTGGATTTTCAAGTGAGATATGGTGAAGGGCAGAACAAAATGAGCTTGTTTAATGGGTTCATATCGAATGGCTGGCAATGGCACGATGAGGATAATGAAGTTTGCTTTTTACCAGTTGGAGATGATGGCGATTATGACTGGCAATCGAAAGAGATGAGCTTACCTCAATTACGAGAAATAATCAAACAGAAGATGATCAATAAAGAAGTGATTGGGGTTTCTCTGACATGGGAAGATACAGATATCGGAGGAAGTCTTCTGATCTGGTCTGATGATAAGTTCTCTTTTATGATCAATAGGAACCGGAAGAGGTTAATGGACAATATTACTGATGTAAATTGGTATTTGATGAGATTGATTCCCGTGATTAGATCTCTAGATCTATACCTTAGTGAGTACACAATGGAGGAAATTTCCTGATATTCTTCAGTTTGAATATGGACTTAAATTACCTGTTGGCATTATTCCAACAGGTAATTTTTTTATATTTTATTTTCTGTGAACAGGTGAAGTGACAAGAAAAGGTGTGGATAGGTAAGTTTATTCGGCAAAAGAAGAGGAAGGATGGCTGGATTTAGCTTGTGGCTAATAGGGCAGAAAGACTGGTTAGGTTTTATTTCAGATGGAAAAGCGAATCTTGACTCAGCTTTAGTCAAATTAGAATCGATAAAGAAGGATTGAATGGAGAGGGAGATGCCTTCTCTGAGAAAGTGAACCAGTCACACCAGCAAAAAGTACGCAAATTTTCTAGATGTGGTTTCGATAAGACTGAATCGTTTATAATGGAATTGATTAGAGTGGATAAGGAAAGGGATACTATGTTATACAATCTAAATATTACAAGAATCCAAGAGCAATTAGAGATGTTACGAGTCTGTTATTCTTTGGCGTCTGAGTTACAAGTAGGAAGCAAAGGCACGATGGAACATTTTGCATTAGAGCGGGCGGCTCATCTGGCGGTAGAGTGCATGATTGATGTAGGAAATACGATCATTGATGACTTTATTATGCGCGACCCAGGCGGCTATCTCGATATTGTAGACATTATGGAAGATGAGCAAGTGATCCAGCCATCAGTTGGATCTGTTTGGAAGCAATGGATTTTATTACGTGATCGCTTGGTTCGACATTATACCGAAGTTCAGATAGATGAACTTGCCATTTTTACAGGGCAATGCCAAGTGATGATTCAATTTGACCATCAAGTTCAAACATTCTTGCAGGCAGAAAGAGAAAAAGGAAATATCGAGTAGTAGCATTGGAGTACGTTAGTTGGATAGGAGCAATAAGGATGAATCAGAAACAGTATCAAGGGTATTTGATTGATTTAGATGGTACTTTATATCGAGGGATTGAGGTGATTCCGGGTGCTGTCCACTTTATGAAACGATTAGTGGAGCGCAATATTCCTTATCTGTATCTAACGAATAACTCCTCTCGTCTTCCGGAGCAAGTTGCAGAGCATCTAAGGAGCTTTGGACTTCCTGCCACACCTGAACAAGTGTACACGTCGGCTATGGCAACAGCACAGTATGTACAAAAGAATCATCCAGGGTCGAAGGTGCTTGTGATAGGCGAAGAAGGCTTACGTCATGCCCTCACAGAAGTTGGAATGACAATTATAGATAGGGATTATAAAAAGGGACATTTGCAGACATTTATCGAGCCAGATGTAGTGGTAGCCGGAATTGATCGCTCTTTTGACTATGAGAAATGTAAAAGAGCGAGTCTAGCGATTCAGGATGGGGCTACCTATATCGCGACGAATGTGGACCGAGTTTTGCCAACGGAAGAGGGATACCTTCCTGGTAGTGGGACGATTAATATCGCGATCTCGCATGCCAGTAATACCAAGCCCATTGTAATTGGAAAGCCAGAAACGATTATTTTGCAATACGCGATGGAGATTCTGAATATGAAACCAGATGAGACCTTAATTGTAGGCGATAATCTGGAGACGGATATCTTGACGGGTGTGCGTGGTGGCGTAGATACATTGATGGTCACCACAGGTGTTCATTCTAGACAGGATGTAGAAACATACAACATCACACCTACTTTTGTAGTGGATCATTTAGATCAATGGGAGATTTAGAGGAGAAATAGGAGGGAGTTCATTGTTGAATCGTTGGGAAGATATTGTAGAAGTACCTCTGCCGTTGCCTTTTGCTTTAAAAGAGATAAAGGCGTATCTATTTATGGGGGAAAACGGCGTTACGATCGTAGATACGGGCTTAAACATAGAGCAAGATTTTACAGTGTGGGAGTCAGCGATGAAGGAGTTAGGGCTTACGTGGGGTGATCTGGATAAAATCGTCCTCACTCACTATCATCCTGACCATTATGGATTGGCTGGGAGAATGCAACAATTAGCAGGTGGGATACCTGTTTACATCTCACAAGTTGACTTTCAGCAAGCTCAGCTTTTTTGGGATCGGGATAGTAAGATGGCACAAGATCTCGCAAGTGCCTTCAGACGACATGGCTTAGATGAAAGCGTGGTAAAGCAGATTCCCGAACATCTTGCCAGTTTTATTCCATGGATTGAACCACATCCAAATCCAACATTTCTTCGTGCGGGCTCGAAAATTCAGTTAGGAGATCGTACATATAAAGTAATTCATACACCGGGACACGCAGACGGTCACCTTAGCTTTTATGATTCGGAGCGTGAATGGCTCATTGGTGGGGATTTCCTACTTCCTCGCATAACACCTAATATTAGCATGTGGCCTAATTGTGATAAGAACCCTCTTCAATCGTATTTGAAAACACTTGAGAAAATGAAATCGTTGCCCGTAAAGAGAGTCTTTTCTTCTCATGGTCCTATATTTGAAAATTATCAGGAACGAATTGAACAAATTCGGAGTCATCATGAGGGCAGACTGAAACGCATGCAAGATTTTGTCGAGATGGAAGGGCGCGTTTCTGCTACGGAAGTATGTGATCATGTTTTTGGGAAAGACTTGTCAATTCATAATATTCGTTTTGCATTATCTGAAACATTGGCCCATTTGGAATATCTACGAAATAATCAACAGTTAGAAGTGGAACGTGCGGGAAAACGATATTTTTATGTTCCGTTTCGGTAGTAAGCAAATGGAAAGGTCATCTCCTTACATACGAGATGACCTTTACCTCGTAACGTAATGGAGGGTTAACTCCAAATGGGGATGGCGGCGGACTTTATTACAAAATTCCAGATAGCCCCTAGTATTATTCTGTTATTTCTTCATAATCAGTCAATTATTCGGATGCAGAACCCCACTTTCTCTTTTTCTCAAAAAATTTCCCCCTTAGATAATATGGGAACGGAACGAGTGAGTTTTCTTTTATACCATCATTGTTAGTCTGCAATCTTTGAATGACCAGATAGCCATTAGTTGTATAGATGGAGTCAATGTCTTTTGACTTTGAATGTGGTGTATGCCATTTTGTAAGGTATCCAACCTTCCATACCATCGGTAATGGTCGTAGTCTTACCACTTGGTATATCATAAATCTAAACATACCTGTGCCGTCTTTCGAGTCTGTCCAAATGAGCCTACCATTTTTAGTATCTATATCTGTCTCGTTGTGTAACCCGAATGTGTGATACTGTCCAATATTCTTTTCCCTTACCAGTATGTAAATCATACAGTTTGATTTTTACGTTCTTTCTATTCTCATAGGCCCAAGCTACATAATGGTCGCATAAACGAGGGAAAATTAAAATCTTGCTTGATTCAGATTGCTTCAGAAAGAATAACCGCTTTTCACTTTGGAGGAATAGAACCTTCTTGACTGTACCCCTAATACATCAATAAAGTTTTTTATTTACTGGAAGAAAAGAAATAGGAGCAATCCTATTCTTGAAGCACGTTTAGGACGCTCCCTGATTATAGTATTGTTTTCCCGAAGATGTGCAATAACATCTTAGTATACCATTGTAAGTGGATATTTTTATTAGCGAATCTACTCATCTGGAGTTATTGATTTGGGATCACTCCGATACCTCCCGGGTTTGTTCCTACGGTTACCGTCGCAATGACCGTATTACTCTTTCCATCGATGACGGATATATTGTTCACGCTATTTGATATATAAATTCGATTCGTAGATGGATTGACCCCGGCAACGTGTGCGCCCGCTCCTACGGTTACCGTTGCGATTATTGCGTTACCAATACCATCGATGACGGATACAGTTGCTTCACCCGTATTTGTTACATAAATTCGATTCGTAGATGGATTGACCCCAACTCCATTTGGATTCGTTCCTACGGATACCGTTGCTATTACTATATTGGCCGCCCCATCAATGACGGACACATTTCTTGAGCCGAAATTTACAACATAAATTCGATTCGTAGATGGATTGACCCCAACTCCATTTGAACCAGGCGTCACTCCTACGGGTATAATTGTAATTACTGTATTTTGTGTACTACTATTAATATCTCCGTCAATGACAGATACAGTCCTTGAAGTGCTATTTGAAACATAAATTCGATTCGTGGATGGGTTTACTCCAACACTGAAGGGAAGAATTCCTACATTTACCAAAGTTATCACTTCATTTGTATTTCCATTTATCACGGATACGTTATTACTATTTTGATTTACTACGTAAATTAGATTCGTGGATGGATTAACGGCGACACCATTTGCGGCATTTCCCACTGTTATCGTTGCTATGGGCGAACCGGAGAGATTTGCTCCATCGATGACCGATACAGTACCCGGATTGACGTTGCGTGCTACATAAATTAGATTCGTGGATGGATTTGCCCCAACACCCGAAAGGGCACTTCCCACTGTTACCGTTGTAATAACTGTATTACTCTTTCCATCGATAACGGATACATTCCCTGATCCTGAATTTGCTACATAAATGATCCCAGCGGGTACCGTTCCAGAAGGTCCTGTTGGTCCCTGAGGTCCGATATCCCCCGTTGGTCCACTTGGTCCCGTAGGTCCCTGAGGTCCGATATCCCCCGAAGGTCCACTTGGTCCCGTAGGTCCCTGAGGTCCGATATCCCCCGAAGGTCCACTTGGTCCCGTAGGTCCCTGAGGTCCGATATCCCCCGAAGGTCCACTTGGTCCCGTAGGTCCCTGAGGTCCGATATCCCCCGAAGGTCC
>NZ_SLXV01000070.1 GCF_004341445.1 Baia soyae
AATTAAACAGGTCTTGGTTCATTCACTCTTTAGTTTTCAAGGAACACTTGCTTTTCATTTACCGTCACCGTATCGCGGCGACATGTAATAATATATCATGTCCCAAAAAAGGAGTCAACAGCTATTTTAAAAAATAGTTGTTTAGATCAAAAAAAACTGTACTGCTATTAAATACGCTAAACCTGGAAGCCCCAAAGCACCAGTAATCGTAGCTGTAATTGGATTAATCGCTATAGTGAATCCAAAAAATGTTCCAATCCAGTTTACTACAAGTAGCACAACACCACCTATTACTGAGTACATAACACCACGCCACATCCAACGTAACGGTTTTACGACTGATCTGCTTACTACCATAAACAAAACAATACCTAGAATCCCTGCTAACATCCACCATTTAATCAGTTCCACAGCTTGTCACCCTTATCCATTTTTGTTCTCATTCTATGATGACAACCCCAAACGTATGCAAAAGAAAAAGCAGCCAACATAATCAGCTACTTTTCCTCTATATATGATGACACTATAGTTCTCTTCTACCTTCTAATGCTTTTGTTAGTGTAACTTCATCTGCGTACTCTAAATCTCCACCCACCGGTAATCCATGAGCAATCCGAGTTACTTTTAATCCAAATGAACGAACTAATTTCGAGAGATACATAGCAGTTGCTTCACCCTCAATATTGGGATTGGTTGCAAGAATCAATTCCTTAACCGTTTCATCTCCTAGCCTTCTAAGGAGGTCAGGTATCTTTAACTGCTCTGGGCCAATGCCTTCAATAGGAGAGATTGCGCCGTGTAACACATGATATAAACCATTAAACTCCCTCGTTCGCTCCATTGCCATCAAATCTCTTGTATCTTGAACCACACAGATCGTGCTACGATCTCGCTTGGAATCGCTACAAATATAACAAGGATCTTGATCGGTGATGTTTCCGCAAACCGAGCAAGTACGCAAATCCCGCTTAGCACGCACCAATGCCTTAGCAAAATCCATTACATCTTCTTCTTCCATTCGAAGGACAAACATCGCCAAACGTTGAGCCGACTTCGGACCAATCCCTGGCAAACGAACAAAACTCTCAATTAGTTTCGAGATTGGTTCAGGTACATACACCGAGCGACACCTCTATCCTGTTTCTCTAAAATAATCCTGGGATGTTCATTCCACCTGTAAATTTACCCATGTCTTTGTTTACTAGCTCTTCTACTTGTTTTAATGCTTCATTGAAAGCAGCTGTAATTAAATCTTGAAGCATCTCTGCATCATCTGGATCAATTACTTCAGGAGCAATTTCAATGCCGCGAAGTTGTTTGTGACCCGTCATCGTCACTTTCACCACTCCACCACCAGCTGTCCCTACTACTTCTTTGTTTTCCAATTCTTCCTGAGCCTTTGCCATCTCTTGTTGCATTTTCTTAACTTGCTTCATCATTTGATTCATATTACGCATTCGAATCATCCTTTCTTTTATAAAACTAATCCTTTTTAATCTGGACTAGATCTTTCCCAAATATAGTGATTGCCTGATCCACAATGGACGAATCCCTAACTGAATCCATTTGATTAGGGGATTCCTCCTGTCTCTTAGATACTACACGATCCTCTACCATTTCAGAAGAGCTTTTTTGCTCCTCTTCTGGCTGAACTAACTCCCAGTCACTCCACATAACTGTTTGAATTTGATAGGTATGCTGTAGGATTTGGGAAATTACTTGCTCGATAATACCACGATTCGGTTGTCGTTCAGTGGTTTCACAATGAATCTCGGTTTTAAAAGCTAAAATCACCACTTGATCTGTCGCAGCAACAGGTTCTCCGTTGACTAGCCATGCATGAACGGTCACCCGTTCGTTACGCACTTTATGCAGAATATCGCCCCAAGATTGTTGAATCTTTTGCAAAGCTTTCGGCGAAGTTTTCGCAAGTAGTTGCGAAGACAATTTCTTACCTCTTTGAATAGAAGACCTCGGAGGGGATTTTCTCGGCGCCACTTCAATAGACGAGGAATCCCGATTCACTATTACTTGCGCTTGATCATCCGACGGCCGAACCAGTCTGTCCACTATTTTCTCCAACTGCTCTATTTTTTGATGTAACAATTGGATTTCCTGTGAGGAAGATCCGGTATCTCGATCAGAACTGGCGCCTTCATTCATAGCTCTGAGTAAGGACATTTCGAGAAAAATCCTCGGATTGCTTACATGCTTCAAGTGTGGTTGGTCCTGAAGTAGAGAGTCGAGAATTGCTTGGAGCCTTGCAGTGGTAACTTTCTTTGCTAATTCCTCGGTAGGTCCATTTTGCTCTGCCCCCTGCAACTTTGCAACTTTGGGCGCTGTTTGAATGAGCAACAAATCACGACATGTATAAACCAGATCATAAAGAATACGATCAGGTTCATTTCCTTCTGCCGAAAGCTGATCCAACAATTGGAGGATGAGACTTGGATCCTGCTCATGTATCCCGTGAACTAGCTGATACATCATCTCTTTACTTACAATTCCAAGCACCAATCTTACGACTTCTTCAGTAAGATCCTCTCCCCCAAATGCAATCGTTTGATCTAATAAACTCAAGGCATCACGCATTCCGCCATCAGCCGTACGCGCTAAGGTGAATAAAGCTTGATCTTCATATCGAATCTGGTTCGTATCACAGATCAGCTGTAAACGTTTCACGATCACTTCAAAAGATATCCGCCGAAAGGAGAATCGTTGACAACGCGAGATAATGGTGGGAAGCAGTTTATGCGGCTCTGTTGTTGCTAGGATAAAAATAACGTGAGGTGGTGGCTCCTCCAGTGTTTTCAATAGGGCATTAAATGCTTCTGTCGTCAACATGTGTACTTCATCAATGATATACACTTTATATCTAGCTTCAGTGGGAGCGTATTTTACTTTATCCCGTAGATCACGTATTTCATCTACTCCTCGATTCGATGCGGCATCCATCTCGAATACATCCATCGAAGAACCATCTGTAATTTGACGACACATTTCACACTGGTTACACGGCTCTGCCGCAGGACCATTTTCACAGTTTACCGCCTTGGCAAAAATTTTTGCCGCACTCGTTTTACCTGTCCCTCTAGGACCACTAAATAAATAAGCATGTGATAGTTGTTGCTCCATAATCGCATTTTGAAGCGTTCGAGTCACATGCTCTTGTCCTACCAGATCTTCAAAACGTTGCGATCTCCATACTCTATATAAGGCGCGATAGGACATAAGAAAAAACACTCCATATCGATTCAAATTCATACTTCATTCGTATCTACTTCTTTTATGATACTATATCGAGCGGCAAACACCAAAAAGAAAACCCACTAAAAAGAGTGGGCTTTCTTCGCTGGTAGGGAAACCGTAAAAATAGTCCCCATAGCACTTGATTCTACAGAGATGGTACCATGAAAGCTGTCAATTAATTTTCTACAATTATATAGTCCAACTCCCGTACCGTTTTTCTTAGTTGTGTAGTATAGATCAAAAATTCTAGAGAGGTTTACTTTAGGGATTCCGCACCCTTCATCTTTTACATGAATCATAACATTCCCTTTTTCGGGATCGTAATCAAGCTCCACTACTACCTCTCCCCCCTGCTTAGATGCTTCCATCGCATTTATGCAGAGATTCATAATCACATGTCGAAGCTCAAGCTCATTCGCGACAACAGGGGGAATTTCTCGATTCCGATCCTCATAATAAAGATGAATCCCTTTATTTGAAGCATGACCTTGCAAAAATCGAGTCGTATCTTGAAGAGCTTTTTGTGGATAAATTAATTCTAAATGGTTTTGTTGCTCCACTTTGGCAAAGCTCGAGAATTTCTCTAGTGAACTCTGTATAAATTCTAGGTACTGATGCCATTGTTCCGATTTGCTACTACCTTCATTTGCTTTTTCCATCTGGAGGAATCCTTTAAAGCAAGTGAAAGCATTTTTTAAGTCGTGAGCAGTGTTAGATGCAATCAATCCCAAATGCGACAATCGATCCATATGCTTGATGTTCTCTTCCAGCATTTTGGGTACCGTTATATCTTCGATAGTTACATAAAAATTATTCTTGCTTTCACATTCAAGGGAAACCGATTTAAATAGAAGATAGCGATCACACCCCTTAACCGTCCACTTGATTTCCATTTGTTTTTCAACTTGCAGATCCTCAAAGAAATCATACAAAGCTCTGAGGTTTTTTCGATCCATCGGTCGCAAATTACAAATCACAAACCACTGTCGGTCAAGAAGCGTTTTGGCCGTAACCCCCAGAAAACGTTCTGCACAACGATTCATTTCACGAAAAATCAGATATTCATCCAAATAGAGATATCCGATTCCCATCTTTGATAACAAAATCTGCTCAGGACGCTCCATGTTGTAGTTTGGCAATAGAGTCCGTAGCTGGTATGCCCGCGGACTATTCGTACTAACGAATGCTTGTCGATCCGTATTAACCATACCTTTTCCACCACACTATAACTCGCCTCAAGACCATGGCATCTCAGATCCTCCGGGTTTGAATGGAAGGAATCCCTACTCGTATCCCTACCATTTTCAAGTATTTACTTCACTAATTCGCTTCTAACTTCTAACTTCCTTCTTTTGGTAAATATATTTTATTAAAATTGAGTTAATGTAAGTGGGTCAGGATTCCGCTCTTCCACCCTAAAATAAAAAAAGCCAACTCCATCACAAAGTTGACTTTACTCTCATATGTAGCCGTGCACCAATCTCTGACTCAAACAACCTATACGGCACCTACCACTCTTGCTCGGATCAGGCCACCCTACGGCACACGAACGATCTCCCTTAGTGCTGCTTCCTTCCGGATCTGACACGGTTCAGAAGTGCTCGTTGCGTAGGACCCAATCTTCAACACAGGACTGATAGACCTGCTATAAACTGAATAAAGCCTCGGATTGGAATTCAGCCCCGCTACAGCGGATTGCGGGTTACAGGGCACCGCTACCTCCCCACCTAGCACGGTAATAGTTACTATAACACAAAATCAATATACAAGGCAATGTAGCGGGGCTGAATTCCAATAGTACAGACACTACAAAATCATCAATGGATAAAAACTCCTTCATATATTTTTATCTGATCATTCATATTAATAGATTTATCTTTCGATTGGCATCTCGTAGCCTATCCAAGATCAGTCCAGCGGGATAGCTCACTTACTCGCCAAACATACTCCATTTTTCGAGCCATATTCACCACATCAATCCGTGTCTTTACATTTAACTTTCTCATGATCATATGAATATAGTTGCGTACTGTCCATGCTGATAGAAAAAGTTCACTCGCTATATCTTTTGTATCTTTTCCATTCATCAACAGCATAACCACTTCGTAGAATAGTCTCATTTTCAATAATGCAAACTTGCATGGTTCTATTCTCCTTCTCTCGTACAGATCACACATTAGATCCTACTCTTAATGAAAAAATTCTCTACAATAGAAAAAAAATATAACAAATCACTTTTGTATACTAAAGTAAAGATGCTACTATAATGTAAGAGGCATTGTAAATTGGCGTAAACGGTAATTTATAGACATCCGATGAACAAAAGAATGACAATCAATCCAATATCAACCATTTCTACTCCAGATATCAAACATAAAAGCATAAAAAGAAGTCGTCCACTTTTGGACGACTTCTTTTTATGCTTAATATGGCAGAGAGGGTGGGATTTGAACCCACGGTACGCCGGAAGACGTACAACAGATTTCGAGTTTTACAAAACCATAAAATAAAGAAAAAACAG
>NZ_SLXV01000071.1 GCF_004341445.1 Baia soyae
CAATTTTGTTTCTAATGAATATTTAGCCATAGAAAAAGCACCTCCAACTGTTGGGTTTTAATTTCGTGTCCAACAATTGGGGTGCAGTTCATTCAAGGGAATAGTCTTTTTATATTGTTAGGTGAGATTTTCGTTTATTCTCCCAACTAACATAATTAATCTTATTTACTCCATGTAATAAACATGGCTCTCCTAGTTGTTTCTCTATTTTCTCTAATTCTTTTGGGAACTGCTCTTCTATATATAATCGGATGTAAGGTAATTTTTTTTGTGCTTGTTGTGATCGAATATTACGTTTACTTGCTCCTAAAAATACCCATTCGAGTCCTATGTCATGAAAAGCAATCTCTAAAATCAGATGCTTCGACTCTTCATTGTACCCCTGACCCCAAAAAGGATAGCTAATCCACGTCCCTAAATGAGCGGATCCATTCTGACGATCGATTTCTTTTAGTGTCGTGTGTCCGATTACTTCACCGGCCTCGTTTAAAATGACTCTCGAAAGCACTTTTCCTTCTGTTTCAGCAAGTATTGTACTCTCGATAAAAGTACGTGTGTCGTCAATCGTCCCTTTTGGTAATGTTAGGGCGGTACGCACATGCTCTTCCTGAGAGCCGCGATAAATTTGATCGGCATATTTTAAATCATTTTTTACTAACTGTGTTTTCATATAAATATTCCTCCTCTATCATCCGATTTGTCCGACCCAATAACCTACAAAGGCAAGAAAAATCCCAATCGTGTAGCTCTTTCCAAGGTACAAAAGGAACTTTTTCCACTCCCTAGCTTGTTTTAGTTGCTCGCTTTCCCAGTGCAATGTCGAAAAGGTAGTGAAAGCTCCCAAAAAGCCCGTTCCCACTAATAAAATCCACGGTTTAGATAAATGAATTCCATTTGCCAATCCTAGTAGAAATGCACCCGAAAGATTAATAATTAACGTTCCATATGGGAAACTAGGCATAGGCTTATTCATTCGCTGACTAATCCAGAATCGAGAAATGGCCCCGAAAAATCCTCCAATTCCCACTAATAAACTGTTGATGATCACGAGTGCTCACCTTCCAAACCTTGCTTATTTCCTTGTTTCATCGCCATTTTATACCCTATCCAAGTTAAAAATAGACCTCCCCACAAGGATAGCAACACATAAACAAGTGCCATGATCCATAAGCCACTATGTAGCATATGCACTACCTCTACGCTAAACGTAGAGAACGTTGTGAATGCCCCAATGAACCCTGTAGTAAATCCCGTTCGAAACAATGAAGGAATATTTCTCCTCGCCATAGACCAAACCGTAAACCAGCTAAGTACGAAACAACCGATGAAGTTGACAATTAGGGTCCCTAGAGGAAATCCATACAGCTCACCTGAAGGAAAGAAAATGCTTACACAGTAGCGAAGCAAAGCACCGATTACCCCAGCTAAGCCAATAACCCAATATATCATACGGGAATCCCTCCCAGATAGGGGCTTATTCTTGATATCCTATCTTCCCCAGAAATGAACCTGCATGAAAGCTACACTCAATCAAAACAGGCTGGTTTTCTTCATTAAATAATAGTATATTCGAGCTGGAATGGGAACTGGATTTATTGATGATGACAATCACCTCGGAAATGTAACCCGTGAAGGTACTACCTTTTTGAACATAAACGGAAGGCTCTAACGGTACTCGAATCATCAGTTGATTTTTTGCCTCTAGATTAGCTTGTGGGCTCCGCCCAACGATTCGCCCCAACATATCTTTTACTTCCAGTTGGATATCAGGAGAGTTTTGTAATTTTGCTACCACCTTTTCTTGAGTCGTATCAAATATTTCAATAGGAGGCATCATGAAAGCGGATGAAGTCGCTCCATGAGCCTTTGAAAAACAGAGTGTTGTCATGATGAAAAATAGGACTATGACTGATTTATTACGGTTATTGTTCAAGCGTTCATCTCCTAAGAGTGCGATTGGTAAATAAATAAATTTCTTCTACCGATAGGATACCCCGTTTGGATTGAAATACCTAGCAGAAAACTGGGGAATAATAGGTTCATCATTTCTTCCCGTGGAGGATACAAGAATGGATAAGCTGGAAATCCGTAATCTTACTAAGGTCTTTGGACGTTCACCGAAGAGGGCCTTAAAACTTTTAGATGAGGGCAAGGAGAAAGAAGAAATTTTACAAGAGACCGGTTGTACGATTGGGGTAAATCGTGCAACGTTTGAGATATATAATGGAGAGATTTTTGTGATTATGGGTTTATCTGGAAGTGGTAAATCCACGGTCGTTCGTCTCCTGAACAGACTGATCGAGCCAACAAGTGGATCTATTTTATTGGATAGCAAGGATATTATGAAAATGTCGGCCGAAGAAGTGCGGGAAGTTCGCAGAAAAAAGATGGGCATGGTTTTTCAGAAGTTCGCTCTTTTTCCCCATCGGACTGTACTAGAAAATGTGGAGTTTGGATTAGAAATTCAAGGAGTTATGAAAGCGGATCGACAAAAAAAGGCGATGAAATCCTTGGAGTTGGTAGGCCTGAGTAGCTATGCAGATCAAAAGCCAGATCAACTTAGTGGTGGAATGCAACAAAGGGTAGGGCTTGCGCGGGCCTTGGCTAATGATCCCGATATTTTGTTGATGGATGAAGCGTTTAGTGCACTGGATCCCCTGATTCGCAAAGAGATGCAAGATGAGCTAGTTGATCTGCAACAACGCATGAAGAAGACGATTATCTTTATCACCCATGATTTAGATGAAGCGATCCATATAGGTGATCGGATTATGTTAATGAGGGATGGAACGATCCAACAAATTGGAACTCCCGAAGAGATCTTAACCCATCCTGCAAATGAGTATGTAAAACGCTTTGTGAAAAACGTCGATTTAACTCACGTGATAACGGTAGAATCGATCATGAAACCCGCAGAGTCGATTATGATGGGGAAGGATGGGCCACGTGTAGCACTGAAGAAAATGAAAGAGAAAGCGATCCCTACTGTTGTCGTAACCGATCGAAACCGTATGGTAAAAGGAATTGTGACAGCCGAAGGGTTAAAACAGGCATTAGAAAAAAATCTTTCGTTAGAAGATATTTTAGTTGCAGATTGTGTCACTGTTTCGAAAGAAACACCTATTAGCGACCTGTTAGTACTGATGGCCGAAAGTGAATTTCTCTATCCTTCAATCGTGACCAATGAAGCGGGGAAATTAAAAGGCGTGATCGGAAGAGGCGCTTTATTTTCCGCATTTGCTGGATATGGAGGTGAGAAAGAATGATTCCCAAGATTCCATTGGCTGAATGGATCGAATGGCTAGTTAGTTGGTTACAAGATCATTTTGATCCAGTCTTTCAACTCATTAAAAATATGATTGAACCAACGGTTACCTTTTTCACTAGAATTTTAAGCGTACTACCACCACTCGCTACGATTGGTATATTAATTTTCTTTATCTTGTGGATCACCCGAATTTGGACTGCGATCCTTTCTCTCGCTGGACTACTGCTCATATGGAATCTAGGTTACTGGGATGAGAGCACTCAGACCCTTTCATTAGTACTTACCTCCACTCTGATTGCGGTTATCATAGGAATTCCCTTAGGTATATGGTCTGGGCGGAATGATCGGGCACAAGCTTTTTTAAAGCCTATTTTAGATTTCATGCAGACCATGCCTGCCTTTGTCTACCTGATTCCAGCAGTTTTCTTTTTCTCACTTGGAACAGTGCCAGGGGTCATCGCTTCTGTTATTTTTGCGATGCCTCCTACGATCCGATTTACCAGCTTAGGATTACGACAAGTTTCGGTTGACCTAAAAGAAGCGGCCGAAGCCTTTGGTGCTACATCATGGCAGAAGCTTATAAAAGTAGAGATCCCGCTTGCACAGCAGACGATTCTCGCTGGAGTGAATCAGACGATTATGCTTTCACTTTCCATGGTGGTTACGGCGAGTATGATTGGTGCCGAAGGGATTGGCGCTGTCGTTCTAGAATCGATTACCCGTTTAAAAGTGGGAATCGGGTTTGAAAGTGGACTCGCCATCGTCATTATTGCGATCATTCTAGACCGCCTCACTCAGAATTTAAATCAAAATAGGGAAGATACCTGGAATAGGCAGAGACAGATTCCATTTCTCGCAAAAACAAGAAAATGGGCAGCTCCTGTTGCGATTCTCACGGTTTTAGCACTGACGTTCACTAGCTATGCACAGAGTGGTGTAAAGCGAAATGAGATTAAACTCATCTATGTAAATTGGGTATCGGAAGAGGCAAGTACCTATACGCTCAAAAACATCTTAGAAAAAGAAGGATTTCAAGTAAAAGTGATTCGAGTCGATGCGGGACCGATGTATGATGCAATCGCAACTGGAAATGCAGATGCGATGGTAGCGGCATGGCTTCCAACAACAGGTGCCCAATACTACGATCGGTATAAGAAGGATCTGGAGAATCTAGGTGTAAATCTGGAAAAGACCCGTATCGGACTGGTTGTTCCAAAATATGTAAACATTAATTCGATTGGGGAGTTAGCCTCTCAAAAAGAACAATTTGATCAAAAAATTATCGGGATTGACCCCGGCTCTGGAACCATGTTGCTCGCGAAGGAGACAATCAAGCAGTACAATCTGGGAATGAAGTTGTTAGAAGGCTCTGATGCGGCGATGGTAGCAGAATTAGATCGAGCGTACAAGAAGAAAAAACCCATTGTAATCACGGGTTGGACTCCGCATTGGATGTTCCTTAAGTATGATTTAAAATACTTAGATGATCCCAAGAAAACCTTTGGCGAACCCGAAAATATCTACACGCTCGTGCGAAAAGGGTTTAAAGAAGATCAACCAGAAGCATTTAAATTGATCGATCAATTTTTTTGGACTGCTCGAGACATGGAAGAAGTCATGCTCGACGTTGCAAACGGCATGTCCCCAGATCAAGCGGCCAAAAAATGGATTGAAAAACACCCAAGTCAAGTTGCAGAGATAACAACTGGTGTGCGAAAAAATAAATGAAAAAGAGATAAGCCAATTACTGGAGTTTGAAGTGAACCCAAAAAGTTAGACACGAAGTTTTAAGCAACCCGCAGGGTATGCGTTCGGTATTGAACCGGGCTCATGCCCTTTAGTTTTATCTT
>NZ_SLXV01000072.1 GCF_004341445.1 Baia soyae
AGATAAAACTAAAGGGCATGAGCCCGGTTCAATACCGAACGCATACCCTGCGGGTTGCTTAAAACTTCGTGTCTAACTTTTTGGGTTCACTTCAATGTTGAAGGAATGGCTTTTTATGTACTCATGAAAATCCTCAAGATGACACACAATAACGGAAAAAGGAGGAATGTATTCATGGCACGTAAAAGAAGACGTTTGTTAGTAAGATCGGCTAGGCCTGAGATGGATCGTCTTCAAACGGATGTGTTGAACCGTAAGCTGGGAACCTCGTTTTCAAATCGAGAGGATCTCAAAGTGGAGATCGCGAAGCAGTTTGATATTCCGTACCAATCGAAAGGATCAAATGGCGGGCTCAGAGCGGAGGATGCTGGTAAGATGGGCGGAATGATGGGAGGGCTTCTGGTAAAAGAGTTAGTGCGGATGTCCATGGAGTCGCTTTCGAAGAACCGCTAACACCGCGAACTTAAAAAATAAAGAAAAACAGCAGTTTTTTTAGTGGAAACTAGTATAATGGGGGTAGAATATTTAAGGGGGAGTCATCCAATATGGAGCGAGTCTTACTGCTTACCATGGGCTTTGGTACAGGACATAACGCCGCGGCCAAAGCATTGGAAGCGGAATTTAGTAAAGTGCCGGGTGTGGAAGCGGAGACAGTTGACCTATTACAGTTGATTCCTAAGTCCCTTCATCCTCTGGTGCAATCAGGCTATCATGGGATGTTGGCAAAGGTTCCATTTTTTTATCATTATCTTTATGACTGGACTTATCAATCGAAAGTGATACGGCAATTATCTAGTGAAATTATTGAAAAATTGGGGCGCGCAATTCGAAAGAAAGTCCTGTCCTTATTAAATGAATTTAATCCTACACGAATTGTGACTACGCACCCATTCTCTCTTTTATTGCTACCGCCGGTATGGCGAGATATTCCCACAGTAGGTGTGGTTACCGATTATGAGCTCCATCCGATGTGGGTTGTACAGGTGCCGGATGTTTTATGTGTACCTAAGAAGCTGTTAGATGAGCAGCAGATGGAGCAACTTACATGGAAATCTGGATGTAAGGTAATGGAAACAGGAATTCCGATCCAACCTAGATACTATCAATCCATTTCTCGGGAGCAAGCACGCGAGGAACTGAACTTACCTACTACGAAGCCAGTTGTTCTGGTTATGGGTGGTGGGATGGGTCTTGGACCTATGGAGCAGATGGTAATGGAAATGAACTCGATTTCTGATATTCAATTTGTTGTGTTTACGGGAAGAAATGCAGCTTTATTAGAGCGACTTAGTAAACGCTTGTTTGCATCGCCAGTCCGATTGCTCGGCTATTGTGACCAAGTGGACTTGTATATGTCGGCGGCTGATTTGCTTGTGACGAAGCCAGGTGGCATTACGATTACGGAGGCAATCGCCAAACGTTTACCTATGTTTTTGTTTCAGGCTTTTCCGGGTCAGGAAGAAGCGAATCAAGCATACTTAGTGAAGCATCGCGTTGCAGTTATCACACGATTGGCTACGGTTTGTTTGCAGTTGGACAAGCAATTTTTAGTAAGTTTTAATTCCAGTCAGTGTGTGGGGCGCTTTGAAGGAATTTTATCTCCGGATGCTGCGACGAAAATATTGGAAGCAACTTTTGCATTAACGCCTAATAAAATTTATATGCTGTAAGTGACGAAGTTTCTAGATATTAGAAAAGGGGAGGAAACTTCTTTGCAAATTGTAACTTACATGATAAAGGCGGATGAATTAAATATTCACACCCATGATGTAGGGAGTTCTCGCTTAGGCTTTATGCAAGATGATTGGATTGTAGATGCGGTATTCGCTCAGCAATGGCTGATTCAAGAACAGCAGGAAGTGTTTCCGCATTTGCTACCCACGGATTTACTTACCTTGTTAGAAAGAGGTAAAAATGAGTTTCTGATCTTAGAAAGTGTCGTACAAAAAATGGCACCGTTTAACGTCTCCAAATGCAAGGTAGAGGGAGAAGGAATTGCCTTAGAATCAGACGAACTACTCCTATTACCTCCGCTGCCCATGCCGGTTAGTTTCCGGGATTTTTATGGTTTTGAGCAACATGTGAAAACGTGTCGTGAAAAACGCGGGCTAAGCATGATTCCAGAATGGTATGAGCTTCCTGTGTTTTATTTCTCGAACCATCGAGCCATGGTGGGGATGGATCATAAGATCAAAAAGCCTGACTATACCTCTTGTTTAGATTTTGAGCTAGAAGTGGCATGTGTGATTGGAAAACGTGGCAAAGATATTGCGGTAGAAGATGCACGTGACCACATAGCTGGCTTGATGATCTTAAACGACTGGAGTGCTAGGGATATCCAGCGAAAAGAGATGGCTGTGGGGTTAGGCCCTGCTAAGGGAAAAGATTTTGCTACATCGATGGGGCCTTACTTTGTTCCGCTTTCTGCGTTAGAGGATCGGCGCAAAGGGGACCATTGGGATCTGAAAATGGTTGCCCGCATTAACGGAAAGCAGGTATCGAAAGGGAATTTGCGCGATTTGACTTGGAGCTTTTCCGAGATGGTCGCTCATGCTTCTCAAGATTGTGAACTCGTTCCAGGGGAAGTATTTGGCTCGGGAACAGTAGGTACAGGTTGTTTATTAGAACTAGGAACAGAGGTACATCGCTATCTGGAACCAGGTGATATGATAGAGTTAGAGGTTGAGCGGTTAGGTGTACTTTGTAACCGGATTAGTCGAAATTAGTACTATGACCTTCTCCATCCATAGGAGAGGGTTTTTATTTCTTAAAAAGAACTGGAGAGATTGATCATTCGAAAACAACAGCAACAACAGCATACGAGAAAAGATAATCGGCAACCGAAGGAGGCCCGTTTGGAAGAGGGACAGGTTGTTACGATTCCGATTCGGAAATTAGGAATTAATGGCGAAGGAGTCGGACACGTTCAAAAGAAAGTGGTTTTTGTAGAGGGGGCTATACCGGGCGAAGAGGTTCAAGTTCGCATCGGACACGTTGAGGATCGATTTGCTTATGGTGAGCTAATGAAAGTGGTGAAGCGTAGTCCTTATCGCGTAGAGCCAGAGTGCCCCGTGTATGATCGATGCGGGGGATGTACGATCCAACATATCCATAAACGTTTCCAAGCCCGATTAAAACGGGAGCAGATCGAGGAATCATTTAGACGATATACTTCATTGACCGAAATACCGATTGAGCCAACGATTCGTATGCAAGACCCGTGGAAATATCGCAATAAGGCTCAACTTCCTGTAAAGCAATTAGGAAGAAAAGTGGTGATGGGGTTATATACGGCTGATTCGAATCATCTGGTAGATGCAAGTGAATGTAAAGTGCATCATCCGAAGTTAAACGATATCTTAGAGCGTTGTCGGAAAGTAGTGGAGCGCCTACGGATCCCTGTAGTGGATGGTGGCAAACGTAGCAAAGGCATCCGGCATCTGGTTGCGCGGATTGGATTTCGTACGGATGAGGTTCAGCTTGTGATCGTCTCGTCGATTCGTCAATTGGAACAAGAGGCACAGCTTGTGGACGAAATTCGTAAGCGGGTACCTGAGTTAGTCAGCATTGTGTATAACTGGAATCCAGAGGATACTTCGTTGGTATTTGGTGAAGAGACACGAGTACTGTGGGGAGAAGAGAAGCTACAAGATCGTCTCGGCGACTATATGTTCAATCTATCTGCAAGAGCGTTTTATCAACTAAATCCACAGCAGACGGAAGTGTTATATGACCAAGTAAAGAAAGTGGCCTCTCTGACAGGCACCGAAACCGTGATCGATGCTTATTGTGGCGTGGGGACGATCGGGATTTGGTTAGCTGCGGATGCGAAGAAAGTGATGGGGATTGAGAGCATTGAAGAAGCAGTGGCAGATGCTAGGGAGAATGCGGAAATCAATGAGGTCGATAATATCGAATTCCACTATGGGCAAGCTGAGGAATTGATTCCTTCATGGGTTGACCAAGGGCTGAGACCGGATGTGATCGTGGTCGATCCACCGCGTGCAGGACTCGGACAGGTTATGGTGGATACTCTGTGCGAGGTGAAGGTTCCGCGATTCATCTATGTATCTTGTAACCCGGCTACACTTGCTAAAGACAGTGAGCAATTATTGAAGGCTGGTTATGAGTTAGAGAATATTATTCCGGTGGATCTGTTTCCGCAGACGGCTCATATTGAGGCGGTTTGTCGGTTTGTGTATAAGAAGTAAGATCAGCATGGTGGTTAGCGGACTTGTTGATTAGACAAATAGTGTGGAGTAAGCCCGGGGCATGTATCTGATCACAGCTCAAATAGTAAGCCTGCGAGGATGTGGAAAAGCAAGTCCGCTTCGTCCTTCGTAGCAATGGGCAAGTGGCAAAACTCGCAAAGTACGCGGGGGCATTGCCACAAAACGCCCTAGCTTCGAAGGACTACGCTAAGTAGGCTTACTAACATCGCAGTGGTCAGACACATTGCCCCTAGTCTACTTTCACTTGCTGGTTTGGTTAATCACCAGATTGAGTGGGGAGAGGAGATTTGCGGTGAAGAAGTGTTTGGTCTTTGGGGGAAGTGTGTTTGTAGGAAGGGCGATTGCTGAAGGGTTCGTGCGTGGAGGGAATCAGGTTTATGTGCTAAATCGGGGAAATGGTGCTAATCCGGATGGATGTATTCACCTACGGGCTGATCGAAATGATGCTGATCAAGTGGCACGAGCTTTGAGTGGTTTAAGCTTTGATATCGTGGTGGATGCCTCTGCGTATGAGCCGTTTCAAACGAGGCTTGCGATTCAGTGCCTTTTAGGGAGAGTTGGCCACTTTATTCATATTAGTAGTGCGGCTGTTTACCAGCAAACGGAGGAGTATCCACTCACGGAAGAGAGTCCTATCGGGGTTAATAAGCTTTGGGGAGACTACGGTAAAGGAAAGTACCTTTGCGAACAAGAATTGCAAAAGAGTTTTCAAGAAGACGGTTTTCCGATGTGAACTGCACCCCAATTGTTGGACACGAAATTAAAACCCAACAGTTGGAGGTGCTTTTTCTATGGCTAAATATTCATTAGAAACAAAATTGAAA
>NZ_SLXV01000073.1 GCF_004341445.1 Baia soyae
AAGATAAAACTAAAGGGCATGAGCCCGGTTCAATACCGAACGCATACCCTGCGGGTTGCTTAAAACTTCGTGTCTAACTTTTTGGGTTCACTTCACGCAACATGGACAAGGATTGGTTTTTTACCTACTTTCTATGCATCTTAAACTCTAAGAACAGCTCGTTATAATGGGATAACATTTTCTTTCCCAGATTTTTATAGACCTCTAGCTTTTTCGTCAGTTCTAATGGGGGATAAAAGCGCTCATCCTGTGAAATCTCTTCCGGAAGTAGCTTTAGAGCCTCTGCATTAGGCGTCGAATAGCCAACATACTCTGCGTTTTTCGCTGCATTTTCTGGATCGAGCATGAAGTTAATAAACTTGTGAGCTCCCTCTACGTTTTTCGCTGTTTTGGGAATCACCATATTATCAAACCATAGATTGGAACCCTCTTCTGGTACTACATAGTCGAGGTTTTCGTTTTCTCCCATGATCTCCGAAGCATCACCTGACCAAACAACTCCAAGTGCCGCTTCCTCATTCACCAGTAGCATCTTAATTTCATCGCCCACGATGGCTTTGATGTTTGGTGTAAGCCGATCTAGCTTTGCTTTCGCCGCCTGAAGATGGGCTTCGTTGGTATCATTTAAAGAATGATGAAGGCTATTTAGAGAGAATCCCAACACTTCCCTCGCACCGTCCGCTAACAGAATCTGATTTTTAAAATCTGGGTTCCACAGACCATTCCAACTCTTAATTTCTTTCCCTTTTAACTTCTCCTTGTTATAAACAATCCCCACCGTTCCCCAAAAATAAGGAATCGAGTATTGATTTTGCGGGTCAAATGGAAGATTCATAAAACGGGATTCGATATGCTTCAAATTAGGGATTTTTTTATGATCTATCGGCAACAACAACTTTTCATCTTTCATCTTAGACATCGCGTACTCAGAGGGTACCGCTACATCAAATGTAGTACCACCTTGCTCGATCTTTGTCATCATCGCTTCGTTTGAGTCAAATGTTTGATAGATCACTTTCAATCCTGTTTCTTCTTCAAACTTTTCAAGAAGCTCTTCGTCAATATAATCGCCCCAGTTGTAAACCGTTAGCGTATTCTTCCCACCATAACCCTCTGCTTGATTGAGATAGTAGGTTACATACATAAGACCGAAAGATATCAAGAAAATGACAGAAAAAGCCCGTGTTAATCTCTTCACTTTCCAACCCCCATTCCTGCACCACGTTGGTTACGTTTCGCAATGAAATAATACCCAATCACCATCATCATGGTCGCAAAGAAAATAAGGGTAGATAATGCATTAATGGAGAGTGAAATTCCTTGTCTAGCCCTAGAATAGATCTCAACAGACAAGGTTGAGAAACCATTTCCTGTGACAAAGAACGTAACCGCAAAATCATCTAACGAATAGGTTAACGCCATGAAAAACCCAGCAAAAATCCCCGGAGTAATAAACGGCAATATCACTTTACTCAATGTATCCCAACGACTCGCCCCTAAATCCCGGGCTGCATCAATCAACGTGGGGCTCATTTCGTTTAACTTTGGTAACACCATGAGCACAACGATCGGAACACTAAATGCAATATGAGAAAGCAAAACCGATACAAAGCCTAATTTCACTCCCACAATGGTAAAAAGAAGTAAGAATGACGCTCCAATTACCACATCCGAACTAACAATTAATACATTATTTAGGGTAAGGAGTGAATTTTGCGTCCGTAACTTCCGCACATAATAAATCGCTAAAGCACCACATACTCCAAGTATCGTCGAAAGAGCAGCTGATAACAATGCAATTACTAGCGTATTCAGAACAATGATTAAAAGCCTTGTGTCTTGCAATACTTCCTTATAATGATTCAAAGTAAAACCTTCAAAGTTGTACATCTTATCTCCACTACTAAAGGAGTACACCATTAGATAGAAAATCGGAGCATAGAGAATGACAAACACGATTGCTAGGTATATTTTAGGGCCCAAGCCATTCTTTTTCTTCATATTTGCCACCTCACTTCCGTTTTCTCGTCAACATCATAATGAAGGCCATCGCAATAATCAGGAACACCGCAATCGTAGCTCCCATTCCCCAATCTTGAGTGACAAGGAAATGTTGCTCAATGGCTGTTCCCAGCGTAATAACCCGGTTTCCAGCGACCAATCGAGTAATCATAAACAACGAGAGAGCAGGAATAAATACAGCTTGGCACCCTGACTTCACCCCGTCCAGCGTTAGCGGGAAAATAACACGACGAAAAGTAGTCCACTGAGAAGCCCCTAAATCATTTGCCGCATCTAGGAGACTATGATTCATCTCTTCCAAAGCATTGTAAATTGGCAAAATCATGAACGGAATAAAAATATAAACCGAAACAAATAAAAAGCTAAAATCCGTAAATAAGATCTGTTGTGTACCAATCCCTAAGCTTTCTAGCAATTTATTAGTAGGGCCATATGTCCCGAAAATCCCTAAAAAAGCGTATGCCTTCAACAATAAATTGATCCACGAAGGTAAAATAATGAGAAGGAGCCACAATTGTTTATGTTTGGTCTTCGTTAGCCAATAAGCAGTAGGATAAGCAATCAATAATGAAATAATCGTAATGAGCAATGCATACCAAAAGGAACTTAACGTCATCTTCAAATAAACAGGCGTAAAAAATTTTTGATAATTCCCAAGTGTAAACTGACCATCTACATTAAAGAATGAGTAATATACAATCAGTAAAATAGGCGCAACCACAAACAATAGAATCCATGTGAGGTAGGGAATAAGATATAGGTTTCTAGTTCTAATCTGCATGAGTTGCCTCACTATACGCTTCGAGACGCTTATCAAACTCTTCTTCTGTCTCACCCAGTCGCATCACATGAATCGCTTCTGGATCAAAGTACAAACCGATTTCTTCCCCCACATTCGCCTTTTTCGTGCTATGAACCAACCACTCATTCCCATCTTGGTCATAACCACAAATTTCATAATGAACTCCGCGAAACAATTGTGAATCCACCTTCATTCGAAGCTTCCCTTGATCCGGTAAAGTAATTTCTAGATCTTCCGGGCGAATCACAATCTCCACTTGCTCATTTCGATTAAATCCACCATCCACACAATCAAAGTTCTTCCCCGCGCATTGGACCAGATAATCCTCTTTCATCACGCCCGGCACAATATTGGATTCACCTATAAAATCAGCAACAAAGCGGTTAATCGGCTCATCATAAATATCTGTAGGTGTTCCACTTTGCTCTATATTTCCTTCGTTTAACACGAAAATCTCATCTGACATCGCAAGTGCCTCTTCTTGATCATGAGTTACAAAGACAAATGTAATCCCGAGGCGCCGTTGTAACTCCCGAAGTTCATATTGCATCTCGGTACGTAATTTCAAATCCAACGCGGAAAGTGGTTCATCCAGCAAAATCACCTCTGGCTCATTTACAATGGCACGTGCAATCGCCACACGTTGTCTCTGTCCACCAGACATCTCTTTAATTTCACGATTTTCATATCCAACCAAGTTCACGAATCGCAGAGCTTCCAGCACTTTGCGTTTGATCTCATCATTTTTACAACCCTTAATACGCAAACCAAATGCTACATTTTCAAATACATTTAGATGAGGAAACAGCGCATAGTCTTGAAATACCGTATTCACTTGTCTTTTATTTGCAGGTACATCATTCATCACTTTTTCATGAAAATAAATATTACCTTTTGTCGGTTCTGTAAACCCTGCGATCAAACGTAAAATGGTAGTTTTTCCGCAGCCAGAAGGCCCTAGAAGAGTGTAAAATCTCCCCCGTTCAATGGAAAAACTGACATCATTTAATACAGCAGGATCTTGATCATATTGCTTTGTCACATTTTCAAAACGAATAATAGTCTGATCAGCCATTGTGACCTCCCCAAATATGTTGCTGTTTACAAGTAAGACTCTGTAGCAACCAAAATAACTTCCGATTCACCTTTATGATGATTGATAATCTGATGTTTGTCTGAGGCAGTATAGTAAATCGCCTCTCCCTCTTTGGCAATATACTGCCGCTTGCCAACTTGGATCATAATCTGCCCGCGAATCACAAAGGCAAACGTCTCTGCTAAGGAAGGCTCAAACTCTTTAAACTCCCCTATCTCTGCTAGAAGGAGTAGAATTGGCTCCATTTCCTTCTCATTCGACTCTGGAACCAGCCACTGAATTTGGTAACCCCGATCCTCATCAATAAAGCTCGTCCAATCATCTGATGTATAAACGACCTTCTGTTCTTGTCCATCCTCATCAAAAAACTCTTTCGGTGTACAGCCTAAAACCTCCAAGATCGCAAAAAGAGTTTCGATCGAAGGTGAGCTCAAATCACGTTCTAACTGAGAGATATAACCCTTAGACAAATCCGTCCGCTCTCCCAACTCCTCCTGAGTCAGCCCCTTTTTTAATCTTAGATTTTTGATTTTCTTACCGATTTGCATGGGTATACCTTCAATCACGTTTATTATAAGTAAACAAGAAGTACAACAAGTTCACCATTACGTAACACAAAGTTTAGTGTAACAGTTACCTATAGTTATTTCTAGTATGAGTGAGTTTGTTTTAGTTTGGTAAATCAAGGGGGTATCGTATCAACTGTTCGATCTAGTTCTTTCTATTTATAAGTAGTATGTGGTCAAAACGTGGTCAAATAAGGATAAAACGTGTGGTCAAGTGGATATGTTGGGTAAAAAATGTGGCCAAGCAATAAACCTCCACAAATGTGGTCAAATTGGTTAGACCACTACATCGTTCATTCTTAATTCTATTTAGCCCCCAAATTAAATTTGAGTAATCTCCTTTATCCTGTAGAATGAGTTATATACAATGGAGGAGATTTTTTATGCAAAGAAGACGG
>NZ_SLXV01000074.1 GCF_004341445.1 Baia soyae
ACCGTCTTCTTTGCATAAAAAATCTCCTCCATTGTATATAACTCATTCTACAGGATAAAGGAGATTACTCAAATTTAATTTGGGGGCTAAATAGATTCAATCAGAAGGGTTTCTTTTTAGTGAAGAGCTATTATCTACTCGATTACTTCAACCTTTGGGATGATAACTAAGAATTTTCCTCCCCACTCACGAATAAAAGAGCACTGTTCGACAATTTCTTCTCTTAAGTTCCAAGGTAGGATTAAGAGATAATCTGGTTTGGTCTGTTTAAGCATCTCTGGATTCTGGATAGGAATTCGAGTTCCTGGGAGGTAGAGCCCCTGTTTGTGAGGACTTGCATCCACCGTATAGGGAAGAAACTCTTTCCCTATTCCATAAAAGTTTAAAAGGGTATTGCCTTTAGCTGGTGCACCATATCCGACAATTTGTTTGTTTTCCTCTTTTGCTTGAATCAAGAATTTCAACGTATCGACCTTCAACGCCTCTATTTGTTTTGCAAATTGGAGATAGCTATTTAGTTGATCGAGACCTTGTTCGGATTCTTTTTGTATCAAGTCTTGAACTCTAGTATTTATTCGTAGATCTTTGTGCTCATGTTTAATAAAGAGTCTTAACGATCCTCCATGAGTAGAAAGTTCTTCCACATCGACAATCTGGAGTTTATAGTGTGCTAAAATTCTTTTTACGCTAACTAGAGAAAAATACGAAAAGTGTTCATGATAAATGGTATCGAATTGCTTATGAGTGATTAATTGCAACAGATGAGGAAACTCAATGGTGATCACTCCATCGGCTTTTAATAATGTTTTTAATCCTGCGACAAAATCATGAAGGTTTGGTACATGAGCTAAGACGTTGTTTGCGACAATTAAATCTGCTTGCATGTTTTCCGATGACAATTCTTTCGCTAACTTATTACCGAAAAATTCCGATATGGTATTTACTCCTTTTCGAAGAGCTGCTTCTGCTACATTTTTGGCTGGTTCGATGCCAAGGGAAGGGATATTTTTCTTTTGAAAGTATTGAAGTAAGTACCCATCATTACTAGCGATTTCAATCACTTGTGATGATTCTGTCAAATGAAACCTCTTAGTAGCCATTTCTACGTATGCTTCAGCGTGAAGTAGCCAAGTGGAAGAATAAGAGCTGAAATAAAGATAATCATTAAAGATATTCTGTGGAGATTCAAATTCACTTAACTGAACGAGTAAGCAGCTTTTACAGACAAATGTATGAAGGGGATAGAAGGGCTCCATCTTGTTTAATCCCTCAGCGTTCACAAATGAGTTGGCAAGAGGAGAAACGCCCAAATCCAAAAAAGTGTGCTCTAGGCTGGATTGACAAAAACGACATTTTTTATGATTCACTTTTTAGCGACTCCTTATTTAGTAATAAATGCATTGATTTGCTGATGTGTAAATGCAGATAGATGTTCTCCGGCTATGCACCTCTGATACCATTCAACAGTCCAAGCAATTGATTCTTCTGTTGATAACTTAGGAGTCCACCCTAATTCTTCTTGTGCTTTCGTACTATCAAGTGTCAAGATGAGTGATTCATAGAATGAAGAGGAGGTAGGATAGATGACTTCTAATTTCTTTTTCCATAGATTCATAGTCATTTTGACTATTTTTTCAACTGTAATAGAAGGTTGATTAATGGGTCCAAAATTCCAAGCTCCTGAGTATTTCTCATCTTCCCACAACTTCTCGGCTAAAAGCATATATCCTTGCAGAGGCTCAAGAACATGCTGCCATGGGCGAACCGCATGGGGATTTCGTAGATAGAGTTTTTCTGAGTTCATATAACATCTCGCGAGATTTGGTATTAAACGACCTTCACCCCAATCTCCCCCTCCAATCACATTACCTGCGCGTACAGAGGCTAAACGGAGTGTAGAGTCTTGTAAAAATGATTTTTGATAAGAGATGGCGACTAATTCAGCACAAGCTTTACTTGCGCTATAAGGATCATAACCACCTAATCTGTCACCTTCTTGAAAGGAATAATCACCTAATCCGTCATTCTCATAGCATTTATCACTTGTCACATTTATGAGTACCTTTACACTTGCTACATTTTTGGCTGCCTCTAAAACATTGGCAGTTCCAATCACATTTGTTTCGAACGTGGAAAGGGGCTGTTTATACGAGGTATGTACCAATGGTTGGGCTGCCAAATGGAAAACGATATCAGGCTGTGCTGTATTCATAGATTGTAGCAAGAATGGATAATGCGTAATCGTTCCATGTAGAGAGTCGCACACTTCTCTTACATTTGCTTGTTCAAATAAATAAGGGCTTGACGGTGGATCTAATGAATATCCCACGATATCTGCCCCGAGTGAAGCTAGCCATAATGTAAGCCAAGATCCTTTGAATCCAGAATGTCCCGTAATAAAAACCTTTTTTTTGTTCCAAAAGTCCTTGTTACTCATTTCACCAAACCTTCCAAGGAGCTTCCCCGCTTTCCCACAGCTCCATTAATTTTTTCTTGTCACGTATTGTATCCATGGGGTGCCAGAAATCTTTATGAAGATAGGCGTTTAATTGTTTCTGTTCGGCTAGCTGAACTAAAGATTCTGTTTCCCAAATCGAATCATCGCCTGAAATATAGTCAAAGATTTGAGGTTCTAGCACGAAAAAACCTCCATTAATCCAGGCGCCATCTCCTAAAGGTTTTTCTTTAAATTCGGAAACACTGTCTCCTTCCAGTATGAGTGAACCAAATCGCCCAGGAGGTTGAATGGCAGTAACAGTAGCCAGCTTTCCGTGCTCTCTATGGAACTGGATTAGGTGTTGTATATTTACGTTGCTTACTCCATCTCCGTAAGTAAGGCAGAAGGGCTCATCTCCAATAGCATGTTGGATTCGTTTCACCCGCCCACCGGTCTGGACATTTTCTCCCGTGTCGATAAGAGTTACCTTCCAAGGATCAATTTGAGGGAAATCGGTACTGATTTCATTTGTACGTAAATCGATTGTAAAATTGGACATATGCAGATGATAATTTTTGAAAAAGTCCTTTATGGCATTGCCTTTATATCCCAAGCAAATAACAAACTCTGTAATACCATAGTGGCTAAAAAGTTTCATGATATGCCAAATAATAGGCTTACCGCCGATTTCAATCATTGGTTTGGGTACTAAATGTGTTTCTTCGCCAATTCGAGTTCCATAGCCGCCAGCAAGAATTACAGCTTTCATTTTACCCCTCCAAAATGTGGAAACATGCCATTGTATTCATTCGTTAGCCGTAAATCGGTTGTTCTTTGTGATATTTCTGTATACCATGTTTCCAATTGATTTCTATCCACGCGATGATGTATTCCTGCCGATGGATGAGGAGCGAGTGTAGGACCAATTTGCAATTTTCTTTGTATGATTTCTTCGTTCCACGGACTATATCCAAACCATAAGATAAAAGCATGAGATGGATATGGAATAGAGCTATGTCCAGAAGAATGTCGTCCAGGAACGTAGGATCCGTGTGAATGGCAATGAATGAACCTTCCGCGAGTATTGGATCCGATGTAATGCCATCTAAGTTGTTCTAGGAGATATCCATGATATTTTTGTTCTACTAAAGGCCGTTCGTAAGTGAGCTCTTTATGACGTTCATTAGGATGATCAACCATGAAAATGCCTTCTATGAAATACATCTGTGAGCCTAATCTACTGAGAGAATGCAAAAATTGATCCTTATCAGCGAAGCAGAGGAATTCGGTAATATTTAAAACCATTTTCCAACCTATTGCTTCTGTCTCTGCTTTCATTACTTCATGATCAGTTTGAAAGACATCAAAAAATGAGCCCGTATCTGAATGACGAACCTCCCAATGGGGTGCATATTTTTTACAAATTTCTACTGATTTATCCGTTGATCCCTTATTAATTAAAATCCCATGATCGAATATTTTTGTATGATGCATTAACCACCATGGAAGTAAGTATTCTTCATTGTAAAAATGTGCGATGACGGTCATTTTCACGTAAAATACCACCCTATTTAGAAATATATTTGTGTTACTCATCATATTCGGGCGTATAGGGTGGTATTCATCTCGCATTGGAAAATATATAGTATGGACTCCAAACAATTAGCTTACAAAAGTGTAAGGTTTTTGTAAGCTAATTCGGTAGTCCTAATCTTCATTTTGGTTTATAACTATCTTATAAGGAATTAAACACCATAACGTTTTGCGAACCAGTTGGTGTTTAGACAATCCTAACAACCCCGCCCGGGTTACCATATGTGAAATTAAAATAACACCAATCCTGAATGGATTGGTGTCAGACTGCAGACAAACCTCTTCTGAACAACAAGTTTAGAAGAGGTTTTTGTGTGAATTGACTCAAATATCGTTTATGGCGATGGTTTCTCCAT
>NZ_SLXV01000075.1 GCF_004341445.1 Baia soyae
CCGTTCGCCGCTAGGAGCTAAAAGCTCCTCGCTCGACTTGCATGTATTAGGCACGCCGCCAGCGTTCGTCCTGAGCCAGGATCAAACTCTCCATTTAAAAGGAATGTTTAGTACGCGTTATCTGCGTGCTTAGCATTCCTTTAGTTCGACGGCATAGCCGTTCGAACTTCCGAGTTTAATTAGCTCAATTTAAAGTAATTTAACAGGTCTTGGTTCATTCACTCTTTAGTTTTCAAGGAACACATTTCTATATTTACAAAACTTATATTATTTTATCATTACTGATTCACTTTGTCAACAAGTAATTTTAATCATGTTATACTTGTTTGTTTATCTTGCGTGTTTTTTGGGTATCAGCAATGTCAACGTTGATTAATATAACATGTCCAAAATACAAACGTCAACATCTTTTTTCATATTTCATCTTAGTTCTTTTTATTTTGCATAATGGAGCTTAGGTACCTCTCATTTACCTAAGCTCCATTGTTACTCTAAGAAAAGATCGGAAATCTTATTAACAACATTGCTACTAACGTAGTTACCACTAATCCGATCATAACTGGAACTAGATTTCTTCTAGCTACTTCGATCGGATCCACTCCACAGATGGCCGCCGCCGGTAATATGGCCCAGGGCACAATCGTCCCTCCACCAATCCATATAGCCACAATTTGTCCAAGTGAGCTCAGAGTCGCAACTCCCCACTCGATACTCCCAACAAATATGTGTGAGAGTTGACCAATCAAAGCAATCCCTGAATAACCAGACCCATCCAAACCAGAGACGATTCCAATTCCTGTTATCAGAATTGCTCCTATTTCTGGAATTACTATAGCCGATTGTGAGAGGGCTACTCCAAAGTCATTAATAATTCCTTGAGATCCTTGTGGTAGAGTTTCTCCAAACACATCTAAGAATAAGGATCCTCCCAGATAAAAAAAAGATGCAATTGGGATAACTGGAGTAAATACTTTAAACGCAAACTGGAACCCACTTACCAAGTATTCGGTTGTTTGCGTAAAAGCCTTCTTATGATCAAAAAGTAGGTTTGTGATAATGAGAATAAAAATAGAGGTTCCTAAAATAAGTGCAGTTGCCTCATCACCTTGTAGGTCTGCATAAATTAAAGCAAATACATTTAATGAAAATAAGAGCACGATACAAATAGACCATCCTATTCCGATCACTTTCGATAACTGTTTCCCAGACCCCTCATTTTGAAGGAGATCATCTACATATAAACGATCAGATATACCTGTTGTAAATGTCATATTCCCATTCTTCATATCTCTTCTAATCAAATAGAAGGATACTATAGTGGTTACCAGACCCATAACAATTACTAACGGAACACTAGCCAGCATCACATCCGCAATCGGGATATTGGCTGCCTCAGAAGTTAGCTTGGGTGTTCCTTGAATCAAATAGTCCCCTGAAAGTGCGATTCCGTGTCCAAAAAGGTTCATAGAGATTGCCACCGCAATAGGTGGTAACCCCGCCCGAATGGCAGCTGGTAATAAGAATGCTCCTATCAAGGCAACTGCGGGTGAGGGCCAAAAGAACCAAGAAAAAACCATAATGGTAATACCGATAATCCAATAACCTGTAGAGTAATTTCGAATTAATCTTGAAAATGGTGCAACGAGGATTTTATTTACACCTGAGATATTTAGAACGTGAGTCATACCTACTATCACCGATATAACTAAAATCAAGCTTAATAATTGATTAAACGTGTAAAGAAACGAGTTGAAGATTGAACTAGTTGCAAGTAGTAAATCACCTGTGGCGACTAAACCCAAAACAAATATACCAATTGTACAAATGATGGCTGTATCCTTTCGATATACCATACTTACTACAATTACAATCACCATAAGTAGATATAGCCAATGAATAAAAGTTAAATCAACACTCATACCTCTCCCTCGTTCACATTTTATTTAGAAACATTCTAATTCTATGTTCACGATTATGTAATCATTCTTTTATAAAAAAGACCCTACTTCATCCGCTAGGATACTTCGGATAAAGAGAGTCATGAAAAACATATATCCAATAACTGCCTTAGCCTCTTTTCATAGGTATTTTCTCTCAATGTTCTCCTTAGTGTATTTATCTTAATTTTATTCATCTCTTGCTCATTTTTTAGATAGTACTCTATCTTATTGATAAAATCATCCGGATGTTTAAATGTTTCTATCTCTAATCCAGGTTTATAAAATTCATTTAAATCAGGTCTAATATCTGTTAATTGAAAAGATCCACAACTAGCGATTTCAAATGTACGATTGTTGATCGACAAAGCAGGTACTTGAAAATGGTTTAAGTTTTCATTATGCTCCCGATGGAGATTGATTACAATTTTGGCTCCATTATAATAGCGAGCGGCTTCTTCACCTGGTGTCCATCCAAGTCGGATCTTATCCTGCAATAAAGAGTAATTTTGAATTTGATCCCAATATAATCCTACTAAGAGTACATTCTTGGTAAGAAGATAGGACGAAATGGAATTAAAAAAAGCAGTGCGGCGTGCTCCATATAAAGATCCTACAAAACAGATATCAGAACGATAAGAAGAGGTTACATCCATGGGTCGGAAAACCTCAGGATCCGTGGCCAACGGAAGATGAAAAACATTTTGACATCCTATATTTCGATAAAACCCAATACAACCTGTATCTATGGTAAATACATAATCGTAATAGGCTGCAACTTCTTTTGAGACATCTATAAAGTACGGATCATCGGTAGCCCATAAAGCTGTTTTAATCCCTAAATTACGAATCAAAGAAATTTTCTGGGCAAGATACCCGTTATGGCCGAGTAATACGATGACCAAATCTGGCTTAAACTCATGAACAACTTGTAATACATCATCACCTTGATTGATAGCAAGGCTATGAGGAGTAATTATATCCAAAGTCTTAGTAATGGATTGTTCTATCGGCAAATACGGAAACACTATGCCAGTATTTACAAACAAGATTCGTTTGTTTTGATAGAGACTCTCTTTCGCTTGTTTAGCATCATATTCCATCTGTTCTATATTCTTCTTTTTTATAGAAACAGGCTTATCTGATTGATTTCTTCCTCGTATTACAATGTTACAGCAAAGATGTTTGCCCTCACTGAAAGCCCCGATCCAATCTAGTTGAGTCTTATTTTTTTGTTCGTACTTATCCATCATCTCTCGAACAATCTTTTTGACATGGAATTTATATTCTTTTATCTCATGTTTACGGAAAGAAATGGAAATCTTATAGGCAGCAACACCCTGATTCTTTTGGCCTATTACTTTCTTCATAAAATGATTTCGATTAGCATGGTCTCCATTTTTATCAAATAGTCTGTTTTGTTGTTCTATGTGTTTAATATAGATTCGAAGAGCTTTAATGGAAATTGATTGTTTAAGGTTTGAAAGCCGATAAGATCCAGTTCTTCTTACGCGTATAGACATCTCCATCCCCCTTATTAGATTGAAAATCTATACTAAGCTACACAGAAACAACAAACTATTTTCATTCTCATTACTTTATTCAATACCATGAAATACGCTTGTATAAAAACCTATGTATATCGTTCTTTACATAATAAAGAAAGCACCCAACTATAAGCTGAGTGCTTTCTTTATTATGTATGCCTGGCGACGTCCTACTCTTCC
>NZ_SLXV01000076.1 GCF_004341445.1 Baia soyae
AAAGCTATCCCTCCATGTAGTCGATTCTATATAATTAGAATTCGACAAAAAAGACCGCAAACCTTGTCTATAAAATAGACTTTGTCTGCGGTCTGTAATAATCACCACCGCTTATCCTAAGGGTGGTGATTATTTGTCAGGAAGAGAGATTAGTGGCTTTTTTGAGCACATTTCCATAGGTGATTTAAATCAATATGACTATCCAGTTCCTTTTGCATTCCAGTACTAAAGAATTCATTTTCATTAATTTTGTTCAAATGACAAATTTTCTGGATTACTTCTTTGGGCTGTTGTTGAATGCCTGTGATAATTAACTTGTTCCCTTTTTTATGAATATGGCTAAACAGGTGGGAGAATATTTGCTCACCCGTTGTATCCATATAGGGAACTTTATCCATACAAAGGACTAGGATTCCGTTTTCTTGGGTTTTGAGTAGTTGGTGTAGCTGTTTGGCTGTTCCAAAAAAGATGGGACCATTTAAAAGACAAACCTGTACGTTTGACCCTGAATAACTAACCAAGTTTTGTTGGTTTTGCTCATGATGTGGGCTTTTTAGATGCAACTTTCTAACCCGAAACTCTTTACTCATTCGAATCGTAAATAAAAGGAAGGATAGTGCTAGACCTGTCAATACACCGACAACTAGATCAAAGATTACAGTAAGAAGAAAAGTAGATAACAAGACCCAGGAGTCTTCTGTTTTGCTTCTTAAAACATGAAGAAACTCCTTACGTTCACTCATATTCCAAGCTACCACCATCAGAATCGGCGCCATGCTAGCCAAGGGAATGTGAGAGGCATAGGAGAAGAGGGAGACCAGTACAACGAGTACAAATAAACTATGGAT
Organism: Baia soyae; assembly: GCF_004341445.1. Lineage (GTDB taxonomy): Bacteria > Bacillota > Bacilli > Thermoactinomycetales > Thermoactinomycetaceae > Baia > Baia soyae. Next base: position 849 of record NZ_SLXV01000076.1, read on the forward strand.
CATGCCGGATAAGGGAGAAACCGCTCCACTTTTGATATTAGTAGCTGTACGTGCAATGGCTCCAGTAGCAGGAATTCCCCCAAATAAAGGAGTAACCATATTGGCAATGCCTTGTCCGATCAACTCTCGGTTACTATGATGCCTGTGATTCGTCATCCCATCAGCAACTAATGCGGATAATAACGATTCAACTCCTCCGAGCATAGCGATAATACATGCGGGAATTAATAATTCGAGGATCTTGGTCCAAGATAGATCTGGCAGTTGAAAAGATGGAAAGTGAGTTGGAATGGAGCCAAAAGTGGAACCGATAGTAGCTACTTCAGTTGAGAAAAAAAGCGTGGGTACGATCGTAGATAGGACGAGCCCCAGTAATGCCCATGGAATCTTAGGGAGAAAACGAAGTGAAATAAAAATCATTCCAAAGCAAATAGCTGAGGTCAAGAGAGCGTAGAAGTTAATCGAGCCTAGGTTGACCAGAATTTCTTTGAATTTCAGTATAAATTCCTCTTGAGGCTTTAAGTTTTGTAGTCCGAGAAACGGAGCAATTTGTCCTACAAAAATAAGGACAGCGATACCTGCGGTAAAACCGATTGTAACAGGACGTGGAATATAGTGTATAAATGAACCGATTTTAAGGAGACCCATGATAACCAAGAGTATACCTGCTAGGAATCCAGCAACTAGCAAATTCTCATAGCCGTATTGCATTACAATACCAAAGAGGATGGGGACAAAGGCTCCCGTAGGGCCGCCAATTTGATAGCGAGATCCTCCAAAAAATGAAATCAAAAAACCAGCAATGATAGTAGAATAGATTCCGTATTCGGGTCTTACTCCTGATGCGATAGCAAATGCCATAGCTAAAGGAAGTGCAACAATCCCAACAACTACCCCTGATGTGACATCCTTCTGGAAACCGCCTAACGTGTAACCTGTAAATCTACCTGCTCTCATTTCGGTAAATTCCCCCTTTAAATTGTCATCACTATTATCTTAACAACTGTAGAATATAAATGTATAGTGACTTTTTTAAATAATATATTTTATTAATAAATAACGAAATGGTAATGGTTTGTTGGTTCATAGGATATGAAATACTTACATCTTGCTTTAAAACAAATGTTTTTCTGACCAGAACTAAAGAAAACACCCATTGTAAAATGAAGGGTAACATGAAAAGCTACACGACAGAGGTGTAGCTTTTAGATCTTTTTATTGAAATCTTCTTGAGTTGTCTGCAACTGTTGTTTTAGTATTCGCCTCCAAAGACCTTTAGGAATTTCCCCACTTCCTTTAGATGACTTGGTTAGTAAAACCGTTCCATCCGGTAAGATCTTTCGATAGAAATAGTGATCAGTATCTTTATAAAGTTCCCATCCGTCTGCGTTGCAGTACCGTCTAAGCTCTTTCCAAGTTGCCATCGATTAGCTTTTCTACCTCTGTAAGATCGTCATGAATAAGCACATGTAAAACGTAAGGAAAGTGATTGCGCCGGTTAGGTGAGTGGAAGTATAGATTGAACTCTTCCATATAGTTTTGAGCATATTCGACTAGATCTTGAGCTAGATTCTTTTTTAAGTCCTGAAGGCTATGAGCATTCGATACGAGATCGATTTCTTTCAAACCGCCAGTATAAGAGCCATCCTCTTCTCGTTCTACCTCTAAAGTAAGTTTATAACTTTTAAGGATCTCTTTCATATGAGGAAGTGCAATAAACATCGCAAGATCACGATTACGCTGCACGGCTTGTGGTTTATCACGAACAACCGTATCAAAGAATTCTGACCAATTCTTCCGCACGTCGGTCGCCATTGCTGCTTGCATAAACATCTCCTCCTTCTCACCTCCATTGTATAATGTATACACAGTGTACGCAATGTACGTTTTAATTATTCCTAGGATCGTGTTAAGATTATCGAAAAATGGAGGTAAGGGTTATAAATAAGGCAGAGTTTTATGTTTGGTTTGATTCGTTAGCCTCTCAAATAAGGTTTAATTTTAGAGGATTGCAATAAAAAAACCTCCTGTATTAATTCTCAGGAGGATCGACAATGGCAGAGTTTTTTGTCATATTTGTATAGTTTTTCATTTGATTCAATCTCCTTTCTCGAACGAACGGAGTTGATTACTTCTTTTTGATTAATCCTCATCAGGGGGGTCGGAACAGTTGGCGGAGGGCGAAGCGCCCCTCCTCCATTCAGATCAAGGATGGCATTACCAGATGAGCCAATACCGATACGCGTTGAAGCAACGCGG
>NZ_SLXV01000077.1 GCF_004341445.1 Baia soyae
ATGACTGGGGTGAAGTCGTAACAAGGTATCCCTACCGGAAGGTGGGGATGGATCACCTCCTTTCTATGGAGCTCTTACGAGCATAACGAAATACAGACTCTCAGGTCTTGGCTTCTTACTCACTCTTTAGTTTTCAGGGAATACCAAAAAACTTCCTAATTAGAGGAAGTTTTTTCACGTTAATAATCTATTAGTGGGTTAAAGAGCATATATGCTGTTAAATAAAGTCATTTATAATAAAAAATGTATCATATTTGTTTTGAATGATACACATTAGTATTAACATATTGCACTGTGGACAACTACTTAATTTAGCACTTATGATATTAGTATGCTTATATTCAAATAACAGGGGTGTGGCCCAGATGTTTAAGACAGTTGGAATCTATAAAAATATCAAGGATCCCAATGCGTTTGAAGAATATTATCAAACTAAGGTGTTTCCCATTATCTTAAGCTTACCAGGGGTGATCAATATTCGAGTATCAACCCTTATTCCAACCGGACAAAGTGACCCCAACGACGATTCAGTCAAAATACTATTTGAAACATATTACGAATCCGCAGAGGCTCTCGAACAACTTATGAGCTCAGAAGCTGGGAAGGATGTTATTCAACTTATTCTAGGACACGATCTGGCGGAGTTTGAGAGCTACATAGGAATAGAGACGTTCTTTGAGAAATGATTAGATTTCTACTTTATGATAACGACCCTGAGTAAATGTACTTAACTAAATACATTTTCTCGGGGTTATTTAATAAAAAGATAATAGTATTTATACTTACAAATGTTATAATATTTTAGATAAAATAATTTTGTTTAAAACATAAAATATGAGGTGGATTATGGGGAAAATTATTTCAATTGGTAAAGCATTTCCTCCTTATTTGTGGAAACAAGGGTTGGCTAAAGAGTTTGTAGATAATCGTTTTCAAGATCATATTCCGAATCGAGAAAAAGCCTTGCAAGTATATGATAATGGACGGATCGAGCAACGCTACTTGGCTGTGCCTTTTGAAAGGGAGTTGCAAGAGAGAAGTTTTGATGAAAAAAACCGCCAGTTCGAAGAGTATTTTATAAATATGGGTAAGGAATCGATTCTGAAATGTCTAGCGGACGTAAATGTGCATCCGGAAGAAATTGATCATATTGTGTTTGTCACGAGTTCAGGGGTTATTCATCAAGGGATACTTAGTCTCTTATGCCAAGAAATCCAATGTCGAGTGAATGTAAGATGTACTTTGTTATTTGGGCTCGGTTGCGCCGGAGGTGCGGGTGGACTAGCTAGAGCGAACGATTTATTAGCAAATCATCCTCGAGGTAAAGTTGTATTGTGTTGTATAGAGTCTTTTAGCATCAATTTTATAGTGGATGAGTCTTCTTCAGCTCACTTAGTATATTTAAGTCTGTTTGGCGATGGTGGTGCTGCTGCATTATTAGTTGGAGATGAACTAGCAGATGAGTTTGTAGGGCCTTCTATTATAGCTTCCGAGAGTGTCCTTATTCCTAATAGTAAAGACCTTGTTCACATTGGAGTAAAAGATGGTGGGTTTACAGGTGGGGTATCCCAAAAGTTGCCTCTGCTATTGGACAAGCATCTAGAAGGAAATGTGAAGAGATTCACGGAGGGTCAAGGTGTTACATCAGAGCAAATTTCTAGCTATATTGTTCATGCAGGAGGTAAGAAAATCTTAGAAATTGCTGCGAAGAGTCTTCATATAGATCATGAAGATCTGAAGCATTCATGGGAAGTACTGCGAACGAGTGGAAATACAGCCTCTGTTTTAGTCCTGCTTATTCTGGATGAACTGATCAGAGAACAGTCACCTAGTCACGGAGATCTTTCATTGATGTTGGCAGTTGGCCCAGGGATTACACTCGAACAAATATTACTACAGTGGTAGAAGTGGGGCTTTTGCTTTTTGCAATCATTCTATACTCTTATTTTTTCATGATGGTAGGTGGACTTATGTACAAGACGATAGCAGTTTACTCCCATATTCAGGATTTGAATAAGTTTGAAGTTTTTTATGCTAATGAGGTGATTAAGCGCATCCTACGTTTAGAGGAAGTAAAACATATTCGATTCACTACTTTGATTCCTACAGATCAAGTATCCACTCAGTCTGAAGAAGTTAGTGTACTGATCGAAACATACTATCATTCCGCTGAAGCATTACGAAGTGTTTTAGATTCAGAAGAAAGTAAAGAGATAACCCAATGCTTTCTTTATATTCAAGAGAGCGGGATGGCAAGGATTGAGTCCTTTTTGGGGAACGAAGTTGTATTTGATAGCTTATTAGATGAATCATAATGATTTAGAGATATAGGAAGTGTAAAAATTTTGTATTGGAGTCGAATTGTGACTCCATTTTGCTTACGAGTAATTTTGACTGATCATGTTGCATTTTCGGTTTATTGAATGTGATTATGAAACACGTATATAGCGTGTTTCTGTTCTATAAAAAAATTGTAGAATAAGTGTTGACTCTTATTTATCAGCATGCTATATTAATACATGTCGCCGCGAGATGCGGTGGACAAAACAACGAAATGATGCACCTTGAAAATTAGATACAGAAATGAAGAAAGATAGAAGACATCATTAAACACATGAGTCTTCCGTCATGTTGCATTC
>NZ_SLXV01000078.1 GCF_004341445.1 Baia soyae
AGCTATCCCTCCATGTAGTCGATTCTATATAATTAGAATTCGACAAAAAAGACCGCAAACCTTGTCTATAAAATAGACTTTGTCTGCGGTCTGAGACCTCCTCATTATAGAGGAGGTTTTAGTTTAGAGAATAATATATCAGAAAATACATAAATTTGTTATAATTATATTGTGGTTCTCTATGAAAGGGGAACGGTTTATGCAAGAACTTTGGCAACTATATACAGATCCTATGATTATCATTACAGTCATCTTCCCTACTCTTGCCGTAATATGGGGAATGTTAAGCTGCGTGCTGTTCCATAACTGGTGGTTTGGCCCTGGGATCACAGGTATCTTTTTTTCTTTGCTGTATCTAGTTGGCTTTGTAAATGGACTCGGATTTTGGATACTCGTCTACATGTTGATTACCCTCGTTACAAATTTGTCCTTACATGGACTCTTAGCGTTTGTCAAACGATATAGGGATTAGCAAAAAGGCCGGATCTACAAAATAGATCCGGCCTCCTCTAACACGTTGACAAACCCCTTAAATCCAAACTCAAACTAGCTTTTTTGATAGCTCCCAAGTTGCTTTGCAAAGTAATCATTACTCCCTATTACCACAAATCCACAATCCTGGTACAACTCTAGTGCACGCTTATTTTCACAAGCTACATCTAGAAACTGCCTCGTTTCTCCTTCTTTTAACAACGTCTGCACAATCTCTGAAAGAGCTTGCCTCCCATAGCCCTGCCCTTGATACTCAGGCAGTAAACAAAATCCAAAGATAAAAGCTCCCTCATCGCCGATCTGTACAGATAAAACACCCACTTTTTCCTGTCCCTTTACAACTAGAAACGCCCGTGTATCAGGCTGATAAAATCTTTCGGACTTAACATCCCCTTTAGGCAACTTAAAAGCAACCTCCATGCAATCGACAATAAAATTGGCATCTTCAGGCTTTGCTTTTCGGACGATTACATCCTCAAAGCGTTTTGGTTGTGGCTTAGCCTCATTCAAAACCATGCAGTACTCAGAAAATGTATATTGGGTATCAACTTGTGCCTTAACAAATAGTGGACCCGACTTTGCATTGTTATCAACCACAAACAACAGATTAGGGATGCCACGGCTCTTTACTTCTTCGATAGCCTGTGCCAACAATGTTTGAAAAATTCCTTTGCGACGAGCATCTGGCAGTACCATGCCCCCAATCTCTGCCTCACGCGAATTGAACACATACAGTCCAAAAAAACCCACTAGAACCCCATTTTCATAATAGAGAAAGTCATTCTCTTCCTTTTTCGGACGACTTTGCAACATTTCCCAGTTTAGTTTGACCTCTATTTTTTCGTATTCATTACATATCTCAGATAATTTTTTTATCTCTTCCAGATCCTTAGCATCCAGACCACGCTTTATGATTAAACCATTATGTAGAGTCATCACTTTCAGCATATCCCCTAATTTTTTATTTACCTTTATACCCCAACTTTCATTCATTAATCCTAGTCTGACAATTCCTATTTACTACCTGTTTCAGCTATAGGAAAAAAACAGGGTAAATCTTAATTAGTATTGCTCCAGAATCTGTTACCTTGAATTCTACACCGCCGTCCTTGAGTCTTTTTATAGCAGATTCATACCGTACAGTGTCTTCCGCATTTACTGGAGGAGGTGCTTTTTCTGTGGCTAAATATTCAGCAGAAACCAAATTAGAAGCTGTTAAAGCCTACCTCGATGGTGTCGAGTCATATAAAGATGTTACGAAGCAATATAAAGTAGACCCTACCATGTTAAGAGAGTGGGTATTAAGGTATCAAGAACACGGATACCGTGCGTTGTTGAGTACTTGCGAATGGAGAATGCCTATTTAAAAAAGTTGAATGCCTTAATTCACGAAAGGGAAAAGTAGACAAAGCCCCAATAATTTATGAATTAAGGCACGACTATCCTGTAAAAACTCTATTGAAAATTGCAGACATTGCTCGTAGCACCTATTATTACTGGCTCAAACGGATGGATCAACCAGATAAATACAGCATGTAAAAGGAAAAATCGTTTCGATTTTTCATGAGCATAAAGGTCGCTACGGATATCGCCGCATCACTTGGGAATTACGAAAATAAGGTTATCATCTGAATCATAAAACCTTGATAATGCTGTTATGGAAAACTTCTTTGGTTTACTAAAGAGTGAATTGCTCTATCTCCATGAATTTGAAAGTATGGATCATTTTAAACAGGAGTTAGTGAATTATATTCATTATTACAACCACAAACGCTTGAAGGTAAAATCGAGTAGGAGGGGGTGATTAACCCCCGACCTCTCACACCACCTAGCATGCGGTTCCGCACTAGGCGGTTCACTTAAGTCTGACGAATCCA
>NZ_SLXV01000079.1 GCF_004341445.1 Baia soyae
CCTGAAGGTCCCGTAGCGCCAGTGACGCCGTCCGCCCCTGAAGGTCCCGTAGCGCCAGTGACGCCGTCCGCCCCTGAAGGTCCCGTAGCGCCAGTGACGCCGTCCGCCCCTGAAGGTCCCGTAGCGCCAGTCACTCCATCGGCGCCGTCTAAGCCTGTAGCTCCCGTAGCCCCCGTTATGCTAGCTCCTGTAGCTCCCGTAGCCCCCGTTAAAGCGGCCGAAGTTAAACCGAGTTGATTGAGGATGTCTTGAACGATTATTCCAACAGATCCAGAAGCTCCGGTGGGCACTTCTAAAAACACATTGGCGGAACCGGGGATTACGTTAATTTCCAGTGTATCGGATATAAAGTTTAGTGTGTCTCCGAAACCGAGTGGAACACTTCCGCTAACACCTGAGTTCCCTTGAACCACGAATAAGAAATCACCTGTCGTAAAAGCTCCCGTGTTGCCTTGAGGTCCCTGAGGCCCTTGAGGTCCTTGAGGCCCCTGAGGTCCCTGAGGTCCTTGAGGTCCGATAGCTCCAGGGCTTCCTGAAGGTCCAGGAGGTCCTCCTGATGATCCAGTGGTCCCTGCAGGTCCTTGAGGTCCTTGAGGTCCTATCGTAACATCGGTTTCTAATACATTTACTAACTTCTCATTTAAAATCCATTCTTTCTTTCCGATTACATTAATCGTGTCACGAACGCTGTTATTAATCGTAAGTAGATCGCTAATCGTGGGTTGAAAGGATGTGGACACCCCGGGAAGAGTTCCTAGAACGTACTGGAGTTTTTCTCCCTCGGCATTAATAATATGACTTAAGCCTAGCTCTTCTAATGCAATCGATGATAGTAGCAGATTGATTGCATCTTCTCTTGTGATAGAAATATTAGGTGAAATATTAGGAATATTTGCTTGAGACATGTTATACCCCCTTACAAAAAAATATTCCTATTATAAATATGCTCTACTCCTCGTGCTTGTACTGGTGTATTGCCTAAATCCTGTTTATGTATAGAAAGAGCCCGCGACGCGTGAAGAAAAGAAAGAGGAGCAATCCTATTCTTAAAGCGTTTAGGATGCTCCTTGATTATAGTTTCATCTGCAGATCTGATAAGAGTGATGCATTTGTTGATTGCGTTGATACTGGATGTCTTCTTTGATTTTGGTTCTTTTTTTATATGGTGTTAGAAAAGTCTGGTAATAGCTATGCTTGAGTATGCTGGCGTCCGCCCTGCAACCTGATTACGGAATAAAATTGCATCATTACCAGCATTACCTACATTTCGAACAGCGATAGTACCTCCTGCATTAATTTGCAGTATATCCATGATTGTTACAGAACCGGGACCTGTTTCCCCTATTATGGGTGCGATGGTATTTGTTCGTTCTGTTCCATTTATTTCCCATCCATATATGCTAGAGTTACTAGCTGTAATAGTGGATATCATCAAATATACGCCAGTGTCGCCTACGGTAAATACAGTACCTGTTGCGGAGAAACCACTTGATACTACACCATTCGTACTTTCGGTTAGATTATATCCTATTCTTCCTCCCGGAGGTACGGTTAGACCTAAGGGAGAGTCTCCCATAAAAGCTCCAAAAGCTGCAGAAACCCCAGCACCCGAAGGTCCAGTAGCACCGGTAGCACCAGTAGGTCCTGTAGCGCCGGTCACGCCGTCCGCACCCGAAGGACCGGTAGCGCCGGTCACACCGTCCGCGCCCGAAGGTCCCGTAGCGCCAGTGACGCCGTCTGCACCCGAAGGTCCAGTGGCCCCCGTTAAGCCGTCCGCACCCGAAGGTCCCGTAGCGCCGGTCACACCGTCCGCACCCGAAGGTCCAGTGTCGCCGGTCACGCCGTCCGCACCCGAAGGCCCAGTGGCGCCGGTCACGCCGTCCGCACCCGAAGGTCCAGTGTCGCCGGTCACGCCGTCCGCACCCGAAGGTCCAGTGGCGCCGGTCACGCCGTCCGCACCCGAAGGTCCAGTGTCGCCGGTCACGCCGTCCGCACCCGAAGGTCCCGTAGCGCCGGTTATACCGTCTGCACCCGAAGGTCCCGTAGCGCCAGTGACGCCGTCTGCACCCGAAGGTCCAGTGGCCCCCGTTAAGCCGTCCGCACCCGAAGGTCCCGTAGCGCCGGTCACACCGTCCGCACCCGAAGGTCCAGTGGCCCCTGTTAAGCCGTCCGCACCCGAAGGTCCAGTAGCACCGGTCACACCGTCCGCACCCGAAGGTCCAGTAGCACCGGTCACACCGTCCGCACCCGAAGGTCCAGTGTCGCCGGTCACACCGTCCGCACCCGAAGGTCCAGTAGCACCGGTCACGCCGTCTGCACCCGAAGGCCCAGTGGCTCCCGTTAAGCCGTCCGCACCCGAAGGTCCAGT
>NZ_SLXV01000080.1 GCF_004341445.1 Baia soyae
CTGCCTTGCGCAGGGTGGGTTACCGTCGAGTAAGAATCGTTGTTATGAAAGACGGGATAGCAAGCGAAGATGCTATAAGCTCACAGGTCTATAGTCACTACCTAAGGATCGAATGGATAGCTAGGTAAAGTGGAACGTGGAAATCAAAGAACTCCCAACCAAACGACTGTTATCGGGGAGGTTGATGGTAACATCATTTGTCTTTGTGAGAGTAGGGTCACAGTACCAATGAAGCACTTAATCAGTGTGGAGGGATAGACCCAAGTCTAGTACCTTGAAAACCAAATAACCTTACAGATGAAGTTCAAGCTTCGAGTAGGAACTGGGGGTTGTCTCGTAAGAGACATGCCATCTTGAACACATTCTTACGAGCAGCTGAATATTACGGGATGCAAGAAGTCTTTGATAAATTGTTTGCTAGAAGCAAACAGGGGAATAAGTTCCATCGTTTATACCATCTCATTATTTCGGATGCGAACATCCGGCTTGCCTATCGCATGATCAAGAGTAACAAAGGTTCGAAAACAGCAGGAACGGACGGGATTACGATTAAACATCTTGAGCAATACACAGAGAAGGAGATCGTAACACTCGTACAATCTAATGTGAGGGAATACTCCCCTCAATCAGTGAAAAGGGTATGGATACCAAGGCCTGACGGAAAGAAACGTCCACTGGGGATCCCTACCATGCTGGATCGGCTGATCCAGCAGTGCATTCGGCAGATACTTGAACCTATTATGGAAGCGAAATTCCATAAACATAGCTATGGATTTCGCCCACTGCGTAGTGCTCATCATGCCTTGAGTCGATCCCACTTTCTCGTTAATGCTATAAACTGCTACTACGTAGTAGATATCGACATAGCTCGTTTCTTTGATGAAGTGAATCATAAACAATTGATGAAACAGTTATGGAACGTGGGAATTCGAGATTTGAAAGTCAGAGCTATTATAGGGAAAATCCTTCGCGCTTCTATTGACAAAGGAGGGGTCCCTAACAAGGGAACTCCACAAGGTGGGGTTTTATCACCACTCTTAGCTAATCTGGTGCTCAACGACCTCGATCAGTGGGTGAGCTCTCAATGGGAAACATTCCCCACACGTCATATGTACACGCATAGGTGCTATGGATACCGAAGACTTAAGAAAACAAAGCTAAAATGTGGATTCATCGTCCGATATGCGGATGATGCGAAGGTGTTTACCAGATTCAAACAAGAGGCACAGAGATGGTTCTACGCGATAGAAGGATTTATAAACAAGCGCTTAAAACTAGAAATTTCACTAGAGAAATCAAAGATAGTAAATCTTAAGCGCTGTAAATCAACTTTCCTAGGGTTTGAAATCAAGGCAATCCGAAAAAGGCGTACCTACGTAGCCCGATCACATATAGCAGAAAAAGCAAGAGATAGGATCGTAGAGCAGATAAAACGAGCCATTAAGCTAGTATCAGAAAAAAGAAATCGAAAACAAGCATATAAGCTAAATGCGATCATTATGGGAGTACATAATTATTTCCAATATGCTACTTGTGTATCTACTGATTTCCACAAAATTGCCTATCGATTAAATCGCTATATGTATCAACGACTAAAAGGTAAATTCATACGAGCGAAGCCATTCGGACAAGTCAGTTACACATATACATCACATTACTCGATGAACTATAAGACTTGGAAAGTAGACTCAGTGTGGATCTTCCCTATTGTGGACATCCAAATGAAAAGGTTAACAAACTTTAACCCTGAAATGAGCTTATTCGTGCCGTCGGCACGATCCAAGATTCATTCTAGATTGGATGCCAACATGCAAAGAGAAGTAGCCAGATTGATGAACAGAATCTCGGAATTCAGGTCAGTAGAGTATACAGACAATCGGTTATCGAGATATTCCATGGCAAAGGGACGATGTGAAATATCGGGTTTGCCTCTCACCGCGGAAGAGGTACACTGTCATCACGTTATTCCTCGATCATTAGGTGGGAACGATCAGTACAATAACTTGATGATCGTTCATAAGGATGTGCATAAACTGATTCACGCCACTGATAAGAACAAAGTTTTGAAAGGCCTAAGCCTATTCAAACTCAATCAAAGACAACTTGATAAACTAAATTCACTGCGTAAGAAATGTAATCTGGAGGTTATTGGTTAGTAGAAATACTAGATGGAACGCCGTATGACGGGAAACCGTCACGTACGGTGTGGAGTGGGGGAAAAGCTGGAGATGACCTCAAAAGCTTACCTATCACTAT
>NZ_SLXV01000081.1 GCF_004341445.1 Baia soyae
TTGGATTCGTCAGACTTAAGTGAACCGCCTAGTGCGGAACCGCATGCTAGGTGGTGTGAGAGGTCGGGGGTTAATCACCCCCTCCTACTCGATTTATAGAAAATGTCGGTGTTGTAATCGACTGGACAAAAAATCTGCCACGATGTTGGGGAAGTTTTTGTCCTCTTCTAGTGTCAATAAAGCGATCGAAACACGAGTGCACCCATATTGTCTCATTAATCGAACTAATTGATCTTTTGTTGCCGGAGTAGATAGGCCGTATCGATCTTCAAACGTTTTTAAGATTAATGCTTCTTCAAATGAAGGATGTGCTTTTTGGATGGTAGCACGATTCAATTGCCAGTCTTGTAGTTGCCTTCGTTTGCGAGGACGTTGCTCCGGGATGAATGAGAATTTTTCAGGATTTTTTCGGCGTAATGTATAGATTCTTTGATAAATGGCACCTTGAGTCCGAGACAGTTTTGACTCTAATTCAGCAATAGCAGTTGAAAGAGATTTCCCTTCTTTCAAAGAACGATTTACCGTATCGATTACCAAATTCTCTTCTTCTTCGTCCCAGCTGTTTAAGCGAAATGTGGTAGGATCACCATCAGTATGGATAAATCGATTAGGGTTTTCTGCACGTAGTTTTCGAACATGAGACATAATCCCCGCGTATCCTCTATTTAAATCCAGTGAGATTTGCTTTAATAAATCCCGATCCCGTTTACCCACGGCAGATCCTTTATTGATAGCCTCTATGATATGGGTATTTTCTTCCTCTGTATATTTCCCTTTTTTTGGATCATACATTTTCCGAACCCCTTTCTCCATAAAATCTGGATACTCTATATTTACTAATATAACAGAAAAGACAGTTATTTTTCTACGTAGTATAAAAAGGAGCATTCATGACGATACACATTAATAGACTTTATTTTTTGGAAAAAGGAGGAAATGAGAATGAATTCTTTAACTATAAAAGAAATTAGCTCTTTCCTATCAACACGAATCAATTTTCCAAAGAAGTCTCCCAAGGATTCACCACCGCATAAAAAATGGGATGCTTCCGCGCGTGCTTCTATTGTCATTTTATGGGGACTTCTTGTTTATCCTCAATTAGATAAAGATCTTCAACAAAGAAGACAAAAACCGACGATTACGATTGCTGAATTGCAACGACTATTTTTTGAATATCTTGGCAGTAAAGAACAATGTATGCAAGTTTTATTATTATTAAAGAATCATGATTACATAAGAATGAACGAAGAGCAAGCGATCTCTGCGGGTACAGAGCTTTATAAAGCGGTAGACGCATTAAAGATGTATCGATTGTTTCGGGATTCGATCCTATCTCGTTCTTTTTATAAACAGAATCAATGAAACCAGCTTTATGCTTCGCTAAGCTGGTTTTTTGTATGTTTATTCTTTTGTCTCTGTATCAAGTAATTGATCAATTTCTTCGCGAATTTTCATTAAATCTTCTGGTGAGAGTTTGGAAAGATCACGGATCATGATTTCTAGTTTCATGGATCGGAATTCTTCCAGAAATGGCGGCATATAATGATTCTTGACTGAGATAGGAAAAACTCCTTTCAATTAAATAATTATATTTATTGTAGTTCCTATTTTATCAAAAGCAAGAATGGATTGTGTGTGAATAATAACCATCTATATAACCGTTTTTCATTTCAATCGGATTCAAAAAAGTGTACTTTTTTTGGTTTTGATTTACGTAAATGGGGTATATAAGGTTTTAATCATGTTTATCTCGTCTCTAAAATAAAAGATAAGAGGTGCTGGAGATATGCAAGAAAAGCTACATGCACTGGAAGAGCGGTTAAACCAATTGGAGCAAGAATACTTATTGGCAAAAGAGCGTCATGAGTTCTTGCAACAGTATGATTTGTACGAAGAGATGAAGCAGATTTGGAAAGAACGCCGTGACCTTAAAAAGCAAGCAAAGCTTTGTAGTTGAAGATAAAATAGCAAAAAGCAGGTATCTCAAAATGAAGTGAACCCAAAAAGTTAGACACGAAGTTTTAAGCAATCTGCAGGGTATGTGTTCGGTATTGAACCGGACTCATGCCCTTTAGTTTTATC
>NZ_SLXV01000082.1 GCF_004341445.1 Baia soyae
ATTCGTCAGACTTAAGTGAACCGCCTAGTGCGGAACCGCATGCTAGGTGGTGTGAGAGGTCGGGGGTTAATCACCCCCTCCTACTCGATTTGTTCAATTTTCTCTTTATCACGTATAGGATGAACTACCTTCATTATATTCGTCCTCCTCCAAGTACTTAAAGTTTAGCATAAACAACAGTAACAAAGTAGTCAATTGATCTACTGAATTTAGAAAGGAAGTGAAGTATGAAAATTTCACATCACATTGATAAGTATGGTTTTTGTCCAGTTACAGAACCGTATGAACGCCAACGGGCAATCCGAATTTATTCCAAACTAGTTATGCAGATTGAAGACCTGAAAGAGAAAAGAGAGTGGCTTCTAAAGCTCAAGCAATTAAAGCGAATTGAGAGGGCTGAGAATGATGTACTTTATTTCATGTACCAATACCTATCAGCGGACATGAATCCAAACTTTGAAGACCCTCTGGTTCCGACAGGTGTTTCTTTAGAAGATGCACCCGATTTTCATAGGGAATTGACTAGTATGTTAAATGTGGTGTCTGGTGAAGAAGTAAATAAAAGGGTTGCTTGGGCTTCTCCTCGTGGTTCAGCAAAGTCGGCATATCTGAGTAACTGTTTTCCGCTTCATCAAGTGGTATTCCAAAAGCGAAAATATATTTTGATTATCTCTGAAACTGACTCTATGTCAAAGAAGTTTATTGAATATGTGGCTAATACTCTAAAGTTCAATGAATTACTAAGAGAAGATTTTGGAGAGCTACTTTCACCAAAGAGCGTATTAAACGAGAGAGATAATCAAGAAGCGTTCCTAACAAAAGCTGGAACTCTAGTAGAGTCAGCATCAATGGGAAAGCAACTTCGAGGAAAGAGAAATGGTTCCTACAGACCTGATCTCGTTATCATGGACGATATGGAAAGTCAACGGAACACAAATACAGTAGACTTACGGGATAAAAACTTACATTGGTTTAATTCGGTGGTGATGCCGATAGGAGATCCACAACGAACGGGATTTATATACATGGGAACAGCGGTTCATCAATCTGGACTACTTTTTGAGGTTATGAATCGCCCTGATTTCCAACCAAAATTATTTTCTGCTGTTATCAACCCACCTGAACGATTAGATTTATGGGATATGTTTCAAGAGATATTGCAAGATAGGGAAAATCCAGATCGTAAAGAAACAGCACTTGCTTTCTATGAAATGAACAGGGAAGAAATGGACAAAGGTGTAAAGGTTTTGTGGGAAGCACGTTTCTCTTATTTACAACTGATGCTAGAGAAGGCAAGTATGACGAGTAAATCTTTTGCTTCCGAGTTTTTGAACAATCCAATTGATGAGGATTCTCAAATATTTAATACTAGCAATATGATGTTTTGGGATTACGGTGACTTAGACGATTTAAGCCTTGAAATTTTCGGCAGTTGGGATATGGCATTTGGTAAGTCGAATCGAGCAGACTTTAATGCAGTTGTTATTGTGGGGCGTGAACGAAAAACAGGAGTACTATACATTTTGCATACTTGGGCTGAAAAGTGTCCTGCTCATATCGCTTTAACTAAGGTAATTGAACTAATAAAGGAATACAACCCGAAACAATTTGCAGTTGAAACTGTACAGGCACAGTTTGATCTATACAGACAACTCCAAGAAAAATTGGCTAAAGAAAAGGCATACTTTACTAAATTAAAACCAATTACAACTAACCGTTCTCATGGCAAGAAAGAAGAACGTATTGAGCAGTTAGAACCATTATTTGAACACGGAGTTATTAGACCTCACAAATCACAAAGGTTACTACTAGAACAATTAGAAATGTTCCCCTTTGCAGATTATGATGATCTTCCAGACTCTTTGCAGATGGCAGTTTCTTTGTGTTCTCTTCAATCAAGGAAGCGGTGGCATAAAAAGCCTACAGGTTTATGAACTGCACCCCAATTGTTGGACACGAAATTAAAACCCAACAGTTGGAGGTGCTTTTTCTATGGCTAAATATTCATTAGAAACAAAATTGAAA
>NZ_SLXV01000083.1 GCF_004341445.1 Baia soyae
CAAGTTAGCCACCTCTTTTTTGGCGTTTGTATATCTGGCTTCCATTTTTAGACTGGCTCAGTGAGATAGAAAATAGTTTTAAGACACACCCTAATAATCTATGGAAAGAAGGAGGTAGAATATGTCACAAGATAATATTCCTAATATTACACCTAACATAACCATTACTCGAGATGATTCAATTAATCTTTTACTAGCCTCCATCGCTCTTGAAGAGCTTAGTCTTAGCCATATTTTGTATGCAGAAGGTGAAAAGCTTCAATACGTTCTAGGAACATTGCATAAATAGATTTACTTGATGCTGATATTCGTGATGCTTCTAGACCTTGGTCTGGAGGCATCTTTTTCATCTATAGAGGATAGAAGAGATGACTCGAAACCATCTAAGTGACGAAACGAAAGATCATTTGTTTCTAGCTATTTCTAGATGTAAAATAAGTGAGTCTATCGTTTTTTGAAGGAATATGGATTGAACTTAAGGAGGATTACATTGTTATTTATTGACAACCAAGGGATCTATGACCCAAGAGTGAATTTAGCGATTGAGGAGTATGCATTAAAACATTTGGATCTGACTGACTCCTATCTATTGTTTTATATAAACGAACCATCGATTATTATTGGAAAACATCAAAATACAGTGGAAGAAATTCATGTGGATTATGTGAGAGATCGCGATATTCATGTAGTGCGACGCCTTTCAGGTGGAGGGGCTGTGTATCATGATTTCGGGAATTTAAACTTTAGTTTTATCACAAAAGATGATGGAAAAAGCTTCGCCAACTTTAGAAAATTTACTGAACCAGTCGTACAAGCTCTTCAGCAGATGGGAGTACAAGCTACTTTATCAGGTAGAAACGATTTATTAGTCGATGATAAAAAAATATCAGGTAATGCACAGTTTTCAACACGGGGTAGGATGTTTAGCCACGGTACATTGATGTTTCAAGTAAATATCGAGCCATTGGTTCATGCACTACAAGTAAAGCAAGAGAAAATCCAATCCAAAGGGATTAAATCGGTTCGTAGTCGTGTGGCCAATATTCGTGACTATCTAGCTGAATCGATGACGATTGAAGAATTCCGTCAGCGATTATTAGAGTCGATCTTTGCAGGGCAGAATCCGATTCCAGAGTATAAGTTGACTGAACAGGATTGGGCGAAAATTAATGAGATATCTTGTGAACGTTATCAAAATTGGGATTGGAATTTTGGCGAGTCCCCAGTATTTAATGTCCAACATTCCAAACGCTTCCCGATTGGTTCAATCGATGTTCGCCTACAAATAGGGGAGAAATCAATGATCGAGAGTTGTAAGATCTACGGTGATTTCTTTGGTGTGGGAGATGTTTCGGATCTAGAGAAGAAGCTAGTCGGTATTCGTTATGATCGTCATTCGCTGGAGGAAGCGCTGTGTGATGTAGATATTTCGTATTACTTTGGGAACCTAGCGAAGGAAGAGTTTCTTGATTTTTTATATTAGGGAGGCCGAGAGCAAGGCTTCATTTGGTGAAATCGGTATTTATTTTGAGGAATAGACTTTTTGACGCTTCCAGACGGCAATCTGGAAGCGTCAGACCGCAGACAAAGTCTATTTTATAGACAAGGTTTGCGGTCTTTTTTGTCGAATTCTAATTATATAGAATCGACTACATGGAGGGATAGCTT
>NZ_SLXV01000084.1 GCF_004341445.1 Baia soyae
GTGTTTATATTCCCAAAAAGAACGGTAAAAAACGTCCACTCGGCATTCCAACAATAAAAGACAGAGCCATGCAAGCACTACACTTACTTGCAATGGACCCTATTGCCGAAACGACAGGGGATTTAAATTCGTATGGGTTCAGACCTAAACGGTCTACTGCTGATGCTATTAGCCAATGCTTCAAAGTCCTAAACAACAAGAACTCGGCTCATTGGATTCTGGAGGGGGATATCAAAGCATGCTTTGATAGGATCAGCCATTCTTGGCTACTAGATAATGTTCCAATGGATAAAACCATCCTCAAAAAATGGTTGAAAGCTGGATTCATGGATCAGAAGACTTTGTATCCTACGGAACAAGGAACACCTCAAGGCGGAATTTGTTCCCCTGTTCTTGCTAATCTTGCACTAGATGGTCTAGAAAAAGTACTACAGGAGGCTTTCCCAAAGAAGAGAGTAGCAACCAGTATGCACAAGGTAAACTATATACGCTATGCGGATGATTTTATTATCACAGCGAACTCTAAAGAAATACTTGAACAAGAGGTAAAACCTCTTGTAAAGGAATTTCTACAAGAACGTGGTTTAGAGCTTTCAGAAGAAAAAACCTCCATAACACATATAAACGATGGGTTCGACTTCTTAGGGCAAAACATACGGAAATACAAGGGCAAGCTACTAATTAAGCCTTCTAAGAAAAACATCAAAGCCTTCCTAGACAAAGTGCGAGAGGTTATCAGAACCAATAAACAAGCAACAACAGAGAACCTTATTCTACAACTTAATCCAATGATTCGTGGATGGGCTAACTATCACAAACATGTGGTTAGTAAAGAAATCTTCTCTAGAGTAGACAATGCCGTCTTTAAAGCACTATGGAGATGGGCAAAGCGCAGACATCCTAAGAAAGCTAGAAATTGGATATCCAAAAGATATTTCAAATCAATAGGAAATAGAAACTGGGTATTCTATGGGGCATCCAAAGATAAATACGGAAAGTTTCAGAACATATATCTCTTCTATGCATTTAGTGTCATCATCCAAAGGCACATCAAAATCAAAAGTCACGCCAACCCATACGATCCACAATGGGAAATGTACTATGAGAAACGTCTTGATATCAAGATGGAACAAAATCTGAAACATAAACAGAAACTCCTATATCTTTGGAAAGAACAAAAAGGAACCTGCCCAATATGCTTACAGAAGATTACCCATTTAACAGGCTGGCATAGTCATCACATTCACTGGAAAACACACGGTGGTTCCGATCAAGTAGCCAACAGAGTCCTACTACATCCAAACTGCCACAGGCAGGTTCATAACCTTAATTTAACTGTTGAGAAACCGCACTCTTAAAAGAGTGTTTGAAAGGCTTGAGCCGTATGATGGGAAACTGTCACGTACGGTTCTTAGGGGGGAAGGGTTCCGAAAGGAACCTGACCTACCCGACACATAAGCCTTATCGGACAT
>NZ_SLXV01000085.1 GCF_004341445.1 Baia soyae
ACCAATTGGAGGTGCTTTTTCTATGACTAAGTATTCAATAGAGATTAGATTGGAAGCTGCTAGAGCCTACCTCGACGGAGTCGAGTCGTATAAAGATATTGCTAAAAAATATCAAATGGAACAAAGTGATCTAACAAAATGGGTATCGTTGTATCGAGAGCATGGTTCCCATGCTTTCCAGAAAAGATATACAAATCACTCTGTTGAGTTTAAAATGGACGTACTTAATTTCATAAAAGAAACGGGAGCGTCCAACAGGAGAGCAGCCGCTGTTTTTAATATACCTGCTCCTAGTACAGTTCACAGGTGGCGGTATTTATACGAAACACAAGGGATTGACGCTCTTAAACCAAGGGGAAAGGGGCATCAATCCTTGAAAAAGAAGACGAAGAAAAAGGAAGTATTAAGCTTAGAAGAAACATTACGGGCAGAAAATGAGCACCTACGAATGGAGAATGCTTATCTAAAAAAGTTGAATGCCTTAGTTCAAGACAGAGCGAAGTCAGCAAACAAGACAAAGCCCAAATAATTTATGAATTAAGGCACAACTATTCTATAAAAGCTCTATTAAAAATCGCAGGTATTGCTCGTAGCACCTACTATTACTGGTTCAACCAGATGAACATACCTGATAAATATAAGGAGCTAAAAGAAAAAATCGAAGTGATTTTCCATGAACATAAAGGTCGTTATGGCTATCGTCGAATCACATGGGAATTACGAAATCAAGGCTATACCTTGAATCATAAAACGGTATTCCGTCTCATGAAAGAGCTAGGATTGAGATGCTTAGTTCGCATAAAGAAATATCGTTCTTATAGGGGCACAGTAGGAAAGGTTGCCCCTAATATCCTAGCACGTAATTTTCAAGCAACGAAGCCCAATCAAAAATGGGTTACCGATATAACTGAATTTCACCTACATGGTGAAAAGATCTATTTGTCCCCTGTTCTCGACCTATACAATGGAGAGATTATTGCTTATCAGGTAGAAAACCGTCCTGTCTACTCTCTTGTGTCCAAGATGCTGGACACAGCCTTTAAGCAGTTAGAAGAGGGCGAAGCTCCTCTCCTCCATTCTGATCAGGGATGGCATTATCAGATGCGCGAATACCAACACTCGTTGAAGCAACATGGGGTTACACAGAGTATGTCCCGCAAGGGAAATTGCTTAGATAATGCTGTCATAGAAAATTTCTTTGGTTTATTGAAAAGCGAATTGCTTTATCTCCACGAATTTGAGAGCATAGATCATTTCAAACAGGAATTAGAGGATTATATTCACTATTACAACCACAAACGCTTGAAGATAAAACTAAAGGGCATGAGCCCGGTTCAATACCGAACGCATACCCTGCGGGTTGCTTAAAACTTCGTGTCTAACTTTTT
>NZ_SLXV01000086.1 GCF_004341445.1 Baia soyae
TTGAGACAAAATTAGAAGCTGTGAAAGCCTATATAAACGGTATGGGATCATACAAAACGGTGGCTCAACAGTATCAAGTAGGAGAAGATGATTTAGGAAAATGGGTATCGCTATATCGAGAACATGGTTACCAATCTTTACAGAAAAGATTTGCAAATCACTCTGTTGAGTTTAAAATGGATGTACTTAATTTTATAAACGAAACGGGAGCGTCCATTAGGAGAGCAGCCGCTGTTTTCAACATACCTTCTCCTCAAACCGTATGGACTTGGCGACACTTGTGTGAAACACAAGGGATAGACGCTCTTAGATCGAAGAAAAAGGGGCGTCCATCCATGAAAAAGAAGTCAAAGAAGAATCAGGAATTAAGTACAGAAGAGGCATTACAAGAGAGAATTAGACACTTAGAAATGGAGAATGACTATCTAAAAAAGTTGAATGCCTTAGTTCAAGACAGGGAAAAGTTAGCCAACAAGACAAAGCCCAAGTGATCTATGAATTAAGGCATAACTACCCTATAAATGCTCTATTAAAAATTGCAGGTATTGCTCGTAGTACCTACTATTACTGGTTCAAACAGATGAAGAAACCTGATAAATATAAAGAGATGAGGGGAAAAATCGCTTCGATTTTTCATGAACATAAAGGTCGTTATGGCTATCGTCGAATTACATGGGAATTACGAAATCAAGGTTATATATTGAATCATAAAACGGTATTTCGTCTCATGAAGGAACTAGGCTTGAAATGCTTAGTACGTATAAAGAAGTATCGTTCTTATCGTGGTAATGCTGGAAAGATTGCTCCTAACATCCTAGCACGTAATTTCCAAGCGACTAAGCCAAATCAGAAGTGGGTAACCGATATAACTGAATTTCACCTGAATGGTGAAAAGCTCTATTTATCGCCTATTCTTGACCTATACAATGGGGAGATTGTTGCTTATCAGGTGGAAAAGCGTCCTGTATATTCCCTTGTCTCTAAGATGCTAGACAAAGCTTTCGTACAGTTGGGAGAGGGCGAAGCCCCACTCCTCCATTCAGATCAAGGATGGCACTATCAGATGAGTCAATACCGATATGCATTGAAGCAATGCGGCATTACACAAAGCATGTCTCACAAAGGAAATTGCCTAGATAATGCTGTCATGGAAAACTTCTTTGGTTTGCTTAAAAGCGAGTTGCTGTATCTCCTCGAATTCGAGAGTATGGATCATTTTAAACAGGAACTAGAAGATTATATTCACTATTACAACCACAAGCGTTTGAAGATAAAACTAAAAGGTATGAGTCCAGTTCAATACCGAACACATACCCTGCAGGTTATTTAAACTTTTGTGTCTAACTTTTTGGGTTCACTTCA
>NZ_SLXV01000087.1 GCF_004341445.1 Baia soyae
TACCTGCATAGTAGGCAAAAATCCCTTCTCTTGTTTGCTCATCTAGCTTCTTTCCTCGTCTTGCCACATACTCACCACCTTAACCACGAAAAAAGTCCCACCCTATAAAAATAGAATGGGACCCATATGTCCTTTGCTCTAACGAGAGCCGTGTCTTTCTCAATTCGATTGACCTTCTCATACTACTATCTTAGCATGTTATTTCAGCTTTGTTCCCAATAAATCCCCAGATTTATCCCACCACCCAAATAAAGCGTATCCTCTTGCAATCAAACAGCTGAAAGAAGAAAAGAAATTGCCTGACAGGCAACAAAAATATCTGAATAACCGAATCAAGCAAGACCATCATTTTATCAAAGAGAAGATGCGGTCCATAATGGGATTCAAGTCGTTTCATTACTTGGTGAAAAGTTTGGAACCAGGTACATGATCAAAAAACAACAGATTCCATCTCTAGGTCCTTCTGTCTCCGAAGAAGAAATTTCATACAAAACCTCTTCAATTGGTAGCTTAGAAACCCTCATATAAGGGGTCTTTCTGGCTATTTTTCATTTTCCTCACTTTTTGCAACAGAATCGACTTTTGAAATAGCTTCTAAAGAGAATGCATTTTACTATCCCAACCGATTTATGATCATAAAAGCTCTTGTCGTTAGAGCTCCACTAGGTACAAAATTGTTTAAATACTGTAAACTTATCGTGCCTGATGCGGGAACCGTTACAATAGATGCACCAGCCCCATATAAATTAGCGCTTATTCCACCGGTAAAACCTACAACAGATTCACTAAAATCTTGAGAAGGAGGTGCACCATTAACGCTTACACCAAATCTAGAGCTGCTTGACGCACCACTATTGTTGTAGAAAACCAAAACTTGAAAGCTAACCAGATAATCTCCAGCATCAGTAACAGTAACGAAACCGCTAGTGGGCGTGAATCCCATGTTTGGAGTTCCAACCCCTCTAGTTGAAAAAAGTATAGTCCCGGTAGTTCCTACTATTGTTTGGTTTCCGGTTCTATAAACATTTAGGTATGCTGGTATAAACGCGGGATCCCCCGTTGGTCCCGTTGGTCCCTGAGGTCCAATATCCCCCGTTGGTCCACTTGGTCCCGTTGGTCCTTGAGGTCCAATATCCCCCGTTGGTCCACTTGGTCCCTGAGGTCCGATATCCCCCGTAGGCCCACTTGGTCCCGTTGGTCCCTGAGGTCCAATATCCCCCGTTGGTCCACTTGGTCCCTGAGGTCCGATATCCCCCGTTGGTCCACTTGGTCCCGTTGGTCCTTGAGGTCCGATATCCCCCGTTGGTCCACTTGGTCCCGTTGGTCCCT
>NZ_SLXV01000088.1 GCF_004341445.1 Baia soyae
TTCAAAAGTAAAGTTGTTCAGGAAGCGCAAGAGATGGGTAGTGCGGTTCAAGTTGCCAAAAGATATGAAATTACGGCGAATCTCATATATAGATGGAAAAAGGAGTTTCAATTGTCTACTTGGAAACATGCAGAAAGCGACTCAAAGAGAGCAGAAAGCTACATCCCAAGCTCAAAAGAATTCCTAGATCTAGAAAAAGAGAATGTAAAGCTCAAAGAAATACTGGGAGATAAAGATCTTGAAATCGCGGTTCTCCGCGATCTTGTAAAAAAGGGGAGCCCTGCTTATCGGACAAAGTGGAAGTAGCCGACAAATGGATTAAGCAGGGCTATACAGCACGCAAGGTGCTGAAAATAGTCGGTATAAGCGAGCAAATATATTATTATCGCAAAAAGCATCGTCATGAAAAACAGAGAGTATCTAACGGAGGGCGTCCTATCCCTGGATTCTCTTTGAATAAGCAAGATGAAGCGATTAGTGATCTTCAAATACAGGAATGGTTGGGTGAATTAGCCTCCGGTGAAGAAGCAGTATACGGATATCGGAAGTTAACGGTTTTACTTCGGAGACAATATGGTCTTCTTATCAATAAGAAAAAAGTATATCGACTCTGTAAGGAAATAAACTTACTCCAACCTCAACGAAAAATAAAAGCTGCATTTCCAAGAAAGATTGCTTGCAATCGTGCCATAACTGCTTCTAATCAATTATGGGAGATCGATATTAAATATGGTTTCGTAGCAGGTGAACAGCGCTTTTTCTTTCTGTTATCGATACTTGATGTGTACGATCGTAGCATCGTGGATTACCATATAGGACTATCGTGTGAAAGCAGACATGTAACTCAGACCATTCAAAGGGCTTTACTGAAGCGCCAGCAATATGAACAGAAGAAATTGCCTGTGCTCCGCACAGACAACGGACCACAATTTATCTCACATTTATTCGGAGATTTCTGCGAGTCAAACGACTTGGAACACGAACGAATTCCACCTCGAACGCCCAATAAAAATGCCCATATCGAATCGTTTCACAGTGCTTTAGAGCGCGAGTGTTTGATTCGTCATGAATTTAAAAACTATCAAGAAGCATACGAGACGGTCATTAATTACATAGATTTCTACAACAAGCGTAGGATTCATGGTAGATTATTTGACCTTGCACCTCACGAGTTTTTTCAGGCTACTCTTAAAAAGCAAATTTCATCGTTCGTTGTAAATGTATAGTACACTAAATGAATAATATCTAAATCTACGATTTACAGAGAATAAGAGAGATCCACTCAATATTTCGGGGGTTAAACCG
>NZ_SLXV01000089.1 GCF_004341445.1 Baia soyae
CAGGTGTGTTGATTAACCAAAAAATGGGATAAAAAGGAGAAAGACACCTTTCTTCGAAATGGTAAAGTGCCCACTAAACCATAGAGAGGTGTCCCTTATGAAACAGATTACCATCCTTTATCAAACACTACAATCCCTGATATCAGCAGATGAAATAGAAAAATTGCTACAAGAAGAAGGATATCGCGAAACAGCAAGGAAGTTCAATTCTTTCGAGCTATTGAAAGTTTGGATCTCATCGGCGATCGAGAAATGGGGCAGTTTTCGCGAAAGCGAAGAACATCTAAGGGCAAGCAAAAACTTGATAGAAGTGAATTATTCGACATTTTCTAAGAAGGCATCAGCTGTCCCCTACTCTTTTTTCAAAAAACTACTTCACTTATTCCTAAGTCGATGTAATCGACGCCTTCGTAGAGATCTAGAATTGCCACCATCCATTGCTGTAGATTCGACTACCATTACAACTGGAGCCGGAAACTGGAAATGGGCACAATTCCGCGGTGAAAAAGCGGGTGTGAAGTTGCATGTTTCCTTTGATGTGCAAACAATGACTCCTATATGTGTGGAAGAATCAGTTGCGTCGCAACATGATTCAAAGAAGGCATCTCAGTTGGTCACTATGAAAAGAGCCATCTATATTTGCGATCGTGCGTATGCCAAATATGATCGGATGGATAAACTTCATGGAGAAGACAAATTCTTTGTCATCCGATTAAAGAAAAATGCCGTTACTCGTGGTGAACGTATCTGCTCTGTTCCGACAAAGGAATCCTATGTTAGAGAAGACTGGATAGCGCGTTTGGGCGAGGAAGTGAATGGAACGATCCATCCATTTCGGTTAGTTACTTTTCACGATCTGGAGGGACATGAGATTCGAGTGGTTACGAATCTATATGATGTGAGCGCTGAGGCAATTGCTGGAATGTATCGTGCCCGATGGCAAGTCGAGCTGTTTTTTCGCTGGATGAAACAACATCTGAATGTAAAGCGGTTGTTCGGAACAACTCCAAATGCTGTATACGGTCAGCTATACGCTTCCCTTATCGCTTATGCATTAATTCAATGGTTGTATGGCTACACACGTCGAGCCTTTTCTGCCATTTCAAAAATTGTTTTCTTGCGCAAGCTGTGGCTTGGGCAACTCCCAACCGAATGGTTACTGAGGATCTATCAGTTCCTTCATGAAGAATGTCATAGATCATTGCTCTAACTCCCAAAATTATGCAAATCAACACACCTGAT
>NZ_SLXV01000090.1 GCF_004341445.1 Baia soyae
TGCCCGTACGTCGAATCGAAATCCCGAAACCGAACGGGGGCGTTCGGTTATTAGGTATACCTACTGTGTTCGACCGTTTCGTACAACAAGCAATCGCTCAAATTCTAACACCTTTATTTGATCCGGGTTTTTCAGATTGTAGCTACGGGTTCCGTCCCGGAAAACGTGGACATGACGCAGTTAGAGAAGCCAGGGGATATATAGAGGAAGGCTATCGATGGGTAATAGATCTAGACCTTGAGAAGTTCTTTGATCAGGTGAGCCATGACAAATTAATGAGCTTACTTGTAAAGAAGATAACAGACAAGCAAATATTGAAACTGATTCGTAGGTATTTGCAGTCTGGAATTATGGTTAATGGCTTACGAGTTTCCAATGAACAAGGCGTCCCACAAGGTGGCCCATTAAGCCCATTATTATCTAATATCATGCTAGATGTATTAGATAAAGAACTGGAAAAGCGCGGGCATAGATTCGTTCGGTATGCCGATGACTGCAACATATACGTGAGAACCCGCAAAGCGGGGGAGAGAGTAAAGAAATCCGTCACCGAATTCATTAAACAGAAATTGAAACTCAAGGTAAATCAAGAGAAAAGTGCAGTAGATAGGCCCTGGAAACGAAAGTTTCTAGGATTCAGCTTTACTCATCACCACCAACCTAAAATACGTATTGCCAAGGAGAGTATTAAAAGAGCGAAGGAAAAGATCAGAGAAATTACCTCTCGTTCAAAATCATTCACCATGGAGCAAAGAGTTGAACGATTGAATGTATTTTTGGTCGGATGGGGGAATTACTTTTCTCTTGCGGATACCCCGACCCCATTTCAACAGATTGATGAATGGCTTCGTAGAAGGCTCAGAATGTGCCTTTGGAAGCAATGGAAAAAGCCGAGGACAAAAGTAAAAAGGCTTATCTCGTTGGGGATTCCTAACGAAAAAGCCTATGAATGGGGTAACACTCGTAAGAAATATTGGCGTATTGCTTGTAGCCCGATCCTCCATAGGACGCTTGATCTCGCCTATTGGCGAGGTCTCGGACTAAAGAGTATAAAGGCAAGATATGATTGGATTCGTCAGACTTAAGTGAACCGCCTAGTGCGGAACCGCATGCTAGGTGGTGTGAGAGGTCGGGGGTTAATCACCCCCTCCTACTCGATT
>NZ_SLXV01000091.1 GCF_004341445.1 Baia soyae
TGGACCTCAGGGACCTACGGGACCAAGTGGACCTTCGGGGGATATCGGACCTCAAGGACCAACGGGACCAAGTGGACCTTCGGGGGATATTGGACCTCAGGGACCTACGGGACCAAGTGGACCTACGGGCGCTTTTTTGAATTCAGCTTTATTTTTGGCCCGAATGACACAACAGACAGTAGTAGGAGGTGGTACTAATCCTATTATATTTGATGCGCCATATGCAAGTATTGGATCAGATATCACTTATAATTCAGTTACAGGTCAACTGAGTCTAACCGCCGGAACTTATTTAGTCGAGTACAATGCAAATATACTAGGTATCACTGGGACAACTACGCAAGTACCTCAGTTGGGACTGCGTGAAGCCGGCAATTTATTTGGATTTAACAGGACAGCAGTCCCATCTCTTTCTACAACAGAAGTTTTCTCAATATCTGCAGGAGCTATCATCAGTGTTCCAGCTACTGCACTTTCATTAGCAAACTCGACTTTGTCGGCGGGTCCAGGAAATTTTAATATAGTTGTAACAGCTCCATCTACTCCAGCGGCTACGCTACGTATAATGAAAATTGGTTAGTGAGCTCAAAATACCGTTCATATAACGAGGTATCTATTCCAATGAGTTGTTTTCCCGAGACAAGAGAGCACATTGTTGATGCCATTAATGATGGGTACTCATCTGTGTGTACTATTGATCGCGCAGGCGCAATCGAAAGCAGAGAGGAGTCTTTAAAAGGGATTCCTACACGAAAAGGTTATGATCGAGTTGAATGGCACTTTAGGACAAATCTGATGTATCTTTTCAGGCCGTCTAGTACAGATGCTAATGGATAGCTTCGTTTGAGACTAGATCCTAGTCTGTATAGATTTGACTTCCTAACTAATTCCGAGAAGAATGGATGAGAAAAAAGAAGTCAGCAAAGAAATTCCCAGTTTAGATTTATTTTAATCGAGTAGGAGGGGGTGATTAACCCCCGACCTCTCACACCACCTAGCATGCGGTTCCGCACTAGGCGGTTCACTTAAGTCTGACGAATCCA
>NZ_SLXV01000092.1 GCF_004341445.1 Baia soyae
CGAAAGAATCCATCTTTCGTCTTAGGTCTTGTGTATGGCATGACGGGGCGAACCCCGTCATTAAATAATAACTTGCTAATATAAGGAGTTTTATAACCAGCATCAATTGCAACTGCTGTAGGTTTTGTAACAGCAGTTTTGATCTTATCGTATAAACGTTGAAATACTTGATTATCATGAACATTACTTGGTTTTACAAGGGCTCCTAAAACAAATCCATTTCGGTCACATCCAGTATGAAAGGAGTAGGCAAACATAGACTCTCGTTCATTTTTTATGAATAATCCACTCTCAGGATCGGTCTTATTTTCCTTTACTTCTTTCATTCCTGCTGTTTTAGGAGCTAGAGGCTTTTTTCCGTTCTGCGCTCGTTCCTGATTAATCTCTTGGTACAGCTTTTCTTGATAATCCTTAGCTTGAGCTTCTACGACTTTCTTTGAATACTTCTTTTTGTTTGCGCTTGCCTTGACATGGGTTGAATCAATAAAGATAACATCTGGGTCGACAAAACCTAGATTCATAGCCTCTTGCAGAATCCGATAAAATATTTCTTCGAATACATCTGTACCCTGAAACCGTCGGACATAATTTTTACCGAAGGTAGTAGAGTGAGGGATTTTTTCTGTTAAGCCATATCCGATAAACCAGCGATAGGCTACATTGGTTTCTATCTCTCTAATGGTTTGCCTCATAGAACGAATTCCAAACAAATATTGGATAAATGCTATTTTCACAAGAACCACAGGGTCGACGCTAGGTCGACCATTGTTTAAGCAATATTTATCTTCCACCAGTCCATAAATGAAATCGAAGTCAATACTGTTTTCGATCTTGCGGACCAAATGGTCCGCAGGTACTAGTTGCTCTAAAGCAATAAGTTCTTGTTTATCTCGCCCGTCTTTTCTTTGTTTGGATAACAAAAGCTATCCCTCCATGTAGTCGATTCTATATAATTAGAATTCGACAAAAAAGACCGCAAACCTTGTCTATAAAATAGACTTTGTCTGCGGTCTG